>CAYFJH010000025.1:3342-43060 GCA_964343385.1 uncultured Novosphingobium sp. | reverse complement strand
GCCTTCCAGATTGCCCCCGGCACCGCGCGTCACGCCCAGATCGGTGGCAATTTCCTTGCCGATGTTGCGCAAACTCGGCGGCACTTTCACCCCCTCGGGCACTGAAAACGCCAGCCCGTGCGCCTGCCCGGCCCCGTGGTAGGGGTCCTGCCCGAGGATCACCACTTTGACCCGTTCCAGCGGGGTCAGCGCCAGCGCCGCGAGGCGCAATCCGCGCGGGGGATAGACCCGCTTGCCCGCCGCCTCCTCGGCGCACAGGAATTCGCCCAGCCCTTTTGCCTCGGGCAGCGCCAGCAAAGGTTCCAGCGCCGTGCGCCAGCTTTCGGGTATATCGTCCATCGTCATCGCCTTGAATCTGTTTCAGTTTCACTGAAACAGGCGGCACCGGCCCACTCCCCCGCCCGGCCATCCACACAGTATACTTGATGGGTGGCCGGGCGGGGGAGTGGGCCGGCGCCGCTTCCACGGTAGTAGTAAAGACTCTAACCCCCGTCCGCCGCACGGCGCAAGGGCGCGGCTTGCAGGTGCCCCCCGCCTCGTCTAGGCACCGTGGCCATGGCAGTATTTCTCCACCAGGAAGACCTTCCCGAAGGCATCCTCGCCCCCGGCCCCGTCGCGGTCGATACCGAAACCCTCGGCCTCATCACCCCGCGTGACCGGCTGTGCCTGCTCCAGATCTCGGACGGGCGCGGCGACGAACACCTGGTGAAATTCAACACCGGCAGCGCCTATGCCGCGCCCAACCTCAAGGCGGTGCTGGCCGATCCCGAACGGATCAAGCTCTACCACTTCGCCCGGTTCGACCTTGCCGCCATCGAACACTACCTCGGCGTCACCGCCGCCCCGGTGTTCTGCACCAAGATCGCCAGCAAGCTGGTCCGCACCTATACCGACCGCCACGGCCTGAAAGACCTCGTGCGCGAACTGCTCGGCAAGGAAATCTCCAAGCAGCAGCAGTCGAGCGACTGGGGCGCCCCGGTGCTGAGCGACGCGCAGCAGGAATATGCCGCCTCCGACGTGCGCTACCTTCACGCGATGCACGCTATCCTGGTGGACCGCCTCGCGCGCGAAAACCGCACCGCGATGGCCCAGGCCTGCTTCGATTTCCTACCCCATCGCGCCCGGCTCGACCTTGCCGGCTGGGCCGAGAAGGATATCTTCAGCCACGAATAAGCGCTGCCGGGCAGGACCATGACCGAACAGGCCGACCAGATCCGCGACCGTCGCCAGCATTTCGCCCTCCCCGGCGGCTCGCACGACCGCATCATCGCCTTTCTCGCCAAGGCCCTCCCCGCCGGGATCGGCGCGGTCCTCGCCGTGATGATCATTGCGCCGATGTTCCCGCGCGGCGAAATCTCATTCCTGCTCGATCGCAACAAAGTTGCGGTCACGCGCGAAAGACTGCGCATCGACAATGCGATGTACCGGGGCGAGGACGGTAGAGGCCGGCCCTTTTCCGTGACGGCCGGCAGCGCAGTGCAGCGTTCCGCGTCGCTTCAGGTGGTCCAGATGAATGACCTTGCCGCCCGTATCCTGCTTGCCGACGGCCCGGCGGAGATCAAGGCCCGCGACGGTGCCTACGATGTGCGCCGCAATGCGCTGGATGTGCGCGGGCCGGTCAATTTCCGCGCCGCCGACGGCTACCGGATGACCACCGACAATGTGCACATTGACCTCAAGACCCAGCAGGTCACCGGCACGGGCGGTGTTGCCGGCGCGGTCCCCAGCGGTACATTCAGCGCCAACAGGATCGAGGCCGACCTTGACCAACGCACGGTCGCTCTGCAGGGCAGGGCCCGCCTGACGATGCAGGGCAAGCCCTGACGGGCCGCCGGCTGGTCACGCGCCGGACCTACCCTACCGCCGCAAGTCCCTGAGGTATCCGCCATAGGCGCTTTTGCCGTGGCGGGCGATGACAAGGTCGAGGCCGGCGTCGTCGATGAAGCCCATGCGCCAGGCAATTTCTTCCGGGCAGGCGATCTTCATGCCCTGCCGCCTCTCCAGCGTAGCGACAAATTCGGCCGCTTCCAGCAGGCTGTCGGGCGTGCCGGTGTCGAGCCAGGCATAGCCCCGGCCCATGACCTCGACACTGAGATCGCCCCGCTCCAGATAGACGCGGTTGATGTCGGTGATCTCCAGTTCGCCGCGCGGGGAGGGCTGGAGGTTGGCGGCAATGTTCACCACGTCGGCATCGTAGAAGTAAAGCCCGGTGACGGCCCAGTGGGAACGCGGCGCCACGGGCTTTTCCTCGATCGACAGGGCGCGCATCTCGGCGTCGAATTCGACCACGCCGTAGCGTTCGGGATCGGCGACCCGATAGGCAAAGACGCTCGCCCCGCTGGTCCGCTGCGCGGCACGCCCCAGCGTTTCGGGAAGGCCGTGACCGAAGAAGATGTTGTCGCCCAGCACCAGGCAGGACGGCCCGCCGGACACGAATTCGGCACCGATGGTATAGGCCTGTGCCAGCCCCTTGGGCTCAGGCTGGACGGCGTAGGTTATGTCCATCCCCCACTGCGAGCCGTCGCTCATCAGGTTGTGGAACATCGGTGCGTCGTGGGGCGTGGTGATGACCAGCACCTCGCGGATGCCGGCGAGCATCAGCGTCGAGAGCGGATAATAGATCATTGGCTTGTCGTAGACCGGCATCAACTGCTTGGATGCCGCCATGGTCATTGGATAGAGCCGCGTGCCGCTTCCGCCGGCAAGGATGATGCCCTTCACTGTACTTCCTTTCCTTGCGCAACCAGGCGCTCGATGACGATCGCAAGCGATGAGTGCCATTCGGGCAAACGAATTTTGTGCACCGCGGCCAGCCGGGAACAGTCCAGCCGCGAATTGGCCGGGCGGGCGGCGGGGGTCGGATAGTCGGCAGCGGCAATGGCCTTGACACGCGCAGCAGGCCCGCCCCTTGCCGCAGACGCGGCGAAGATCGCCTTGGCAAATCCGGCCCAGTGCGTTTCTCCGGCCCCTGTCATGTGAAACACCCCGCGAAGGACCGGGTCGGTGCTGATGGCAAGGTTCTCCACGACGGCAAGCACCCCGTCGGCGATATCGAGCGCAGAAGTCGGATTGCCGGTCTGGTCGGCGACCACGCCGACTTCGTCGCGGCTTTCGGCAAGCCGGAGCATGGTCTTGACGAAGTTGGCACCGAACGGGCTGTAGACCCATGCCGTGCGCAGGACGGCGGCGTTGGCGCAGGCGGCGAGGACCGCCTCCTCGCCCGCCAGCTTGCTCGCGCCGTAAACCCCTTGCGGACCGGTTGCATCGTCCTCGTACCACGCGCGCACACCGTTTCCGGCGAACACATAGTCGGTGGAAAGATGCACCAGGGGCACGCCAAGCTTCGCTGCGGCAGCGGCAACGTGGCCGGCCCCGGTCGCATTGATCGCAAAGGCAAGGTCAGGCTCGGATTCGGCCTTGTCGACGGCGGTGTAGGCAGCGGCCGAAACGATCGCATCGGGCCGCGTGGCGGCCAGTGCCGCGCGGATGGCATCGCCATCTCCGGAGGCCAGATCAAGCGCCGGGCGTCCCACCGGAAGGATTTCGTGACCCGCCAACGGGCCGCGCTCGGCCAGGCTCTGGACGACCTGCCCTGTCAGGCCGGTCACGGCAATCCTCATTTCGAAGTGGCTTCCGCAAGGCCCAGCCGCTCGCCATCGTAGCGTTCGCGCAAGGGCCCCCACCACCACTCGTTTTCAAGGTACCAGCGCACCGTCTTGGCGATACCGCTGTCGAAATCCTCGCGGGCGCGCCAGCCGAGTTCGGTTTCCAGCCGGGTCGCGTCGATCGCGTAGCGAGCATCGTGACCCGGCCGGTCAGTGACGAATTCGATCAGGCCGTCGCGCGGGGTCTGCGTGGGGATCAGTTCATCGAGCACGGCGCAGATCCGGCGCACGACATCGATGTTCCGGCGTTCGTTGCGGCCGCCCACGTTGTAGGTTTCGCCAGGCTGCCCGGCCTCGGCAATCAGGTCGAGCGCGCGGCCGTGATCTTCGACATAGAGCCAGTCACGCACGTTCTCCCCCTTGCCGTAAACCGGCAGCGGCCGCCCGGCGAGGGCATTGAGGATGGTCAGCGGAATGAGCTTCTCCGGGAAGTGGAACGGCCCGTAATTGTTCGAACAGTTGGAAACCACCACGGGCAGGCCGTAGGTCCGCTGCCACGCCTTGGCGAGGTGATCGGACGAAGCCTTCGATGCAGAATAAGGCGAGGAGGGATCGTAGGGCGTGGTTTCGGTAAACAGCCCTTCGTCGCCGAGCGAGCCGTAGACCTCGTCAGTGGAAACGTGGAGGAAGCGGAATGGCCCCCTCGCCGAAGGGTCGAGCCCGTTCCAGTAATGCCGGGCGACCTCCAGCAGGGTGAAGGTGCCGACCACGTTCGTGCGGACGAAATCCGCCGCACCCGTGATCGACCGGTCAACGTGGCTTTCGGCTGCCAGATGCATGACCCGGTCCGGCCGGAACGCGGCAAAGGCCGTTTCCATGGCCGCGCGGTCGCAGATGTCGGCGTGAAGAAAGGAATATCCTGCCTGCCCGTCAACAGCCGTCAGCGAAGCAAGGTTGCCCGCATAGGTCAGCGCGTCGATATTGAGGACCTGATAGCCCTTTTCGAGTACGAGATGGCGAACCAGGGCAGAACCGATGAAGCCGGCCCCACCGGTGACAATAACGCGCATCGCGGTCAGGCCTCCATCGAGAAATAAGGCGGCAGATCGGCCAGGGCTGGCTGCCCGCGATCCTTTTGCGAAAGGGTTTCCGCGTCAGCGACATCGGGCCAGTCGATGCCGATTGCGGGATCGTTCCAGGCAAGGCCGCTGTCGTGCTCGGGCGAATAATAGGCCGTAACCTTGTAGGATACGAGAGAGTCCGGTTCCAGCGTGCAGAAACCGTGGGCGAAGCCGGGTGGAATCCAGAGCTGATTACCCTGTTCGGCCGAGAGCGTCACACCGATCCAGTCTCCGAAGCGTGGCGAATCGTGCCGCAAGTCCACGGCAATGTCGAAAATCGAACCGGCAACGCAACGCACGAGCTTGCCTTGGACGAACGGCGCGGTCTGGAAATGCAACCCGCGCACCGTCCCGGCCCGCGCGCTCAGCGATTCGTTTTCCTGTACGAACGGATGGATTCCAGCTGACTTGCTAAAGCTCTCAAGCCGGAACGTCTCAGCAAAATATCCGCGCGAATCGCCCAGTCGACTCGGGCAAATCTCCAAAACGCCGTACAAAGGCAACGGTCGAAACTGCATGCAAATACCTTCTAAATCCGCGACGCAGGGGATGGGTGTGTCGGAGAACATTCACTGCATCAAGAGCGTTTACGAGCTAACGGATAGGCCCTAAAACCATTTTCGTTGCAATGCGATATCGCATGCGCACATCGCAATGTGGCGTGCCAGGTCTTCAGGCGCGACGGTCAAGACACGAAATGGAACAAGGCATGCCAATCTTGGCCAATAACTGTCGAAAGCATAGTGTAATTTGCTGCGGCACCGAATGGTGGAATATGCAGTGAGCCTCGTTAAAAACTCCGCATATAACCTTTTCTCCTCTCTCGTACCTGCGGCGCTGGCCTTTGTGACTGTCCCGGTATACATTCACGCCATAGGCGAAGACCGTTATGGGGTTGTCGCAATTTTTGCGATGCTCTTGGGTTATTTTGGGGTTCTGGATCTCGGCTTGAGCCGCGCGGTCGCACAACGCATCGCGGCCGCAGGTGGAGACCGCAAAGATGAAAGAGCGACAATCTTCTGGAGCGCGGCGCTGGTAAACCTTGGCTTGGGCGCGGCCGGGGCGATCGCGGTTTTCCCAATTGCAGAATGGGTCTTCAACCAGCAGATAAAGGTGCCGGCGCAATTGCGTCCCGAAATGTTGGCCGCGGCCCCTTGGCTGGCAATGGCCATTCCGATTGCCTTGATCACCCAAGTGCTGCGAGGTGCGATGCAAGGGGCAGAGAGATTTGCCTCACTGAACGCAATCACCACATTTAGCGCAGTTAGTTCGCAGCTTATATCGCTGGCCGTTGTGATCTGGATAACGCCTCGCCTGCAGGTTGTTCTGCCGGTAATGTTCGCTACCCGGCTCATCAATCTGGGAGGAATGGGCTGGCAGGTTTTCCGCTATATCCTGCCTCATCCACGCCCCTCCTTCGACGGGCGAAAGGCTTTGGACTTGCTTTCCTTCGGAGGCTGGGTTGCTCTATCCGGCCTGGTTAGCCCACTTATGACCGCATTCGACCGATTTCTGATCGGTTCGATGGTCAGCGCGAGCGCGGTTAGCCACTATACGGTGCCCTACCAGCTGGGTGAACGGGCACTAATTTTGCCAGGTGCCGTTTCTGACGCTCTTTTCCCAAGAATAGCAGCGCAAACTACGGAGGAAGCAAGAAAGCTGGCGGTCCAGTGCATGTCTATTTTAAGTGCATTGATGACACCGGCCATGGTGTGCGCCATCCTGATTTTGCAAAGCTTTTTGTCGCTGTGGATTTCCCCTGAGTTCGCCCTAGATGCAGTTGTGCCGGGCCGCATCTTGCTTGCCGGCTTCTGCGTCAATTCATTCGCCTTTGCCTTTTTTATATTCTTGCAAGCGGGCGGTCGCCCGAGACTTGTGGCATTGGCGCACGTAATAGAAGTCATTCCATTTTTTGGCGTGCTTTATCTTGGCCTGAAGATATGGGGTGTTCCAGGTGCTGCGGTTGCTTTCTCTATTCGCGTAGCAGCCGACTGCTATCTCCTCGCATATTTTTCCGGCGCGCTGCGGCAGGCGATAATGGCTTCGCTGATGCCAATCGCGTTGCTGGGATGCGCATTATTTGCAGCCCCGCTCGTACGCCTCGACTCCCCAATCGGCCTCGCGCTTGGCGGAAGTCTTGTGCTTCTGTCGGCAGCCTTTGGGCACCAGCGACTGGCCAGCCACGATATCACCGTCATGAATTTGTGGAACAGCTTGAGAATGCGGGTCCGGGACCGATTCATGTGAGCAGGGAAAGCTGACTCGGATGCCTGACAAACTGCGGAGCGCCCCAAACGGTACACCCATGCATTTGCCGGTTTATAACTTTCAAAATGACGTGTGCATTTAGGATCAACTAGTATGCTTGCCGCTGATAGTGCAAAATCGAACGACAAAAAGATATCTGTCGCATTAGCAACTTATAATGGCGAAAGATTTCTTCAAGCGCAGCTTGACAGCTTCGAGCGGCAGTCTGTTTTGCCCGATGAAATCGTCATTGGGGACGACGATTCAACAGATCAGACTATAAATATATTAGAAAATTTTGCAAATTCATCCTCCATTCGCGTCAAAATCGAACGCAATATAAATAATGTTGGATATTATGAAAATTTCTACAAGACACTTAGGCGATGTTCTGGCGATGTGATATTCTTATCGGACCAAGATGACGTCTGGCTCGATAATAAGATCGAAACCTGCCTCGCGGCCCTGCAGAACACGGGCAGTCTCGTCGTAACCCACGATGCCCATTTGGTTGATGGCGCCCTCCGGCCTTCGTCTTGCACGATGTTGGAGCAGATTGCCCAGTCTGGCGGCGGCTCTGAATTCGCCCTTTTAACCGGGTGCTGCATGGCCCTCCAACGCTGCATGCTGGACTTCATCACTCCGTCGCCAAGCAGCCCGCACGACATCTGGATCGGCAAAATTGCAGACATCCTCGATGCGCGTTCCATAATCAATGAGCCGCTGATCCTGTATCGACGGCATGGGAGCAATGTTTCTGGCTCGCACCTTACGAGTCTGCAGAAGTCAGGACCAGTGGATGCGCTCCGCGACCGCTTCCGCAAGTCTCAACGGACAACATCTGAGCAGGCAGTCAGGGAATCGCTAAATTGGACAAGCGAACTGATCGACGCGATCGAGCGGAATCGCGATACAGTGGTCGCCCGAGTTGGCCCGGCCGGCGCATCGGAAATTGTGGAAGGCCTTGTCGCTGAGCGGGTTCGGCTAGCCAACCGCAGCCAGATCTACTGCGGCACGCGATTTTTACGGCCTTACCGCGTAGCCCGTTTTGCGATGGACGGCGGCTATAGGCGCAATTCCACGATTTTTTCGGTCATCCGCGACCTGTTGGGCTGAACCTCGCCACTTTCCCCTCTGCGAAGAAAGTCCTAAGACACCGGGATGAACGCGATGAACCTGAACAAGCGCAACGGCGTTGTCCGCCCATCTGTCAGCATGGCGATGACTGCAGTGGCCCTGATTGGAGGCACGGCAACGCTGGCAATCGGGCAGGGCATTGCGGGGTTCAACAGCGGCGCACCAGTTAACTACCAGGCTGACCGGATCGAACTTCAGGACAAGAACAAGCGGGTCATACTTTCGGGCAACGTCGACATTGCGCAGGGTGACCTCAAGATGCGCGCCGGCCGAACGACGGTGGCTTACACCGATGGCGGCGGCGTCAAGATCCAGCGAATCGACGCGACAGGCGGGGTGCGCGTATCACGCGGCAATGAGACCGCGCGGGGCGATGTCGCCATCTATGACTTCAACCGCCGGATCATCACCATGGTTGGCAGCGTTGTCCTGACCCGCGGCAGCGACACCCTGAACGGCGGGCGGCTGGTGATGGATCTCGCCAGTGGCATATCCAGCGTCGATGGGCGCAATTCTGGCGGGTCGGGAAGCGTAGGTTCGACGTCAGGAGGCGGCGGGCGGGTGAGTGGCAGCTTCACCGTGCCGAAGCGAGACTGACCCGGTGAGTGCAGGCGCCTTGGGCGACAGCTCACTTGCGCGTCTACGGACGATCTTGCTCGACCTGTTTTCCGGCGATGCGTCTTTGCCGATGCCGGCAGTTACCGGCCAAGGCTGGGCAAAGGTAAGGCACATGGCGGCGGAACATCGCATCCAGCCGCTCCTTCACCACAAGCATCGCGAAAATGACGCAATTCCGGCCGAAGTTCGGGCCGAATGGAAGAACGCCTTTCGAGAATCGGCGCTATCCTCGCTCCTTATCTGGCGTGAACTGGTGGCGACCAATGCCCTCCTCAAAGACGCCGGGTTCGCGCCGGTTGCCCTCAAGGGCGCATGGCTGGCCTGGCACGCCTACCCCCAACCCGCCTTGCGACCGATGCGCGACATCGATCTTCTCCTGACCCCCGAAACCGTTGTCGCCGCGTTCGACCTGCTTCGCACCCACGGCTACGAGCAGCGGGGCGACATGCAGATCTCGCTCGACAATGCGGTTTTGATCGACAAGCATATGCCTCCCTTGGTCTCGCCAGGCGGCGTAGCGATCGAACTGCACCAGCGCCTGTGGGAAGTCGACGGACGCATGGATCACGCTGCGCCAACGGCGGACGAACGCGCGATCCGTGGACGTGCCATCCAGATCGGCGATCTGGCATATGTCCATCCGCAGGATCTGCTCGCACATCTGATCATCCATGCGGTTTACGACCATCGTCTCGACTGCGGTCCTCTGGTCTTGACGGACATTGAATATCTGCTGCGCTGCCAGCAGATTGACTGGGCGCGTTTCTGGGGTGACGCACGCGCACAGCGTTGGCTTCGCGGTGCGGTGCTCGTTCTCGCACTGGTCAAACGACATTTCCCGGAAGCTGAAATCCCCCCCGCGCCTTGCGATGCAGGGGAAGTCTCGCCTGATCTGGTGGAACTTTTTTCCAATCTCATGCTCCAGGAAATGGAGACGCGGCAAAGTGCCGGTGTCGCCGCAACCTTGGCGACAGGTGGATGGAAGGCCGTAGGCATGAGGCTTCTCGCTCGCCGCCGCGTCACCGATAATGCGACCGTAGGGCGAAACCTTTCCGGCGACGGGGGATTTGTGAACTGGGCCGGCACACGATTGTTTCGCACTGCCCGGGATCTGGCTCGTGCCGACGTTCGCCATCAATCAATCGGACTGTCGCGCCTCAGCAAATGGCTCGACGATTGACGATTGCTGCAGCGCGGCATACTGCTACCCCCGAAATTGCGAACCTTAACACTCGGCATATGGATTTCGGCAGGCCGGGAAATGGGGTGCCCGGTTGGACCATGAATACCCGAAGACCTGGTTGGGGCAGATTCCGCTGTGCCGCTACTCTTCAAAGGAGCACTTTTCATGCCCGGTGCCGATTTTGAAATAGCGCGCCCGAACCTTGGGCCAGCCATCGCCACATGGTTCGTGGCCGATGGCGAAGCCGACGGCACATTTTTCCCGCAAGTGGGAAGCCGCTCTGATCGCTTGGCCACTCAGGCAGTCTATTGGCGCTGCGTAGTCGCGTTTTTTGCCTCAAGCTTGGCAGTAAACCCCGAGTCTCGGCACATATTCTTCACAAACGCCAGCCCCCCCGTGATTGATGGGATGGACGTTGGGGCAACGCTCGCAAGTTGGGGAGTGCAAATCACCCGATTGCCGATCACGTGGCGCCTGCAACCAGGGTCCGTGCGCAGCTGGGGCAACCAATTTTACGTATTCGACATTCTGGACCACTGGGCGTCAAACGAGTTCGAAAGCGCCTTGATCGTGCTGGACTGTGATTGTGTTTGGCTGCGTCCGGTTGACGAAACTGCTGCCGATATCGACCGGCACGGAGCGCTGACCTACCGTTTGGACGCTGATGAATACGCGAGTGGCACCCCCATCAATGGCCTTACCCGTGCGCAACTTGCCGAGTTTGCGTTTCGCCACGGCGGCACTCGCCAATCCTGGATTCCGTACTGCGGCGGCGAGATCTACGCAGCGACCAGCGCGGCGACGCGTCGGATTGCTGCGCGTGCGAGGACTCTTTGGCCCGACGTGCTTGACCCGGAAGGCCCTGCCCCTCTGGAGGAGGCGCATCTTCTTTCCGTGATCTACGCCCTTGAGGGTATCCCGGCGGGGACCGCAAACCGATTCATCCGCCGGATGTGGACCGCATTCAAATTCAACAATTTGCGCCCCGACGACAGGAATCTGACGATCTGGCACCTTCCCGTCGAGAAACGCACAGGCTTTGCCGACCTGTTTAGGAAATTGGCATCGCGTCCTGACCTTCACCCGGCGCGCGATGCCGAGGACATGGGCCTGACCGCCGAAAACTACGCATTTACAATGGGTTTTCCTCGCCGCCGCCTTCGCAAACTGCTAAGAGACGGGCTCATGAAGGTGATTGAAAAGTTGAGATCCGCCAAGTGAACGAATCATTGCTGTTTTCCCTGAGCGGCCTGCGAGTTTTTGTCGCTGGCCACCGAGGCATGGTTGGCAGCGCGATCGTGCGCAGGTTGGCAAATGAGCAATGCGAAGTGCTGACCGCGGCTCGCAATGAGCTTGACCTGCTGGATCAAGCTGCAGTGCGGCAGTGGATGGCACAGGAACGACCAGACGTGGTGGTTATCGCTGCAGCGAAGGTCGGCGGCATTCTGGGCAACGACAGTTTCCCGGCCGATTTTCTCTACGATAACCTTGTGATCGAGGCCAACCTGATAGAGGCGGCCTTTCGCAATAACACCCGCAAATTGTTGTTTCTGGGCTCGTCCTGCATTTACCCCAAGTTCGCCCCGCAACCGATCCGCGAAGATTCGCTGCTTACCGGCCCGTTGGAGCCGACCAACGAATGGTACGCGATCGCCAAGATCGCCGGGATCAAGCTGTGTCAGGCCTACCGCCGCCAACACGGGGCGGACTACATCAGCGCGATGCCGACCAACCTGTATGGTCCAGGTGACAATTTCGACCTTAATTCCTCGCACGTATTGCCCGCCTTGATCCGCAAGGCGCACGAAGCAAAACTGTCAGGCGCAGAGAGTTTCCCGATCTGGGGGAGCGGCACGCCGCGGCGGGAATTCATGCACGTCGATGATCTGGCGGATGCGTGCATTTTCCTGCTCAAACATTATTCGGACGCGCCTCCGGTCAACGTGAGTTTCGGCAGCGACGTGACCATCGGGGAACTGGCCGATCTCGTTGCCCGAACAGTCGGATTTGCGGGCGTGGTGACGCGCGACGCCAGCAAACCGGATGGAACGCCGCGCAAGCTCATGGATACCAGCCGGCTGGCCGGGATGGGGTGGCAGGCGTCGATCCCGCTGGAACAAGGCATCACCTCTACCTACCGCTGGTTTCTCGAAAACCGGGCATGAGGCCAGAAATGGCAGACATCGCTCCGGTCAGGCCGATACGCGCACTGATCCTCGGGCTCAATTATGCGCCCGAGCCGGTAGGGATCGGCCCATACACCACCGGTGTAGCCGAACATCTGGCGCGCACCGGCATGGTCACCGAAGTGGTCGCAGCCAACCCTTATTATCCTGGCTGGCGCAAGCAACCTGGCTTCACGGGGTGGAAGCGCCGACGCGAGGGAGGTGTCAGCGTGCTACGCTGCCCGATCTACGTCCCTGCAACGCCAAGCGGATGGCGGCGCATCCTTCATCACTTCAGTTTCGCAACGTCAGCCTTCGTGCCGATCTTGCGCGCCGCAAGCAAGCGTCCGGATTTCGTGCTGGTAGTCGCGCCGTCGCTGCTGTCAGTTCCGGTGGGGTGGTTGGCCGCGCGGCTCACGGGCGCTCCACTGTGGATACACGTTCAGGACTTTGAGGTTGAGGCTGCCTTCGCCACGGGCCTTATCGATCAGCGGGGAATGGCTGCGCGGCTGGCGCGCCGGCTGGAGAATCTCCTGCTGAAAGCAGCCGACCTGGTTTCGACCATCAGCCTTCGCATGGCTGACCGACTGCGTGAAAAGGGCGTGTCGCCGGAACGAATCGCTGAATTGCGCAACTGGTCGAGCAGTGCCTTTGCCAACGGCGACCCCGCCGGCGCGGCCTATCGTGCCGAGTGGGGTCTTGGGGACCGCAAGGTTGCACTCTATTCCGGTAATATCGCCAACAAGCAGGGCATAGAAATCATCGTGGAGGCAGCGCGCCGGCTGCTCCACCGGTCGGATCTCGTTTTCGTGATCTGCGGCGAGGGACCAAATCGCGCGAACCTGGAAGCCTTGTCCGCGGGACTGGATAATGTTCGGATTCACGACCTGCAGCCCATCGAACGGGTGGGCGATCTCCTGGCACTGGCCAATATGCATCTGCTTCCGCAGATCGCCGGAGCGGCAGATCTGGTCTTGCCGTCGAAGCTGGCGAATATGCTGGCCTCGGGCCGACCCGTCATCGCGACGACGGCGGAAGGGAGCGGCCTTGCAGCGGAGGTGAGCAATTGCGGGCTGATCACGCCGCCCGGCGACCCCGATGCACTTGCTGCCGCAATCTGCCAGTTGGCCGATGACGATGCCACCTGCGCCTCTCTCGGAGCCGCCGCGCGCCAAAGGGCGCTTTCTCACTGGAGCCGCGAGGCGCTTTTCGCGGAGTACGTGAAGGCGGCCAAGATGCTCGCCCGCCGGGAGCCGGACGCATGAATCAGTCAGAAACGCCGCGTTTCAGTGTGGTGATTCCTTCATTCAACGCTGGCCGTTATATCGCCCAGACGCTTCTATCACTCCAGAAACAGGAGTTTCCGGGGCTCGAGGTGATCCTGATGGATGGAGGCAGCACTGACGAAACCGTGAAGATCGCGCAGGCGTTTCCGGGGCTTGCCACCGTCGTGGTTAGCGAGCCGGATCGGGGGCAGCTTGATGCCTTGCAAAAGGGACTGCGGCTCGCACAGGGCGAGATCATTCACTGGCTCAACGCCGACGACATCATGCTGCCCGGCACGCTACGCTCAGTAGACGCAGCATTTCGCGCCGACGCCTCGCTTCAGCTGGTCTTTTCGGATGACTTCGCCTTTGACGAAGATCGCCGGACCTTGGTCAACGGCGCGCTGATCAAGGGCTTGAGCTACAAGGACCACGTTCTGTTCTATCGCCAGATGTATTCGGAGTGCATCTTCTGGCGCCGTGAATGCACGCAGTATCTGCCCGAGAGCGACTTTGATCTGCGGGTAGCCACGGACTACGCCTTTTTCCTCAAGTTGCGTCATGGCTTGAAGGAGCGCTGGCTGCCCAAGCGGCTTGGCGCCTTTCGCATGGCCGAGGGACAGATGTCAGCCCGAGCCATGGCACTCCAACCGGCGGAGCACGCGCGAATAAAGGCCGCAGCGCGTGCGCGTGCGGGCTGGAGCGAAGCCAGCGAAGGTTGGCGACGCACGCTGCACATGCCAAGTTTCACGCTAAGGCACTGTCTGCGCCCAGCAGCGCACGCGCTGCTTCGCGCTGTCAGGCGCAAGCTTGACGGTGGTTCGCGCAGACGCCTCATGACAGAGGCCTTTTTTGACGACTGGCTCGTGCCTGAACGGCCGGTTACCTCTGAACTCATCAAACTGCTTTACAGGTGATCTAATGGTTACTCGCGCAACGATGGCTCTTGGTCCGGATGGCCGAAAAAGCGCAGTGCCGGCTACGGCGACCGTGCTGTTTACCGCCCACAATCGCAAAGACCTGGTGCTCGACGCGATCCGCTACGCGCTCACCCAGACCATTCCGGTCGATATCATCATCGCCGACGATGCCTCCAGCGACGGCACCCAAGAAGCCGTGCGCGCAGCCTATCCCGACGTAACTTACCTCCGCAGCGACGTGTCGCGCGGGCCCTGCTTCCAGCGCAATCGCGGCCTGCAGGCGGCGCAGACCGACATCGTGTTCCCCCTCGACGACGATTCGATGCTCGTATCGCCTCGAACGCTAGAGCAGGCCATGGTAGCCTTTGCAGATCCGACGGTAGGAATCGTTGCCATGCCGTTCCAGAACATCCTGCAGGGCGAGGCAGTCAAGCAAGGACAGGAATGGGTTATCGATGGTCTGTTCTTTGATTTCGTTGCCTGTGCGCATGGCGTTCGAAGGCAGCCAGTCGCCGAAATCGGCGGATATTACGAACCCTTCTTCTATATGGGTGAGGAAACCGACCTTGCGATTCGGCTGCACGACATTGGCCTGAGAACCGTGATCTGCGAATCAGATCCGCTACATCATCTTCAACCGCCGGCCCGGCGCAGCTATCGCCCCGATTTCTATGGCAGGCGCAACGACGTTCTGTTTGCCTACGTCCGCGCCCCTGCAGGCGGAATGCCCCTCAAGCTCATCCGGGCGATGGCCGCAGGGATGTGGTTCGGACTCAGGACAAAGCGCATCCGGGCGACACTGGACGGCTTTGCCGCTGCCTGGCGTGAAATCCTCACGGGCACGGTAAAGCGCGAACCCGTAAGCCGGCGCACCTTCGACCTGATGATGATGGCGAGAATTGAGCGCGGGAAGCTTGGCTGATTGGGGCGTTCCGCGAGGCGGATGGCGGCCTATGCTTCCTTCAGGCCCATGCCATCCAGCACGCCGGCAATGTTGTCACGATAGTTGGCAAAGCTGTAACGCCTGGCAAGAACCGGTGCAGCGTGCCGCCACCCCTCGACGCGTTCACGGTCTTCGATGGCCTGCATCATCGCCTCGTAAACACCATCCGTACTGACTTCATTGAGCATGATGCCGGTTTCAGGCGTGACAGTCTGGCCGCATCGATGAGAATGGATCAACCCGCAACCCGATGCGAGCGCCTCGTACAGCGTGATGGGCGAACCCTCGAAGTAGCTTGGCAACACAACGACGTCGTGTTGCTGCATGATCCGCGGGACATCCGAGCGCGGCACCGTAGGAATGTAGGTTACCCGATCTGCATAAGGGGCGAAGGCAGCCTGGGGAATTTTGAGACTGCCAACGACAGTCAATTCCGCAGCCGACCGCGGTATCCGCGCGATCGCCTCCAGCACGTGCTGGATACCTTTGCGCGGGACGACCAGCCCGACGAAGAGAAACCGTAGCGGCCCGTCGCGGGCCACTCTGGCTGGATCGGTCGGAGGGGTAAACAATGTCTCGTCATAGCAGTATTTCAAAATACTGATCTTCGCCGAGATTGCCGGATCGCTGGCGGCTTGGTGAACGGTTTGCGCAGCATATTCGCTGCCGATGACGATTTTGTCGGCCAGTTCATATTCGCGCTGGTCGCGTTCGATATCCTGGCGGCGAACAGCCAACTCCGTCGACAGGAACCAGTTGTCGTACTGCTCCCTGATTTCTGCCATCATGCTGTTGTAGACGCGAAAATCACCGATCGTTCGATCAAGAATGCACGGTCTGCCGAACTGTCGCGCCAATGCGAACGAGCTTTCCGAGCTTCCGTTGTACCCCCATAGGGCGAAGGGTTCGGTCGACCGAATATCTTGAGCTATTGTCGCAACGAAGCGCCGATTGCCAATGCGGTCCAGCCACCGAGCCATTCGCCGCCGGCCAGCCCGAGATGCGATTCGCTCCAGCCACTCAGCCATCCCGGCCGTGCGAACAAGGGAGGGGTCGAGGCCCGCGTGGCTGAAGCGTCTGAACTCTCGTCCTAACTTCGCACCGAGCGAGCCGGGCAGCAAACGCTCCAGCCGGTAAGGCCACCGATCCGGCTGATGAAAGATTGAAGTGGCGTACCATTGCAGGCGCCCCAGTTGCTGCAGCGCATGGGCAGTTTGCCAACTGTGCTGCGTACCCGGGTGGAAAACGCCAACTTTCATCCGTTCCCCCTGAAGGTTCCGCCCCGTGAATGTCCCACTCGTCACGCGAGCGGCCAAAAGGCGCAACAACTTTTTGCCGCAACTGCGAACAAAGGCAATGCCAAACTCCGATCGCGATGATTGAACCGCAGTGGAACGCCACTTTCCTACATATAACCATATAGGTTATATGTCATGTTTGAAATGTGGCGAAAAGGATTCTTTCAATGCCAACCTCCCCCCTGAAAACACCAGCAGGCTATGTCCCACAGATGGCGGTGGCCTTTGCCAACCTTGGTGGCGATGCCGATCTCGTCAGCATGGCAAACCCGATGCCCACTCAGGAACAGCCCTTTGTCGCAGCAGCGCCGTTGACCGGCACCCTGACGACCTCCGGCCAGATCGGCCCATTCCAGCCCCGACCAGGCCGTGCGATCGTGATCACGCTGGCTGGCACCTGGACCGGCGCGGTCAAGCTGCTGCGCTCGGTCGATGGCGGCACCACCCGAATGCCAACTACTGCCAACGGCCTTCCCTACGGACAGTTCACGGCCAATGCTTGCGAACCTGTGTGGGAAGAAAGCGAAGCCGCCGCCACTCTCTACCTTGATGTCGCGTTGAGCGCCGGAACGCTGTCCTACCGGTTGGGGCAGTAACAATGGCGCTGGACATCATTGCTCGCGCAGCCGCTTCGGCGGCACGCATCGACGCGGCAAAGGCGGTTGGCCGGTTGGTGCACATCGATTCATTCGGCATACTGGACGCCATCACGGTCGATCCGGCGATCACTTCGCTGACAACCGGGGGCTATTCGAACCCTGGCACCGGGGCAGCGCTCTATGCCTGCGACGCTCTGGCGAACGCGGCACTTGCCGCCGCCCATCCCCGGTTCTGCAAGGCCACGGCCAACGGTCGCTATTTCCGTCTGGCCGGAGATTTCGTGACCGTCGAACACGGCGGCGCGACCGGCTCCGGCAACGATCAGGCGGCCATGCAGGCGGCCGTGGACTACGCCTCTGCTGTCGGCATCTCCGAGGTCCGCTTTACCCGTCCCGCCTACGAGGCATGGTCCCCCACCCGCACCGGTGATCCGGCGAGCTGGCATGAGGGCCATCTGCTCTACATCACCAAGGGCAACCTGCGGTTGATCGGCGCTCCCGGCGGCACGGTCATTACCTACAAGAACTCGCTGGGCGGCACCAACGACACCAACACGCAGACCTTTACCGGCACCGGTAGCCTGACCAACTGGGTCGGTTGCGGCGTGTGGTTCGAACCGGCCACGCCCGCAGACTTCTTCCACATGGAAAACATCGAGATCGACGGTACCCGGACCTACAATCCCGCCGACCGCTCGAACGTGGACTACAGCCACAAGGGCTTTGCCGGGTGGGCCACCTGCAATCGCCTGTCGATGCGCAACGTCACGCTGCGCAACTGGGGCGGCGAAATCCTGTATCTCGGCGGCAACGGCTATGCCAACTTCCTGACCGAGAACTGCACGTTCGACGGGTCGCCGCAGTGCGCCTTCAACCCCGGCGCGGCGCAGCGGTCGGTTCACATCAATCTTGAGGCGGGTCGCTCTTATCAGTCCGAACTCGTCGGTTTCGCGTCGATGACCTTCATCGGCGGCCGGTTCTACGACTGCGACCATATGTCGGCCTTCGGCGGGCCTGATCCCAGCGTGCCGGCGGGCTACCTGTCCTATGCCCACCCGACCCGCAAGACCACCGACAACGCCCCGTGGATCAACTTCTTTGGCACCAAGCTGGAGAACATGGGCACGGTGGGCTTCTACCAGTGGGTGCGCGGGAGCTTGCAGACGGTGGACACCGTGGTTGCGCTCGGGGGCAATTCCAGCAACGCCTACAGCGGGCGCGACTTCGACCTTGATGTAGAGGCGTGGTGTGATCTTCGCTCGAACTTTCCCGCGGTGCAGATTGCAGGGCCGGACAATCTCACCACCGCCGTCGACGCGAACCACCCTGGCGAATACCGGGAGGCGACGAAAAACGTCAACGTCCGCCTCCGCTGCAACCGCACGGCGCTGGCCGTGGCGAACAGTCGCTATTTCGCTGCGGGGGTCGAACTTTCGCCCTACCTGCTCGACAAGGACACCGTGCGCTTTCAGGTCAGCGGCGCGGCGCGGACGGGCTGGACGATCTTCGGCGCGCCGGTTGCAGGCTATGCCGTGCCGCTGGTGCGCACGGACATGGACAGGGCGGCGACAAACTACGATTCTTTGAACTCCTCCCCGAGCGCGGACATGGCCGTAAAGGTCGTCAGCGATGTTATGCCTTTCGACCCCTCGGTCGATGGCACCTGGAACATCACCTTCGACAATACCTATGGCTATGCCGATGGGCAGGAGGTCACCTGTACCAACGTCAACGGCGGCGGAAATCGGCGGATCAAGTTTCAGCATGGCGCCGCCGGACACACCGTGCCGCAGGACCGTGTCCTGCTCAAGACCGGGGATTGGATCAAGTTCCGTTGGAACGCCGCCGTCTCCCGATGGGTCGAAGTGGGCTTCAACTGCTCGGGTAATAACGTCTGGTTCACCGGCTCCGCGACCTATGATGCTCCGAGCATCGCGGCTGGCGGAACGACCACGACCACGGTGACGGTGAACAATGTCCTCGTCGGGCCGGACCACGTTTCCCGCCTCGCCTTCGGGGTCAGCCTGCAGGGGCTGATCGCCAGCGCCTTTGTCTCGGCCACGCACACGGTGACGGTGGTGCTGTTCAACCCCACGGCGGGCGCGATCGACCTTGCCAGCACGGCCGTTTCGGTGACGGCGGAGCGGCAGCTCTAGTCGCGGGAGAAGTCGGCCGCGCCCCGGCGCGGCCGACAGCATCGCACCGCAACACGCAACCCGAGCCTGCAAACAAATGGTCCGCCCTTTCAGTCGCCGCTTGTGATTGAAAATTGGCAGGAAAAGCCGCCGCTTATTGGCGGGAGAGGATAGGAATTGCGCCTTATTTCCTTGCCTCCGGCCCCAGTGGCGCTAAGCAATGCTGCACTGCAATCAAACGGATAGCGGCCGCACATGCAACGTAGCCTCACGATCGGGCTGATCTGGTCGCAATTTGCGGCATATCATGTCGATCGATGCGCGTGTGTTGCCCGGCGCCTCGCAGGCCGGGCCGAAGTGCTGGCCGTGGAAGTTGCCACTCGATCCGAAACTTATGCGTGGGAACCAAGCGGCGAAGTAGCCGGTGCCCGCAAGATTACCCTTTTCCCTGGCCAGTCATTTGACGCGGTCCCCCCGGTCCGCCGTTACCGGGCCATGCTGCATGCGGTTCGCAACTGCAATGTGGTGTGCATCGGCTTGAGCTATGCTCACTTCGACGCCATCCTGCTAAGCTGGACACTGCGGTTGATGGGCAAGCGCGTCATCGTATTCAGCGACTCGAAGTTTGAGGATTTCCAACGTTCGGCCGGCTTTGAATTTCTCAAGAGCGCGATTCTCTCGTGCTACACCGGTGCCATCGTAGCTGGTCGCCGACAAATTGAATATTTCCGATTTCTCGGGTTCCGAAAACGCCCCGTCCTGCCTGGATATGATGGCGTCGATCTTGATCGAATCCGTGCTCAGGCCGGGGGCGTCCTTGCACCGGATGGCGCGGCTTTCGACGAACGGTCATTCGTGTTCGTTGGACGTTTCGTTCCCAAGAAGAACCTTTTCACCCTTCTTGAGGCCTACGCCATTTACGCATCTGCAGCAGGTGCCTCTGCGCACCGCCTGTGCCTGGCGGGCGGCGGGGAGCAGGAGGCGGCGCTGAAGAAGGCCGCCCATGACCTTGGCGTCGAGAGTATGGTCGATTTCCCCGGCTTCCTTGATGCGGCCGCCGTTGCAAGGCTGCTTTCGGCCGCGCTCGCCCTCATCCTTGTAAGCTGGGAGGAGCAGTGGGGCCTCGTCGTGAACGAGGCGTTGGCTTTCGGGCTCCCGGTTATCGCCTCCTACGAAGTCGGTGCGCGTGATGCACTGGTAGCCAACCTGATAAACGGCTTCGTGGTCGAATCGAGCAAGCCTGCGGATATAGCCCGCGCCATGCTGGAGCTTTGCAATCGCGAGACTTGGGAGCGCATGGTTGCTGCATCGCACCAGCGGGCGTGGATGGGCGATTGCGGGCGGCTTGCCGATTCGATCGAATTGCTCGTCGATCCGTCCAGCCAGGATGCTACCGAGCGCTATGAGCGCATGATGGTTGAATTTTCCATGGGGAAGAATTGATGGCGCACCAGACCACGCGATATTCGATCCAGAAGCGCGTCCTGGTGACCGGAGGGGCCGGTTTTATCGGCTCCCACCTTTGCGCACGGCTGCTGGAACAGGGCCATTCTGTCCTTTGCGTGGACAACTTCTTTACGGGCACGCGCAACAACATCGCCGGCCTGACAGGGAACCCGAATTTCGAGTTGATGCGCCACGACGTCACCTTTCCTCTCTATGTGGAGGTAGACGAGATTTACAATCTGGCCTGCCCGGCCTCGCCGGTGCATTACCAGCACGATCCCGTGCAGACGACAAAGACCAGCGTCCACGGCGCCATCAACATGCTGGGTCTGGCCAAGCGTGTGCGGGCCAAGATCTTCCAGGCCTCGACCAGCGAGGTCTACGGCGATCCGTCGGTCCACCCACAACCGGAAGAATACTGGGGCAACGTCAACCCGATCGGCCCACGCAGTTGCTACGACGAAGGCAAACGGTGCGCCGAAACGCTGTTCTTTGACTACCATCGCCAACATGGCATTCCGATCAAGGTAGTGCGTATTTTCAATACGTACGGGCCACATATGCATCCGAACGATGGCCGTGTGGTGTCCAATTTTATCGTCCAGGCGCTGCGCGGCGAGGACATCACCATTTACGGGGATGGCTCCCAGACTCGTTCATTCTGCTACGTTGATGACCTCGTTGCCGGTCTCATGTCTTTCATGGCAACCGGGCCGGACGTCACCGGTCCGATCAATCTCGGAAATCCGGGCGAATTCACTATGATCGAACTCGCCAAGCTGGTGCTTGAGCTTACCGGCGGCAAGGGCGAGTTGCAGTTCCTCCCGCTTCCGCAGGACGACCCGCGTCAGCGCAAACCGATCACGGCAAAGGCAAAGTCCGCGCTGGATTGGGAGGCGCGCGTGCCGCTCCGCGAAGGACTTGGCCACACTATCAACTACTTCCGGGACCTTCTGGCGAAAGTTGCTTGATTTATCACAGAATTCTTATGCTTACGCGGAACCGACGCCACGATCGCACACTCACCGAGTAACCGGAGGCATTTGTGACCCATCCCGAAGGCGCAAAAACCGACGTGTCCGCTTCCAAAGCGCCACCACCGGAAGTCTCCGCCACCGGCCGGGCACTGATGCATACCGATCTTGTGCGCTTCCTCGCGTCAGCAGGCATCGTGATGAGCCACAGCGTCGAAATGGTGTTTCCTGACGATTTGAGATTCTATACCATTGTCGGTGGGCCAAGGGCCAGGATTCAGCCTGTGGTGCGGAGACGATAAGATGTATGAAGCCGCATTGGGATTCTCCGCGCTCTGCTACTTTATCATGCTGATCTATTTCGTGCGATCGCCGATGTTCAGCATTTTCCACCCCATGTCATTCTATGCCGCGTTTCACGGAATCATTTTCGTGATTCGACCGATTATGATCGTGGTCGGGAACTATTCGCAAGGGCTTTACAGAGTCTACGAATTCTCGCCGTCCCTCTCCGACAAAATTACGGTGATTCTCGCGAGCAATCTCGGATTTCTCGCCTTTTCCTGGTTCTGCATGCGCAATGGAAAGGCCCCTTTCCGGTTCACGGAAACGCCGGCGATTCAAGAGGAGCGCCGCCGCCTCGGCCAAATCTTCATCTGGGTCATAGTGATTTGCGCACCAGCCGCCATCTACTCTTTGGCCAGAAATTTCGGCGAAAACAGCGTTTTCGAGGGCCTTGTTCGCGACGGTTCAACCGGCGTTGCGTATAATACGACCAACAATGGCTACATAACCGATCTACAGATGCTCGCGGTCCCGCTTTGCTCCCTGTTCATTTGGCAGGCGCGATTCCGGCTCTATTCCTTCCTTCCACTTGCCGGCTTCGTCATCTTTCGTGCTGGCAGCGGCGGCCGCTATCCGGCCGTCATGGCCTTGGTTTCTACCAGCCTGTTCTACCTTTACCAGCAGCGTCGGCGGCTGCCCAAGACCGGCATGATCATAGCGGTAATGTGCCTGGTGATCGGGTTTTCCGCAGTCGGAAGCGATCGCGGTGCCGCGATCCGGCAGGCGGTAGGGCTAGAGGAAAAGGACGCCTTTACCGCCAGTGCCTCCGAAAGTGAAAACCCCCTGCTGGGAATGGACTTCGCCAATATGGAATTCTTCGAGTTCCTCGTTTACGTCATTCCGCAGCGTTCCGGGACTTACGACTATTTTCTGGATAACCTTCAGGTCTTTACAGAACCAATCCCGCGCCTGTGGTGGACCGGCAAGCCGCGCGGGGAGCCCCTGAGGCGCATTACACTCTTCGACCATGGCTTCCCTATCGGCATGACCCGTTCCTTGCCTGGCGAAGGGTGGTATGCTTTTGGCTGGCTTGGCGTCATCTTGTGGTGTGGGCTATGGGGGGCCTTCCTCGGCCGGGTCTACAACAACTACGTTACCGGTCCCCAGACGACGTTCCGCACCGCCTGCTACATGGTCTTCTTGCCAACTTTGATCATGGTGTTTCGCGATGGCACGCTACTCATGGCCGTGCGAGCAACTGGAGTTTATTTCACGCCAATCGCTCTATGGTATGTCCTTGCGCGATATCTTGGCGTGCCGAATGCGGAGCAGATTGCCGCCGTCTGGCGCAAGCAGCGTACTGCCATGGTCGCTCGGGGCGTCAAGCCGCGGCCCGAGGATTCGGCCGCGCTCGCGGCACTTCCGCCGGCGGTCCGCCGGCGCCGGCTGGCACAGCTCTCGCAGTACCCGGCGGCCTCTGCCGAATGAGCGGAATTCTTGCAGGACTGAAAATAGGATTGTTGACAGCCTCGTCATCGCGGTTGGGCGGCGGTGTTTTCGAGGCCGTCGTCTCGCATTCCCGGTTGATCAGGGCGCACGGCGGCGGCGTGTCGGTTTTCGCCCTGCGTGACGCATATTCCGAAGAGGACAGGGGAAGGTTCGGTGACGTTCCGGTAAACCTTGCCGAACCTGCCGGCCCGCGGCAAATTGGCTTTGCCCCGGATTTGGCGCGGCTGCTCGATCATGGTGAACTTGATTGCCTCCACCTTCACGGGATATGGATGTATCCGTCGGCGGCAGGGTCTGCCTGGGCGGGAAGGACAAGGCGCCCGTATTACATCTCTCCGCACGGAATGCTCGATCCCTGGATTACGAACCGGGGCCGGTGGAAGAAGGCGGTCGCGCGGGCAGCCTATGAACGTGCCGGGTGGCGCCGGGCCACGGCAATCCATGCGCTAACCTCGGGAGAAGCGCGGGACATTGAACGCGAATCCGGTCGCCGCGATTCAGTGACGGTGCCAAACCCTGGCCCGCCAGCTGGCGAACGGCGCGCCGCGATGCCGGGACCCGTGGTCGTCTACGTTGGGCGGATACACACGAAGAAGAACCTTTTGGCACTCGTGGGCGGCTGGACCGCGTCGCGCCGCCCCCCCGGGGCCCGGCTCGTTCTGGCTGGTTGGGGCGATGATGCCGAGATTGCATCCCTGCAGGCGGCAATTGCTGCCGGCGATGGCTCTGTCTCTTTCGCAGGGCCGGTATTCGGTGCCGAAAAGCGCGAACTTCTGGCCGGTGCGCGCTTCGTTGCATTGCCATCCCATAGCGAAGGCCTTCCAATGGCCATACTCGAGGCATGGGCCGAAGGCATTCCGACGATCATGACGGCGGCGTGCAACCTGCCGGAAGGCTTCGCGGCAGGTGCAGCACTCGAATGTGGCGTGGATGAGTCCGCAATCAGCAGAGCCTTGACCGACGCATTGAGCATGACCGCTGGTGATTGGCTGGCCATGTCGCAAGCAGCCCGGGATCTGGCCATTGACCCATTTTCCGAACAGATGGTCTCTGCGCGCTGGGCCACCATATATTCCGAGGCGATAGGCGCCGCCAACCAGCAGGGCTTGCGATGACGCCGCTGAACGCAAGCCGCAGCCGCCCACTCGAGGGAGGGGCCAGCTTCTCGCTGGGCAACCGGCTATTCCGCGTGTTTTGGGGGTTGGGCTGGCTGCTTCTGGCGCGCTACACACCGCCTCCCTTTCATGCGTGGCGGCGGCTGGTCTTGCTGATGTTTGGTGCCCGCGTTGCCAAGGGCGCGCGGGTTCATGCCAGCGTGGCAATCTGGCACCCCCGCAACCTCGAACTTGGAGCGCGCGTCCTGATCGGACCCGGTGCCCGGATCTATAACCAGGGCACTGTCCTCATCGGAGCGGGGTCGGTCATATCCCAGCGGGCGCACCTGTGCGCGAGCAGCCACGACATCAACGACGAGAATTTTCAGCTGATCCTGCGCCCGATCACGATCGGCGAAGGCTGCTGGGTAGCGGCAGAAGCCTTCGTCGGGCCTGGCGTTACCATGGGTGATGGGGCCATCCTTGGCGCGCGCGGTGCCCTGTTCGAGACCGCCGTACCGAACGGGGTCTACTCTGGAAACAGGGCGGTTCTGTTAAAGTGCCGGAAAATCCGCCAGCAGTCAGTGCCTGGGGAGCAGGCGGACCTCACTCAGATACACTGACGCACTACCAGGCTTGATAGCAAAACTTACCCATCGTGCCGGACAAGCAGCCTCCGCATCGAAATCAACAAGAAAGCCCCCGTTCCCGTCGCTTTGGCCCTCGATCCATTGGCCTTTGCTTCCACAAGCAATCATGGCCAAAATTCGGGTGCTCGCCGACCCGCCTGCGTCATTGGCACGCCACGACAAGCGGAACGCTCCTGCGGCAAGTGGGACCAGTTGCGTCAAGACCTTCCGTGGAAATGCCGCACTGCTCGCCAGCAGCAGCCGGCGGTCCTGGCCCCTTGGCAATTCGTCCACGCTCAGACTGACATCGCTATCGCCAACCACCGACCAGTCGAAGGGGCTGTCGGTGCGGTGAACCTGAAGGCCGCTAAATCCGGTGTCCGACAGCAGGCCGGTTGCCGGCAACGGGCGCCGCGCCGGGCAATGCGCTTCCCAGAGCTGCCGTGCCAACGAAATGCTTTCCGCAGCGACGAGCGACGTGACCATGCTGCCGACGACAGGGCAGCCAAGGGTGCCGCCTTTCGCTGCCAGAATGTTCAGGACCATCGCCCGTGTTGCAACGTCCGGCACACTCAGGCCGTAGATGCCTTGCGCGTAATGCGAAATCCAGCCGGGATTGCCAAGCATCCGTTCCGCAAGCGCGGTTCGGCCCATTTCCGTCGATTCCAGGGGTGCCAGCAGGGCGGGCTGTTCCAGCAGGGTAGGGTTCTGCCGCAACATCGCATCGGCGCGCAGCGAAGCGACACGATAGTCGTCGACGGCGAGCGCCTCGCGCATCCAGTAGTACTGGGTCAGGGGCGTTCGCCAACCGAGCCGTCCTGCAACCAGAAATGCACGCTGCGCCCCTTCCGCATCGTTCAACCCGAGCAACGCTCCGCCAAGCAGTGCCGTACTTTCCGGTTCAACCGGTGCCCGGCGAACGGCAAGTCGGGCCGCCGCGGCGGCTTCCCGGTACCTGCCGCCCTTGAGCAAGGCGTCGCCGCGCGCAATCTGCGCGGTAACGGCGAACCGCTGGGGCACCTTCTGAACGAGCGACGGCTCGGTCAAGGCCGCACGGTCCAGGCCGTTCACAATGGCGGCTCCGGCGAATACGATGCAACACGCGACGACCGCAACCCGCCGGGCCGCTCGGCCAATTGCAGGCGGAACGCGTGCGCCACCAGGCATTTGCCCGAAACTCATGTCAGGCAGACTTCTGCGAACCGCCGTACTGGTAGTATTCGTAGCCGTAGTATTCCGAATAACGGTTGCCGGCCTTGAGCGGATCGAACTTGGTGAGCACGACGCCCAGAAGGATCGGGCGCATGGAACGCAGGCGCCGGAGCGCCGTCCTGAGCGAACCGCGGCGGCTTCTGTCTGCCTCGACCACGAAGATCACCCCATCGGCCAAAGGTGCCATCGTCGGCGCATCGGCAAGCCCGAGGATCGGCGGGCTGTCGATGATCACCACATCGAATTGCGCGGCGGCTTCCTGGACGATCTGTTCCAGCCTCATGCTGGACAGAAGCTCGGTCGGACTCGGCGGAATCGGCCCGGACGTCAACAGAGTCAGGTTTTCCTGGGCCGAGGGCACCGTTGCTGAAGCGAGGCTGTCGTGCGACGTGAGCAGGGTCGTAAGGCCCCGCTCGTTGTTGAAGCCGATACTCCGGTGAAGCGAAGGGCGCCGCAAATCGCCATCGATCAGCAGGACCGTTTTGCCCATGCGGGCTAAACTGGCCGCAACCGCCTGGCTGCTGGTCGTCTTGCCTTCCGATGGCTGCGCACTGGTCACCAGCAGAACCTGCGGCAAGCCGGCAGGTGTTGCGTAGAGAAGCGAACCGCGCAGCGAGTTGTACGCTTCCGAAATCGGTGACTTCGGATCGCCAAGGGCATCGTCGGGATCTTCGCCGTGTGATTTGGGAATAACGCCAAGCAGGGGCAGCCCAAGCTTGGGCTCCACGTCCTCAGGTACGCGGATCGAGTCGTCGAACTGGTCTTTGAGGAAGACCGTCACGATCGCCAGGCCAATACCGATGATCAGTGCGAAAAGCAGGTTCTTTAACAGGTTGGGCGAGGACGGCGACCCGGGCACCTCCGCCGCATCGATGATCGAGATATTGCTGAGCGCAATGCCGGAGGAAGCGTTCAGCTCCTTGTACCGCTGCAACAGACCGTCATAAAGTTGCCTGTTCGTATCGGCCTCGCGCGCCAATAGGGAATAGCGGACGGTGCGATCCTGCTCGGACAGCGTCTGCGACTTGAGCCTGCCGACTTCCAACAGCAACTTGTTTTCCGTAGCCACGGCTGCCTGGTATTCAGAGCGTACGGAATCGCGCACATTCGCCGCGGCCTGTTGCAGCTGGCGGTTGATCGCAGCGGCATTCGCCTGCTTTGCCTGAACCGTCGGATAGTCATCGAGGTGGCGCGCACGCTCCTCCTCCAAGTCGGCATCGATCGCCGCCCGGGCCGACAGCAGGGAAGCGACCGTGCTATTGGCCAGGACCTGCGGCGTGGAGAGCAACGGCTTTCCGGCCAGAGATTGCCAACGCCCTTCGGCAGCGATACGGGACGTCGTTGCGGCATTCAACGCGGAATTGAGCTGCAGCAGGTTTGTCGTGGTCACGGATTCGCCGTCACCCCCGCCGTTTCCTTGCGAATCCCCGCCCGACATCGTTGCGTCACGAGTCCTGATAAGGCCATTCTCACGCGCATAATCGTTGAGCGCGCGCTCGGATTCTTCAACCTTGAGTTTAGTCTCGGCAAGCTGTTCGGCCACAAAATTCCGCGCGTAGGATGAACTGTCGAACTTCCGCTGGAGGTTCGACTGGATGAACTCCGCAGCATAGGCATTGACGATCAATGCCGACATTCGCGGATCGATGCTTTCCCATTTCAGGGTGATGATCTTTGAGTCGCGCGGCAAGACCACTGCAAGATTTGACTGCAGCATGTCGGCGGCCTGAGCACGGGTCGCTTCGGTGGGAATGCCGGATGCCGGGGCTTGCGCTTCCTGCGAAGCGAAGAACGCCGGGTTGGTCGCCAGGTTCAGCTTTTGGACGATGCGCAGGGCCAGACCGCGACTCTTGAGGATGTCTGTCTGCGTCTTGAGGTTTCGATCCGTGTCATAGCCCCCCATGTCGGCGGTCTGTGAATCGTCGTTCTTGAATACGCGGTTGACCGTTTCGTTGATCTGTACCGTCGTGGTCGCGCTGTACCGCGGCGTTTGCAGCATGGTCGCGATCACCGCCATGGCGATGGCGGCCACGATGATCGCCAGGATCAGGTACAGATTGGCCCTTACGGCTGCCACGATATACCTGAAATCAAACGCCGATCGGTTGTTGCCAAGGGCCTGATGATCGTCCGACGTATCGACCGGCATGTCGACCGGCATGCGGGTCGACAAGGCAGGTTCCGCATAAGAAGGTGTGGTGGCCACGGTCTGCCTTTCAGCTCAGTTATTCTTGATGAGGACGAAGGTGTTCAGGAGCGGCAGCGCAGCCAGAACGTCGCGCCAGGCGCTCTTTGCAGGCGAATTGACCACCACGATGGTATCGCCCGAAAGGACTTGCGGATCGCCCGTCGTGCCCCGCCGGATCGCGCTCAGATCGAAACGGCCGCCGGCCCTTTGACCATTTACATAGCGATAGATCAGGACATTGCCGGTTTGCGCCGTCTTGGTCGGGCTTTTTGCCTGAGCCATGGCGCTTAGCAACGTCGTTGAAGAGTTCGCCGGGTAAACGCCGGGCTGGTTAACATCGCCTTCGACGGTAAAGGTCGCCTGGGGCCGGTCGATAACCGATACGGTCACGCTCGGAGACCGGACGTAGCGAGCCGCCAGCCGGCGCTGCAATTCATTCGAGAGAGCGCGGGGGGTCTGGCCGGCAGCGATGACTTCGCCGAGCAACGGCACCTGCACATAGCCCGCGGAATCGACCGTAAAGGTTTCACCCGAAAGCTCTGGCTCTCCAAATACGCGAATGGCCAGACGGTCACCCATCTGAATGATTTCGACCTGTTCCGCGCTCGCAGCCCGTTCCGGAATGACCTCGTAGGCCTCCTGGCCGGCAGGAAGCGGGCTGTCGCCGTTTGTCGCACATCCGGCGAGGAGGAAGACGCCTGCCAGGACAGAAAATGCTGCGCCGGTCCGTTTCATTTCTGGCCTTTCATTTGGCTTTTTCAGCGCCGTGGTCCCGAAATCCGGCGCGAGAGCGGCATCAGCATTCCCACCGCGACCGCAGCTACGGTTGCCAACGACATCGAGCGCAAGGGATAATCAACTTGAGAGTGCAGGGCAATCACAGCAATTGCTGCAACCGCGAAATAAATTTGCGCCCTACCCAGCCCCCCGGGAGCCCTCAGCAATTTCGCCGCGCGGCGTAAAACGAGGATGCCGATCAAAGTCCAGACGACCACGCCAACCGCCCCCGTTTCGATCATCGTCTCGAGGAGTTCGTTATGGGCGCGGTTGGGCATCGATTGGTCAACCACCTCCAGCCGCTCGGCAGCAACGAACACGGGCACGAAAACGCCCACCCCTGCGCCGAAGGGGAAATACTGCCGCGCAGTATACCAGGCGTCGCGCCACAATTCCGGACGGAACTCCCCGTCGAAATCGAAGCGGCCGATGATGCGCCAGACAACTCCGCTGGACAGCAGATAGGCCGCCAAGACGGAAATGAGGAGCAATGCCCCCACGACGGACAGCGTGACGGTTTTCTTCGTAAACCTTAACCACGGCCAGCATATCGCCGCGATGGCAAGCCAGGCGATCGGCAGCAACACCATTCCCGCGCGCGATGCTGTCAGAACAACGCCGACCGAAAACAAGGCCGTGAAAATGCCTACAAAACCGAGAAGTTGTGCCGAGGCCGCCGATTGTTTGCGTTCGGACCATTCGCGCACCGCTGCGGCAAAGGCCACCATTCCGATCATGAAAACATCGGCAGCGCTGTTGTGATTGGCCTGGAAGCCGTTGAGATAGTTTTCATTGGGGATGTAGAACCGGAACGCATTCCCCTCGCCACCGGCCATCTGCGCGGTGCCGACGAACAGACCGGCAAGGGCACACCCCGCAATCGCGCCGATTACCGCTGTGCGGCCGGAGCGGCCGAGCGATGATACCATCATAAGTCCGGTCGCCGGAACCAAGGCTGCCAACAGCGAGGCAATGGTGCGCGCGGGGGACAAGGAGACAGGCTGCCACGCATTCTCCATACCAATGAGATTGAGCGCACCCGATTCAGCTTCGCGGCCAGGCAGCGCCTGCCATATGGCCGGCGGCAACGGCACGAGCTGGAGAAGGGGCAGGCCGATCAGGGCGGTGACAATGATCCAGCTCAGAGCCGGAACTGCGAACACCTGGCCCGCCGAGCCCAATGCCCATGCCGCCAGCAGAACTGCCGCAACAAGTTGGAGCGCCATCTCTGGAAGAGGTGCCGGCGATCCGCCACCGCCCAGCACAACCGCCGCGCCCATCAGCAAGACGGCACAGGCAACCTGCCTGCGCTGCCCAGGCGCGGTTTGCAGCGCGGGACCGGATCGGCCGTATGTTGCAGGCGCGAGGCTCAACCGGCTGCTCCGAACGAACGAGGCGTCAACGAACGATGCGTTAGAAAAAAGCAGAAAACTCCCTCTTTCGAGGGAGCTTTCTTACAGCGGCGATCGGGGGTGCCACCAAGCACGAACCAGACCGCCAAGCGGCGATCAGCCGTTGGTGTCGTTCTTCACTGCGATCACAGTAGCGAGCGAACGCGTTTCGGAGGTAGCGGCAACACCCGCCGTTACGAGCCCGGCGGAAGCAAGAATGGCGATCAGTTGAGTGGTCACAGCTACAACTCCATATTGTTGTATAATAAGCAATAACACCGAGGCGGCGGCGAAGGTAAATTCTTTTTCGCACTAGCAGCATAACTCACGGAAAAATTGCCGCAGCGCAATGCAATGTGTGTTTGAGAGCGCCAACGGCCCGCCGGCAAACTGGTTCCGCGACACGACGAAAAACCGTACAGCACCGTATTGCACCGCACTCAATAGGCGTTTTCGTGAACCAGCACGTTGACTGTAGACAGGAGAATCGACAGATCGCGCCACAGCGACCATCCATTGAGATATTCAAGGTCGGCATTCAGCCTGCTGGCCAGGTCCGATTCCTTTTCCGTTGCGCCGCGATATCCACGCACCTGAGCCAGCCCGGTAAGCCCCGGCTTGAGCGCATGCCTTAGCCAATATCGCTGATCGATTTCCCAGAATAGCTTGTCGCCAGCCTGGGACCCAACGGCGTGTGGCCGCGGCCCGATGATGCTCATGTTACCTACAAGCACGTTGAACAGCTGCGGCAGCTCGTCGATGCTTGTCCGGCGGATAAAGCGCCCGATGCGAGTGATTCGCGCATCGTCCCGCGATGCAGAGCAATTTCCGTCAAAGTCGAGCTTGCCGACCGACATCGAGCGGAATTTGTACATGGAAAAGAACGTATTGCCGCGCCCCATTCGGCGCTGCACAAACAGCACCGGCCCGTTGTCCTCCAGGACGATCAAGACCGCGATAACCGCCAACAGCGGTGCCAGAAGAACCAGTGCGGTCCCCGCTATGATCAGGTCGGACAGCCGCTTCACGACCCGGGAACGCAATCCAAGCGGGCCCAGCGACACCAGCAGCAGACCACGCCCCCCTGCCTGACGCGCTCCCCTTGCTCCCAGCGTAACGATCGAATCGTCTATGACTTCGCCTTCGATGTTTGCGCCCTTGAGGATCAGCGCCCAGGCCGCCCGGCGTTCCGGCGGACAACTGACGAGCACCCGGTCCACATTCCGCAAGATCATGCCGATCCGGTCAATTCCCGCAGGATCCGACAGGACCGGCGACAGGCCGTACCGGACGGCATCGACATGGCGGGTGTCCGGCAAGTTCAGTTCAGGGCCGCCATCGTCGATGATCAGTTCGTTCACGACCTTGCGTCCGCACCGCCAGGCGACGAACGACCGCATCTGCACCCGCGACCAGGGAAGCACGACGACCGCGACAACAACCCCGAGGGTGAAAACAACGCGCGAAAAATCATAGCTCGCCTTGACGTAGAACGCCACGAACACGACCACCGCGGACGACACGATCAGCGCCACCAAGCTGCGGGCGCTGCCATATTCCGCGCTCTGGAGCGCGCGGAGCGAATAGGCCCCGTTGTACAGTCCGATGGTCAGGTAAGCAGGCAGGAGCATCTGGCCCAGGACAAATCCGGCATTGACCCCGGGCATTCCCAGATACAGCCAGCCGGCCAGGGCAAAGCTGCCACACAGCGCGGCCATGTCACCGCACATAAACGCCAGGTAACATTGCAGCCGCCGCCGCTCCAGCGCCGGACGTGCTGCAGCAATGTCCGAAAACGGTGTGCGCAGTGCAGAATAGGCCGGGGTGTGACGAACCTGGACGTTCACCGGCATCCTCCGGCCGGAAAATGCCATTTCGGATAGATCAACGGGCCAAACGGCATAGTCTGCTCCTGATCCGGCACAGCGGTCGTCCGCTTGTTGCATGGCAAAAGAGCAGTAAGGCAAGCAGAACTTACACCGAAGCCCCGGGAAACCCCATAGTTCCGTTTTGGATCAATTTTTGGTCGATGATACCCGGGCGATCTCTGTCAGGCCCTGGGCCAGCAGCAGTTCGGCCGACTGGCTGTTGGCCAGCAGCTGGCGGTGCATGGCCGCGATTTTCCCGACCAGCCGCTCCAACCGCCGGCCCCGCCAGCGGGTGAGCTGAACCGTCAGGTCGCGCTGGTCCTTCCAAAAGATACGCCGCGCCTGTTTTTCCGCATCGAGCAAGGCTTGCATGTTCCCCCGCGGCCCGAGCTTTGCTGCAAGCGCAGCGAGCTGGGCGACCCGCCGCTCAAAGGCGAGCAGGACCCCCACCGGATTGAGCGCCAGTTCGCGCAGCCGGCGCAATTCGGCCGAAAGCTTGGCATTCTCGCCGTTCAGCACCGCATTGACGATCGGCATGAAACCATCTTCGTCGGTGCTGGCGCCGATCGCGTCGAGCACCGCTCCATCGGCGCTGCGCGGCGCGGACGGCGCGGCATCGAGGTAGAGCGCTAGCTTCTCGATCTCGGACCGGGCGATCCTGAGGTCGAGCCCGGCGGCGCGGGCGATCCGCTCGGCCAGGGGGCCGTCGATTCGCACCCCGGCGCTGTCGGCTATGCCCCGAATCGACAGCGCAGCCGCCTTGAGGTCCGGCGGCCAGAACATCGCCACGAGGGCGTCCGGCCTGTCGGCAAGCAATTTGGCGGTCCTGGACTTGTCGGTCGCTCCGGTGGCGAGGATCAGGACCGGGCATGGCGCAGCCGTGCCGGCGAGCAGGATTTCGACCGCCTCGGCCGCTTCGTCGCCGCTCGCCCGCACGACGATATGGCGGGTTTCACCGAACAGCGAGGTCGAGCGGGCTTCATCGCCGAGCCGGACCGGATCGCGGCGCAGGTCCGCGCCCGAAAGGTCGATCCGTTCGCCCGGGTCGGGCAGCAGGCCGGCAATCGCCGCCGCCGCCTCGGACGCGCCCGATTCGTCCGGCCCGCAGAAGAAGAACACACGCGCCTCGCGGGCGGCGCGCGGGGCGAGGGTGCCGAAATCCTTCTGCGTGGCTTTCACGAGACGCCCTGGCCCGCCTGGGTCACGGCCGGGCCGCGGCTTCCTGGCGCAAGGTCAGGGCAAGGCTGGTGACGATCCGATCGGCAACTTCACGCGAGAGATGTTCGAGCGCGGTCTGCTCGGCGGCAATCGTCGCATATTCGGAAGACACCACGTCGATCCCGGCATCGGCCCCGGCAGACGCATCGAGCACGATCCGACCGCTGCCCAGGTCCACCAGCTGATAGCGCGCCCGCAGCGTCCGCCGCTCGCGCCCGATCGAGTCGTCCGAGAGGAGCCCCAGGCCTTCAAGCCGGTCATCGAGCCGCACGTCAAGCCGATAGCGCGGCGCCGAAGTACCGGCACCTGCAGCCGCCAGCCGGTCGGACAGCGCATTGCGAACCAGCCAGCCGGCCTTACCCTCGATCGCCGGAACTTCGACCCCGGCAAGGCCGCGCGCAACCGTGCCGCTCGACCCGCCGGCATACATCGGCTGGAGCCCGCAGCCAGCCAGCGGCACGCCCACCAGCAGCGCGGCGGCGGCGGCGCGGGTGCCCATCATGCGACGAGATTGACCAGGCGATCCGGCACGACGATCACTTTCCTTACCTCCGCCCCGTCCAGCGCACGCTGCACCTTGTCGCTGGCGAGGGCAAGCGCCTCGAGATCTTCGCGCGACGTGCCCTTGGCGACGACCAGCGTGTCGCGCAGCTTGCCCTTGACCTGGACCGCCACGGTCACCTCGTCGTTGACCAGCAGCGCCGGATCGACCTCGGGCCAGGGTGCCGAGGCAATCAGGCCCCCATCACCGATTTTGGCGCCGCCGATCGCGGCCCAGGCCTCTTCGGCCAGGTGGGGCATCATCGGCGAGACGAGCAGCAGCACGGCGCGGATTGCCGCTGAACGGCTGGCCGAAGGCGCGGCCTTTTCGGTGGCGTTGGTCAGCTCGTAGATGCGCGCCACGGCCTTGTTGAACGACAGGGCGGCAATGTCGTCGGCGACGGCGGCAACGGTCTGGTCGCGCTTGCGGTCAAGCGCCCTGTCCGCGCCGGTGGCCGAAGCATCGAACTGGCTGAACAGCCGCCACAGCCGCTGCACGAAGCGCGCGCAACCCTCGATCCCGGCCTCGGACCACGGCAGGTCGCGCTCGGGCGGGCTGTCGGACAGCATGAACCAGCGGATCGCGTCGGCACCGTAGTTGGCGACGATCTCGTCGGGGTCGACCACGTTCTTCTTCGACTTCGACATCTTGATGACCCGACCGACCTTGACCGGGGCACCGTCGAGCTTCAGGACCGCCCCGTCGGCGCTGCGCTCGACCTCGCCGGGGGCGAAGAACACCGGCTGGCCGTTCTCGGGGTTGCGCCGTTCGTAGGTCTCGTGGGTGACCATGCCCTGCGTGAACAGGCTGGCGAAAGGCTCCTTCACCGCGATCTTGCCGATGCGTTCGAGCGCACGGGTCCAGAAGCGGGCGTAGAGGAGGTGGAGGATCGCGTGTTCGATCCCGCCGATATACTGTTCGACCGGAAGCCAGCGGGCGATTTCCGCCGGGTCGAACGGGCGATCGGCCGGTTGGCTGGCGAAGCGCAGGAAATACCACGAGCTATCGACGAAGGTGTCGAGAGTGTCGGTCTCGCGCCGGGCGGGATTGCCGCATTGCGGGCAATCAACGTGCTTCCACGTTGGGTGGCGCGCCAGGGGGTTGCCGGGGACCGAAAAATCCACGTCTTCAGGCAGGGTTACGGGCAATTGCTTCTTCGGCACCGGGACCACGCCGCAGACTTCGCAGTGGACGAAGGGGATCGGCGTGCCCCAGTAGCGCTGGCGCGAAACGCCCCAGTCGCGCAGGCGCCAGACGGTCTTGCCCTCGCCCCAGCCTTCGCTTTCGGCGCGGGCGATGACTGCGGCCTTGGCCTGGGCCACGGTCAGGCCGTCGAGGAAGGCGGAATTGACCAGCTGGCCGTCGCCCGCTTCGGCCTCTCCGGCGAAGGGTTTGTCCGCGTCGCCGGCATTGGCGGCGACGACGCGGAGGATGGGCTGGGCATATTTCGTAGCGAATTCAAAGTCGCGCTGGTCGTGGCCGGGGACGGCCATGACCGCGCCGGTGCCGTAGTCCATCAGCACGAAGTTGGCGATGAACACCGGCAATTGCGCCCCGGTGAAGGGGTGGCGGGCGGTGATGCCGGTGTCGAAGCCGAGCTTTTCGGCCGTTTCCAGTTCGGCTGCGGTGGTCCCGCCCTGCTTGCAAAGCGCAATGAAATCAGCCGCTTCCGGGCGGCTGGCGGCGACGTCCTGGGCAACCGGATGGTCGGCGGCGACAGCGACGAAGCTGGCACCGAAGATCGTGTCGGGGCGGGTGGTGTAGACTTCGAGCGCGGCGCCGGTGGAAAGGGTGAAGGCGAATTGCAGGCCCTGCGACTTGCCGATCCAGTTTTCCTGCATGACGCGGACTTTTTCAGGCCATTTATCAAGGGCTTGCAACCCTTCGAGCAGCTCGTCGGCGAAGTCGGTGATCTTGAGGAACCACTGCGACAGCTTGCGCCGTTCGACCAGCGCGCCCGAGCGCCAGCCGCGGCCGTCGATGACCTGCTCGTTGGCGAGCACGGTGTGGTCGACCGGGTCCCAGTTGACCGCGCTTTCCTTGCGGTAGACGAGGCCCGCAGCATAGAGATCGAGGAAAAGTCCTTGTTCTTGCCCGTAATATTCCGGCTCGCAGGTCGCAATCTCGCGGCTCCAGTCGAGCGCGAAGCCGAGGCGCTTCAATTGCGCCTTCATGTTGGCGATGTTCTCGCGGGTCCAGCCGCCGGGGTGGACGCCCTTTTCCATCGCGGCATTTTCTGCAGGCATTCCAAAGGCATCCCAGCCCATCGGGTGCAGGACTTCGAAGCCCTGCATCCGCTTGGTGCGGGCCAGGACATCGCCCATGGTGTAGTTGCGGACGTGGCCGATGTGGATGCGCCCCGAAGGATAGGGAAACATTTCAAGCACATAGCTGCGCGGCTTGGGGCTGGAATCGTCGGCGCGGAAGACCTGCGCGGCGTCCCATGCGGCCTGCCAGCGGGTGTCGGCGCGGGCGGCGTCGAAGCGCACGGTTTCGGGGCGATCGGGTGTCTGGTTGGTCGTCATGGGGTCACCCTCTAGGGTGGCAGCGAGGCAATTTGCAAGCGCACTGCAACGGGACTGCAACGCTGGGGCAACGCCGGCGCAACTGCCTCGTCAGATCGCGAACGCGATTGCCCCGATCGACAGCACCCCGACCGCCCAGCTGGCGCGGTCGGTCAGGGCGAAAACCACCGGGTCGTCGTGGAGTTCATCGCGGCTGGCGAGGAGGATGATCCGGGTCACCCAGTAGAGCAGCAGGGGGTAGATCAGCCACAGCCGGGTGGGGTGCGCATAGAGCGCGGCAACCTCGGGGCTTTGCATATAGAGCGCGACGACGAGGATGGACGCATAGCCCAAGGCGCAGGCGGCGGGGAACAGGACGGCGAGGTCGGAGACGCGGTAGCCGCGGCCGGGGGCATCGCCCTTGCCCGCCTCGCGCCGCATAACCAGTTCGGAACAGCGTTTGACGATCGCGAGGCTGAGGAACAGGAACAGGCTGAACATCAGCAGCCACTGCGACTGCTTTTCCCCGCCCGCGACGAGACCGCCGATCACCCGGACGGTATAGAGCCCGCCAAGCATGATCACGTCGATGATCGCCTTGCGCTTCAGCACCAGCGAATAGGCGAAGGTCGCCGCGACATAGCCGCCGAGGATAACGCCGAACCGCCAGGGCAGCGCCAGCGCCAGCGCCAGTGCCAGTGCCATCAGCAGCGCGGCAAGGATCGCGCCGCGAAAGACCGGGATGTCGCCTGCGGCGAAAGGGCGGCGCTGCTTGGTCGGGTGAAGGCGGTCGCCCCTCAGGTCCAGCAGGTCGTTGACGATGTAGGCGCTCGATGCCGCCGCGCAAAAGCAGGCGAAGGCGATGCAGGTGGTGAGCAGCGAGACTAGGTCGAAGTGGTGGCCCGCGATCATCGCGAGGAACACCAGCACGTTCTTGGCCCACTGGTGCGGGCGCATCGCGCCGACATGGCTGCGCAGGGTGATGCGCGGGCGGGCGATCACCTCGGCAGCCGGGAACCGCGCCAGCACCTTGCGCTCGAACCCGGCGGAATGGGCGACGACGATCTGGCGGCGGGAATGGGCCCAGACGGGGAGGTCGACCGGGTTATCGCCGATGTAGTCATAGCCGCCCTCGCCGAACTGGGCGTCGAGCGCCGCAGCCTTGTTCGCACCGGCGAGGTTGCGTTCGGGCGTGGTGGCGAGCACCCCGGCGATGCCGCCGATCCGCTGGGCCAGCGCGGTGATGTAGCGGTGGTCCGAGGCCGAGGCGAGCCAGACCGGGCGGCCATCGGACTGGGCGGCGCGGATGGCGGCGAGCACTTCGGCGCGGAGCGGGATCGCGGCGATGTCGGGACCGGCGCGGTCGGCCAGCCGCGATTTCAGCGCGGCCTTGCCCTGGACCAGCCAGCCGAGGAGGCGCGGCAGTTCGAACGGATGGTGGGCGACGAATTCCAGCGCAGCTTCGTGGAGGAGGTCGGTGCGGACGAGGGTGCCATCGACGTCGACGGCCAGAGGGATCGGCGCGGCGCTCATGCAGCGATCCTTGCGGCCATTTCCTTGCCCAGCCGGACGCTTTCCGAGATGCCGCGGTCTTCGGGATAGTAGAAGCAGGTGTCGGCGATCTGGAGGCCCGCAATCGGGGTCTGGACCGGGGGGATCATGGCGGCGAAGCCCGGCGCGCAGATCGGCTGGGCATGGCGCAGCCGCGCGGCATGGGCGGCGAGGATGTCGGCCTCGGTCAGGTCGGGGTTGATCCGGCTGAGGACGGTGAAGGCCTCGGCGATCAGCGCCTCGTCGCTCCAGCTCCATTTCGGGTGGGTGACGGGCATGTAGTAGGGAATGTAAACGACGTGGCCATCGACGACACGAAGGTTCGAAAACTCGATGATGCCGGGGACCGCGATGCCGTCCTCGGCGATGTTGACCCAGAAATACGGACTGACCGCGCGGGCGAGGCGGAACACCGCGCAGACGACGCCGATGTTGGGAATGGCGTCATAGCGCGCCTTCCAGTCGGCGGGGAGGTCGGGCACGGTCTGGCTGACCAGCGGAGTGGGCATGGTCAGGATCACCGCGTCGGCCCCGTTGAAGCCCTGCGCGGTTTCGACGCCGGTGACGCGGCCGTTTTCGGTGGCGACGCGGGTGGCGGGGGCGGACAGGACGATCTTGCCGCCGCGCGCCTTTATCTGCGCGGCCAGCGCGCGGACCAGCGTCTCGCTGCCGCCTTCGAGATAGCCGAGTTCCTCCTGCAGCAGCGAGCGGCGCGAGCGGCCGGTGCGCCGGACCCGGGTCCAGATCCATGCGGCGGAGATGTTGTCGGCATATTCAAAGAACTTGAGGCGGAACAATGGCTCCCACAGCCGGGCATAGCCGCGCGGGCCGATCCAGCGGGTGATCCAGTCCCGCGCGGTCTGGTGTTCGAGCGCGTCCCAGCGCTCGCGCCGGGAGGAGACGAAGGCAAGCAGGCCGTAGCGCAGCTTGTCAATCAGGCCGAGTCCGGGGAAAGCAAGCAGGGCCAGCGGATTGTCCCATTTGTGCAGGCGGCCGCCGGTGAAGTAGCCCATGCCGGTGTCGCGCCAGCGCAGGCTTTCGGTGATGCCGAGATCGTCCAGCAGGGCGAAAATGGCGTGGTCGGTCTTGCAGATGAAGTGGTAGAACCGTTCAATCGAAATGCCGGCGAGGTCGAAATGCGCGGCCATGCCGCCGGGCCGGTCGTCGGCTTCGAGCACGGTCACGTCATGGCCCGCGCGCGCGGCGTGCCATGCGGCGGCAAGCCCCATCACCCCTGCGCCGACCACAACCAACCGCGCCATCGCGTTCTCCGAAAAAACTGGGGTCCTGGCCCA
>CAYFJH010000025.1:0-3332 GCA_964343385.1 uncultured Novosphingobium sp. | reverse complement strand
GCATTCTCCCGAAGACCCAAGGGCGCGGCGGGGCGGGCCCTGCCTTTGGCGAGAGCCCTAACATCGGCGTTGCCGCCCCGCAACATGGCAAGCTATGAGGGGGCAAGTGCCCTGCGCGGAACCGGGACAGGAATCGAGCCAGTGAAGAGCAGGAGCCCGGCGCTGGTCGAACCGTGCGAATTCGCTCGATTTGTCGTCACCGGGGTGATCGCGACGCTGGCCAATCTCGGCGCGGTGTGGGTCTTGCGGCAATCTGCCGGATATGAGGCGGCGCTATTGTACGGGATCGGCGCGGGGTTCGCGGTGTCGTTCCTGCTGACCAAGCTGTTCGCGTTCCGGCCGGGCACGGGGTTCGGCGCGGCGTCGGGCGGGGAGCTGGCGCGGTTCCTGCTGGTTTACGGCCTTGGCGTCTGTGTCAACATGGCGGCTGCGGTGATGGCGGGGCGGGTGATCCTGCCGCTTTGGCTGCCGCTGCACGAGGCCGAGATGGCGGGCGCGTTGATCGGCGCGGGGACGATGACCTTTACCGGCTATTTCGGGCACCGCTTCTTCACCTACCGGACCGGGCGGCGCCGGCCGGGGTGAGGGAAGGCCTTTACGGCAGGCCCTAAAACCAGATCTTTCGTCATTGCGAGCGCAGCGGCTGGGCGCGACGCGGACATTATCGGGGTCTGGGGCCGCTGGCCCCGGATTCTTCCCTTAGTTCGAGCCGGCCTGGCGGCGCAGGTCGCGGGCCTTGGTCAGGATAATGTCTTCGAGGCGCTGGACGGTGGCGGCCTGGACCGGGGCATCGACCCAGGTGCCGTTCTGCGAAACCTGGCGGCTGGCGGCGACGCGCAGCGCATCGGCGCGTAGGTCCTGGTCGAGGATGGTGACGGAGACCTTGACCCGTTCGCCCGGCTGCTGCGGGTTGGCATACCAGTCGGTCACGATAACGCCGCCGTTGCTGTCGGTCTGGACCAGCGGCATGAATGACAGGGCGTCGAGCGTGGCGCGCCACAGGTAGGAGTTCACGCCGATGGTGGTGACGCGCGAGGCGGCGAGATCGGCCTTGGGGCGATCCTTGCCGCCGCAGGCGGCAAGCCCGAGCGCGAGGGCAGCCACCAGCCCGGCGCGGGCCGCCAGCCGGACGCGGCTTCCGGAAACTGCCTGCACGGCAAGGGGGAAACGGCCATTTGCGGTGCTGCCAGTCATCGTTCGGTCAAATCCTGTCCTGTCGGCGGACGCCGTGCGCCCGGAAAGCCTCTATAGCCGCCGCCGCCGCAGCGGCAAGGCCCGTTGCACGGGGCTGATCGCACGCGCCGCCGGCCCCAGCCAAGACGCCGCACGGATTGAACCGCCGCTGAATGGGCAGGCGCGGGCGCCGGGGCGATCGATAGGCCTTGGATTTCGCGGGGAATGGGATCACATTGCAGGCAATTGATCGCGAGTCCGTGCGGCAGGGATGCACCAGCAAGCTCCGGTTCATCCGCGCCGCGGCATTGCGCGCGGCAGGGAGTTTGGGAGTTTCATGGGCACGTCCCGGCAGATCATCGGCACGAAAGGCGTCAAGGCTGGCGTCAAGGCCGGTGCGCGCGGGTTGAGCCCGGCGCTGCTGCTGTCGGGCGCGGTGGCGCTGCTGGCGCTGCCGAGCGCGGTGCTGGCCTTTACCAGCAGTTTCGAATCGACCCCCGGCCCGCTGGTTTCGCATGACAGCATCGGGCCGCTCACCCCGGCCTCGGTCGACCCGCAGCTGGCCCGGACGATTTCGCTCGGCAGCCTCGGGCGCGGGCAAATGTTCCGGTTCACCCCGGCGGGGACCGCGACCCGGCCCGACCGTTCAGTGACCGTGGCAGTGCGCGTCGATCCTGAAGCAGCCCGCGGCATTTCCGCGCGGCAAGGCATGGGCGAGACCGCGCTGTCCGGCAACTCCAGTGCGCTGCGCATCGCGCCGACCGCCTACAGTCTGGGTGTTTCGCGCGGATTCCAGAGCTTTACCGCAGCGGGTGAGCCGCGGCGGGGCGAGATGCCCGACCTTTCCGCGTTCCGCCTGAGCGCAGGCAATGCGGACGAGCCGTCGCGGCTCAACGCGCGGATCGCGCTCGACCAGCGCGAGAAGACCGGGCAGGCACCGCGCACGCTGGAGGGCAATGGCGAGCAGACCGTCGATGTCGGCGGATCGTTCAGCCTGACCCGCAACATCGATGTGACTGCGGGCGTGCGCTATTCGCAGGAGCGCGACCGGATGCTGCGGCTCAACGACGGCCAGAAGGACAGCCAGGCCGTCTATGTCGGAACCCAGTTCCGCTTCTAGGACGGACCCAGGCCCTTCGCAGGTGCAGCGCCGCATAGGCCCGGCCCGCGGAAACCCGTCATTTTTGTCCCCCGCGTGGTGCTTTGGCGGCAAATGGCGGCCTCATACGTATTTGCATTTGCGGTGGCGGCGGACCTGACATAGCGTTGCAACGAGAGGCAGCCCGAGAGGAAAATCGGACATGACACGAGTGGCAATTGTGACGGGGGGAACGCGCGGGATCGGCAGGGCAATCTGCCTCGGACTGCGCGAACAGGGTGTGACGGTCGTCGCGAACTATGGCGGCAATTCGGCCAAGGCCGATGCCTTTACCGCCGAAACCGGAATCCCCTCCTACCAGTGGGACGTGGGCGACCACGAAGCCACGCTGGCCGGATGCGCGCGGGTGGCCGCCGAGGTGGGGCCAGTCGATATCGTGGTCAACAATGCCGGGATCACCCGCGACGGGACGCTGCACCGGATGAGCTTCGAGGACTGGAACGAGGTGATGCGAATCAACCTTGGCGGGTGTTTCAACATGGCCAAGGCGACCTTCCCCGGAATGCGCGAGCGCGGCTGGGGCCGGATCATCAACATCGGCTCGATCAACGGCCAGGCCGGACAGTACGGGCAGGTCAACTATGCCGCCGCCAAGTCGGGCATCCACGGCTTTACCAAGGCGCTGGCGCAGGAAGGGGCGAAGTTTGGCGTGACGGCCAACGCCATCGCCCCGGGCTATATCGATACCGACATGGTTGCCGCGGTGCCGCCCGCGGTGCTGGAAAAGATCGTCGCCAAGATCCCGGTCGGCCGGCTTGGCCATGCCGAGGAAATCGCCCGCGGCGTGGTGTTCCTCGCCTCGGAAGACGGCGGGTTCGTGACCGGATCGACCATGTCGATCAACGGCGGGCAGCACATGTATTGAGGCGAATATCGCCGGACAGGAAAAGCCCCGCGGGATCGCTCCCGCGGGGCTTTTTCGTTGGCCTTGCGGCAAGTGGCGCGTCAGGCGGCTTTCTTGACTTCGGCGACGATCTTGGCGGCGGCATCTCCGAGGTCG
>CAYFJH010000024.1:5701-43300 GCA_964343385.1 uncultured Novosphingobium sp. | reverse complement strand
CAGGTCGTCGCTCGCCGTGCCCGTCGCCAGTGCCTCACGCACAGCGACTTCGACGGGCTCCAGGCCAGACTGGCGAACCGCAACCGGGGCTGGAAGAAGCGCCCACGGATCGTCTGCACCTGGTTCTCGACCTGACCCTTCTCCCATCCCGCCGCAGGCGAGCAGGCCGTGGGCTCGACCATATAATGGTCGGTCATGATCAGGAACCGCCGGTTGAAGACCCGTTCCTTGCCGGTGAACACACTCGTCACCGCCGTCTTCATATTATCGTAGATGCCGCGCCCTGCCCCCCCGAAGAAGGCAAAGCCGCGCGCATGACCGGCGCAAAACCGTTACAAGTCCAATATCGACCTGCTGCTCGATCAGCCCACCACCGGCGAAGCCGCCTGGGTGCAGGTCATGTCCAGCGCCAGCCAGGCGGTGCTCGACGATTACCTGTCCCGGTTCCGGCGGGACGGAAGTGCACAGCGATTCTACTTCGTCTGCCATTCACTCAAGGGTCCGCTTACGCTCCCGGCAGGGACATACCTGCATCTATGGACCGGAGGCGAACTTGCGCAGCGTGCCCTCGCCTCCGGCCTGATGGACTGGCTGATCGACCGGACCCGGTAGTCAGCCTGCTCCCCCGACGCTGCCGGGATGGTCGGGCGCTGCAGTGGCCGCGCCGGCCCGGTGCGCACGCGCGACCTCGGCCGCCCATTCGGACACCACCGGCCGCCCCTCCGCAAATTCGACCAGACCATTGCGCCGCAATTGGGTTAGCACCTCAAGATGGTCCCTCAGGCCCAGAAATCGCTGCATCATATTTTGCCGTGAACGCCGCGCTGGACAGGGCTTGCGCGCCGCTGCCGCATGAAAATCGGAATTTTACGCCTAGACGTTGGATTGCTGTTCCGCTTCGGCCTTATTGTCCGCAGCGACCTGCTTCGGAATGTCTTTGAACACCGCGAAGCTGCTAAGCGTCGAGGGCATCACCGGGAAGTTGAACTCGCATTGCGGGCAAGGTTCGGCGAGCGTCTTTTGTTCTTCCTGCAACTCAAAAGCTTTGTCCTCGACCAAGCCGCAGCAAGGACAAACGCGCAGCAGGCGGGTGTTGGTCAGCTGGAAATTGGTGATGATATCTTCCATGATAGCGCCGCGAGCGGCCCATTCCTTTGCATGTTTGTGATAGACATTCATATGCCAGTCTTTCAGCGACTCGCGATCGATCCAGAAGCTGACTTCGTTAAACCAAGTCGGATCTTCGGGATGCACCCACCAGGTCAGATGCAGGAATCCTGGCATTTTCATGAGATGGTTGCGTGTATCGGCAAAGATTACCTTGAATTTTTCGTAACCGTCGGCGCTTGAGAAGCGGACGCGCTGCATGCTGAGGAATATGGACATGGGATCTCCCCCCCGCTGGCTTTTGATCGACAGCCTCGCGGGCTGTCGCAGCAGGATGAGTAACCTTGTGGTGTCCCGGTAGGGCCAATACCGCAAAACCTTATGGTGCCAGATTGCAATTCCCCTACCAATGGCGCGGTCGCTCGATACAATGGCTTGATCGACGGTTGAACACGATCCGGCCGGGGGACGCCGATGCTCATCACGCTTCAAATCGACCGCGGCGACCCGCGCTCGCTACAGGTTCAGATCTACGAGTCGCTGCGCGAGATGATCTTGGGTGGAACGCTTGAGGCGGGCGAGCGCCTCCCGTCTACGCGCAGCCTTTCCGAACAGCTGGGTATTGCCCGAAACACGGTTATGCTGGCCTATGAACGCCTTGTCGCCGAAGACTATATAACCTCCCGGACCAAGGCGGGGATCTTCGTCAATCACAAGCTTCCCGACGCGGTCGTCCTTCTACGCAACAGGCACGCGACTGTCGCCCCTACGAGCGGGCGTATCCGCCTAGGGAAAAACCCAGAATTTTCAGGGCGCGCACCCGACCTCTGGCAAGAGAAGCGGCTACGGCCGCAATTCGACTTTTTCGTCGGCCGGCCGCATCCAAAGAGCTTTCCCACCAGCTTCTGGAAGCGTGCCGTCGTCCGTCATCTAAACTATGCTCACGGCGTGCAAACGGAATACGGGGATCCGCGCGGACTGCCCGCATTGCGCGAGGCGATCGCCTCCCATCTGAGGGAGACGCGCGGTATCGATGCCAGCCCCGATCAGGTGATGGTGACATCCGGGATCCAGGGAGCGCTGAACCTTCTTGCACGAATATTCCTGAGCGGATCGGGCAAGTCGAGTGTTGCCGTCGAAAATCCCTGCTATCAAGGCGCGGCCTATCTCTTCAGCAGCTATGGAGCAACTATTTGGCCCATCGATGTCGATGATCAGGGCATCATCGTATCGGAGCTCGAGAGCTTTCTCGGCAGCCTTGTCTATGTGACGCCTTCGCACCAGTTTCCGACCGGGTGCACACTAAGCCTCGACCGCCGTCTTCATCTGCTGGACTGGGCCTATCAAACCGGCAGCTATATCATCGAGGACGATTACGACAGCGACTTTCGCTATGATGGCCCCCCTCTGACCGCGCTTGCCGGCCTCGACCGGCGTGGGCACGTTATTTACTTAGGCACATTCTCCAAATCGATCGGGGCGGGCCTGCGTTTAGGTTATGCGGTTCTCCCGCGCCATTTGATCGAGCAAGCCAGGATCGTAAAAGCCCTCTTCGACCACGGAGCGCCCTGGCTCGAGCAGGCCGTCGTTGCCGATTTCCTGAAGGAAGGTGCTTTTCTTCGTCACCTCCGGCGCATCCGCCGATCCTACATGCAGGCTCGCGACGCGCTTGTCGAGGCGATCGACGAGCACTTTCCCGGAGGTGTCCTTTGGGGCGAGGAATGCGGCATGCACATGATGTGGACTGTGCCGCCCGATTTGCCGCCAGCTGACGAAATGCAGCGAATTGCGCTCAATTGCGGCGTCGGCCTCTATCCATTCGCGGGCGGCGCTGCCCAGGAATATGGTAGCCCCGGCCGCTTCCGGGAGCGATCGCTGGTGCTGGGCTATACGGCATTGTCGGAAGAAGAGATCAGACAGGCGATCAGCCGGGTGGCGGCAGTCATCAGGCAAACCTATTGAGCCTCTAATCTGGCTCTATCTAAAATGCCCGAAATGGCCCTAGGTCATGGGGACAGATCTGCTCTAGCTAAGTCTTCCTAAAGCTTCACCGTTCGGCCGCGCTCTCCGAGGCGCGGCGGTGAACTCGATAAAGCGGCCGCCTCGAGAAGCGGTCCATCGCTGTGGATCGGCGTGCAAAAAGGACCCCGTTAGCGGGGTGATCGGGGTCTTTTTGCACGCCGATCCACAATCAGGTTTCGCGTAAGCGGTGTTTTGGGTCTGCGTAAGCACCGTCGAGGCATCGCATCTGGGTTCGAGCCCCCGCGCCCAGCGGCGAAGGATCATCACCGACAAGCGGTTTGACCTGATCGACAGATATAAGGGGCAGCGCATTTACGCCGAGGAATTGCAGGCATCCCCGCAACGCTACGCGATGATGTTTCGCAATTCGATGGCTGGCGATCTTGATCGCATGGAGCTGAAAGACGCTTGCCTGATCTACTCGCTATGGCCGGGCTACCTTGAACGCGACCGCACGGATTTGCGGGAATGGGCGAAGCGCAAGGAAATTGACTTCCACATCGTCCATAGTTCCGGCCACGCTTCCAGCGCGGACCTATACCGAATGGCGCAGGCCGTTGCCCCGCAACGCCTTTTGCCGATTCATACCGTGCACCCAGAGAGATATGCTTCACTGTCTGCCAACACGGCGATTGCGGCCAACGGCGAATGGGTGGCAGTCTGAGGACAACGCTAAGTTTCAAGGCGAAGCAGGATTGGCGCATGGCTCGGTACGAACTGAGCGTACAGGACCGGTAGATCAGAAACGGGCGGAGCACCCTTGGCGATCCCTCCCACCGCTCCACCGCATCACCGTCTCCACCGTGTCACCTCATCACCGCATCACCGGGGAAAAGCGACTAACGCTATGGTTTTCATCACCTTTGCGGAATCCTATGGCGGAAAAAGGCAAACTCAATATCTGAGATGGAATTTATGTAACGTCTGACCTATCTAAATTGCCTTATTTAATGGCTACTCCGACAAAAAATGGTTGCCGTATGCGTTTGAGTTGCGAGGCGGCATGTGGGATAACCTGTCCATCGTAAGTCCCCGTGTGGCCCAGCGTCCAAACCTGGGAGAAATCACGAATACGTCTCGGTCAGCGGTGACGGGCGTGGCGACGAAGCGAAGGGGGCGGGGTCCAAACTCGCCCCCGACAAATACACGAAACTGGTGTTCAAAGCCAGTCTTCCAACCTGAAACGGGCCGGTGTCCAAAGCCGGCCCACCTTTGAAGGAAACGAACATGGCAAAGACAAGAAGCATCTTAAAGCGTCAGCTGGAGGCGCGGTCAAAGATTTGGCCCGAAGTCACGAACGTGATGCTTTGGGATCGGACCGAACGGGACGGCTTTGCCACGGTGCCCCGTGCGCTGCCGTTGATAATGAACATCATGGATGGCCTTTCAGGCAAAGGCTTCCCGGTAGGGCAAACATACTTTGAAATGTGGTGTCGGCTCTACGACGAGCTGTTCCTGACGCTTAATCGGCCCGAAGAAATGGCATTCTATGCGGGCTTTACCGGCCAGCGCGCGGTTCGCACATGGAAAGATCGGGTGAAGCGGTTGGCCGATCTAGGCTTCATCGACCTCAAGTCGGGTCCGCTGGGTGATATGTCCTACGCGATCTTCTTCAACCCTTATCACGTCATCAAGCGCGCCTATCTCAAAGGGCTAGTTGCAGAGGACAAATATAGGGCGCTGGTGATCCGCATGAATGAGGTTGGCGCATTCGATTTGGATGACATTGGTGACGACGGCCACCTTATCCTGCCAAAAGATGACGACGGGGAGGAAGAGGAAAAAAAGCCGATCAAGAGAAAGATCACACGGCCCAGTGCGAAGCCAACCGCCAATAAGGCTGCTTGATGCTTGCCGCAAGAATGGCTCAGGCAGAAGCGCCCGGACGCCTTTGCCAAGCCTATCTGAGGCCGCAAGATCAGGCCTCCCAACTTCGTCCCCGTGGCGACATGGTGGCGACACAGATCGAAGGCGCAAATTCGCCTCGCCCGGAAGGCGATTATCTCACTGATTTATCTAGGAAAACTGGAGCGGGCGAAGGGATTCGAACCCTCGACCCCAACCTTGGCAAGGTTGTGCTCTACCCCTGAGCTACGCCCGCTCTGGCTTTGCGGCCTGCTGCCTTGAAAGGCGGCTGGCCGGGGTGGAGGCGGCCCATTAGCAACGCCTCGGGGGGGCCGCAAGGGGAAATCGGTACAAAATGAATTGCGGCCTTTTTTGCTTCACAAATCGCGTCGAGGCACCACATTGGCGGCACGACACGCACAACCCAGCCCAGCACGGAGTATCCTGTGGCAAGCATGAGCCTGAGCCTCGACGAACAGAAGGCGGTCGACCGGTTCCGCAAGACCGTGGTCGAGCCTTCGATGACCAGTCTCGTCGTCCTCGATTTCTGGGCGGAATGGTGCGGGCCGTGCAAGGCGCTGACCCCGATGCTCGAAAAGGTCTGCGGCGAATATGCCGACAAGGGCGTGGTCCTCGCCAAGCTCAACGTCGACGAGGAACCGTTCATCGCCTCGCAGTTCCAAGTCCGCTCGATTCCGACCGTCTATGCGATTTTCCAGGGGCAGCCGGTGGCCGACCTGACCAGCGCGCGGGCCGAATCGCAGCTCAAGTCCGCGCTTGACCAATTGCTCGCCAAATTGCCGATCACGGCCGGCAGCGAAGCGGCTGCTCCCGACCTCGCCCCGCTGCTGGCGATGGGCGAGGAGGCACTGGCCGGGGGCGACGGGGAACGTGCCGCCGCGATCTTTGCGCAGATCATCGAGATGGCACCCGACAGCGCGGCGGCGCAGGCCGGGCTGGTGCGGTCGCTGCTCGCGGCGGGCCATCTGGGCGAGGCCGGCGAGGTGCTGGCCGCGTTGCCCGCCGAAATGACCGGCGATCCGCTGATCGCGCAGGCCCGCGCCGCGTTGGAGCTGGCGCAGGACAAGCTCGAGGACAGCGAGTTGGCCGCCCTGCGCGCCGCCGCGGCCGAACGTCCCGCCGATATGGAGGCGCAGCTGGCCTTTGCCACCGCCGCCTTTGCCGCAGGCGAGCGCGACAGCGCCGCCGACACGCTGCTGGCGATGATCTCTGCCGACCGTGCGTGGAACGAAGGCGCGGCGCGGACCAAGCTGCTGCAGATCTTCGAGGCGATCGGGCTGGAAGACCCGTGGGTCGCCGCGACCCGGCGCAAGCTGTCGACGATCCTGTTCGGGTGAGCCGCCAGCGCATCTCGATCTTTCCGCTGACCGGAGCGGTGCTGTTCCCCGGGCTGCACCTGCCGCTGCACATCTTCGAGCCGCGCTACCGGGCGCTGGTGTCCGACGCGCTGGCACGGGATCGGCACATCGGGATGATCCAGCCGCACCGCCCCGACGAAGGCGCACCACTGTTCAAGGTCGGCTGCCTGGGCCGGATCGACGAGGTCGAGGCCCTGCCCGACGGCTGCTTCAACATCGTGCTGGAGGGGGTGGAGCGGTTCCGCGTGATCGCCGAACTCGACGTTTCGACCCAGTTCCGCCAGGTCGAGGCCGAATTGCTGGGCGAGGAGGACGGCACGCCCCTCGCCCCGGTTGAACGCGCCCTGTTCGAGCGCGAGGCGCGCCGCTTTGCCGACGCGCAGGGCTATCAGGTGGACTGGGAGGCGCTGACCCGGCTCGACGACGAAACGCTGATCAACGGCGCGGCACAGATCGTGCCGTTCGATGCGGCAGCCAAGCAGGCTCTGCTCGAAGCGGCGGACCTGCCATCGCGGTGCGAACTGCTGGTCCAACTGATGCAGTTCTTCGGCCGCCGCGACGGCGACGACGACCGCGCAACGCTGCAATAGTCAGTTGGCTGGCAGCGGAACCTCCGCGCCGTCCTTTTTCCAGATCACGGTCAGCCGGTGGCTGCCGTCGGCGCGGGCAATGGCCTCCCACCTCAGCGAACCGTCCGCAGATGCGCCGTTGCGGCGGGCGGGGTCAAGCGGGGGGAGGTCCTTGAATTTGACGGATTTCGCCTTTCCGCGCGGGAGCGGGCCGGCACGGCGCGCCCGTTCCGGGCAGTCGGCCACACCGGCGCTCAGCATCTCGGGCACCGCCAGCGGCGTTGCGGCAGGGGCCGAGTGGGTCAGAACCCATTTGTAGCGGCCGTCCAGTTCGCGCCGCCATACCGTGGCGAACCACCCTGCCGCCGTGCCGCGCTGCCATGCGCCGCGGCTGACCACGAGCGAGCCGTCGCAGCTTGACCACACGGTGTGCGGCTGGCGCTGGAGCAGCCCCGCCGGCGCGTCGGCACGGCCCTTGAGCCACGGCCCGGCCCAGACCAGCCCAGGTGCCGGCGCGGGCGCGAACAGCACCGCGTCGGGTGCGGCGGCGGCGGCCAGCGCCGCGCCTTCGCCGCGCGTGCGGATGTCCTGGGCAAGCGCGATCTCGGCGGCAATTACCGCGCTTGGGTTGGCGTAGGAACGCGGCCCCCAGTCCTGCGCAGTGCCCGGTGCGGTAACCAGCAGCGCCAGCAGGAGGCCGCGGCGGATCAGATGGCGTCCGGTTCGAGCGCGAGCCCGGCGTTGCGGTGCGCGGCGACCAGCGTGTTGCGCAACAGCACCGCGATGGTCATCGGGCCGACCCCGCCGGGCACCGGGGTGATCGCGCCCGCGACTTGCGCCACTTCGGCGAAGGCCACGTCGCCGACCAGCCGGGCCTTGCCCTCGGCACCGGCGATGCGGTTGATACCGACGTCGATCACGGTCGCGCCGGGCTTTATCCAGCCGGCTTTGACCATTTCCGGACGGCCCACGGCGGCCACGACGATGTCGGCCCGGCCGACCACGGCGGGCAGGTCCTTGGTGCGGCTGTGCGCCACGGTGACAGTGCAGCTTTCCGCCAGCAGCAATTGCGCCATCGGCTTGCCGACGATGTTCGAGCGGCCGATCACCACCGCGTCCAGCCCCGACAGGTCGCCGATCCGGCCCTTCAGCAGCATCAGGCACCCCAGCGGCGTGCAGGGGACGAACCCGGCCTGCCCCACCGCCAGCCGCCCGGCGTTGACGACGTGGAAGCCGTCGACGTCCTTGTCGGGGTTGATCGCGGCGATGACTTTCTGCTCGTCGATGTGCGCGGGCAGCGGCAGCTGGACGAGAATCCCGTCGACCGCCGGATCGGCGTTGAGCGCGTCCACCACGGCCAGCAGGTCCGCCTCGGCAGTTTCGGCGGGCAACTTGTGCTCGAAGCTGTTCATGCCCGCCGCCACGGTCTGCTTGCCCTTGGAGCGGACATAGACCTCGCTCGCCGGATCGGCGCCGACCAGCACCACGGCAAGCCCGGCCTTGCGCCCGGCAGCAGCCTCGAAAGCGGCTGCATGAGTGCCGACGCGGGCGCGCAGGCCTTCGGCAAAGGCCTTTCCGTCAATCAGTGTCGCGGTCACATCGCGCTCGCATAGGCCAGGTTCTTGAGGACGATCTGAAGGACCGTGAGCCCGATGATCAGCACCATCGGCGACAGGTCAAGCTGACCGGTATGCGGCATGATCTTGCGGATCGGGCGCAGGATCGGATCGAGCAGCGCGTTCACCGCTTGCCACAGCGCGGCGACGAGGTTGTTGTGGAGGTTCACCACGTTGAAGCTGATCAGCAGGCTCAGCACGAACTGCGCGATGACCAGCGTGACGACGATGGAAATGAGGTAGCCGACGATTTCGAACAGGGTCAGGAACAGCACCGGAGCGGCTTTCTAATGCACGAGGGAACGGCGCTGATAGCGGCTTGATCGCGGCAAGTCACGGGGGTGCATTTATCACCCGCGCGCGGGACGCAGAACCTGCTACCCGGCGCGGATCAGCGTGCCCGCGCCCTTCGACGTGAACACTTCGAGCAGCATCGCGTGGCTGACCCGCCCGTCGAGCACCACCGCCGCCTCGCACCCGGCCTCGACCGCGTGGACGCAGGTTTCGAGCTTGGGGATCATCCCGCCGCTGATCGTGCCGTCCTGCGCCAGCCGGGCGATATCGACCGGGGTCAGGTCGGTCAGGAGGTTCTTTTGCTTGTCGAGCACGCCGGCCACGTCTGTCAGCAGGAACAGCCGCGCCGCGCCCAGCGCGGCGGCGATCGCGCCGGCCATGGTGTCGGCGTTGACGTTGTAGGTCTGCCCGTCCGCGCCCGGGGCGATCGGCGCGATCACCGGGATCATGCCAGCCGCGATGGCCGTCTCGATGATCGCGGTGTCGATCCGGTCCGGTTCGCCCACGAAGCCGAGGTCGACCACCTGTTCGATCTGGCTGTCCGGGTCGCGCGTGGTGCGTTCGACCTTGCGGGCGGTGACGAGCCCGCCGTCCTTGCCCGAAATGCCCAGCGCCCTGCCGCCCGCGCCCGCGATCCAGCCGACCAGTTCCTTGTTGATCGAGCCGCACAGGACCATCTCGGCGATTTCCGCCGTCGCCTTGTCGGTCACGCGCAGGCCGTCGACGAAGCGGCTTTCGACGCCGAGCTTCTTCAGCATCGCGCCGATCTGCGGCCCGCCGCCGTGGACGACCACCGGGTTGATCCCGACCGCTTTGAGCAGCACCACGTCCTGCGCGAAATCGAGCGCCAGTTCCGGGTCGCCCATCGCGTGGCCGCCGTATTTGACCACGAAGGTCTTGCCCGCATAACGCTGCAGATAAGGCAGCGCCTCGATCAGGGTTTCGGCCTTGGCCAGCATGGCCGTGTTATGGGCAAGATCATGGGGATTCGTCATGGCTGCGCCTTTAGACCTCTCTCGCCGGATTTGAAGAAGTTTTAGCCGTCGAGCCTGCGTCCCATCCGGACCACCAGGGCGATGACCAACGGCACCAGCACCGCCGAGAGCACGACCTTGGCGAGCATCTGCCCGAGCAAAAGGTCAGCGATCGGCCGGACGCCGAGGAACGAGACGGTGATGAAGATCAAGGTATCGACCACCTGCGACAGCGCCGCCGCCGCAAACCCGCGCACGCCGACGAAGCGGCCCATGCCGCCGCGCAGGCGGCTGAAAATCCACACGTTGAGCGTGACCGAGACCCCGTAGGCCAGCAGGCCGGCGGCCATCATCCGCCATGACTGGCCCAGGATGATCGGAAACGCGGCCTTGGCCGGCTCATACATTCCGGCGTCGGTCGGCAGTTGCAGCACGAACAGGGTGAGCAGGATCGCCCCGATCAGCGGGGCAAAGCCAAAGCGCACCAGCCGGTTGGCAACCTGCTGGCCATAAAGTTCGGCGACGCCGCTCGAAATGGCGACCAGCGTCAGGAACGGGAATATCCCCGCTTCGACCGCCAGCGGGCCAATCCCGACCTGCTTGGCCCCCAGCACGCCGCCCAGTGTCACCATCCCGCCATAGAACAGCGCCAGCACCAGTAGCGAAGGGGCCAGCGGCAGGCGGGCGGGAACAGGGGATGACATCCGCCGAGTCTAGCCGGGATGGGCCTGCGGGAAAACGGGAAAAGGCCGGGCTGCGCGGTTTGGCGCACTTCCCCCCGGCGCGTTCCGCCCGTAAGCTCGCGCCGTAACCCGCGGGGAGGGCTTTCAGCCGATGCATATTGTCCTGAGCCTTGCCGGCATGGCGCTGATCCTTGGCCTCGCGGTGCTGCTGTCGGCCGAGCGGCGGGCGATCCGCCTGCGCGTGGTCGGCGCTGCCTTTGCGCTGCAGGCGGGGCTGGCCGGGCTGGTGCTCTATGTCCCGGCCGGGCGCGCGGTGCTGGGAGCGGCGGCCGGCGGCGTGAGCGAGCTGCTCGGCTATGCCCATGCCGGGGTGACGTTCCTGTTCGGCTCGCTGGCCCGGCCCGAGATCGGCGGGACCAGCTTTGCCATCGCCGCCCTGCCGGTGATCATCTTCTTCGCGGCGCTGATCTCGATCCTCTACCACCTTGGCGTCATGCAGTTCGTGATCCGCTGGATCGGCGGCGGCCTCGAAAAAGTCACGGGAATCAGCAAGGTGGAAAGCCTTTGCGCGGCCTCGAACATCTTTGTCGGCCAGTCCGAGGCGCCCTTGGTGATCCGCCCCTACCTCGCCGCCCTCACCCCGTCACAGCTGTTCTGTGTGATGAGCGTGGGCATGGCCGGCGTCGCAGGCACGATCCTGGCGGCCTATGCCAGCATGGGAATCCGCATCGATTATCTGGTCGCCGCCGCGTTCATGTCGGCACCGGGCGGGATCCTGATGGCCAAGATCGTCATGCCCGATCCGCTGACGGCCGAAGTGATCGAAGTGGCCCCCGTCGTCCCGGTCGAGGCGGAGGAGGAGCGCGCCGCCAACGTCATCATGGCCGCCGCGCAAGGGGCGCAGACCGGGCTGAAACTGGCCGTGGCCGTGGGGGCGATGGTGCTGGCCTTCGTCGCGCTGGTGGCGCTGGCCAACGGGATTCTCGGCGCGGTGGGCGGGCTTTTCGGCTATCCGGCGCTGTCGTTCCAGGGGCTGCTTGGCGCTGTTTTTGCGCCGGTTTTCTATCTGCTCGGCGCGGCAGATTGGTCCGAAGCGGCGCGAGCGGGGGGGCTGTTCGGAACCAAAGTGGTGCTGAATGAATTCGTCGCCTTCATCGATCTGGGCGCGGCCAGCGGGCTCTCGGAGCGGACCGTCGGCATCGTCACTTTCGCCCTTTGCGGGTTTGCGAATTTCAGCTCGATCGCGATCCAGATGGCCGTAACCGGAGGCCTTGCGCCGGGTCAGCGGCCGGTGATCGCGCGGTTGGGGATGAAGGCGCTGGCGGCGGGGAGCCTGGCCAACCTGATGTCGGCGGCGCTGGCAGGGCTGTTCCTCGGGCTGGGGTAATGGCTTGATTTTGGAGGATTAATCCCTCCGTTCTGGCGGGAAACCGGGTATTTGCCCGAATGGAAACACACCTGATTGTCATGTGTTTCCAGAGGCATGGCACTTACCCTCATCACCCTCGCTGCCGCCTTTGCGCTTTGCCCGGCCGGCCCCCGCACCACCTGCGTCGTCGATGGCGACACGTTCTGGCTTGATGGCGAGAAGGTGCGGATCGCCGACATCAACGCCCCGGAAACCCACGGGGCACAGTGTCCGTCCGAACAGGCGCTGGGCGACGCGGCGACCAAGCGGTTGATTTCGTTGCTGAATAATGGTCCATTCAGCCTCACCCCCTTTGCCCGCGACCGCGACCGGTATGGCCGGCTCCTGCGGATCGTGGTGCGGCAGGGGCAATCGATCGGCGCGGCGCTGGTCAGCGAAGGGCTGGCCGAGCCGTGGCGCGGGAGGCGTTCATCATGGTGCGATCCGGCCTGACGGGGGCGATTTGCAACGCCACTGCACCGGCACTGCAAGCCAAGTTAACCCGGTCTCAACTGATCGTGCATCATGCTGCGCCATCGCCATGGCCGGCACTCCCGCCGGCACCGGGCGATTGCAGGAAAGGATCAGGGCATGGCTCTCGTCGATCTGCTCACCCGCGCGCTGGAACGCCGCGCCGCCGACCGCCGCTTGCTGGACCGGCGCGGCCAGAACACCGCCATCAATTTCCCCGACCGCCGCGAACGGGGTGAGCGCCGGACCGACGGGGACTGAACCTGCGCCGGGCCGGTCAAGGGCGGCCAAGCCACCAGACCAGCGCTGCACCCAGCGTCACCTGGCCCAGAGCGATGGAATGGAGCCGGCCCGAGAACGGCTGCTTGCGCGTCTTGTGCCGGAACGCCGCGCGCCCCGCATAGGCCCCCGGCGTGCCGCCGATCAACGCCAGCTGCAACAACCGCGCCTCCGGAATCCGCCGCCGCCCACCCTCGGCCAGCATCTTGTCGATGCCGAAGGCCACGAAGGCAGCGAGGTTGATGACGATGGCCGCGGTGACGATGTCCGCCGCGTGGGCGTGGAGGAATTGCAGGGGATCGTGCAGCATCGGGCTTTTCTAGCGGAGCGGGGACGGGTTTCAAGGCAGAATGGCGGATGCGAGGCGCACAGCCCCTCGTCCCGCCGCGCTCCCGCCGCGCTCCCGTCGCCCCGGCACCAGCCTATAAATTCCACCCCAACTGCCGCCCGACAAAGATCAGCGCCATCGCCCCCAGCACCGATGCCAGGCACCCCGCACGGTTCAGTCCGTCACGGTAGTTTCCGCCCGACAGCATGTTCGCCGCCAGCCCCGCCAGCAGTGACCCGGCCACGCCGAGCAGCAGCGTCATCAGCATCCCCATCGCCACCGTGCCTGGATAGAGCCAGCGCGCCAGCCAGCCCACCACCAGCCCGGAAATGATCGCCCCGATCAGGTTCATCATCTGCAATTCTCCGCTTGCCCGCCCGCCGCGCAAACTGCCCCCGGCGCGGTGACGGCGCAAGGCGCTTTGCGGCGCGATGCACGGTGCTCCGCCCAGCCCCGGCGCCGCTCCCGCAAGATTGTTGCCGGTGCCGATTCTATCCTTAGTCAAGCCGCCGGAAGCCCTGTCCACGGGCAAAAATTTTTTCGCAAATCCACTTTGACTCTTGCGCACCACGCCAGTGCCGCTTCTCCCGCGCGTCGCGGGGAAGGGGTGGGGTGGAAGCGGGCCCCCGCACACCATATCTTGGGGTAAGTCCGGAATTACCCACTTGCGCCGGTTTGGCGATAGGGCACTATAGGTTGTGGTTCGCCGCAAGGGAGCTTCTAGACCTAGTTGTGCGTTCGCTCCGGTGCCCGGCACCGACGATGCGGATTCGGACCAGGTCCGGCGGCATGTGTGCAGCATCCGGGGGATAGGTCGGGGGATAAATATTCCCCATTTGTTCTTCCGTTCGGCTAAGATGGGCTCCGGCCCGCCGAGTCGGAACGGGAAGGATCGCGAACGATGATCAGGCGGCTATCAGGTAACAGGGGCAGGGCAGGTGGATTTCAGGAGCGGAGAAGGCGCGGCGTCGGGCGAAGGTTCGCTGTTCGAAGCGGATGCACCGGCAGGTGAAGCGGCTAAAAAGGAGGCGGGCGCAGGCCCGGCAGTGGCGATGACGGACAAGACCGACGCAGGATCGGCTGAACTGGTCGAAAAACTGGGCGCGGAAGCGCTCGCCGGCGCGATGGGTGCCGTCGCCAAGGCCGCGAAGAAGGAGGACTCCAAGTCCGTCCAGGCGCGCCGCTATGCGATTGTCACCGTTCCCGACCGCGACGCACTCCTGACCGACTTCGGCAAGGAAACGCTCGACGACCGCTACCTGCTCCCCGGCGAAAAGTATCAGGACCTCTTCGCCCGCGTGGCCGATGCCTATGCCGACGATCAGGCCCACGCCCAGCGGCTCTATGACTACATCTCGCAGCTGTGGTTCATGCCCGCGACCCCCGTTCTCTCCAACGGCGGCACCGGGCGCGGCCTGCCGATCTCGTGCTACCTGAACTCCGTCTCGGACAGCCTCGAAGGCATCGTCCAGACCTGGAACGAGAACGTGTGGCTGGCCAGCCGCGGCGGCGGCATCGGCACCTACTGGGGCAGCGTGCGCGGCATCGGCGAACCGGTCGGCCTCAACGGCAAGACCAGCGGGATCATCCCCTTCGTCCGCGTGATGGACAGCCTGACCCTCGCCATTTCGCAAGGCTCGCTGCGCCGCGGCTCGGCCGCCTGCTACCTCGACGTCTCGCACCCCGAGATCGAGGAGTTCCTCGAAATCCGCAAACCCTCGGGCGATTTCAACCGCAAGGCCTTGAACCTCCACCACGGCGTCCTCCTCACGGACGAATTCATGGAGGCCGTCCGCGACGGCGCTGAGCATCACCTGCGCAGCCCCAAGGACGGCTCGATCCGCGCCACGGTCGACGCCCGCTCGCTGTTCCAGAAGCTGGTGGAAACCCGCCTCGCCACGGGCGAACCCTACATCGTCTTCTCCGACACCGTGAACCGCATGATGCCCAAGCATCACCGCGACCTGGGCCTCAAGGTCTCGACCTCGAACCTCTGCTCGGAAATCACCCTCCCCACCGGGCGCGACCACCTCGGGAATGACCGGACGGCGGTCTGCTGCCTGTCCTCGCTCAACCTCGAAACCTGGGATGAATGGAACAAGGACGACCTCTTCATCGAGGACGTGCTGCGCTTCCTCGACAACGTCCTGCAGGACTACATCGACCGCGCGCCCGACGAAATGGCCCGCGCCAAGTATTCCGCGATGCGCGAACGCTCGGTCGGCATGGGCGTGATGGGCTACCACTCGTTCCTCCAGCTCAAGGGCATCGCCTTTGAAAGCGCGATGGCCAAGGCGTGGAACCTCAAGATGTTCCGCCACATCTCGGCCAAGGCGGACGAGGCTTCGCTGATGCTCGCGCAGGAACGCGGCGCCTGTCCGGACGCCGCCGACATGGGCGTGATGCAGCGCTTTTCGTGCAAGATGGCGATCGCGCCGACTGCGTCGATCAGCATCATCTGCGGCGGCACCTCGGCCTGTATCGAGCCGATCCCGGCGAACATCTACACCCACAAGACCCTGTCGGGCTCGTTCGTGGTCAAGAACCCCTATCTTGAAAAGCTGCTGCAGGCGAAGTCCAAGGATTCGACCAACGTCTGGAACTCGATCCTCGAACACGGCGGCTCGGTCCAGCACCTCGATTTCCTCAGCCCTGAGGAAAAGGCCGTCTACAAGACCTCCTTCGAGATCGACCAGCGCTGGCTGCTCGAATTCTCGGCGGACCGCACCCCCTATATCGACCAGGCCCAGTCGCTGAACCTCTACATCCCGGCCGACGTCGACAAGTGGGACCTGATGATGCTGCACTTCCAGGCCTGGGAAAAGGGCATCAAGTCGCTCTATTACCTGCGCTCCAAATCGGTCCAGCGCGCCGGTTTCGCCGGCGGGGTGGAGGCGGACAACACCGCCGAGGCGCCCGTCATGGAACTCGCCGCCCAGACCGATTACGAGGAATGCCTCGCCTGCCAGTAATGGCGGGCGGGGCCCCGCCCGGGGCCTTTCGCCATGGACAGCAAGCCGCATCCCGCAGCTGAACCCGGCCCCGCCACAACGGCCCGGCCGCGGCGCATACACACTGCGACATTTCGCGGCTTGCATCCCCCCGCGCGCGGCGGTCTAGAAGCGCCGGGTCGCGTCAACGAAGGGTTTTTCTATGCGCAAGTGGCACCGCTGGCTCAGCGTGCTGTTCGGGGTGTTCCTGCTGTGGATCTCGGTCACCGGGGTGCTCAGCAATGTCGTCCCCTGGTTCCTGCCGCGTCCGGATCCGGCCGTCGCTGCCGCGGGCATTCCGGCCGGCTTCGTCTGCCCGGAAGAGATGTTCTGCCGGCCCAAGAACGGCGGCCCCTCGATCATCGGCACGCTGCATCACCTGCACGGCGGGGAAAGCTTCGGCCCGCTCGGCGTTGCGATTTCCGTCATGTCGGGCCTCGCGCTGATGTTCTTCAGCTTCTCCGGCCTGTGGCTCTACATCTCGATGTGGCGAGGCCGGAAGGACCGCAAGCAGAAGCCCGGCTGGTTCTGGAAGTAGGGCACGGCAGGTCTGACAAGAAAATGCAGGGGCCATCGCCCCTGCACCCCGAAACTGTCCACCCCGCGCCCATGCGCTCTGCTGCGCCCGGGCTTGGGGCGGACATTATGGGGGTCTGGGGCCTGCGGCCCCAGATTCATTCCCTGGTTCTACAGCCCGTCCCCCCGGTCGGGATTTTCCTCCTCCTCCAGCGCGTAGGCCACGGCACCCTTCGCCGAGAGCCGCACCTTGCCGCCCTCCACCCCGGCCACCAGGCCGATCGAGAGGTAATGGTGGTGCCCCTGGTGCCCGCCATCTTCGAAACCGGCACCGGAATCCTTGCGGGTCAGCTTGATCCGGCGCCCTTCAACCGCATCGACCGTGCCGACGTGCACCCCGTCCGCGCCGATCACCTCCATGTGCTCGCGGATCTGGCCCGCCACGCCTCCGGCCGCATCGGCCTGGAACTGCTGCTGCTGACCCCCGCCACTCTGGCCGCCCATCTGCGCATTCGCCCCGGTCACCTTGCGGGAATCGTTGGGTTGGTGTTCGCCCATGACATGTCTCCTGAGGATCGCCGGCCCGCAGCGCCCATCGCGCCGCGCCGGTCCACCCCTCAAGCGCGCCAGCGCGCCGCTTGTTCCAGTCATGCGACAACCCGCGCCGCCCGCGCGCCATATTCAGCCCGCTCTTTAACCTCAGCCTTGTCCCCAGTTTCACACTTCGCCGCACCTTCGCTGCGCGCCCCTGCATCCCTATATTAAAGCTCGCCCAGGAGATTCGACCCATGCCCCTTCTCGAAGCCCGCAAGACCTACAAGCCCTTCGAATATCCGTGGGCCTACGATTTCTGGAAGCGCCAGCAGCAGGTCCACTGGATGCCGGAAGAAGTGCCCTTGGGCGAGGATTGCCGCGACTGGGCGCAGAAGCTGTCTGAATCCGAACGGAACCTGCTCACCCAGATCTTCCGCTTTTTCACCCAGGCCGACGTCGAGGTGCAGGATTGCTACCACGAAAAGTACGGCCGCGTGTTCAAGCCCACAGAAGTGAAGATGATGCTCGCCGCCTTCTCCAACATGGAGACGATCCACATCGCGGCCTATTCGCACCTGCTTGACACCATCGGGATGCCCGAAAGCGAATACGGCATGTTCCTCGAGTATGAGGAAATGCGCGCCAAGCACGATTACCTGCAGCAGTTCGGCGTCGACAATGACGAGGACATCGCCCGCACCCTCGCCATGTTCGGCGGGTTCACCGAAGGGCTCCAGCTGTTCGCCTCCTTCGCCATGCTGATGAACTTCCCCCGCTTCAACAAGATGAAGGGCATGGGCCAGATCGTCACCTGGTCGGTCCGCGATGAAAGCCTCCACTGCGAAGGCATCACCCGCCTGTTCCACGCCTTCACCGCCGAACGCGATTGCCTGACCAAGGCGGTCAAGGAAGACATCATCGACTGCTGCCAGAAAACGGTCCGCCTCGAAGACGCCTTCATCGATCTCGCCTTCGAACAAGGCCCCGTGCCGGGCATGAGCGCCAAGGAAATCAAGCGCTACATCCGCTATATCGCCGATTGGCGCCTCAGCCAGCTCGGCCTCCCCGCCGTCTACATGATCGAAGACCACCCCCTGCCGTGGCTCACCCCGCTGCTCAACGGGGTAGAACACGCCAACTTCTTCGAAACCCGCGCCACCGAATATTCCAAGGGCGCCACCAAGGGCGACTGGCAGTCGGTCTGGAACAACTTCGACAACCGCCGCAACGCCAAGGGCGCCGCGAATGCGGATGCGGCCGAAGGCGAGAGCGAAGTCGACATGTTCGGCGCTGCGGGGATTGCGGCGGAGTAAAAGCGCCAAACCACACGTCGTCCCGGGCTCGCCCCGGGACCGCTGTGGGCTGGCGCACCACCCGCGCACACTTCGCCGCCCCGCCCGCCCTCCCGCCGTCATGCTGAACTCGTTTCAGCATCCATCGGGCCGCTAGCGCGGAGGGTTGCGGGGGAAGCGGGCAGGAAGAACGAAGGGAGTGATGCGAGGGGCACAGCCCCTCGCGCTCCCAGAAAGCAAGATGGATCTGATGACGCTCAAACCAGCTCTTGTTTTTGGCCTAATTTGCCCTGCGGGAGCAGACTTATCTAATACTAAGCAGCAACTTAAGGCTCAGCTTGCTGTTGTAGGATATAAGTATAAAGAAATTAAAGTTAGTTCCGCAATTTCAGCGGCCTTGCAGTTAGAAAAATCTTCAGATGAATACCAGCGCATGATCGACTTGATGGGCGGCGGCGATATTATCAGAAGTAAATCTGATGGTTCTGGAGTGGCGTCATTAATTATAACCGCCATAAGGGCTGAGCGTGAAAATCCAGAAGAGTCATCAATCGCCTATGTCATTGATTCTTTGAAAAACCCAAAAGAACTCCAAGTATTAGATCAAATATACGGGCGGAATTTTTATTCCGTGTCTATCTATTCTCCGCGAGAAGAGCGTAAAAAGTTTCTCGCCAATAAAATAGCTAGGTCAAAAAAACAGCATATTTCTCGGGAGCATTTTTATCAGGCCGATAAGTTGATAGAGCTTGATCAAGCGGGGGAAGACGAGACTGGGCAGAGTGTTCGGGATACGTTCCCAAAAGCTGATTTTTTCGTTGACCAAGGCCGCGAGTCTGACGAGATAAAGAGATTCATTAGGCTTGTTTTTCAAGATCCTTTCATAACGCCGACAGTAGATGAATATCTTATGTTTGTTGCAAAGGCGACGGCATTGCGATCATGCGATCTATCGCGACAAGTTGGTGCAGTAATTTCAGAGAAATCTGGGTCGATTGTTGCGACTGGGTGTAATGAGGTGCCATATCCCGGCGGTGGATTTTTCTACGAAGGAAGAAGTTCCGGAATCGGCGACAATAGAGATAAGGAAGAGCAGCGCGACCCTAATTTTAATGAGGTAAAAAGATCAATATCCGAGTTCGTCGATATTTTATCGAGGACGGGGTATATAACGTCAAGCGAAAGTATAGACGCAATAGCTGAAAACCTTCTTCATGGTGACCATAAGAAGGATATGGAGGGGGCAAGATTTAGGAATCTAATTGAATTCAGTAGAGTTGTTCATGCTGAGATGCACGCGATAACAGAAGCTGCTAGAGTCGGAAGGTCGTTAAGTGGAGCCACTTTGTATTGTACGACTTACCCCTGCCATCTTTGTGCGCGGCATATAATTTCATCTGGCATAGATGAAGTTGTTTATATTGAGCCGTATCCAAAAAGCCTTACCGCAGATCTTTATCATCGTGAGATAATAACAGAGTCACCTGTTGAAAGCGTAGGTGAGAGGGTAACTTTTCGATCATTCAGAGGAATATCACCTACGCTCTACCAGAGAGTCTTTTCGCATCGAAGGCGTAAAGATTCGTATGGTGCGATCGCGAAGTGGGTGCCTGAGAGCGCTATGCCGGTGGGTGCGGTTTTCCACGCCGTTCGTTCCGAGTTTGAGGCATTCGTCGCAAATCAGATTGCTGAGATTCTCAATCTGATTCATACTGCACCTGCAGGGGATAACGCGCCCACGCCAAAGGGGTGAATATGACAGAATCTCGGATAATTGCGCAGGTCAAAAGCGATTCTGCCTTCGTCGCAAAATTAAGCGAGCAAACTCGAGAAAGTTTTTGCCGTGAACTTCGTGGAGCGCTGGATAATGGCGCATTTTACACATTTTCGAATGGCGCAAGAAGCGGTCAAAGATAATCCCCCTCCCGCACGCAGGAATGCAGGAATTACGGTGACAGTTGAATTACGGTGACAGTTTGAATTACGGTGACAGTTTGAATTACGAATTACGGTGAATTACGAGAATTACGGTGACAGTTTACTTAACCCCCAATCCAGGCGGGCAATGGCCACGTCGCGCCTTGCCCACCCCCAGCCCCCCCCGCCTGCGGGAGGGGAGTAAGTGGCGTCCTTCCGTCGGTCGGCGTAAATAGCGCGGCCTGTCAGTCCCCCTCCCGCAGGCGGGAGGGGGTAGGGGTGGGCAGCAACCCCTCGTCCCGCACCCCGCCCGAACTGGCGCGCAGTTCCGCCACAACCAGCCCAATCGCCCGCACCGCGCCTTCGGCATTGTCCCGCACATCGGCGTTGGTGAACCGGCACCACCCGGAAACCGGCCTCGGCCATCCAGCGGTCCCGCGCGGCATCGTGGTCCACGCGCGTCTCGTGCGAAAACCCGTCCAGTTCCACCACCAGCTTCAATTCGCGGCACAGAAAGTCGGCAAACCACGGCCCGACCGGCATCTGCCGGCTGAACCGGGCGCCGGTCTGCCCGCCGGAAATGGGCCGCCACAAGCTGCGTTCGAGCGGGGGTGGCCTCGCGCCGCAGGGCCTGTGCGCGCGCCGTATTGCGCGGGCGGAAGACGCGGGCGGGTTCGGGTTCGGGCATGGGGTGGAGGGTATGCGATGGGGCGGGACGGATGCAGAAACCTGCTTTTTTTGATCAGGATCAATTGCAAGTCATTCGCAATAGCGTTATCTGCCCGTCATCTTTGGACACCTTCGGGGGATTTCGTGAAAAAACTGCTGCTGGCCTCTGTGGCCATTGTCTGCCTGCCTGGCATGGCCATCGCTTCCGAAGCCGATGGTGACGACGCAAATACCATCATCGTTACGGGCAAGTCGGACGGCTACAAGGCCGACAATTCGGTGACCGCGACCAAGACCGACACGCCGCTCCTTGATGTGCCGCAGTCCATCTCGGTCGTCACGCGCGAGCGGCTGGACGATCAGGCGCAGCGCAGCATGGCCGACGTCCTGCGCTATGTGCCGGGCACCACGGTGGGTCAGGGCGAGGGCAACCGCGACCAGATCACCCTGCGCGGCCAGAACACCACGGCCGACTTCTTCCTCGATGGCGTGCGCGATGACGTGCAGTATTACCGCAGCCTCTATAATATCGAGCGGGTCGAGATCCTCAAAGGCCCGTTCGCGCTGATCTTTGGGCGCGGCGGCAGCGGCGGGATCGTCAATCGCGTGCAAAAGACGCCGGCGGCCGGGGCGCTGTCGGTTGGCAGCACGGCCAGCGTGAACAGTTTCGGCGCATGGGACGTTTCGGCGGACATCAACGCGCCGATCAGCGATAATGCGGCTTTCCGGCTCAATGCCAATTACGAGAGCCTGGCCAACCACCGGGATTTCTTTGACGGCGAGCGCTATGCGATCAACCCCTATCTCGCGGTCGATCTGGGCCAGTGGAAGCTGGGCCTGTCATACGAATATGTGAACGACGACCGCGTCACCGATCGCGGCGTGCCTTCGCTGGGTTGCACCGCCCCCTGCACCCCCACGCCGCTGCCCGGCTATCGCGATATTTTCTTCGGCACCCCCGGTGTCAACCGGGCAGGCCTTGAGGCGCATATCGTCAAGGCGCGGCTCGACGGCGAACTGGCCGAGAGCCTCAACTGGTCGACCACGCTGCTCTACGGCGACTATGACAAATATTATTCCAATGTCTTCGCCAATGGCGCTGTCTCCGGAACAGGGACGGTCGCACTATCCAGCTATACCGACCCGACCAAGCGCAAGAATTTTATCGCCCAGAGCAATCTGGTGTGGGACGTGGACTTCGGCTCCGTCGGCAACAAGGTTCTGCTTGGGATCGAATATGGCGATCAGGATTCGTCCAATCAGCGCCGCAACGGCACGCTGTCGAGCGGCACGTTGAACCTTGCCAATATCGTCTACCCGACGGTGACCTTCGGTGCGCTCGCCCGCAACACCAAGTCCGACGTGCGGTTCTTATCGGCCTATGCGCAGGACCAAATCTCCTTTGGCGAGCATGTCGATCTTGTTGTCGGGCTGCGCTATGACCGGTTCGAGATCAAGGGCACCGACCTGATCCCGGCTACGCCGCGCACTTTCGGCCGCACCGATGAGAAAGTGTCGCCGCGCATCGGCCTGATCCTGAAGCCGCAGGAAAATATCTCGATCTACGGCAGCTACAGCCAATCCTTCCTGCCGCGTTCTGGCGACCAGTTCCTTACCCTTGCCCCCGCATCGGGCACCATTCCCGCACAGCAGGATCTCGCGCCAGAGAAGTTCACCAACTACGAGGTCGGCGCCAAGTGGGACATCCGGCCCAACATGAACGTTACGCTGGCGCTGTTCCAGCTTGACCGGTCCAACGCGACTACGCGGGATCCCGTCAATATCGGTCAGGAGACCGTTCTCGGTAAAACCCGGACCAAGGGCGTCGAACTGGCGCTCGCCGGCCGGATCACGCCCCAATGGCAGATCAGCGGTGGATATACCTGGCAGGACGCCAAGGTTGTTGGCACCAGCGGCGCGACGCTGGTTCGCCTGCCGCAGGTGCCAAAGCACCAGTTCGCGCTGTGGAACCGCTATGACTTCAACAGCAGTGTTGGTGCGGGGCTTGGCGTGGTTCACCAGTCGAGCCAGCTCGCCGCTGTCCGCACTTCGCTATCGGCAATGCCAACCCTCCTGCCGGCCTTCACCCGCGTCGATGCCGCGCTGTTCTTCACGGTGAACGACAGGGTTGAGTTCCAGGTCAACGTCGAGAACCTGCTCGACAAGGCGTATTTCTCGGACGCGCACAACAACAACAACCTCTCGCCAGGTGCACCGATCAATGCCCGGTTCACTGCGCGGGTCAAGTTCTGAGCAGGCCAGGCGGGCGTGAGACAGGGGGGCTCCGCCTTCCGCTCCGCCCGAAGAAAAAGCGCCATCCCCGCTTTCGCGGGGATGGAAAGCCGGGCGCGGTGCCCCGGGATCGCGCAATCCCGGGGCACCGCGCCCTCACCCAGAATCCGGAAATAATGGCCGTGAGGCCTATCTCCTCGGCTGCACCGCCAGCTTTTCCTCGAGGTCCATTTCGGCCTGGCGAAAGTGCGGCACGACCTTGATCCCGTCCAGGCCGAATTCGAGAACCTGGTCGGTTTTCGCATGAAGTTGAGGCCAGACGGGGCCGCCGGCCTTGCCCGGGTCGGAGTGTTTGGCGAAGGCGGTCCAGTAGGCAATGGCGGCTTCGGCGACGGGCAGGTCCTCGGCCGTCGGCACTGGCGCGCGCTTGTACACGACGGTGGCTTCGTGATCTTTCAGCGTGTTGAAAACGAACGAAATCTCGCCCGCGTGCGGCATTCCCGGGAGGGTCGCGCGGGTGCTCGTCGGCACGTATGAGAAATAGTACATCCACGCCTTCTGGCCGTTGCGGCTGTGCAGCCGCGACAAGGCGCGCGCCGGTTCGACCATCCATGATCCGCCGCCGAACCGCTGGGCCGCGCTTTTCGGGGTTCCGCCGAAGGTGGCCATGATCTGGTCGCGCGCGCCGGTCTTGGCGAGGAATCCCTCGGGGTCATTCGTCGTTTGGGGAAGCAGCGAGGCCTCGAAGCTGTTGCCGCCGGTGATGTAGGGCACTTTGGCTTCGCGGCCGGCGGAGAAGGCCGCGAACGGCGTTTCCTTGATCATGACGCCGTCGATGATGGGGAAGGAGGGCAATTCCGCCGCTTCGCCGCCAAAGGTGGCGTTGGATTTCATCACCAGCCGGTCTGCCGGAAGCGCACGCAGGGCGGCGGCGGTTTCCGGGCCGGTTCCGGTCACGCCCAGCCGTTCGGCCACGATCGTGCCAATGCCCTCGGCGGACGATTTGCCGGCCCCGCGCAGTGGCGCCCATTCCGCCCGCCCCGCGGCCGACTGGGCGATGGCCTTGGCAAACAGGCCGCGCGCCTCGGGCAAGGCCATGAGGATGTTGACGGCCATTCCACCCGCGCTCTCGCCGAAGATCGTGACGTTCTTCGGATCGCCGCCGAACCGCGCGATGTTGGCCTGAACCCAGCGAAGCGCGGCGACCTGGTCCATGATGCCGTAATTGCCGAGCGGTGCCCCCGGCTTTTCGGCGGTCAGGGCTGGATGCCCGAAGAACCCGAACCGGCCGAGCCGGTAGTTCAGCGACACCTGGATCACGCCGCGCCGGGCGATGTGGCTGCCTTCATAATGCGGAGCCGTGCCGGTGCCCCGGATGAAGCCGCCCCCGTGGATCCACACCATGACGGGAAGCTTGCGGCCGGCTTTGACCCCCGCAACGCGCCAGACGTTGAGAAACAGGCAATCCTCGGACACGCCGGACATATAGGGGGCCGGATTATCCTGCATGCAGGAGGTGCCGAACGCCGCGGCATCGCGGACGCCGGTCCATGCCTTTGGCGGCAGCGGCGGCTGCCAGCGAAGCGCCCCAACGGGTGGGGCGGCGTAGGGAATGCCTTTGAAAATCTCGACGCCGTCGCGGGTGGTGCCCTGCAGCGAACCTTGCGCGACCGTGACGACGGTCGGCCTGACGGACTGGGCCAGAGCGGGAGCAGTTGTCAGTACGGCCATAGTGGCGGCGGCGACCGACCGGGCAAATCTGTGGGCCTGACGGCGATGCGGTGGGTTCAAGGTTGCTCTCCCCTTTGGTTTTGGCCGGTCCGACGACACTATGGCACCAGCACGGTGTCCTTGGCATTTGCCAGCGTTCGGGGATAGTCGAGCGTGTAGTGCAGGCCCCGGCTTTCGTGGCGGCGGAGCGCCGAGCGGACGATGAGGTCGGCGCTTTGCAGGAGATTGCGCAGCTCGATCAGGTCGGTCGTCACGCGGAAGTGGCCGTAGTAGTCCTCGACCTCGCCGAACAGCATGTTGATGCGGTGCGCGGCGCGTTCGAGGCGGCGGGTGGTGCGCACGATCCCGACGTAGTTCCACATGAACCGGCGGATTTCGGTCCAGTTCTGCTTGATGATGACCTCTTCGTCCGAATTGGTCACGCGGCTGGCGTCCCAGGCGCGAATCGGGGGCGGGGCATCGAAGCGGTCCCAGTGCGACAGGATGTGGCGGGCCGCGGCCTCCCCGAAGACGAAGCATTCGAGCAGCGAGTTTGAGGCAAGGCGGTTCGCGCCGTGGAGGCCGCTTTCGGTGCATTCGCCCGCGGCGTAGAGGCCGGGAAGGTCGGTCCGCCCGTCAAGATCGGTGATGACGCCGCCGCAGGTGTAGTGCTGGGCGGGGACCACCGGGATCGGCTGGGTGGTCATGTCGATGCCAAGCGTCAGCAGCTTTTCATGGATGTTGGGGAAGTGTTCGCGCACGAATTCGGGCGGCATGTGACTGATGTCGAGGTGGACATGGTCGAGCCCGAACTTCTTGATTTCGCTGTCGATGGCTCTTGCCACCACGTCACGGGGGGCGAGTTCCATCCGCTCGGGATCGTAGAATTCCATGAAGCGCTTGTGCGTGCGCGGGTTTATCAGGCGGCCGCCCTCGCCGCGCACGGCCTCTGTAATGAGGAAGTTCTTGACCTCAAGGTTCCACAAGCAGGTCGGGTGGAACTGCATCATCTCCATGTTGCCGACCCGCGCGCCCGCACGCCAGGCCATGCCGATGCCGTCGCCGGTCGCGCCGCGCGGGGCGGTGGAGAACTGGTAGACGCGCCCTGCCCCGCCCGTGGCCAGCACCGTGGCGCGGGCAGTGTGGGCCTCGACGTGGCCGGTCGCCTCGTCCAGCGCATAGACGCCCCAGACGCGGCCCGAGCCGGAATAGCGTTGTTCATGGCGGCCGGTGATGAGATCAATGCAGGCCCGGCCCGGCAGGAGGGTGATGTTGGGGTTCTCCTCCGCGGCCTTGAGCAGGGCGGCCTGGACGGCCCAGCCGGTCGCATCGTTGACGTGGACGATGCGGCGGTGGGAATGGCCGCCCTCGCGCGTGAGGTGGAGGTGGGCGCCGTCGGTGTTGAACGGCACGCCCAGTTCGACTAGCCGGTCAATCGCGTGGGGCGCGCGTTCGATCACGTGCTCGACCGTTTCAAGCCGGTTGAGCCCGGCCCCGGCGACCATGGTGTCGCGGATATGATCCTCGAAGGTGTCGCCGGTGTCGAGCACGGCGGCGATCCCGCCCTGGGCCCAGGCGGTCGACCCGCTGGTCAGCGTGCCCTTGGCGATGACCAACACCTTGAGCCGCTCACCCAGCGCGAGGGCGGCGGTGAGGCCTGCCGCGCCCGATCCGACAACGATGACGTCGTGTGGCAAGACACGCCCTTTCCTGTTCGCCGCTTCCCCATGAACGCAGCGGTTTTGGGCGGCAATAGGCGGAAAGCGAAGGGATTGGAAAGCAGGGGTTGCGGGGGACGATTTACGCCGCATTGCAATATATGCATGCCGTGAGCGGAAGTGTGGCCGAAAAGCCTGCAATCATGCCGGAAAGATCATGACCAGCGCGTGCTTTGCACTCGCCAGATTAAGTGCAATCCGGCAATTTACGCTGCGTGGCAACATTATCGCCAGACTGACGGAGGACGTTGTCATGTCCGTTCAATGGTCACATCTTGGCATTCCGCTTTGCCTGTTCAACCTGCACTCGCCGATCCGTGATCAGGCCAAGTGGGACTGCAAGTATTACGCGGGCACCTGCCGCCACTGCGGGGAGCAGATCCTGCGTAAGGAACGCGGCGTGTGGAGGAAGGCGAAGGCCCGCCCAGCCTGAAAACGCGGCGGCTCAGGCGTCCTGGCGGGCGCGGCTGGTGAGCCGGACGAAGACGTCCTCCAGATCGGCCTCGCGCGTGGTGACGTCGACGATGCCATAACCCTGGGCCTGGATCAGCGAGAGCACGTCGCCGGCGTTGGCGCGGTCCTTGTCGTAGGTGATTTCAAGCGTGCGTTCGCCGTCGCTGGTGCATTTTGCGAAGGCGGCGTGGCTTGGCAGGGCCGCAACATCGCGGTCAAGGGTGAGCGAGACGATCTTTTCCCGCGCCATGGCAACCAGTTCGCGGGTGGGCTTGTTGGCGATGAGCTGGCCGTGGTTGATGATCGCGATGGTGTCGCACAGCTGCTCGGCTTCTTCGAGGTAGTGGGTGGTGAGGACCACGGTCACGCCTTCGGAATTGAGCTGCTGGACCAGTTCCCACAGCTGGCGGCGCAGTTCGACATCGACTCCGGCGGTGGGTTCATCGAGCACGAGGATCGGGGGCGTGTGGACCATCGCCTTGGCGATCAGCAGGCGGCGCTTCATGCCGCCAGAAAGCGTGCGCGAATAGGCGTCGGCCTTGTCGGTGAGGTGGACGGCCGCCAGCAGTTCCATCGTGCGGCGCGCGGCCTTGGGCACGCCGTAGTATCCGGCTTGGATTTCGAGCACTTCGGCGGGGGTGAAGAAGGGGTCGAACACCACTTCCTGCGGGACGATGCCGATCGCGCGCTTGGCGTTGCGGGTGTCGCCCGCGATGTCGAAACCCCAGATCGTGACCTCGCCCGAGGTCTTCATGACGAGGCCGGCGAGCGTGTTGATCAGCGTGGACTTGCCCGCGCCATTGGGGCCGAGCAGGCCGAAGATCTGGCCCTGGGGGACGTCGAAGCTGACATCGTTCAGCGCCAACTTGCCGGGCGCGCCCTTGGCCCCGGCGTAGCGTTTGACCAGATTGCGGATGGAAATCGCGGCGTTGCTCATGCCCCCAGCCTTTGCGGCATGGGCGCGGCCTCGTAAAGCCCCGGTAACAGGGGTCTGGAACAGGACGCGCGGGCCTGCTAACGCGGCGGCCATGACCCAGCCGACCGACACCGCGCCCGAAACCGTTATTGTCTATACGCACCGCGTAAAGTGCGACGGGGCCAGCGATGTGCGCGGCGGCGCGGCGCTCGGCCACCCGCGCGTGTGGCTGGAGATCGACGAGAAGGGCTATGTCGATTGCGGATACTGCGACAAGCGCTTCGTGTTTGAAGGCGGGGCGCACTGACGCGCCACGGCTTTGCCGGGGCGGCGCTTGTTCTTGCCGCCGCCAGTGCCGGATGGGCGGATGCGACTGAGGCGGTCCTGCCGAACTATGCCCTTGGCCAGCCGCTGGACGAAGCCCGCCGGGTGGTTCCCGCCGGACAATCGCGCGCGACATGGGTGCTGCGCTGTTCGGGCGATGCCGATGCGCCGCCGGGGTTGACCGTTTCTGCCGGGGAAGCGGCGGCGAACGTGGTGCGGTGCTGGCCGATGGCCCTTTCCGAAGCGGGCGAGGCGCGGACCGCCCATCCTTTGCGGCACGCGCGCTCGGCGACGGAGGAAATTGTCTTTCGGGGAGGGCGGATTGTGCTGATCCGCATCCACCGGGACTATCCGGCCGGATCCCGTGTTCTGGGCGGGGCAGCCGACGTGGAATGGAAGAGCCCGGAGGCCGGGGAACCGATGCGGCTTCGATAGTGAGCGGCTGCAAAAAAAGACGCACCTTCCCCCCCGCGCCGGGCGTGCCTATATCTCCGCCCATGACCTATTCCGATCCGCGTGCGCTCATCTATCGATCCGGCCAGCTTTCACCTGACGAGGCGCAGGAGCTGGCGCGGCGGACGCTCTCGAAGTGCGACGATGGCGAGCTTTACCTGCAGTTCATTGCGGGGGAATCGTTCGGGTTCGATGACGGGCGGCTGAAGACGGCGGACTATTCGCGCAGCGCCGGGTTTGGCCTGCGCGGGGTTTCGGGCGAGATGACCGGGTTTGCCCATGCCAACGAGATTTCCGCCGCCGCGATTGCGCGCGCAGGCGAAACGCTGGCCCTGCTCGATCCGGCGAAAGGCCCGATGGCCGCGCCGCCGGTGCGGTCCAACCGGCATCTTTATACCGATGCCTCGCCGCTGGACGCCGTGGAGTTTGGCGCGAAAGTGCGGCTGCTGGAGGCGATTGACGCCGCCGCCCGCGCCCGCGATCCGCGGGTGGTGCAGGTGTCCGCAAGCCTTGCGGCAAGCTGGTCGGTGGTGGAGATCGTGCGCGCCGACGGCTTTGTCGCGACCGATGTGCGGCCGCTGGTGCGGCTTAACGTATCCATCGTGGCCGAGGCCAACGGGCGGCGCGAGACGGGGACCTTCGGCATCGGCGGACGGCGGCTCTATGATGACCTGTTCGCGCCCGAGACGTGGAACCGGGCGATTGACGAGGCGCTGACCCAGGCGCTGGTGAACCTCGAATCGGTCGATGCCCCGGCGGGCGAGATGACCGTGCTGCTCGGGCCGGGCTGGCCCGGCGTGCTGCTGCACGAGGCGGTCGGGCACGGGCTGGAGGGCGATTTCAACCGCAAGGGGACTTCGGCCTTTTCCGGGCGGATCGGCGACCGGGTGGGCGCTCCTGGGGTGACCGTGGTCGATGACGGCTCCATCGCCGGGCGGCGCGGGTCATTGTCGATCGACGACGAAGGCACGCCGACGCAGGAGACCGTGCTGATCGAGGACGGCATCCTCAAGGGCTATATCCACGACCGGCTCAACGCGCGGCTGATGGGGGTGGCCCCGACTGGCAACGGGCGGCGCGAATCCTACGCCCATGCGCCGATGCCGCGCATGACCAACACCTTCATGAAGGGCGGCAACGACGATCCTGCGGAACTGCTTTCCCGTGTGAAGAACGGCATTTTCGCCAAGTCGTTCGGCGGCGGGCAGGTTGATATCGTGTCGGGCAAATTCGTGTTTTCCTGCACCGAGGCCTACCGGATCGAGAACGGCAGGCTGGGCGCGCCGATCAAGGGCGCGACGCTGATCGGCGACGGGCCTTCGGTGCTGACGCGGGTAACCGGCATCGGCAACGACATGGCGCTGGACGAAGGGGTGGGGGTCTGCGGCAAGGGCGGGCAGAGCGTGCCGGCGGGCGTGGGCCAGCCGACGCTGCTGGTCGAGGGATTGACCGTGGGCGGGACCGCCTGACCGGTCATTGGCCGTTCACAATGAACGGTTTAACTTGACCGGATATTGCAGGAAGGATGAGTCCGATGACCAAGACCCTGTTCTCAAAGGCTTTAGTCGGCGCTGCGCTGGCCGCCATCGCGGCGGGTCCGCTGAGCGCGGCACCGCGCCTGACGCCCGAGCAGCAGCTTGCCAAGGCGCTGGCTGGCCGCGTGGCCGGCAAGCCCGTCTCCTGCATCGACCCGCGGCTCAACAGCGATACCAAGGTGATCGACAAGACCGCGATCATCTATGGCAGCGGGCGCACCATCTATCTCCAGCAGCCGAGCAACGCCAAGGCGCTTGACGACGATGACATCCTCGTCACCGAACTGCGCGGCACCGGACAGCTGTGCAGCATCGACATCGTCCGCCTGCATGACCGTTCGATCGGCTTTTACCGCGGGTTCGTCGGGCTGAACAAGTTCGTGCCCTATACCAGGGTGGCCGCGGCCAACTGAGGTTCCGGCAGGACCGTGGTCATCCCTCCATCGTGAGGATGACCCGGCCCCGGAAGCCGCCGGCTTCGGTCATGCGGTGCGCCTCTGCCGCGCGGGCGAGGCTGAAACGGCCCTGCGGGGCTTCGCGCGAAATCAATTTCCCAGTGTCGGCCAGCCGGGCCAGCCCGGTGAGGATGGCATTGTCCTCCATCCCGTCGGTGACCGCGACATAGCCGATGTTGAGACGGGCATCCTCGATCGGGTGCGACCGGCGCAACGAAATGGCCGAGCCGCCCGCCCGCACCGCCGATGACACCTGCGCGCCGATCAAGGCCCCGTCGATCAGCGCGTCCACCCCGTCCGGATGGAGTGCGAACACGGCGGCGGCCATGTCGCCGCCGCGCGGGATGACCACGTCCGCGCCGAGGCTTTCAAGCAGGGCACGGTCGCTCTCGCGGCCAAAGGCGGCCACCGTCAAACCGCGCGTGCGGGCCAGTTGCAGCACCGCGCCGCCCAGGAGGCCGGTGCCGCCAGTGACCAGCAGCACTTCGCCCGGGGCAAGGCCGACCAGGTCGAGCGCGAGCCAGGCGGTGAGGCCATTCATCGGGATGGTCGCCGCCGCAACGATGTCGACATGAGCGCCGATCGGGGCGACCGAGGCGGCGGGAACGGCGATGAACTGCGCGTGCGCTCCACCGCGCGGGCGGCGCGGGTTGACCACGCCGATCACCGGGGTGCCGGGCGCAAGGCCAACGCCTTCGCCCACGGCTTCGACGTGGCCGGAAAACTCCATCCCCGCGACATAGGGCGGAGACAGGTCGGTCATCAGGCCGGCCTGCTCGCCGCTGCGCATCAGGAGGTCGGTCGGGTTGATGGTCGATGCGGCGACGCGGACCACGACCTCGCCCGGCCCGGCGAGCGGCATGGGCAGGTCTTCGAGCCGGAGGACTTCGGGGCCGCCGAATTCGTGGAAGATCGATGCCAGCATCTCAGTTGCTCCGTTTGGCCCTCCCGCGCGCGGTGAGCCCGGCGAGTGTATCACGAATCGCTGCCGGTTCACGCTCCAGTGGCATATTGGACGCATCGCGCACGCCGTCGAGGGCGCCAGGCATGTCGGCGGCAAGCGCGGCGAACAGCGGTTCGAGCCTGGCCTGCGCCGCGCCGGTTTCGGCGGCGAGTTCGAAGGTCTTGCCCGCAGCCGCCGGCGAGGTCAGGCAAGCGACGAGGACCTGGGCCAGCTGGCGGCGCGAGATCACCCCGTCGCGCGGGGTGCCGGACTGGCGGGTATCGCCCTGGCGCAGGACGAGGCGGTGTTCGTCGGGCTTGTTGTAATCGAACCCGCCGGGGCGGACCACGGTGTAGGCAGCCCCGCTGATGCGGACGAGGCGTTCGCCCCGACGCTTCCAGTCATGGCTGCCCTTGCGGTCGGTCGCGCCGACGGTGGACATGAGCGCAATGCGCGGGCGGGCGGTGCCCCGCGCCATCAGCACGTTGTGCACCGCGCCGTAATCGACCGCTTCGGCGGCGACGGGATTGCCGTAGGTGCCGTGGGTGAAGATCACCGCGTCGATGCCCTTTACGGCCCCGGCCAGCGTTTCGGCACGGGTCAGGTCGGCCATGACCAGGTCCACCGGGGCCGGAAAGCCGGGCGACGGCGCGTTGCGCACGAGCGCGCGGACGCGGTGGCCGGCGCGCAGGGCTTCGGCGACGACGACGCGGCCAACGCTGCCGGTTGCGCCGACGACAAGGACGGTGACGGTCATGGGCGGTCCTTTTGTCAGTCGAGGGTAGGCGCGGCCCGTGCGGGGTCAGGCGGAGCGTCTGCGAGCGGTTCGGGCGCGCGGTGTGGGCGGCGGACGATGACCACGATCACGATGGCCAGCGCCAGCGCGATCATCACCTCCCCCGCGCGCATCGCCCCGGCGACCTGGTGGGCGAGCAGTTCACGGCCCGCCAGCCCCCCGGTTCCGAAAGCGGCTGCGGCGACCAGCACGCCCAGCCCGAGCGAGGAGCCAAGCTGGTGCGCGGCATTGACCACGCCCGATGCCGCGCCCGCATCGCGCGGATCGACCCCGGTGATGCCCGACACGGTCAGCGGGCCGAGCGTCCCGCCCTGCCCCGCGCCGATCAGCAGCATCGGCAGCGCCAGCCCGCCCAGCCAGGTGCTGTCTGCCGAGACGAAGGACAGCCAGCCGATCCCGACAAGGCTGCAGAGCAGCGACACGGTCAGCACGCGCGGCGCACCGAAGCGGCGGTTGAGCCGCGGAGCCATCAGCGCGGAGACGAAGTTGACCACCATCGCGGGGAGAAAGGCGAGGCCCGTCATCGCCGCGCTGAGCCCGAGGACGCCCTGCATGAACAGGGTGGCGAAGAAGAAGAACCCGACATTGGCACCGAGGAACAGCACGCGCGCGGCATAGGCGGCAGAGCGTTCGGCATTATTGAACAGGCGCAGCGGCATGATCGGCTGGCGCGCGCGCCATTCGATGGCCACGAACAGCGCGAGCACCGTGGCCCCTCCGGCAAGCGCGACAAGGGTCAGGGGATCGTGCCAGCCCGCCTCGGCCGAATTGACGAAGCCGAAGACCAGCGCGCTCATCCCGATGGTCGACGCCAGCGCACCGGCAAGGTCGAACGCGCCGGAATGACGCTCGGTCTCGGCAATGTAGCGGCGTCCGGCCCAGATCAGCCCCGCGCCGACCGGCAGGTTGATGAAGAACCCGGCGCGCCACGACACCCAGTCAGCCAGCACCCCGCCGATAACGAGGCCGACACTGGCCGAAATCCCGCCCGCCGCCGCATAGAATGAGACCGCATGGGTGCGTTCCGCGCCCGGGGCGAAGCTGGTCTGGAGCAGGGCCAGCGTCGAGGGGGCGAGGATGGCCGAGCCGATCCCCTGCACCGCGCGGGCGGAAACCAGCCATTCGGGCGACCGGGCCACGCCGATCATGAACGAGGAGGCGGCAAAGATCACCAGCCCGGTTTCGAACATCCGCCGCCGCCCGAGGATGTCCCCGGCCCGCGCGCCAAGCAGGAGGAAGCCGCCGAAGGTCAGGGTATAGGCGCTCGACACCCAGGACAGCCCGGCGTCGGTGAAGCCCATCTGGCGGTGGATCTGCGGCAGGCCGGTGAGCACGATCGAGATATCGAGCACGATCATCATGTAGCAGACCACGATGATCGTCAGGATCGCGGACTGGTTGACCGGTTGGGCGCGCGGAAGGGTCATCAGGATCGTCCGTTGGAAGGCGCAGGCGGGCGGCGCGGTGCCGTTCCTGTGCTGGGACGAGATAGGCGATGCAAGGCCATTTGATTAGCCGGCACTATCGGGATGGCCCGATATGCCGCGCTAATCAATGGGAGGATGGTTCTACCGGCTGCAGGAGAAGCTTTCGGCCTTTTCCGGGTCGCCGCCCTTGTAGCGGGCGACCGTGGGCCAGGCGCAGAGCGGGCGGGTGCGGCCGGGCCAGGGGCTTTGCCCGCCGGCCCTGGCGATGACCTGCGCCGGGGCCTGCCCGCGTTCGACCCAGTCGGTCAGCGCGGTCAGCATGTCGTAGTCGTCAGTGGCGGGGCCGCCGCCGCAGTGCGCCATGCCGGGCACCGGGAAGACCCGGACCGCGCCATCGGTGCGCGCACCGTAGCGCGCCGCGACCCGGTCCCACCAGCCGAGCGTGTCTTCGACCGAGAACACCGGATCGGAGACGCCATGGGGGACCAGCAGCTTGCCGCCGCGGGCGATGAAGCCATCGAGGTTGGCCGAATGCATGCCGATGTCCTCCCACGCCGAGCGCTGGAACGGCGCGCGCCGCGCGTAGATCGCGCTGGCCGCAGCGGGGAAGCGCAGCGACAGCTGGTAGGCCAGCGTGTCGTTCGGGGTGGGGCCGACGGGGCGCGGGGGAACGCTGAACACGGTCGGCAGCGAGGCCCCGCCGAGCGAGATGTCGAAGGCCGGCCGTTGTTCCGAGCCGATCCGCCACATCGCCCACATCGGGCTGCCGGTGCCGCCGTCCCAGGCCCAGCGCGCATAGAGCGGGCGGCCTGCGGCGCTGCGCGGGCCGGTCATCATGGCGGCGAAAGTGCCGATCTGGCTGGGGCTGAGGCAGGTGTCGGCCTCACCCGCACGGCACTGCGCGGCGCGCAGGCGGGGGAGGACCCGGGCGCTGGTGCACTTGCGGAAATCGGCGGTGATCCCGTCGGCAAGGCCGTCCGCCGCGTCGCAGGCCTCGAGCACGGCCTTGCGGACGAGGCCTAGCTGCGCGGGCGAAAAAGTGGCCGCGATCGAGGAGACCGTGGCCGGCGCGCCGGTCTGTTGGCGGGCAAGTGCCGCGACCTGCTGGACGTTCCATGCCTCGTTCAGTGCCGCACGCGGCAGGGCGAAGCCGGGCGCGGCGGCGACGATCCCGTCGAACAGCGCCGGATAGCGCTGGGCGGCGGCCATGCCTTCCTGCCCGCCCTTGGAGCAGCCGTAGAAATAGCTGCGTTCGGGGGCCTTGCCATAGAACCGCGCGGTGATCGCCCGGGCCGCAGCCGCAGCCTGCGGGAGCGAGGCGTGGCCATAGTTGGCGCGGGCGGCCGGATCGGTTCCGAACACGGTCTGCCCACCCCATCTGGGATCGGTGTTGCGCTTGTTGTCGTGGCCGCTGTCCTGGCTGATCACGGCAAAGCCGCGCGCCAGCGCCGACTTTGCGCCGGGGCCGACCGGGCCGACGGCGCTGCCGATGTCGCCGTTGGTGCCACCGCCACCCTGGAACAGCAGGCGTCCGTTCCAGTCCTGCGGCAGGCGCAGGTGATAATTGATCGCATAGCGCTGGCCCAGCCGGCCCGCGCGGTCCTGCAGCACGCCGAACACTTCGCAGTGCGCGGGGAGCACGGTGGGCGCGCCGCCGAAGGGGCCGGCCGGGAGCTGCGCCGCGCCGGGCTGGGCGGCGGTGATGCGGCCCGCCCCGGTGAGGACCTGGCCAACAAGGGCGGTGCAGCGGTCTGCGGTCTGCGGCGCCTTGGCACTGGCTGGTGCGGCAGCCGTCAGGCCCAGCCCGGCGGCAAGCGCGAACGCGGCCGGAGCGGCGCGCTGTGTGATCGACATTTCTGACCTCTCCTCGTTTGCCGCCACCGTATTACTTATGATGCTAATTGACTACACCCAACGCAAGTCACTCCCAGGGGAGGGGCTGCAGCCAATTCGCGGTGGCTGGAACCGGCCGGCGCTGATATCTTTATCGTGATGTATATGCCGCAGCCCCGCTTGCCCACGTCCGGGCAGGCCAAAGGAAAGCGATCGAACATGCCTGCAGGACCTGAAACTGGATTGAGCCGCCGCCGCCTGCTGGGCGCGGCCGGGGGTTTGATGGCCGCACCGCTGGTGGGCAGCGCGCCCGCTGAAGCGCAGTCCGCGCGCCGGCGGGCGGGCGGCAAGGCCGCGTCGGCCGGTCGGCGGAAGCTGGGGACGCTGGAGGTTTCAAGCATCGGCTTCGGCGTCCAGAACATGCACCGCACCTATCAGTCGACGGTGCCCCACCGGCCCGAGATGATCCGGATCATCCGCGCCGCCTTTGATCGCGGCGTCACGTTCTTCGATACCGCCGAGGCCTATGGCCCGTTCGAGAACGAACGCATCCTGGGCGAGGCGAGTCAGTCGTTCCGCGACAGGATCGTGATCGCATCGAAGTTCGGCTGGAACATCGACCAGCAGACGGGCCGCAGGCTGCCGGGTCTCAACAGCCGTCCCGAACATATCAAGCAAGTGGTCGAGGCCATGCTCAAGCGGCTGCGGACCGACCGCATCGACCTGCTCTACCAGCACCGGGTCGATCCGCAGGTCCCGATCGAGGACGTGGCGGGCGCGATCAAGGACCTGAGGGCGCAGGGCAAGGTGCTGCACTGGGGGCTGAGCGAAATGGGCCTGAACACGCTGCGCCGCGCCCATGCGGAACTGCCGGTGACCGCAGTGCAGAACGAATATTCAATGCTGTGGCGCGGGCCGGAAGAGGCCGTGCTGCCGCTGTGCGAGGAACTGGGGATCGGCTTCGTGCCGTGGAGCCCGCTGGGCGTGGGCTTTCTCACCGGGGCGATCGATGCGCAGACGCGGTTCGCGCCGGGCGATATCCGCGGCATCGAAACGCGCTTTTCGCCGGAGAACCTCACCGCCAACCTTGCGCTTGTCACTGTGGTCAAGCGCTGGGCCGAACGCAAGCAGGCCACGCCCGCCCAGATCGCGTTGGCCTGGTTGCTCAACCAGAAGCCGTGGATCGTGCCGATCCCCGGAACGACCCAGATGGCCCACATGATCGAGAACAGCGGCGCTGCAAGCGTCCGGTTCACCCCCGCCGAAGCCGCCGGACTCAACCGCGAGGTTGCCGTGATCAAGGTGCAGGGCCAGCGCCTGCCCGACGCGGTGCTGGCTTTCTCGGGCGTCGAAGCGCCGCCGAAGGTGCGCTGAACCGGGGCGGGAGGCGGCGCGCCTCCCGCCATTCAATCCTTGCGGATATCGCCGGACAGGTATTGCTCATCGGTGACGGGTTCGAGCCAGTCCACCGTCTTGCCGTCGAGCGCCTCCTGCACGGCGATATGCGACATCGCCGTGGTCGAGGTTGCGCCGTGCCAGTGGCGATGGCCGGGCGGGCACCAGATCACGTCGCCGGGGCGGATTTCAACGCGCAGCCCGTCCTCGCACTGGGTCCAGCCGCAGCCCGCCGTGACGATCAGCGTCTGGCCCAGCGGATGGGTGTGCCAGTTGCTGCGCGCGCCGGGCTCGAACGTCACCACGGCGCAGGTCACGCGGGCCGGGGCGGGCGCAGCGTTGAGCGGATCCACCCGGACCGTGCCGGTGAAATTCTGGGCCGGGGCATAGACCGTCGGCTGCGATCCGGCGCGCTTCAATTCCATCACAGTCTCCTTATGGCGGCAGTGACCCTGCGCCCGGCCCCAGAGTCTTTTCCACTTGCGTGGAAGCGGCACCAGCCCACTCCCCCGCCCG
>CAYFJH010000024.1:0-5691 GCA_964343385.1 uncultured Novosphingobium sp. | reverse complement strand
GGTGCCGCCCTGTTTCAGTGTTACTGAAACAGAGTCTAGCTTATTCCCACTCGATCGTACCGGGCGGCTTGGACGTGTAGTCATAGACCACGCGGTTGATGCCCTTGACCTCGTTGATGACGCGGGTGGCGACGCGGCTGAGGAAGGCGGCGTCGAAGGGGTAGATGTCCGCCGTCATGCCGTCGGTGCTGGTGACGGCGCGGAGCGCGCAGACGTTGTCGTAAGTGCGGCCGTCGCCCATCACGCCGACCGTGCGGACCGGGAGCAGGACGGCAAAGGCCTGCCAGATCGCATCATAGAGCCCGGCATTGCGGATTTCTTCCAGATAGACCTGATCGGCCTTGCGCAGCACGTCGCAGCGTTCGCGGGTGACTTCGCCGGGGATGCGGATGGCGAGGCCCGGGCCGGGGAACGGATGGCGGCCGACAAACACTTCGGGCAGGCCAAGCTCGCGGCCAAGTTCGCGCACTTCGTCCTTGAACAGTTCGCGCAAGGGTTCGACCAGTTGCATGTTCATGCGTTCGGGCAGGCCGCCGACGTTGTGGTGGCTCTTGATCGTCACCGAGGGTCCGCCGGTGAACGAGACGCTTTCGATCACGTCAGGGTAGAGCGTGCCCTGGGCGAGGAACTGCGCGCCGCCGATCTGGCGGGCCTCTTCCTCGAACACGTCGATGAAGGTCTTGCCGATGAACTTGCGCTTGGCCTCCGGATCGGTGACGCCGGCAAGGCCGCCGAGGAACAGCGCCGAGACGTCCTTGTGGATCAGCGGGATGTTGTAGTGGCCCTTGAACAGGCCGACGACCTGTTCGGCCTCGCCCATGCGCATCAGGCCGTGGTCGACGAAGACGCAGGTCAGCTGATCGCCGATCGCTTCGTGGATGAGCACGGCGGCGACCGCGCTGTCGACCCCGCCCGAGAGGCCGCAGATGACCTTTCCGTCACCCACCTGGGCGCGGATTTCCTCGATCTTGGTCTTGCGGAACTCGGCCATGGTCCAGTCGCCGGCAAGGCCGCAGACGTGGCGGACGAAGTTCTTGTAGAGCTTGCCGCCGTCGGGGGTGTGGACCACTTCCGGGTGGAACTGCATCGCGTAGATGCGCTTTTCCTCGTTCGCGATGACCGCGTAGGGCGCACCTTCGCTGGCGGCGACGGGGCGGAAGCCGGGGGCCAGCTTCGTCACCTTGTCGCCGTGGCTCATCCACACCTGATGGCGCTCGCCCTCGGCCCAAAGGCCGTCGAACAGGGTGCAGCCGTCCGAAATCTCGATGAAGGCGCGGCCGAACTCGCCCGAATCTCCGGGCAGGACTTCTCCCCCCAGCTGGTGCATCAGCGCCTGCTGGCCGTAGCAGATCGCCATGATCGGCAGGCCGGAGTTCAGGATCTCGTCGGGGATGCGCGGGCCGTTGTCGTCAAGCACCGAGGCCGGGCCGCCGGAAAGGATGATGCCCTTGGGCTTCATCCGGGCAAAGGCCTCGGCGGCGGCGGTGAAGGGGGCGATCTCGGAATAGACCCCCGCTTCGCGCACGCGGCGGGCGATGAGCTGGGTGACCTGGCTGCCGAAATCGACGATCAGGATCGAGTCTGAGGGCTGGATAGTCATGGCAGGCCGATAATGGCCAAGGCCGCGCCTGTCCAGCGGTGCTGGCGCGGGGGATGGGGACTATCCGCCGCACAGTTGCGTTTCATGCAACTACCAAGCCTCCTTTCGCACTTGCAGCAAATGCTGCACCGCAATAAACCCATTCCAGCGTACGCAGTTCGGCGTACCGAAGCCGGCGGTTTTCGGCGGTTTCGCACAACAGGAGGCAACCATGCGCAGCATCGCACACTATGTGCTGCCGGTCATCGTCGCGGCTTCGGCCAGCGGACTGATGTTCACCGCCACGCTGTTCTGATCCGGACAGCCTGGCGCGCAGCCAGCAAAAACGGCCGTCCCGCAAGGGGCGGCCGTTTTTGTTTGTCAGAGCTCCAGCCGCGCCGAAACCCGGAAATCCCGGCCTGACAGCGGCGAATAGTCCTTGAGAATCGAGGCATGGCGGCGCGCGGCCACGTCGAAGATGTTGTTGGCCGAAAAGGCAAAGGACAGCGGCCGGTCCGCGCCCCACGGCCGCCAGTTGACCTGCGCGTTGACCAGGGTGAAGCCCGGCGTCGAGGTTTCGTTCTGCGCTATGCGGTTTTGGGCGGTCACCCGCTCCACCTCGCCGCGCAGGTCCCACTTGGCGCTGGTCGCGCCGATCCCGCCGAGTAGGCGCAGCGGGGGGATGCGCGGGGCCGGGCCGAAGCCGGTGATGGTGGCGCGCACCATGTCGGCCAGTGCGTCGGCCTCCACCGTCCACCTGCCCAGCCGGGCCAGCGTGACCTTGCCCTGGAGTTCAAAGCCCAGCCACGACGCATCGCCCTGCCGATAGGCATAAACTGGCAGTCCATCCTCCAGATCGCCGGTGCGGACGTCATAGATGAAGCCCGAAAACCGGGTGTAATAGACCGAACCCTCGAAGCTGTAGCCCGCTCCGCCGCCGCGCAGGACAAGTTCGGCGCTGGATGCGCGCTCGGGCCGCAACCCCGGATCGCCGATCTCGAACGTCTCGGTTCCCGCGTGCGGACCGTTGGGGAACAGCTCCTCGGCGGACGGGGCGCGGGTGGTGCGCGCCAGATTGAACCCCAGCCGCCAGCCGGGCAGTACGGCATAGGACGCTCCGACCGAGCCCGACACCGTATCGAACCGGCGCTGTCCGGAGAAGAACTGCGGCTGATCGGGACCGGGCTTTGCGCTCAGCACCGAATGCTCGAACCGCGCGCCGGCTTCGAGCTTGAGCGCGCCGAAATCGAGCTGCTGGACGGTGAACAGGCCAAGCTGGCGGGTGGTGTTCTTGGGGAGGAAGGCCTCGTCGCCGATCACGTCGAAGTCGCGGTTGACGAACTGGACCCCGCTCGCCCCCTGCCAGGCCCCGCGCCGGGCCTGGGTCAGTTCAAGCCGGGCCTCCAGCCCCTGGTTGAGGAAGGTGGTGCCGACGGCGCCGTCCGGCTCCAGCTCGGCATGGGCATAGTCGGCAAAACCGAAGCGGAACAGGACCTTGTCCAGCACCGCCCCGCCCGCATTCACTTCGGCACGGGCGTCGATGCGGTCCTGCCGCAGCTTGAGCCGGGGGCCTTCCTGTTCCTCCCCCGGCGCGGTGGCGAGGCGGATCGGCACGCCGTAAAGGCTGTCGGTGCGGGTATAGGCCGCGCCGATCATGCCGCCAGCGCCGACAAAGGACGCGCCCACCCCGGCGGTCCAGGTCCGCGCGGCGGTGTTGGGCAGCCGGCCGGCGATGGCGGCATTGGCGGCATAGTCGATGTCGGGTTCGCCGAGCCCGGATGCCGCTGTCGCCAGCGCCTGCGCCCGCAGGGCCGGGCTCAGCGCAGGGCCGCCGATGTTCAGGTCGCGCGCCTTGGTGAAGCTGCCGTCGCCGTGAAGCACCACGCCCCCGCCGAGCGGCACCTCGACCGTGCCCGCTGCCGACCGCTCGCCCGCGGCCGAGCCGTAGCCGGACGAAGCGCCGATATGGACCGGCTCTTCCGGCACGCGCAGCGGGATGCGCCGCTCGATCACGTTGACTACTCCGCCGATGGCCGACGAGCCATAGAGCAGCGACTGCGGCCCGCGCAGCACCTCGATCCGTTCGGCCAGCAGCGGGTTCACCACCGAGGCATGGTCGGCCGACGTGTTCGACACGTCGATCGCGCCGATCCCGTCGGACAGCACCCGCACCCGTTCGCCCTGAAGGCCGCGCAGCACCGGGCGCGAGGCGGTTGGCCCGAACGAGGTGGCCGAGACGCCGGGGGTCTTTGCCAGCGTCTCGCCGATCGAGGCGCGGACCGCCTGGGCGAGCTGCGGCCCCTGCACCACCGTCACGCCCGACAGCAGGTCCTGCCGGTTGCGCCCGAGCGAGCCAGTGACGACGATGTCGGACGGAGCGTGGTCGTGCGGATCTTCGGCAGACGCTTCCTGGGCCAGGACGGCGGTTCCGGGAACCAGCAGGAGCATCAGGCCGGTCAGCAACCGGGGAGCGGATTGGGTCATGGCAGTTCAAATTCCCGTGCATGAAATTGGGCTCGGTGCGCCGCCGGCCAGCCCCCCTCTCCCGCAGGAAGGACCATGCCGCGCCGCAACCGGATAGCGCCGTTCACGTCATGATACAACATCTCATTCACCAGATGTGCGAACTGGCGGGTCCCGCCGCCGCCGCACGGGCGCCCCTCTCGCGCGCGGGGCATTTCCTGTGGAGGATCGGGGGATTTCGGGTTCCGTAGCGGGCGCGCAGTGCCTATATGGCTGCCATGTCCGAAAACCCCGAAATCTCGACCAACCAGAACACCCCGAACCAGAACAGCTACGGCGCGGATTCGATCAAGGTCCTCAAGGGCCTCGATGCGGTCCGCAAACGTCCGGGCATGTACATTGGCGACACCGACGATGGCTCGGGCCTGCACCACATGGTGTTCGAGGTTTCGGACAACGCGATTGACGAGGCACTGGCCGGCCACTGCGACCTCGTGCTGATCGAACTGAACCCGGACGGGTCGGTCTCGGTCGAGGACAACGGGCGCGGCATTCCCACCGGCATCCATGCCGAGGAAGGCGTTTCGGCGGCCGAGGTCATCATGACCCAGCTTCACGCCGGCGGAAAGTTCGAGAACACCTCGGACGACAACGCCTACAAGGTGTCCGGCGGACTCCACGGGGTCGGCGTCTCGGTGGTCAACGCGCTGTCGGAATGGCTCGAACTCACCATCTGGCGTGACGGCGAGGAAAACTGGATGAAGTTCGCCCATGGCGATGCGGTTGCGCCGCTGGTCGTGCGCGGACCCGCTCCCGCAGGCAAGAAGGGCACCCGCGTGACCTTCCTCGCCAGCACCGACACCTTCAAGAACGTCAACGAGTTCGACTTCGACAAGCTTGAACACCGCTACCGCGAACTGGCCTTCCTCAATTCCGGCGTGCGCATCCTGCTGCGCGACCTGCGCCACGAGGAGGTCAAGGAGCACGACCTCTATTACGAAGGCGGGATCGGCGCTTTCGTGAAGTACCTTGACCGCAACAAGGTCGCCCTGCTGCCGGAACCGGTCGCCATTTCGGCCCAGCGCGACGGCATCGGCATCGACGTCGCGCTCGAATGGAACGACAGCTACTACGAAAACGTGCTGTGTTTCACCAACAACATCCCGCAGCGCGACGGCGGCACGCACCTTGCCGCCTTCCGCGCCGCGCTGACCCGCACGCTCAACAACTATGCGGAAAAGTCGGGCCTGCTGAAAAAGGAAAAGGTCAGCCTCACCGGCGATGACATGCGCGAGGGCCTTACTGCCATCGTCTCGGTCAAGCTGCCAGACCCCAAGTTTTCCTCGCAGACCAAGGACAAGCTGGTCTCCTCCGAAGTGCGCCAGCCGCTGGAAAGCCTGATGGCCGACCGGATGAGCCAGTGGCTGGAGGAAAACCCCGCCCACGCCAAGTCGGTCGTCGGCAAGATCATCGACGCCGCCGCCGCCCGCGAAGCCGCCCGCAAGGCGCGCGAGCTGACCCGGCGCAAGGGCGCGATGGACATCGCCAGCCTTCCGGGGAAACTGGCCGACTGCCAGGAGCGCGATCCCAGCAAGTGCGAACTGTTCCTCGTCGAAGGCGATTCGGCCGGCGGCAGCGCCAAGATGGGC
>CAYFJH010000023.1:0-44086 GCA_964343385.1 uncultured Novosphingobium sp. | reverse complement strand
GTCACCCGGAATGCGATTCGATTGCCCAATGGTACATTGACGTCGCCCTCGACCCGCTTCTGAGCGAAGCTGCCCAAAGTAAGCGTGACATCGCCGAATTCCTCGCCCGTCCGGGCCTTCCTGGTAACGCGGTTAATCAGCCCGCCGGAAGAGCCGCGCCCGTACAATACGGCGGCGGGCCCCTTGAGCACCTCGATCCGCTCGATCCCTGACAGATCGCGGAAATACAGCGAGTCATCGCGCAGGCCATCGACAAACTGGTCCGCAATGGCCGTGAATCCACGAATCGTTACCTGATCGCGCTGCCCATCGCCGCTGCTGGCCCCCACTGACGGCACATTGCGTAGCGCGTCCTCTATCGACGATGCCGCCTGTTCGCGCAGGAGTTCGCCCGGCACCACATTGATCGCCTGCGGAACATCACGCAGCGGCGTATCGGTCTTGGTACCTGTACTTGCGGTGCCGCGCAGCCCCGTCACGATGATCGTTTGGCTACTATTTGCGTCTGCGGCCTCACTTGCCTCATCGGCGTATGCAGGAGTGGCTAGCGCAAGGGCTGTCGCCACGGCCCCCAGTCCCACAGCAGAACGAAACCCAATTGCGAAACGCACGGAACCTGAACAACTCAACATTCTTACCCCCAATTGTTGTCCGGGTTCCCGGACGCCCCCAAAAACTCTCGCCCGGAAAAGCGACCGGGACACGAACGCGCCCCGGTCAAAGTCTGGGAGAGGATGCCGGTGCAGGAAGACCAGCGCGCCGGGCGGGATTGACGAATCCACTCCGCCGACGCTACGAGCCGCTAATGCGAATCACTCGCACTTGCAAGAAGGAATACTAATGGGGGTCCACTCGAGGTTCGTGCCAAACGGATATGGCTGCTCGCAATGGAAGCGCGGACGGGAAGCAGCCAACCTATCGGCGCGGCCTACCTGTGCGACTTTGGCAATGGCGTTTGCCTTGGTTTCATCCGCGCCCGCTCGGGCGCAGGACGCGGACGGATTGGGTTGGGCAGAACGGTTGAACCAGATCACCGTCACTGCCACGCGCACCGAAAAGAAGATCGAGGACGTGCCCGCTACGGTCACGGTCGTCACTGCCGAGGACATGGCTGACGACATGGTCGAGGACATCAAGGATCTGGTCCGCTTCGAACCCGGCGTTTCTGTGAAGCGCGCACCGACACGGTTCACCGCCACGGGCTCCGGCAGCGATGCGCGCGCGGGCAACAGCGGGTTCAACATCCGTGGACTCGATGGGAACCGCGTGCTGATCCAGATCGACGGCATCCGCGTGCCAGACGCCTACAGCTTCGGCGGACAAAGCACGGGTCGCGGCGATTATGTCGATCTGGGCCTTTTGAAGTCGGTCGAAATTCTGCGCGGGCCCGCCTCTGCCCTATACGGCAGCGACGGCCTTGCGGGTGCAGTCAGCTTCGTCACCGCCGATCCCGTCGATGTGCTCGGCAAGGAGCGTAGTTTCGGCGGCAGCGCGCGAGAATCCTATGATTCCGCTGACGACCAATATTCCGAGAGCGTCATGCTGGCGGGGCGCAGCGGCGCCTGGTCGGCGCTCGTCGCCTATACACGGCGTGATGGCCATGAGATCGACAACAAGGGCACCATCGACACTGCCGATGCGACCCGCACCACGCCCAACCCGCAGGATACGGCATCCAACGCCCTGCTCGGCAAGCTGGTCTGGTCACCGCATGACGATACCCGGCTGCGCCTGACCTTCGATCATGTCGATGACCGGGCGAACACCCATGTCCTGACAGCGAACACGGCAGCATCGCTGCCCGCTGTCAGCCTCGACACCCAGGCGCGCGACAAGACCAAGCGCGACCGGGTGAGCTTCGATTGGCAGCAAGATAATCTAGGCCCCATCGACCGGCTGCACCTCACCGCCTATTGGCAGAAGAGCAACAGCCGCCAATATGCTGCGGAAGACCGCGCAACCCTGCCCGACCGCACCCGCCTCAATATCTTCAACAACCGCACCATCGGCGCGGCGGCCGATTTCAACAGCGGCTTTGCGACCGGCCCGCTCGAACATCGGCTTGTCTGGGGCGGCGACTGGTCCACCACCCGGCAGGAAGGCATTCGCGACGGGACCATCCCGCCGACCGGAGAAACCTTCCCGACCCGCGCCTTCCCGGTCACCAACTATACGCTCCTGGGCGGCTTTGTTGCTGACGAGATATCATTCGCCGATGAGCTGGTGACGCTTTTCCCCGTGGTGCGTTTCGATCATTTCAAGCTCGACGCCGATGCCGACCCGGCGGTTCCTTCGCTCACAGCTATCGACAAGAGCGGATCGCATGTTTCGCCCAAAATCGGCGTGGTGGTGAAGCTTGACGACAGCGTCCGCCTGTTCGGCAACTATGCGCGCGGGTTCAAGGCCCCAGCCCCCAGCCAGGTCAACCAGTTCTTCGAGAATCCGACCGGGCGCTACCGCACCATTCCCAATGCCGACCTCAAGCCTGAAACCAGCCAGACCTTCGAAGGCGGCGTGCGCCTCAATAGCGAGGCCATGTCGCTGAGCGTCACGGGCTTCACCGGCACCTACCGCAATTTCATCAGCCTTGAGAATGTCGGCTTCGGCAGCGACGGCTTCATGCTGTTCCAGAACATCAACCTGGGCAAGGTGAAGATTTCAGGGGCGGAAGCACAGTTCTCCGCGCGCGCCAAGAATGGGCTGACCGCCAATCTCGCGCTTTCCTACGCCAAAGGCACCGTCAATCCGGGCCTTGCAGCCGAAAGCGGTTTGCTCAGCATCGATCCGGCCAAGCTGGTGATGGGCCTTGGGTATCGCGATCCGAAAGGCCTGTTTGGCGGACAGCTCATCATGACGCACAGCGCCGGCAAGTCGGTTGGCAGCGTGCGCGGCGCGGGAACAGCTGTCAGCGCCTGTTCCGCCACGCTCGACTGCATTCGTCCCGACGCGTTCACGATCCTCGACCTGACCGGCTTCGTCAATCTGGGCGAGCATCTGACGCTGCGGGCAGGCATCTTCAATCTGCTCGACAAGAAATATGCCTGGTGGAGCGATGTTAGACCGCTTGCGGCGACGACCAACGCCGGGCGCACTGGCAATCTCGATATCGTCGACAGCTACACACAGCCCGGCCGCAATGTCAGCGTCTCGCTGACGGCGCGCTTCTGAACAGGAGACGTCTTCATGAAAAAGCTTCTGATCGCTGCTGCGGCTCTGATTTTCGCTCCGCTGTCCGTCGTTCCGGCATCTGCCCATATGGTATGGCTCGAACGCCCCACGCCCGAGACAGCGCGCGCCTATTTCGGCGAGATGATCAGCCGGCATGAAAAAACCGGCGCGTTGCTCGACAAGATCCAGCCGGCCATCTTCCTCGATCCCGCCCATCCCCTCGCCCAGACGCGCGGAGAGGACTTCATCGAGGTCAATGCCGCGGGCGATGTCCGGCTTGCCGACGAACGCTATCCCCCCTTCGGTGAGGGCGAGCGGGGCACCATGCGCCCGATGATGTACGCCCGCTGGGGCCGGACCGACACAAATGCGCTGATGGCGTTCGAATTCGTCCCCGATGCGCCGGGCGGCGACAGCTTCGCCCTTCTGCTCGGCGGCAAGCCCGCAGCGCGCATAAAGGTCGTGCTGATCGACGCGCAAGGCTTCGACACCAAATATGAAACCGACGAAGCCGGGCATGTCACGGTCAAGCCGGAAGGGCCAGGCCAGTTCATCCTGCGCGCATCGAGCATCGATCGCACGCCAGGGGAGTTCGCGGGCAAGCCCTACGACTTCACCGCCCGCGTCACCACCCTCACCTTCATCGCGCAATAGCATCCATCCAGCGGCGCGGCCCGGCTGTGCCCTGTCCGAAACGGGACCGACCATAATGACCAACAAGATTTCCGCAATTCTTGCCGCGCTATTGCTCTCGGCGGCCACGCTCACATCCCCTACGTTTGCACAGAGCGATGCACCAGCAAGCGCCGAACAACTCGACGCCAAGTTCCAGGCGGACCGCAGGCTGATCCTCGGCATGGCCGGCAATTTCAAGGTGACCTTCGACTTCCGGGAAACCACCGCATGGCAACCCGGCTATACGCCCATCGAACCCAAGATCTCGGGCGGGCACGAGGTTGTCCGCGTCATCGAGGACACAGGGCGCATCATTCGTCTCCAGCACCTTCTCGTGGCCACGCAGGACGGCAAAACCCACGTGATCAAACATTGGCGACAGGACTGGGCCTTCGAGGCCGAGAAGGTGCTGGTTTACAAGGGCAAGGGCAAATGGGCGCTCGAGGAGGTACCTGAGCGTCTTCGCAAAGGCCGGTGGTCACAGACCGTCTGGCAGACAGACGACAGCCCCCGTTATGGTGGCTGGGGCGAATGGTCCAACGAGGGCGGCGTTCCACGCTGGCGTTCAAACTGGACGGTGCGCCCGCTCGCCCGGCGCGATGCGGTCCGCAAGCCCGTCTATGACCGCTACCGCGCGATCAACCGGCATTCGCCGACACCCACCGGCTGGATCCACTGGCAGGACAATATCAAGCAGGGCGAACGTGACGGCCAGCTGGTTCCTTACGTCCAGGAAAGCGTGCTGAACTCCTATGTGCGCTCCGGGGACTATGATGTCGCCGCGGCCGACGCATACTGGACCAAAACTGCTGCCTACTGGGCCGAAGTTCGCAAAGGCTGGGATGAGGCCATTACCGTCCATCAAGGTGTCAGCGTCGCCGAAGTCGCCGAGACGGGCTCTTCCGGTGCCGAGCGGCTGATGGGACTCGCTGATGAGCTTGCGGAGGGCAAGATCAAGCAAGCCGATGCCGTCAAACTGGCACGTGCGGTCATCGCCGAAGTGACTGGGCCGAAGTGACTGGCGGCTGACCCGCGCCCACCACTTGGCCGTCAATCATCAGAGAAAAGCAGAAGAGGATCCGTCCCATGTATGATTTTGTCGATCGCCCCGTCACCAGCCTGGATCATGGTGGCCGATTCCTCATCTGGACGATGCGCAACTGGGTCAAATGCATGTACGCAGGCCGCTGCCCCTGCACGACCATTGGTCCGGCCTTTGCCAAATGGAAAATGATCGCGGGCCTGCCACATTTTCACATGATGATGATGGTGTTCAACCGCGAAGGGCGCGAAACATTCAAGTTCGGGCAGCTCGAATGCAACCGAATCCGCGAGCATGAGGCCATCATCATCAGTTTGATCCACGCCATGTGCATGGGGAGCGGCGATATGGTCCGGGCCACGCTGGCGCTGCTGGTCAAGGAAGAAGCCATCACCAATCTCATGACGGCGGTGGCCGCGATGGGCCGCGCGATGGCCGATGCCGAGATCTTCCCTGATAAGCCCGCCTATAACCCGCACGCAAAGGGCTGCACGCATGAGTGACAGGATCAAGGAGAAAGCGCGCCTCGCACCCTCCGCCATTTTGACCGTCGAACAGGTCCGCTCGGTCCGTCACTGGAACGAGCATCTGTTCAGCTTCAGCATCACCCGCCCGTCCAGCTTCCGGTTCCGGTCAGGCGAATTCGTTATGATCGGGCTGCAGGGGGAATCGCGCCCGCTACTGCGCGCTTATTCCATCGCCAGCCCATCCTATGCGGAGGAGCTGGAATTCCTCTCGATCAAGGTGCCCGATGGCCCTCTCACTTCGCGTTTGCAGCGGATCGCGCCCGGCGACGACATCTTCCTTGGTCGCAAGCCGACAGGCACGCTCGTCGCCGATGCGCTTCTCCCGGGCCGACGGCTGTTCCTGCTCTCCACCGGCACCGGCCTTGCCCCCTTCCTCAGCCTGATCCGCGACCCCGGCATTTATGATCGGTTCGGGCAGGTAATCGTCGTCCATAGCGTGCGGCAGGTGAGCGATCTCGCATTTCGGGCCGACCTTGAATCCCATCTCGCGGGTGATCTGCTGGTGCAGGACCAGGCTTTGGTTCAGCTGAGCTACCTTCCCACCGTCACGCGCGAGCCGTTCCGAACCCAAGGTCGCATCGCCACGCTGATGGAGGACGGCCGCCTGTTCGAAGGTGTGACCGGCCATCGCCGCCTCGATTCCGCCACCGACCGCGTGATGATGTGCGGCAGCATGGCGATGATCCGGGATTTCTCGGCCCGGCTCACCACGCTCGGTTTTGACGAAGGGTCGAACGCCAAGCCGGGGCATTTCGTGATCGAACGGGCATTTGTGGACTGACGAAAGCGCCGGAGTCGAAGCTCGAGTCCGGATTTGAAGCATCCTGAAGATCGCATGTGCAAAACCACTTTGTTTCATGTCAGCGCCGAGCGCCGCTCGCGGCGGCTATGATGCAAAATCAGGACTGGCCAGCAGGCTCATCTCATCAGAATTTGAACCAAACGCCTGATAGAAGACCGCGCTCCTGCAACGCGTTTCTTCCACTCAGGGTGGCCAATACACCCAACTGGAGTGACCATTTAGGGCTGACCTCGTAGACGCCGCTGGCGTACAGATTGCTGTAGCGGTGGCGGCCGAATATGCCGCGCCCGGAGCCGTCCGAGATCGTATTGAAGGATTGCGCCAGCAGCAGCAGCCGCGGTGCGGGACGAATTCCAAAGGTTGCATCGAGGCGGAACTCGTTCGGCGGCGCGCCATTGCGGATACGGTAGCCGCCTTGGAAGTCGACAAATGCCTCCTTGTTGGCCACTCTGAAATTCATGCCCGCGAGGGCGCGCAAGTCGATTTCAGTGTCCGTCGCGCCAATCTGAGCGACGTTATCTTGGCGCCTTTTGCCTGGCACACGCAGCGACGTCTGGAAAGAGAACGCACCGTGGCGTGTCTTCGCAAACCGATAGCGAGCACCTAGTTCGGTATATCCGGGTCCAGTGGTGTCATCACCATTGCCCTGAACGCTGGTATGGCTGAAGCTTGGCGTAACCATGAGTGTGAGATCGTCGGTCACGCCATATTCGGCCAGGACATAAACCTCGGCCTTGCGGTAGTCGTTGATATCCACTGAGGTGGCACGATCATCGAACCCTTCGTCACTGTCGGAATAAATCCCGGTGGCAATGACCTGTCCCGAACCCTGGGGAAGAGTCCAGGCTCCGGCGAGGGCTTGGGCCGGGACCGAGAAGGAAACAACGGCAAAAGCCATTCTGAGGGCAATCATGCAGCATCTTTCCAATTTATTTCGCTAAAGGCCGGCGATAGCTCCCGCTGATCCAGTGCTCTGATAAGTTTGGCCGGAAGTGAGAGAAGCTCGGCTCCGCGACCGTGCGCGGAAACGAATGTCAGCTGGATTTCATCGTGCCTCGTCGAGAAACCGTGGGGCAGTCGCAGCTGAGCAACCGCCTCCTGTGCACACTCACCGAAGGCAGCCAACCGATCTGGTGCTGCCGCAGGCGCCAGGATCAGGAAAAGACCCTCGCCGTGGCAAGAAAGCGTCCAGCCAAGCGGCGCTTTCAGTTCCGCGAGCGCAGCGGCCACTCTGCGCATGAGGTCATTGGCAAGTCGCTGTTCCGCCTCACCAAACAAGGGACCGGCGTCAACAATTCGCATCGCGAGCAAACCATTACCGCCCTCGTTCTCAGCGACTTTCAGAACTTTGAGGTTGAACGCGGCCGAACTCAGGAGGCCCGTGCACTCGTCGAGAAATTCTGCAGCAGCAGTGTGGTTCCCGCGATGGGTCGCGCGCAATTCGGCTTCGCGTGCGCGGCGACGGTCGAGTTCGCGCTTGAGGCGCAAGGCAGAGCGGACGCGCGCCAGCAACTCAATCTTCCTGATCGGCTTGGTAAGATAGTCATGCGCACCAGCGATGAAGGCCTGGTTGAGCGATTCAATCGCGTCGATGCCACTGCACATCAGGATTGGTACGTCGCGGTAACGCCGGGTCCGGCGAATGCTCGCACAAGCCTCGATGCCGTCGATGCCGGGCATCAGCACGTCCAGCAGGATGAGGTCGAAGCAAGGTGGGCGGTCTTCCACTTCATGCTCAAGATCGAGCAGTTCAAATGCCTCATCCGCACTCGACGCGATGACGATCTCTCTGAACTCTCCTGCTCGAAGAATGAGTTCCAAGGTCGTGGTTGAAGACGGATCGTCATCGACCACAAGTATACGTGAGTTGCGGCTCATGGTGCCTTGATCTCCCCCGATTGCCTGGCCCATACTCGCCATCCTTCGCGATCGTAGATCAGGCGGTAACCCTCAGCGCCGGACACATAGAAGTCAGGCAGCCGCCGGTTGATCGCGTCCGCATTGCGCGACGGATCAGGCGCGGCAACGGCAATGGCGGTGGCTCTGACCCGTTTGCTCAGCAATGTGAGCGCGAAACTCGTGTCAGATGCCGTGACAACGCCCCGCGCGGAGCCGCGCGCCGCAATGACCTTGGGATGCATAGCAGCGTCGAGCATCACGTCTGATTGGCCGGCAAGGAAGTGACCAAGATGTTCGTCAGCGCTTTTTTGTCGTGCGCGCCAATATTCATTGGCATCCGCCTTTTCGGTCATTGTGGCGTACCCCGAAATTACCGAGCCGCCTCCAAAGCAACCCAGCGTCAGAAGAAGCGCTACCCGGCCTGTTCGATCTTTTGGGCCCGGCCAGCGTATCACTGCGGCGGCGGCGAAGGGGATCGCTGGCGCAAGCGCTACCGGCAACGAACGGGCAGCGCCGGTTTGAAGCGCAAATACGACGAGCAACATCAGCGTGCCGAGAAGGGCAAGAGCCGGCGCTTGCAGTGGTCGGCGGTTGCGCGCCAGAATATACTGCGCGAGCAGGACCGGCGCGGAAGCCACCGCAAGCGCGATTTCGAGCGTGACCCATTGCCATGATGTGATGGCTCGCTCGCGGCTCGCCTCCAGGGGCAACCTTAGCGACGCCAGCGGATCGTGAAGCATCAACCAGTTTACGAAGGCGAAACCGACCAGTCCAAACAGGACCGGAAACAGCAGCACGAGATATACGTGAAACCAGGACCGGCTTCGGATGTCGGCGGGCATCGTCAGAAACAGAAAGGGAATAGCGGCTAATGCGAGTGCGGCGCCGAGCAGTCCGGTAAAAACCAGCATCATCAGCGAAGCCGAAATCAACATCAAATCGTTGACTCCGCCCCGGCTTCGTAACGCGAATGCAGCAACGGCAAAGAGCCAAGCGCCCCAAAGCGTCAATATTACCTGCGGGCCTTCGGCAATGGCGCGAAGGAAAAGCGGATTGCAGGATAGCAGCAGAGTTAGCGCGAGCGCCCACGCCGGCCGGTAGCCCGCCTTCAGCAGGCCACTCAGCCAGAAGCCTGCCAAGCTCGCGGCAAACAACGCCGAGAGCAGGTCGGCGATCGCGAGCCCGGAAAGCCCGGTGATAGCGTGCACGGCAGCCATGGGCAGAATGGCGATTGGAGGGTAGTCAGCAATAACTTGCCCTGAGCTGACTTTGCCGGCAGCGGCGAGCAAGGCACGTCCAATGAGGGCTTCCTGAACGCCGTCCGAAGGTCCTGGCAAACTCGGAACCTGCCTGAGCCAGATTGCGACTGCGGCCAATAGCACGGCGAATGCCAGCGGCATCCATCGAGCTAACACCGCTGATGTAGCGCGACCGTTCACGTCGAGGCCTCGGCCGGCTGCAACGCCTGCGCGACTTCGCCTGCGGTAAACCGAGAGAGACCGTGCTGGGTTTTTTCCCAGTAGAACGGCTTGGTAATTAGCTGCCACAAGCCTTTCCAAGCGGCGACCGACATCAGAATCCAGTACCAAAAGACCGTGAGGCTGAATGGCACGAGATGCAGCCACCGGCGCCGGAACGGTGCCAACATCATCAGGTAGATGAAGAGCCCGTTGCCGACGATCAGGTTGAACAGGCTGAGATAGAGCAGCGCAGGTGGGAAGAAATGTGCGAAGGCGCTCGTCTGGGTGATCGCCCAAAAGCCAAAGGTCGCCCAGAAGAGCGGATTGAGTAGCCCCGACAGGATGGTCCCCCCGATGAAGAAGACGAAGCCGATCGTACCGAGCGGTCCGATGGTCCGATAGAGATGGATCGGTCTCCGGGTGTGGACCAGAAAGGTTTGCATGTAGCCCTTGATCCAGCGCGAGCGCTGCCGTACCCAATTCGACTGCGAAACGTTGGCTTCCTCGAATGTGGTGGCGTCAATCACGCTCACGCGGTAGCCTTTTTGGGTCATGCGGATACCGAGGTCGGCGTCCTCAGTGACGTTGAACGGATCCCAGGCGCGCAATTCGCGCAGGACCTCGATCTTGAAGTGGTTGGATGTTCCGCCCAGTGGAATCGGAATCCCGAGGCGCTGCAGTCCAGGTAGCATCAGGTCGAACCACAAGGAATAATCGAGCGTGAACAGGCGGGTTAGCCAGTTCTCGTCTGCATTGTAGTAGTTTAGGCGACATTGGATGCAGGCGACATTTTCCGGCGACTGGCGAAAAGCTACGACCACTTTCTTCAACTGGTCGCGTTCCGGCTTATCCTCGGCATCGTAGATGACGAGGTAGTCGCCGCGTGCATAGCGTAGCGCGTAGTTGCACGCCTTGGGCTTGGTTTGCGGCTGGGACGCGGGTACCCGAATGATTTCGAAAATGCCTTCGAGGCCAAGCGCCTTGGCGGCTTCGATCGTCTCGCTATCGCCCTCTTCGAGCACGATCTTGATGTCGAGTTTCGACTGCGGATAGTCGAGTTGGCGCAATGCATGGGCGAGGATCGGAAGCACTTCAGGCTCACGAAACATGGGTACGAGGATTGTGAAGACTGGTAGGTCATCGTCCCGCAATAGGCGGACTTCGGCTTCGATAGCCGCATTGCTGGTCTGCTGGCCTCGTGCGCCGAACCAAACCAGGACGCACTTGAAAATGAAATTGCCGAGGTAGAATATGCCCATGAAAGCGTTGAGGGTGATGATCGTCGCGACGGGGGCAAGGCACAAACCCGCGGCCATCAGCGTAAGCAGAGCCCAAGCAGTAATCACCTGGGAGCGCGTGAAAACGGTCTGCGCGGACATTTCGGGAGTTAGCTCGGCCAACTCATGGACCGCCCGGTTGGAATGGCGATCCCCAAATGTGCGCTGAAGCGACCACAGAATGTCGAATTTCGCGGTGAGCACAATGTCGATGTCACGGCCCCACCGCCGCCGGGCATAGAGGATCGCTTCCGGCCCAGGCCGAGCAGTTGCGATGACGAGACGGCCAGCACGTCGCATCCAAGGAAGAGTTAATTCGCGCGCGTATTTTTCAACTTCATGTTCTGACAGAAGCGACGGATCGGGCGGCGCATGACGAAGATCGACGAATTCGATATCGAAACGCTCCGCCAAGGCGCGATAATAGTCGACCGGGCGTACCCAGTTTCGCGACATGACCACGTCGGATAAGGAAGAATCCCATTGTTCCGCCAAGCTGGTGGCTTCGTCGAGCTGGGCCAGGGTCATGAGGCCGTGCTCGATGAGATAGTCACCGGTCCAGACGTCGGTTGGTGAAAGCGCCGTCATGCGGAGGCCGCCCCTGGACGCGCGCTCGGCATACGCCGAATAATGATTGCGAGGCCCACGGTAATCGCGAACCAGATCAGGACGATCGCCAACCGCCAATAGAAACCAAGGCGCGCTTCACGCAGTGCATCCGCGCGATACACGATTTTCAACGCGCGATCCTCGTCCGGCGAAAACGCCAATTCCTGTCCCGCGTGGCTAAACAGCGCGATTGTTCCGTAGTCCAGATCCATCTGGCGCGGAGGCAGCGCCCTCGAGCCAGGTCGCACCCACAGCAGAGGTTCGTCATTCCGCTCAACAAGCTGGACGATGGTCAGACGATCTAGCTGACGCTGGTCCAAGATGATGTTGCCGTCCTGATCCCTGATATCGAAGGAGCCCGCGTCGAAACGCAATGCCGGGTCAGTGCCGTGTGGCGCCTCGCCGCTGACGACGATCCCGGCGGCGGCATTGTCTTGGCGCGGTGCAAGCGGGGCGATCGCATCAACCGCAAGTTTGGCATAGGTTTGCTCACTTGGGCTAGCTGCTGTCACCCGCACACCTTGGCGAAAGCGACTGGCATATTCGTGAAAGCTGAGCGGCTGATCGCTTGCCGGAACGAGCGAGATTGTTGGCGGCTGCACAAGCCGGACCCGGCCGAAGGAACATAGCCGGTCGGCGCACTCCGGCCTGGTAAGGGTAACGGTAATTTCGACACGGTTGTGCATCGAAAGGAGGCGATTCTCGATTTCAGCCTTAAGCTTGGTCGGATTGTTTTGTGCAGCCCATGACCGCGCCACGACGATGCCGTTCAAGGTAATGCTGATGCGAGGGGCATTGCCCAAGGCGCTCGCTTCGGCTGCATCGACAACGACCGTGATCGCGCTTGGCATCGCCCCGGCAGGCACAGTTCTCAGGTCAATCGTTGAACGCCAGACTTTTTGGTTGTTGATCGGGGCCAACCCGGCGTCAGCCCTCGGCAGCTCATCCGCAAAAGCCGGACCTTGGGCCACTGCGAAGATCAACAGAGTTGCGCAACACCTGCCGGAAACCATTAGTGGCCATTTCACGTTTGGGACGGGAATACCCCCTTGGAAAACTCAAGGTCCGGCTAGTAATCCATGGTAAATAATTGATTGATGATAGCGATCTACGCCGTCATTTCGGGCATAAATCATCCTAAAGTATGAGGCAAAAGGCCGTCGCGCTCATGATATACGCTCGGGCAATATTCTGACCCAACCATAGCATAGGCTTGTCGGAGCTGAGCTGGGGGTCGTGCAGCGCTGGGAGTTGTGCATAGTGAACGGCAAACTGTCCGTGATGCTCGTCGAAGACGAGTATCTGATCGCAGAGATGGTCCTCCGAGCGCTCCATGAAGGCGGCTTTGACGTCATGATGCTGCACAATGGCGCTGAGGCCTGGCACCTGCTCGATCGTTCTGCGCCGCCTCCCGTACTGGTGACGGATATCAATGCTGGCGAGGGCCCCAATGGCTGGGAGATAGCCCGCTACGCACGAGACAAACGCCCAGATCTTGCGGTCGTCTATATGACAGGTGCCTCGGCCCATGATTGGCCAATCCACGGCGTTCCCCAAAGCATTCTGGTGCCGAAGCCATTTACAGATATTGAGATTGTTACGGCTGTCTGCAAACTGGTTTATAGCCCCAATCGACCTACCCGCTCAGCTTTTCTCGCGCAGCCTCCGACCAGACAATAGTTGAAAGATTTCCTCTCGCCGCTGATCAGGGGAGCCGAGAGGCTTTTCGGTGAGTCACAGTGGCGACCTCCGCGGAATGGAGGTGTTACATCACCGACCGAGCTGGTCAGAATTTGTTGCGGGGAGCAAAGTCGCGTGAAGACCATCCATCGGCGGGACGAAGCGTTTCCAGGAGTGAAATATCTTCTCTGGATGGTTGTTACGGCCACCGCCTATATCGGTGCGGCCCAACTCGGCTTCGCGCTCGCTTTTGCGACCAAGCAGGTGACCGCGATCTGGCCGCCGACGGGTATCGCGCTCGCGGCCTTTCTGCTGGGAGGAGGCAGAATCTGGCCTGCGATCTTCATGGGCGCCTTCATCAGCAATGCTATCAGCCATGAGCCAATCTACACGGCCGCTGGGATTGCGGTTGGAAATACCCTTGGCCCTCTTCTGGGCGCGGTGCTTCTCCGCCGCGTCGTGAAAATCGAGATCGACCTTGCGCGCGTGCGAGACGTGCTGGGTCTCGCGTTTTTCGGATCGGCGCTGGCGATGATCGTAACGGCAACAAACGGGGTGGCGAACCTGATCTGGGGAGGCATTGTTCCGCTGCAAGCGGCTTTCTCGGTCTGGTGGGTTTGGTGGGTCGGCGATGCGATGGGAGCCCTGCTCGTCGCGCCAGCGATACTGACCTGGTGTGCAAACCTCCGAATAAATTGGAATAGCCACCAGCTTCTGGAACTAGGGACGGCCGCGGCTGCGCTTGTCGCCATCGGCTGGCTGTCCTTTTCGTCCGACCTTCCCCTCGCCTATCCGGTCTTTCCAGCGATAATCTGGGTAGGACTGCGGTTCGGGCAACGCGAGACAGCGATCGCCATCCTTGTCGTGTCGGCTATTGCTGTTTGGCAGACAGCTCATGGCCATGGACCATTCGTGACCGGATCATTCGACCGGCGGCTCGGGCTTCTAGTGACCTTTATGGCCGTCCTTTCGATCACCGGGCTTACGCTTGGGGCATTGGCAGCACAGCGCCGTCGAGCCGAAGCGTCACTGCGCGAAGCTAATGATGAGCTGGAGGCCCGGGTACTCGAACGAACGGCGGAGCTCGAATTCGCGAACACCGAGCTGGCCTCCACAAACGCGGAATTAGAGGTGCGCACAACCGAACTGGCTCGAAAGAATGAGGAGGTTGAGGCGTTCGTTTACATTGTCTCGCACGATCTGCGCGCGCCATTGGTCAATCTACAGGGCTTCTCGCGCGAACTCGAGCTGAGCTGCGCCGAACTCGGGACCACCCTGGTTGTGGCACAGGTGCCTCCGGAGATTTCCGCCTCCCTGCGCGACATCATCGAGCAAGGTATCGGCGGTGCCCTGCGCTATATCGGCAGCAGCGTTTCCAAGTTCGAACGTCTGATCAACGCGCTGTTGCTCCTGTCCCGAACCGGGCAACAGGATTATCGTGTGGAGACGATAGACATGGCTTCGCTCGTCGGATCGACCGTCGACGCCTATCGGCAAACGATCGAGACTTCGGCGGCGACGGTTACCATAAGCGATCTCCCGGACGCGCGAGGTGACATGACCGCGATCGGGCAGGTATTTTCCAACCTGCTCGGCAACGCCCTCAAATATCTCCAGCCTGGTCGCGCCGGGGAGATCGAAATTGGCGGCACAACCGAGGAAACGGGTTTGCGATACTGGGTAAGGGACAATGGCGCCGGTATTCCCGATGGTGTCCGGCCAAGGCTGTTTCAGGTTTTCCAACGCTTCCATCCAGAACTGGCTTCCGGTGACGGGATCGGACTTGCAGCGATCAAGCGCATCGTGGAACGTCATGGGGGGCGCATTTGGGCCGAGAGCACGTTCGGACAAGGGTCAACGTTTCAGTTCACGCTACCAGCACTAACAACAGAATAGGGTCGTAATGAAGAATGTGCCGAATTCTCTTACTATCGTGATCGTCGATGACGACCATGGCCACTGCGAACTTGTCATGCGTAACCTCCGGCGAACAGGTGTCTCCAATGAGTTCGTAATCATACACAGAGGAGATGAGGCCCTCGATTTCGTACATCGCCGCGGCGCCTATGCGGACCGTGTCGGCACTGGCGATATCTTGCTCCTGCTCGACATCAATATGCCTGGCGGAATGAGCGGGCTAGACGTGCTCCGTGAAATCAAGGCCGACGATGCGACCAGGCAGATTCCGGTCATCATGCTGACGACAACCGACGATCCCCGCGAAATCAATATCTGCTACGATCTGGGCTGCAGCGTCTACATCACCAAGCCCATCGACCCTGGCAAATTCATGGAGGCCGTAACCCGTTTGGGTCTGTTCCTCTCCGTAATTCGATTGCCATCAGAAACGGCAACGGTGATCACCAATGGGTGAACCGGTCGCCCGTGATGTGCTGGTGGTCGAGGATGACCATGACACTGCGGAGCTGGAACGCAGGGCGCTCGCACGAGCCGGAATCACGGCGCATATCGCGGGAACGGTCAGCGAAGCAAAGGCGCTACTTGAGGCACGCAGCTTCCAGGCTGTCTTGCTCGACTATCAACTGCCAGATGGGGATGCATGGGATGTTGTCGAGCTTGCGCGCTCACTGACGCCGCCGGTTCCGGTCGTGCTTGTGACCGCAATGGGCAGCGAGCGTGTTGTTGCCGAAGCGATCCAGCATGGCGTGGTCGAATATGTCCGCAAGTCGGAACGATTCCTGGAACAACTGCCCGATGCGGTCCACCGGGTTGCGCGCGTTGCCCACTATGAAGCAAATCTGCGGCGCAGCGACACGCTGCTTCAGCTCATTGCCGACCATGCGACCGACGTCATCCTGACGCTCGATGCTTCCGGGAAGCTGCTATATATTTCGCCCGCATCGCAGCGGTTGTTGGACATTAATGCTGCGCATGCCCTCGGCAAAAGGCTTGACGCCTTCATTCATGCCGAAGACCAAGCGCTGCTGAAATCCCAGCTGATGTCCGAAGAACCCAGCAGCCAGGCGATCTTCCGATGCCGACGCGGCGACGGAAATCTCATCTGGGTCGAAGCGAATTTTCAGCGCATCCGCGATTCCGAAACAGGCGCCGTCAAAGAGATACTGGGAATATTGCGGAACATTACCGAGCGTCGGGCCGCCGACGAGCGGTTACGCGAAAGCGAACAGCGCTTCCGCGGCGCCTTCGAGACCGCAGCTCATGGCATGGCACTGGTATCGACCGAGGGCCGTTGGCTGCGGGTCAATCGCGCGATCTGCGAGATGGTTGGCTATGGCGAGGCCGAACTGCTCGCAATCGATTTTCAGACGATCACCCATCCTGACGACCTCGACACTGACCTTGCCTATGTCCAGGCTCTCCTCGCCGGAGAAATCGAAACCTATCAGATGGAGAAGCGCTACTTCCACAGGGAAGGTAGCGTCGTGTGGGTCCTCCTGAGCGTTTCGCTTGTTCGCGCCTCGAATGGCGATCCACTCTATTTCGTCTCTCAGATTCAGAATGTTACCGACCAGAAGCTGGCCGAAGATGCAGTTCGCAGAAGCGAGGCGGAATATCGCCTGCTTGCCGATCATTCCAATGACATGATCGTTCGTATCGGCATGGACGGGGTGCGGCGCTACGCCTCGCCCGCCTGCCGCAACCTGCTCGGCTTTGAACCAGAGGAGCTGGTTGGCGAAACACCGCTATCTGTCATTCATCCTGAGGATCGCGACGGCGTGGTGACGACCTGCAAGAGTCTGCTGACTGGAACACCCGATCCAATCTGCGCCTATCGGCAGCTTCACAGAGATGGCCACTATGTTTGGCTCGAAGCCAGCTTCAGACTTGTCCGTGATAATACGAACGGCGAACCTCAGGAATTCATCGCCAGTGTCCGCGATGTATCTCGCAGAACCGAAGCAGAACTAAAGGCTGCCGAGGCGGTTGCGCGCGACCGCGAAAACCATCGCCTTCTCGTCATGACTGAGACCATCGCACATGTCGGCCATTGGCGGATTGATGCCCATACGCGCTCAGTCTTCTGGTCCGACGAAGTCTTCCGCATCCATGGGCTGGAGAAGGGTGACTGTCCCACGCTCGATGAGGCCATCGAACTCTACCACCATGATGATCGCCTGAAGGTTCGCGATGCCATGGACAAGGTGATGGTCCAAGGGGTCAGTCACGAGTTTTCAGCAAGGATTGTCAGGCCTGACGGAGAAATCCGGAACATCGTCTCACGCGCTCAGGTCGAGCGGGCTCCTGATGGCACAATAATCGGGTTCATTGGTGCTTTCCTTGACGTTACCGACCAGACAAGGGCGGAAACAGCACAACGCGAGGAGGAAGCCCGCTATCGCCTCCTTGCCCAAAACGCGACCGACATCATTTTTCGTCTCGATGGGGAGAACCGCTTTCTCTACGTCTCACCGGCAGTTCAAGAGTTAACGGGCTTCGATCCCGACTCATTGATCGGCGCCGATCCTGTTGCTGCGATGCACCGGGACGATCAGCCCTTGATCCGTAGAGCGCTCGACACGCTCCGGTCGGGTGAACAAGAACGGATCGTGATACCTTATCGAACACGGTGTGCAGACGGAAGCTGGCGTTGGCTCGAAGTCAATGCGCGCTCGGTTCCTGTGCCGGAAGGTAGTGACCCGTTTGAGATCATCGGTGCTTCGCGGGATATTGCCGAGCGCAAGAGCTTCGAGGCTGAGCTAGTCGCCGCACGCGATGCTGCTGAAGCGGCAACGCTCGCGAAATCTGATTTCCTGGCGACGATGAGCCACGAGATCCGAACCCCAATGGCCGGTGTCCTAGGGATGATCGAGCTACTCCGGACCGCGACGCCGGAGGAAACGGCGAACCTGCTGGACGGTCTCCAGCAATCCGCTCAGATGCTGACCACTGTGCTTGATGACATTCTGGATTTTTCGAAGATCGAGGGCGAACACCTGGTCCTCGAAGAGGTTGACTTCGATCTCAGAGTATTGACCGAGCAAACATTCGCCACCTTCGAGATGCTGTCGGCCAATGAAGGACTGTCCTTCGGCTACCTGTTCCCCGAAGCAGCCAATTCTCTCGTCAGAGGTGACCCGACCCGGCTCCGCCAGGTCATTGCCAACCTCATAAGCAATGCGGCCAAATTCACGGCCAAGGGGCGGGTCGATCTGTCGATCGCGGAAGCCGGTTCAGATGCAACTTCGAGAACCTGGCGCTTCACGGTTACGGATACTGGCATCGGTATCGACCGGGAGATGATCGGCGCCCTGTTCGCGCCATTTGTCCAGGCCGACGCATCAACTACCCGGAAGTTTGGCGGCACCGGTCTGGGCCTCGCCATCTGCCGCCGACTGGTCGAGGCCATGGGGGGACGAATCGGTGTCACGAGCAAGCCGGGGAAGGGATCGACTTTCTGGTTTGAACTGCCGCTCCTTGAAGCTTCTGTTCAACCCCTTCCCGATGACCGCGCACAAGACGTTGCTGGCAAGACACGGTCCCTCGATGTCCTGCTGGCCGAGGACAATCCGATCAATCGAACGCTGATCGAAGGCCTGCTCAAACGAATGGGGCATTCCGTCACCTGTGTCGAACACGGCCGGGCTGCCGTCGAGGGCGTGCAGTCAAGAGATTTCGATCTGGTGCTGATGGACATGCAGATGCCTGAGATGGACGGACCGGAGGCCGCGGCCGCGATCCGGTCGATGGAGCGTCCTTCAACCCGGGTTCCGATCATTGCCCTCACCGCGGATCGGTCAGGCCGCCGCCAGTCCCTCTATGAGAAGTCCGGGATCGACGGCTTCCTGTTCAAGCCGATCGACAGCGTCAAGCTTGCAGTCGCCCTTGGCCAGATCAATCCTTCGCGCAGAAAGGTTATGAAGGCGGAGGACACAGAGCATCTTGCACCTCCGACAACGATCACGCTCGACATGAAGCGCCTCGATTTGATCGCAAAGACCCTGGGCTCGGAGCAATGCGACCAGCTCATCGTGATGTTGCGCGACGACATCGCTACGCGCCCGGGCTCGATCAGGGACTTGCTGGAATCGGGCCATGTTACCGCAGCCCGGCGCAGCGCTCATTCGCTAAGCGGTGCGGCCCTCCATCTGGGCGCTGCAAAACTCGCCGAAGTGGCTCAGCGCCTTGAAGTGGCCGGCGGCGCTGCCGATGACCTCATCGGTGAACTGTCGGGCACCGCGGTCGAGACCATCGCTGCGATCGATCGGTATCGCGCCGAGCAAACGCCAATCGACGAGGCGACAGCCGTGGTGGGCTCCGACTGATGCCCCTTCAAACGTCGTGCGTCAGGTCGAGGCTGTTCAACGCGATAATCGCCTGTATGCGATTGGCGACGCCAAGCTTGCGGAAAGTCGTTTGAAGATGGGATTTGACGGTAGCCTCCGCTATCCCGAGATCATGGGCGATCTGCTTGTTGAGGCGGCCGTCGACGATCGCACGTAGCACCCTGATCTGCGCTGAGGACAGCTCGGCGAAGCGCGCGGCCAGTTGCCGTTCCTCCTCTGAAATTTCGGCCGCGAAGGTGGCCTGCGGAAACCACTGACCACCGACAAGCAAGGCTTTCACCGCCGCTACCATGACATCGACTGCCGTCGATTTGGGGATGTAGCCGCAAGCGCCGCATTCCGCTGCCTGACGCATCAGCCTCGGATCTTCACGTCCAGACACGATCGCAAGCGGCGAAGAAGGCTGAAGCTGGCGGAGCAGGAGCAGGCCGGACATGCCTTGAACGTCAGGCAGCGCCAGATCGAGCAGCACGAGATTGAAGCCCCGATCGCGCATGGCCGCTTCGGCAGCGCCAAGATCGGACACTTGCGTCACCTCCGCATTCCCGTCGGCAGTGCCCACCACCATCGACATTGCGGCGCAAAAGACAGGATGGTCGTCTACGACCAGAACCGCGGATGGCACTTCGCTGCGTCTCCTCCCACCGGGAATCCCGGTCTCAAATCCCACCACCACCCTGCGCCCATCCCTTATGCCAGCAGCAAGGAGTTTCGTTAATCCATTCCGCGGCCCTCACCATGGCTGCTCCGCTGCGCGAAGCGAGACGAACGCGTCCTGATCGGCCTGCCCTCTGATTCCTCCCTTCGGGCTTAGCATGACGAGTCCCGGTTTTCCGCGATCGGCTCGATCCTAATCCTAAAGAATGAGGCTTATAAACATCTTTCTCATCCCTTGGGATGAATAGTTAATGAAGTCTTCGGCTTTGGGGGCATTCGTTAACTTCCGGCGGTCTTTCTGGCCGCATGAGAGCCTGTTTCGCCATTTCTCGACTGCATTCGCGGGCGGGTGACCGTCCCATGTGTCGTCGCACCAGCGATCCTTGCCACCGCGGCAGGGCCAGAATTCTCATGTCATCAAAAAAAGAAACCGGAGTCGCAATCATGTTCGCTTCACCCTTCTCCCGCCGGACGCGCCACATTTGCCTGGCGATACTCACAGCGAGTTCGGCACTCGCGGCCGCGGCTCCGGCAATGGCGGCTTCACAGGGTTCGCTCGGCGCCACATCGACCGGCAGCGTCACGATCACCGCCAGCGTTCCCAACCGCGCCCGGCTTACCGCGCTGAACGACATAAGTTTCAGCAACGTCGACCCGAGCGCGGATGCGACGAACAGCCAGAATGTCTGTGCCTGGAGCAATACCGCCACCAAGGGCTACAGCATTACGGCGACGGGGAGCGGTTCCGGCGGAGCCTTCACGCTGGCGAGCGGCGCCCTGACGCCAGTTCCCTACACCGTCCAATGGAACCAGACCTCAGGCCAGAGTTCGGGAACGTCGTTGACGGCAAGCACGGCCTTAGGCGGGCTTGTCTCGACGGCGACCAAACCGACCTGCAATTCCGGCCCATCCGCCACGGCCAGCCTGATCGTCGCGATCGGCGCAAGCGATCTGCAGGACATGGTTGCCGCGACCACATATACTGGCAACCTGACCCTGTTGCTGACGCCCCAGTAGGTCTGCCGTGGGGCGAAAGACTTCATCGTGGAAATGCTGGCCAAAGAAGCCCCCCTCCGGCGGGCGAAGCGCGACGGGCATCGCGCCTGCCTCCACCGACACGGGCCGCGAAGAACCGATCGTCTCTTCGCCGTGCTGGCGGCAATGGCCCTCGGTTGCGGCTGCGCATCGCCCGCGGCGGCACAACTCGTGCGACTCACCAAGCTCAAGAACGCCAACTTCGGCACCATCTCAAATTTCACGACCGATTCGATACGAAGCCAGAATGTCTGCGTGTACAGCTCGAACCTGGACGGCGGCTATACCATCACCGCGACCGGCTCCGGCGCGGGTGGCGCCTTCACGCTTGCAGGCAGCGGTGCCTTACTCCCTTATGAAGTGCAGTGGAACAGTGCCTCGGGCCAAACCTTGGGCACATCACTCAGCCCCGGGAATACCCTGCCGGGGCTGACATCCGACGCCTTGTCCTCGACCTGCAAATTCGGTCCGGCGACGACCGCAAGCCTCATCATCATCATCCGGGCAAACGAAGCAAGCAGCGCGACCGCGACCAGCTACAGCGGCACACTGACGCTCGTGGTGACCCCGGAATGAAAGGCAAGGCCTCTCACTTCGAAATGCGATGCCGCAATCGGTCGCGCGTCATGCGTTCCGTCTTGTGCCTGGCGACGGTGGCAACCACGGTTCTGCCCCTACCCGCCGAGGCAGAACCGGCTTCCGGCGAGAAGGTGGCGTTCACAATGGTTCGGCCGCCAGCAGGCTTTGACAATCTGCTTCAGTCGCAGCGAATGGTGGTGGACGTCTTTTATGGCGGACAGCTGATCGGCGAAACATCCGTGACCTATGAGCCGGGCTCGTTTCGTTTCGAGGACATCGAGGCCCTCCTTGCCCTGCTTCCGGAGCTGGCGGACAAGGCGGCCGTTCGGCAAGGCCTGGCCGACGCGCACCTCGATCCTCATGTAACGCTTGCCTGCGGCGCCAGCCCGTCCAGCGGTTGCGGGGAGCTCAGTCCGGCGCTCGCCGGAATCATATTCGACCAGACGCGCTTTCGCATCGACATCTTCATCGCTCCCGACAGGCTGAAGGTGCGGCCGGGCCTCGAACGCAGCTATTTGGCGCCGCCAGCTTCCGGGCCGGCCCTGGTGGATTCCTTCGGCGCAACCGTTGCAGGTTCGGACGACGGGGCAACAACATATACGATCCAGAACAGGGCGGTAATCGGGAATGGCTCGGCTCGCCTGCGCGGCGAGACGTCCATCTCATCGAACATAGGTTTTCATGTGGAGACGATGGTCGCGGAGCTGGACCGGCCCGATCTGCGCTATTCGGCCGGCCTCTTCTGGGCGCCCGGCATCGATCTTGTCGGTCGCAGGAAAATGTTCGGGGTCGGCGTCGGCAGCCAGATCGACACGCGGCTCGACAAATATCTGCTGCAGGGCAGCCCGCTCGTGCTTTTTCTGCCGAGACGCGCGCGGGTCGATATTCTGCGCGATGGACGCCTTCTGGCCTCTCGAAGCTATGAAGCGGGTAGCCAGAACCTCGACACATCGAACCTGCCGAGCGGATCCTACGAACTGACACTCCGTATCCAGGAGCCCAGCAGCAATGTTCGCGAAGAAAGGCGTTTCTTCATCAAGAACGCCCTTGTGGCGCCGATGGGTCAAACCCTCTTCTTCGCCTATGCCGGCGTCCTGGCGAAGGATAGCGATCGACACGCCTTCGCCCTTTCCAGCACGCCCTATTTCCAAGGGGGAATCGCACACCGTCTCACGCCGCATCTGGCTGTCGATGCGGCAGTCGTCGGCGTCGATGGCAAGATGCTGGGAGAGGTTGGCGGCTATCTCTTCACCAGCATTGGCCAGGTTCGTGCCGCGGGCCTCGCAAGCAGCAGTGGTGACTTCGGTATTCTCCTGCAGGCGAATTCGCTCGGCCATTCAGCCCTCGGCTATGCGTTCGATCTCCGCAGGGTCTGGAGCCACGACGGCACGCCGATTGTCCCTATCCAGCAAGCGTCTTCCGGACCGATCCTGGCTGATGCCTCTGGGTCGTTCACGCAGGCTAACGCTCATCTCACCTATCGGCTCGGCCAGGCCCGACTTGGCCTTTCAGGATATTATCGGCGTGATCGGCGGGACATGTCCTATGGCGTTGGACCGACAGCCTATTGGCCGGTGATGCGCAGGCGCGGACTGGAGTTCGCACTCGAAGGTCACCTGACGCAATCCAGCCAAGGGCGCACGGGCTATTTTGGCCTCACGCTTCAATTACTGGGGGCCCGCACTACGTTGAACGGTTCCGTCGGCCTCCGCTCGGCAAGCGAGCGGTCTTTCGGAAACGACGGGAGATCCGGCGTCGTGGCAACGGTTGGCGGATCCTGGGAGCGCCAAGACGTTCTCGGCGGCGAACTTAGCCTGGCGGGAGCGCTAGAACGGAACCCGGACGAGGACAGCCTGCGCGTGTCCGCAAGTTCGCGCGGCAATTATGGATCCACCTTCGTCGATGCGAGCAGAATCCTGTCCGGACCCGGGCGGGGCACCCAGTACAGCGCCAGCTTCCAAACCGGCCTAGCGATAACGGGGAATGCCGCCGCGCTTGGCGGGCAGGAGATGGGCGAAGGCGCGATCGTCGTGCGCATCGACGGGCGGGCGACGGGTACGGTCTTCGAGGTATTGGTCAACGACAGTCCCCATGGAACGCTTCACGCGGGCTCCAGCCTTCCCCTGTTTCTGCCTCCCTATCGGCAGTACGACATACGCGTTCGTCCGATTGAAGGGGACCGGGCCAGCTACGACGGCCGGGCGCGCCGCGTCAGCATCTATCCCGGCACCGTCGCTTCTCTTGAATGGACAGCGCAACCCGTCGTCGCGGTTTTTGGACGCGCGCTTTGGGAAGATGGTTCCCCTATCATGTTCGCAGACATCACCGCTGTCGCCGGCGTCGCACAGACCGACAGCCAAGGCTATTTTCAGGCCGAAACCGGCACGAACGATGTGCTGAATATCCGAATGCGCGACGGCAGATCCTGTCGTCTTGCGCTTTCCAATCTCACGGCATCGAATGGTTACGCTTCGCTCGGCGAACGGCGGTGCCAAGTATCCCCTACCCTACAATATGCACAACGGAGTGTCCCATGAACCGGATTCACTTGCCTCTGCCCCATAAGCTCCTGTGGCAAATGCTTATGGGCATCCTGCTGGGAACAGCAGCGCCGGCGCAGGCCGAGATGGTTCTCAGCCAGGTCATTGTCGACCTCGCACCAGGCGCGTCGCCTCACCATGATGTCGAAGTGTCGAATTCCGGTTCACAACGCATCTACGTGGTTGCGGAGCCCTCGGAAATCGTCTCGCCCGGCCAGGCCGAGGAGCAGCGCGTTCAGATAGCAGACCCCCAGAAGCTGGGGCTTCTCGTCACTCCGAACAGGCTGATTCTCGAACCGGGGGAGCGAAAACTCATCCGCATTGCGGCGATCAGCCAGCAAAGGGACAGCGAACATATCTACCGCGTCGCGGTCAAACCCGTTGTAGGTGACGTTACCGCGTCCAGCAGTGGCCTGCAGATAATCGTCGGCTATGACGTGCTGGTCATCGTCCGCCCTATCGCTCCACGTTCCGAGATCGCCTCGACCCGGGAGATGAATATTCTCACGCTTCGGAACAATGGCAACACGAACGCCGAACTGTTCGATGGCAGGCAGTGCGATGCGGTGGGCAAGAACTGCGTAGGCCTGCCACCCAAACGACTATACGCTGGCGTCAGTTGGGAGCAGCCGCTGCCCCGCGACGGTGCGGGCACCTATACGGTCAAGACCGGAGACGCCACGGCCACACATACATTTTAGCTCCGGCAAATTGCCGAGGGTCGCTCGGCCTACCCGCACCCCATCATACTTTCGGATGACGAGATCGGTTTGCGATGACAGAGAGCACGTTGCACGATAACAATGACTTTCAGGCTGGCGTGGGGGCCGGTCCGCCCGGGTTTGAAGTGTTGCAAAAGACAAGATCAAATACACTCACCCGGGCTGATATTACTGACGCAGTTCAACGGGAGGCTGACCTACCGAAAGCGGAGGCATCCTTCGTGGTCGCGCAAATACTGAATCTCATGGCAGAAGCCATCGAGCGTGGAGAGAATGTCAAAATATCGAGCTTTGGAACTTTCTTGATCCGTGAAAAGGCACCCAGAATGGGGCGTAATCCCAAGACCGGCGTCGAGGCCGTGATATGCAAACGTCGCGTTTTGACCTTCCGGTCCAGTACCAAGCTGCGAGATAGAGTAAATGGGACGCGCTGATACGATGGCCGGATTGGATGATGATGCGTTGAGCGACGAGTTAATGAATCTCTTCGACAATGTGCGGAACATCGACCCCTCGCAGCGCGGCGCGCGGATATCGCCGTTAAGCTGTCAGCTCCGGAATTGCCTTCACGAACTTGACGCGCTCGGCTTGTTCGAAGCCGCCGCACATCTCGACATGTCGATCCATTCGATCGAGAAATCCGCGAAACCTAAGGGGCCGGCGCGCGCTCCAGACGGAAGCAAGCCACATTGAAGCAAATACGCGCACTCGCTTCCGACCCGTTTCAGAGCAAATTGAATCTGAGTCCAGCGGCCGATCGACCGCCCGAGGACGTCTTAACCATATGCTCAGCGCCGACGATATATTGGCAAGCAGCGATCGTCTTGATCGCCAAGCCAGCACCCTCCTTCAAGCCATTGAGGACGAGGATGCCCGCGATTTCCTCATTCAGAGGGATGACCTCGCGCACGACCTCAATCATCATTTGACCGAGATCGTGAAATTTGTCGGCTCGCAGCTCGCAGCTCGCGTCTACGGCAGACGCTGAAGCCAAGGAGAGGGTTGAGACCTGTTTGCGGAATTTGCAGGAATTCGGCTGGCAATGGACCAACTATCTGACGGAATGGTCCGATGAAGCAATTGCTGCCGATGAGCAGATATTTCTTTCGGAGAGTCGGCCACTTCTGACAATGATGCGCGCGCAGATCAAATACAGCACCGATTTTCTCTGCTCGCTCGCTTTGCGAAATGGCGTAATTCGCTTGCGAACTGCTGAACGTCGGTAATCATAGCCGATGCGGGTGGCTTTCAATCCGGCTTGATGAACAAGAGATGGGGGCTCACTTCAAGCCCCTTTGCGATCCTCTCGACATTGTCGATCGATATATTGCGTTCACCGCGCTCAACACCGCCGAAATAAGTCCGATCCATTTCGATCTCGAGCGCGAAATCCTGCTGGCTCATGCCCCGCGCCAGACGGCATCGGCGAATATTGGTCGCCAGGACATTCCGAAGAGAACCAGGATGCGTTCGTTTCACGCCGCATAAGTCAGCCTTGGATGGTTATAAGGCGACGGGTTTTAAGTATCATTTAACGCATCGCACCTAAATTGGCGAGCCGACGCCGGTCACGGCGCCGGGTGGGGGAATCGATGTGCGTTCCGGCTACGCGCCGACGCGCAGCAGGGACACACATCGGAATCTGTCTGCTTGAGTGCCTTTCCTCCGCTTTGGGCAAACTATTTACGCAGAGAGACAAATCCATCCATTTAGCAAAGACTTAATCCACAAGGCCTATGTTCCTTGCAAAACAGAATACCCCGCTTGGACATTGGACAGCACGAGGCTCGGAAGAGATTTGCTCACGCTTCGCAACACAATTCTCGAAATGATCGCAAAGGGCGCCGATCTCAAAGCGACCCTGGACCGGTTATGTCTTGAAACAGAAGCCTTTGTCCCTGACGCAATCTGCTCGATCCTTACGGTAGATCATGAGGGTATCCTTCATCCGCTCGCAGCGCCCAGCTTGCCGGAGGATTATTGCGTAGCGCTGGACGGGCTGATGATTGGCCCCAAGCTCGGCTCCTGCGGCAGCGCTGCCTTTTTGCGCGAATCCGTGATTGTTGCCGACATCGCCTGCGACCCGCGCTGGGCAGAGTTCAAAGATGCCGCGTTGGCAATCGGCCTGCGAGCATGCTGGTCGACGCCGATATTCGACGAGGCAGAAAGGGTGGTCGGCACATTCGCGCTCTATCATACGCAGGTCCACACGCCGACAGAGGAAGAGCAGGCCATTATCGATGCCTGTACCTATCTTTGCTCGATCGCCCTTGAACGGCATGGCCGCGTCCTCGATCGGGAAAGGCGCGCCAATATCGACATGTTGACCGGCCTCGCCAATCGCGCCAGCTTCATGAGAGCGATCTCGCGGCTTTCGTGCAGTGAGCCCGGCATATGGGCGCTGTTCATCCTTGATCTCGATAATCTGAAGATCATTAACGACAGCTTTGGCCATCATGCCGGCGATCTGCTGATCCAGGCTGTTGCCTCGCGGGCTGAAGCTGCCGCCATGCCAAATCGGGTGTTCCGCATCGGCGGCGACGAGTTTGCGGTCCTCGTGCAATCATCCGACGCCCTGCATGATCTCGATGAATTCGCCACGGGGATATTGAACCAGCTTGTCGAGCCAGTCCTTTGCAACGGCCATACGATAACACCCCGAGCAACGATCGGCGGTGCCGTCCTGGCGCCTGGCGACCGCAGCGCGGACACCGTGCGCCAGAACGCGGACTTCGCGCTCTACCATGCGAAGGAGACAAATCGCGGCGGATTTGTGCGCTACTGGGCAGGCATCGACACGCGCATCATCCATCGCATCACGGCTATTCGCGATGTCGATGCGGCTCTTCGCGATGGGCGCATCGAGGCGCATTATCAACCGATCGTGCGGTTCGATACGCGCGAAATCATCGCGATGGAGGCACTGTGCCGGCTTCGTATGGCCAATGGTGGTGTCCTTGCTGCCGCGGCGTTCCGCGAGGCCACCACCGACGTCCACGTCGCTTCGGAGCTGACCGAACGCATGCTGGAGCTCGTGGCACACGATGTCCGCGACTGGATAGACCGTGACATTCCGATCGAACATATCGGCATCAACGTCTCGCTCGCGGACTTCCATGGGGGAAGGCTCGACCAGCAGATCGCGGCTGCGCTTGCTGAGCATGGCCTGCCGCTGAAGCATCTGGTGATCGAGATCACCGAGAGCGCCTATCCGGCACTTCGTGACGAAACCGTGATCCATTCAATCGAAACACTTCGATTGAATGGACTGCGAGTCGCGCTTGACGATTTCGGGACGGGAGGCGGGCAACTTATGCCGTTGCTGACCATGCCAGTGGACATGATCAAGATCGACAAGATCCTGGTTGATCGACTTGCCCCCGAGGGTGCCGGCGCAACGGTGATCGGCGGCCTGCTCCACACGGCGCAACGTCTTGGCATCGCCGTCGTCGCCGAAGGCGTCGAAACTGAAAGGCAAGCAGCGCAGCTCGCAAGCCTTGGCTGTGAACTGGGCCAGGGCTATTTCTTCTCGAGGCCCCTGGACCACGAAGCCGCGACCGACCTGCTGCTGTCGCAACAAATCAATCTGGTCCATCAAGCCAAACGAAATAGCCTATAATCATAACTTCCAGCAGTAAATCTCAGGTGCTTTCGTGATCAGCTGCCAGTTCTGAGCACCGCCTACTGGTTGAGGCGATGATCGTTTGCTGCGAGCCGCGAGAACCAAACCGTGAAACTGCCCAAATTCATACTTTAGGATGATTCAATCGGATTCCGGTGACATGCCTCAGGCGGCCCGATAACGGTGCTTTTTGAGGCATTTGCAGGGTCGCCCTGCCCCGTTCGACGCGGAGGGTAAAGCGGATTCGCTGCCACGGGAGGGTCTCAAGAAAGTAAAGCTTTCAAGATCAGACCGATGACCAGCAGGGGCAGTCCAGTGAGCAAGAAAACCGCCAACCGCAAGACTGCGGAGGAAGCCCTTCGTTTTCTCGACACGCACATGCTTGATCCCACGCCGCTCAACTACAGCTTCGCCTATCTCTATCTGACCGGCGTCAGCGGCTCTCTCCGAAAGGCCGTCGACGAAATGACCGATGGCGGCTTTCGTCTTGGTCAACTGGATGTCGATGAACTGATGGGATCGACGACTGATACTGCCGGCACCTCGTCGTCCGGCGGCCTCGACGAGCAACATTCCCAGCTCCGCCGGCAGGCCCAATCCTTTGCCGAGCTGACTGCCCAAGCGTTGCGCGATGCAGGAACATTCAATCGCGACCTCAACGCGAGCGTGGACAATCTCGCCGATGGCGCCGATCTGATCACCATCGTCCACAGCATGATCGAGCGGACCGCCGAGGTGGAACGCAGACTGGATGAGACCAGCAAGGAGACGGAAAGGCTTCGCCTGGATCTCGAGGCCGCGCGCGATGATGCCTCACGCGACGGGCTTACAAATCTCCCGAATCGAAGGACATTCGACGCCAAGATTCAATCCGCCGCCAAGGATGGGAGTCGTGCGACCATCGCGTTTTGTGACATCGATCATTTCAAGTCGATCAACGATCGTTTCGGACATGCGGTGGGAGATCGCGTACTCAAGGCTGTCGCCAATATATTATCCGAAATGCTCAGCCCTCACCTTGTGGCGCGCTATGGTGGAGAAGAATTTGTCGTTCTTTTCGCCGATGTCGACTGCCAATCGGCTTTCGACATGGTCGAGGCCGCGCGCGAGGCGGTCGCGGACAAGCATTTCCGGGTGCGTGATTCTGACGAGCCGCTCGGCCATGTAACCTTTTCGGCCGGGATCGCGACTACAACAACTGACCCCAAGCAGGCTCTGCTGGAAGCTGATCAGGCCCTCTACGAAGCCAAGAGCAACGGGCGTAACCAGACGATCCGCAAGGAAATGCAGCAAGCTGCATAAGGGCCGGGGCTATCGACAAGGATCGGAGTGGAAGGTGACCTGCCCGTCACGTGGGGATCGGGATGCACCGTACATTTGCGCCACGAGGTTGGGCAATCAAATCCGGCTAACTTGTCGAGGTCATTCAAGCACTGCCGAGCATCGTACCATCGGCGTCCGCACGCCGTTGGGCATAACAGCGGCGGTATGGATCGAACGAAATTTGCCGAATTTCTTAATCTTTTCAGGGTAACGCGCATGTGCCTGCGGAGACGTGGGTGGAAGCGTGGAAACTTCCCAAGACAGAGCTGGTTGAGCTTATCGACCGGGTGGCGAACGCTATGTCCAAGGCTGCCCAGCCCAAAGGCGTTCGCGCCTGATCTGTCTTCAGGTTTCCAACACCCGGTTCAGCGCCGGCACGCTTTGACAGAGCGTGCCGGCAGCGGCCCAGTCGGCGACGGAAATAAGGCAGTGGAGCAATGCCGAAAAGAACTGTGGACGCCCATTTTCGAGACGGGACCGTCCGGCGCTACCGGATTAACATTCGGCCATTGAGAACGCCCCTCACTGACGACGAGTGTATCGGGATCGCCAAGCAATTCCACGTCGAGGATGGGTTGCTTCCTGAGGTGGTCGACCGATGGGTTGTTCGCCCGTTCAGCGAAAGCAGTTCGCCGAAGATTTGAGTAGCCTGCATGGCGACAGAGGTGCGCGCAGTTCGTGCCGATTTCCAGGCAAGGCTCCCATCATTCCTGAGCGGTAATGGTTTGGCGAGAGCTATCTGCCACAGCCCCGCAGCATTTTAGCTGTGGAATGAGGGCGATGGACCAAAGAATTGCAACGCAAAAAGCCTTCGAGACTCTTTGCGAAGCGGTCCAGATGCTCGAACAGAGCGTCGCGCCCGTGGCTGATCCGCGCCTACTGCGTAAATGTGGAGAATTACGCCGCCAGGCAAACACGATGATGTTGGAAACCCTCCATCCACGGGAGCGCGATACGCCGCGAGGATGACGGGGACACGCAGGTCACCGCCAAAATCCATGTAGGTCAACCGCTCACGCCGTTTGGTTCAACTGGCTGAGGAGGCAGCCTTACTCTTCCTGCGGCCACGGCGTGCCGCGGTGATTTTTGGTGGCTTCCCATCGGGAGCGCCGGCACGGCCTTCTTGCGGCCAAGTCCGATCTTGTAAGCCAAAGCGCGCCACCGCGCGGCTCCGGCGTTGAAGCAGGCATCATGCGTCAACCACGCGTGAACATCGGCCTGCGAGCGCCCCACCAGCGCCGAGATCTTCGGCACCCACCATGTGTTGATCTGCAGGGCCCAGGGTCGTGCGAACCGTTGGTATTGCACACGGCCGCGCCAAGCCAACCCGCCTCCTGATCGCGTAGCCCCCAGCTTGCGTTCAATTTCACATCGTGCTCGCGACGAGAGGGGTTGCTTTTGACAATATAATTGTTAATAGAACATTGAGCAGGCCCGGTCGAACTGAACCAGCGAAACGTTTTTGAGGCAGATGGAGGGACTTATGATCGCCTTGGACTTGCGATCGGAGCCTCAGGGCTCGGGCCGTGGAATGCGGGTAAATGCGGTTGGCCGCTTCTGGATTGTCGCCAGCCTTGCTTGCGCCACGCAGGCGGTCGATGCCCAGGCGCCAGCGGATCAGCCTTACTACGCCAATGGCGAAATCCATTGCCCGGACGGCACTTCGGCGATCTTTCACTCGGCTGGCGAGCCGCCGACCGACGTCGCGCTTCGCCTTGCTTGCGAGTTCAAGGGGACGGGCGAGCAAACCGCCGAGAATAAGGCTGCCTTCGACCAGATGTACGCCCAGATGCAGGCCATGAAGTCCGCACCCCGCTCCCCAAACGGCTTGCCGATGGAAGCCGTTTGGGAGCGCGCGCCGGACGCTCCCGATGGGGAGTTTACGGATGCACGGCCCTATTTCGTGTCGCGTTGGGGCGGAATTGTCATTCGCGGCAGGCGCAACGGCAACCTGATCGATCGGGCGCTCGCCGCCCGGCACTGCGGGGCGAGCGATAATCCGGCGACCGACATCTATTTCATCGGCGAGGCGCCGCCCAATATCTGCGAAGGCGTGACTGCGGTTGCAGAGAATGAAACCCAATCGATCAGTTCGCCCGTCACGATCAAGGGCCGCAACGGCCAATATGTGAAAATGGGCACGCCCAATGGCTGGATTGTGCGTGAATTCATGCAGAATATCAACGATGTAGTGAGCTCAGGACGCGCCCCGGCAACAGGTGAGTCGGCTTCGGACTGGGGTATCTCGTCCCTGGGCGCATTCTACCGCAATGAAGACGGCAAGCATGTGTTCTATGCGCCGGGCGAAACCGTGCAATTGACCAAGGAGTTCAATTTCGTCGTTGAGCCAGTCATGGATGAGGATGAACTGGCGGCCAAAGCATCCGCCGCGATCATGAACAGCTTTGGCAACGATCCAGCGATTGCGAAGATCGGCCAACCAAAGGCGAAGACGCCTTGGCAGTGGGCTTTTCTGCTGGTCTTCGGTGTGCCGTTGGCCCTCGTCGGTGGAGCAATTTATGGCATCCTGCATATTATTCGCCTCCGCCGGGGCAGCATTCCGGTGATCGCCGGTCGGCCACTTGACCCGGCAATCATCCCGGTGAGCATGAGCCATGCCGAAGCAGCCGATGCAGTGAGGGTCAGTGCGGCTGCGCCGGCGCCAGTCGGCGAGGTCAAGGCAGTCGATCAAGCCGAAGAGTTTTTCGGCCCAAGCCGGACAAGCGCCAACTTCCGGCGCAAGGGCTGGTTCACCCTGCTGTTCCTCGGCGGGCCCGGACTGGTCTTCTTTTCGATGTTGTGGTGGGGAGAGCCGACGGTCGTCACGAATTTCATGGAATTGCTGGTCCATTTTGTTGTGGCGAAGTTGTTCCCGCTGGGGCTGATTGCTCTGGGCATCGCGGGTGCCGTCGCCAACTTTCGACTGGGCAGCAAGCCCGAGGGGGAAACGCTGTGGTATCGGCTGGATCGCACCGGGCTGCACATCCTGCATGATACCGCTTCGCGCTTTACGCCGAGCGAAATTGCCCAACAGTCTGGAGAAGCTGGCGCGCTGATTGCCTGGGCAGCGATGAAGTCTCTGGCCGTGGTGTCGGGCGCATCGCCGAAGGTGAAGATCGTTCGACGCTCGCCCGGCGCCATCATCGACCGCACTGCAACGCTGTTCGCCGGGCAGAAATCACGCGACGGGGCCTTGTTCGAGGACCGCCTGTCGCTCTGGTACGCTGAAAAGTCGGCTGGTGCGACTGCGACACCCACCATGACCGGCGCATTGCCTACCGGCCGCGATGCCTTGCAAGAAATCGAGGACGTACAAGCACTGCCATAGCCCTTGCGGCAGAAGACCGCCGAGCCAGCCAGAAGGTTCATCATTGGGAGGATAGACTATATGTCTTCAACCAAAACAATCATTGCACAAGGAAGTTGGCGGTCGTGGTCGGCACGGGGTGTACTCTCGCTGATCGCTTTGCTGCTGGCATATGCGACGATGCCGGAATCCACTCGCGCTGGAGAATTAGAATATCAGGACTGCATCAGGCGGCTTTGCACGTCATATGGTCTGGACGAAGGCCGCTGCGTGCAAACATGTGTGGCTGAGCTCCAAGGCCCGAACAAGACTATACCCAGAGCGCCCGTTCCAGTTCTCTACGGGGCCATCGCAGTCGAAACCAGAACGCTCATCACGGGATTTGGCAAGGACTATGCGTCCCGGGCCGATGCGGAATGCCGGGCCATAGCAATGTGTCGCCGTGCGGGGGGATTGGCCTCGGGATGCAAGATAGCTGTTTGGGGCCATAATATCTGCCTCGCCCTGTCAACAAGCCGGGCAAGCAGCGGCGGCGCGAACAAATGGGGCGGTGCCTGGTCTGACGATCGTTGGGTATCCGGGCGAAATGCCGCGACGGCGTGTCGCAAGGATGGAGGTGCCAATTGCAGGATCGCCGTTTCATTTTGCACCGGATGATGTGTCGTCCGTCCAATTTTGTGTCATCGGACTGACAAAAGGAAACCCGGAATGAGAAACTTTTTCGACAAATTGATGGGCTTCAGCCTGAAATCCATCCTGGTCGTTTATCTCCTGATTGCCCTGCTGGTAGGAATTGGCAAGCACCGCGAAAGCGGTACACCCGCTGGCGGTGCCGCTACCACGATCATCGAAGGAGCGGCCTGGCCGATAACCTTGCTTATCGATGCCGTGCAGAGAAAATGAAACTTAGTTACCAAAACAATGTCATCGGCCTGTCGGTCGAAACGCCAGATGAGCAGGAAATCTGCGCACTGCTGACTCTGGTAGATGGCCATGTCTTCCAACTACATGCATCGTCAGAGCGCGGCATGGCGTTCAGCATGATCGGCCCTGAGGAGGACGCGCGGCGCGCGGCGCTCAACATCGTACAAAGTATTGAGCCGCATTTCGCACCGATCTCAAATCTCGCGCACACGCCTTTTGAGCTGGGCGGCCAGCACTATGCCAGCATCGAAGGATTCTGGCAGGGCTTGAAACGGCTTGACCCTGTGGAGCGCCGGGCCATGGCCAAGCTGTGGGGCGGTGAGGCCAAAGAGCGGGGTGGCAGCGTCGATCAACCGACCGAGTTCCACTATCTAGGCGTCTCGATCGCAGCTGGTTCTCCCGAGCACTGGGCACTGATGCGCGACGCCTGCGAGGCCAAGTTCACGCAGCATGACGAGGCGCGCGTCGCGCTGTTGGCAACAGGAGAGCGTTGGCTCACACACAAGGTCCGCAGGGATAGCCGGACGATCCCCGGCGCCATCATGGCGGACATCTGGATGCGAATACGCGCCCGTCTGCAACAGGAAGAGGCGGGCCGGCAATGACCGGCCTGAAATTCGACGATTTGGTCAGCATCACCGGGACCACGCCGCGACAGATCCGCTATTTGATCGCCGAAGGGTTCGTGCCGCCGCCGACTGGTGGACGCACCTATGCAACCTACAGCGCTGTCCACGTTACGGCGATACGCCGGTATGAACGGCTACGCAGCCTGGGCTTTCCGCCAGCAGCGATCCGCCTGCTGCTCGATGCGCGCGAGGGCATTCCCGTCCCGATCGCAAACGGCCTCACGCTGGTCATCGCACCGGAATTGATTGGCGGCGGCGGGGACGTAACTGGCATCGCCGCGAAGGCAGCCGCAAAGATCGAAGAGCTCTTGTCGCAGGAAGCGCCAGATGGACCCAGACATGCTGCGCGTTGATCCCCTTGCCGCGTTCTTCCGTGCGGAGCTGGAAGGATGCGCACCGCTCATTCTTGACAGCACGCATGTCGATGTCACTCTGTTGCCGCCTCTCGCGCAGATCGTCGTCGTGCGGCATTTCACCAATTCGAGTGACCAGCTCGTCGAAGCAGTCCTCACCTTGCCGCCGATTGGCCAGCAGGAAGTCGTCTTTCGCCTGGCCGTCTTCATTAACGGTGTGCATTATGACGCCATCCCCCAGCCCGCCAAGCGCGGTCGGCGCGCGCATGATGCGGCCGTCGCCGATGGGCGGCGCGCGATCCTTTACGAGTTGCTCAAGCACGATATCCAGATGATCTCGATCGCAGGGATCAAACCAGGAGAATGGGTCGAGGTTCAAATATGGAGCATCAAACCGCTTGGGCGGCCAGAGGAAAACCTCGCGCGGCTGTTCATCCCGCTGAGCGCCCGCCATGATGCCATCATGTCCGTTCTTACCGACGCCGATGCGCTGGTGACGACACCCGTCTGGCACAAGGCCACGCTGGCGGTGCATCCCGCTGCCATGCAAGTGACCCTGTGCGGGCAAGGCAACCCTTATGAAATCATGTCGCGCGATCCGATCAGGATCGATTGCGCCGCACCGATCCAGCTGGAGATAGCGCCACGAAATGATTACTCGCTCGCTCATTCCGCCTGGCAAGCCAACTCGCTCGATCATTCTGCCTGGCAAGTCGACGAGGTGGGCGGCTGGGAAGTGACTTCTGCACGCGTGTCTGAAACTTTCCGGCATCCGATGAACCCCAGCGGCAGTCTGACCAGCAATCGGAGTGACTGGATTTTCGGCATCATGGAGACGGTTCAGGGTGAAATCCGTGTGACAGCACCACTGCCAACGGAGGGTATCGCGCCCAACGCGCGCGCATTGCGAGCCTTTGCAGCCGCTGCCTTTGCGGAATCGGCGACGCCACAAGAACCCGATGCCGTTCGCCGCACGGCCAATATACTCAGCCGCCAGACCAGCCTTGCATTCATTGGGCCGGAAGGCGAACTTCCCGACGAAATCCCGGCCTTGCGAAAACTGGCTCTTCCCGAAATGCTTACTCCGGAAAAGACGGGCGCTCCGCCACAGCCGGTTGCGCTGGAACCATTCGATTACGGCACCCCTACCTCAGAACCGGGGCCGTTGCTCCCCAGGAAAACGGATGATCTGACTACACCCGGTAACCCGATGACTTTAAGCGGGCGGTCACCGCGCTTTCGTTTGCTGCCCTGGGCCTTAGCGGTCATTGCTTTGCTTACAATCGTCGGCACCTTCCACCTGATCGATTATCCGCTGCCGCTGCGGCTTGTGGTTATTCTTGGTCTGATCATGTTGGGCGCGCTGGCGTTCCTGCCCAACGAAGAGCCGCCTGCCCGGCGGCGCCTGCCGTTACTCGCCTTACTGCTCCTGCCGTGGATTGCTGCGCTCGGCACCGGGCCACTGCTGGATGATTTTACCTATGGCGGGGTGCCTCCACCCGACTGGATGATCCCCATACAATGCGCCCTGCTCATCGCGTCTGCGATCTTGCCGCTTGGCCTCATGCCCTTCATGCGCGATGCGCGGCGTTTCACGCTGGCCCTCGGTATTTTCAACTTGTCACTGACAATTTTTGTGACTGTCTCCAGCATCCTTATCCTGACTCCCGGGCTGTAGGGAGATCCGGTGTGCCATGATGCCTTCAAAGCGCAATAGGCTCGGTTTAGACACAGCCAGACGGGTCGCACACGACCCCAAAGCCGAGCGTCCTCACCGCTGGGTTTGCGCCCTTCCCACCAGTGACACTCACCTCTGCCGCAGCGGGGGCTCCAGTCAGTTGGGCTGGAGTCCCGGCGGTAAACATATCCCACCCGAACCGGCGATGCATGTGGCGCGCAACGCTCTGCGCATAACGCCGCTGCCGCCAGGCGGTCGGGCTGTGGTAGACGCCGATGGCCTGCCAGAAATCTCCGGTCGAACGCAACGCCGCCAGGAATATCCAGCGGGCGGCATCGGCATTGAAACAGGGATCAAACCTCAGCCAATAACGGACCTGCCACTCGGGCCGTTCGATAAGCCCGGCCAGCTTGGGCACCCACCAACTGTTGATCTGGAGCGGCCCCAGATCATGGCTGCCGTTGGTGTTGCGAACCTCTGCGCCGATCCATCCTCCTTCCTGGTCACGCAAGCCCCAGAGCATCCTCTCGAGCCAAGGTTTGTCACGAGCAGCCTGCCGAATGCAGTGGGCAATCCGCGTCTCGCTCTCACCTGTGACGCGCGCCTGTGCCGGGATTGCGGCAAGCAGGGTGATCCCCGTGCACATTGGCAAGATCATGCTGACAACGCGAGAAAGAGAAGCTGTAGTCCGGTTGGGATAGGGCATATTGAGTATCCTTGGCTGAGAATTGCCCGATCATCGATCGTGGCCGTGGCCGTGGTTGGGCTGGGGTTGAGACTCGGTCGGGTGGTGAGGCTGATGCTGTTCGGGCCGCAGTTCCGGGACGGACTGCGATGTGCGCCCAGAATCGCGCTCCGGTCCGGATCGGCGATCGAGCGCGGATTGCAGGATGCGACCCAGAATATCGGCAATCCCACGAGCGCCGTCAGCGAGCCGCTCACCCAGACCCTCAGGTGAGCGGCCGCGATCGAGCTGCCGATCGAGGGCTCCCTCTCGTCGCGCCTGGCGTACCCGCAGTTGCTCTTCGCGAGCCTCCGCCAGGCGATCGGGATGACGGTCGGCATAGTTGCGCGCAGAATCCTTCCCCAGCCGCCCCAGCCCTTCGAGCGCCGAGGTCTTCTCCCCCGACCGCTGTTCCAGCTTGTCGATCAGGCGCTTCTCGTCCTCGGTCCACAGTTTCACCCCAAACCGGGCGCGGGTGATCGCGGTGTAGTAGTTCTGTCCATTGACCAGCGGCGAGCCGACCGGCGCCAGCACATAGACCCGGGCATAAGTTTTCGACTGCGCCGAATAGACGGTTTCGGCATAGCCATGGTCCCAGGTTTTGTGGCTAGCGAGGTCCACAGTCTGAACCCGGTCGCCCCGATCCCAGCGGATCGTCGCCTGCGTGCCTTCCAGCTTCTCGACCGTCCCGCGCTCGGCATTTTTGAGATCGAGCGTCTTGTTGGCCAGCCGCCACTGGATGCGGTCGCCTTCGGCCAGCTCGCGTTCCTCGCGGTTGAACACATTGATGTGGCGGGCCTGCCCCAGCCTTGGATCCCAGCGGATGGTCCGGCCATGCTCGTCGACCAGGCGAACGACCTGGCGACCATTCGCTTCGCGCCCGACACCCACGACCCTATATTCGGCATCGCGCGCAATCCCGGCGCCGGCGACGTCGCGCGCGAACGTCACCACCTGCCCGCCCGAATAGAAGCGGGCATAATGCTTCTCCTGATCGCTCATGCCCGATGAGGTGAGCACTTGCAGTCGTGCATCCTCGGCGGCGATCGCGCCTTCGGATTTAAGGGTCTCGCGGATCTTCGTATTGACCAGCAGGCGGGTGGCATTTTCGAGCACAAGGATATTGGTGGAAGCCCGGCTCTCAGGGCTGAGGCGCGTCCATTCGGCGACCAGTCCGCGCGCAAGCGCTTCGGCATCACCCCCGCTTACGACCTTGTCGAGTTTGGAAAGCGAGCCCGCATAATCGCCCGAACGCGCCGCCGTGACGGCACCCTTCATGACTCTGGTTTCCTGCCGCATGGATTCGGTGAGCTGAGCCGTCGGCAGCCCGAGCTTCTGGAGCAGCCAGAACGGCTTGCCCTGTTCGATCGCGCCGGTCTGTTTGTTATCGCCCAGCAAGATCAGTCGAGCCCCGGTCTCGCGGCTGATCTCGAGCATGCGCAACGCCTGCCGGTTGCCCAACTGCCCGGCTTCGTCGAGCACCAGCACATGGGCGTCGGTGATCCCGTGCCCACCCCCTGCCAGCAGGCTGGCGACGGTACGCGCCTCTATCCCCGCCATCTGCCCGAGATTGGCGACGGCGGACGAGGTGGGCGCCAGTGCGATGAGTGTCGTCCCCGGCTCGGCCGCCTCGTTCAGGCTCTTCATCAACGTTGATTTACCCGCGCCGCCAACGCCGTGAATGCCGGTAACGCGATCCCGTGAGGTGGCGACGACGACCAGCGCCTGTTCCTGCGCCGGAGTAAGGCCGGCGCGCTCCAGAACGGCAAGAAGGCGGTCAGCGGATGCGATCGGCCGGGCATCCTCAAGCGCAAGCGCCAGATGCTGGACGATCGCCTGTTCGAGCCGGGCGCTGCGCCGCGTCGTACGCCCCCGCGTCAAAGTCTGGTCACCCGTCTGGGCGCGCGTCGCGAGCAGCTTACGCCGCTCTTCGTGCCCCGCGATCAGGGGGCGAATGTCGGAAAAGCGAACCTCGCCGACATGGGAGGCGAGCGCATGGCGGTAGAGCGTTCCAAGGTTGCTGACGGCCTCGCGGGTTTCAGCCTGACGGATGCCGAACAGCGCGGCCCGGCTGGCCGTCTGCCGTTCTGGTTCGATCGCCTGTTCTCCTCGTTCCTCGGCTTTGGCTATGACCTGGGCAAGGCCATGGGCATAGGGTTTGGCGCGCTCGGTCCATTGTTCGCGCAAGGCTTCAAGACCGACCTTCACCTTGGCCCCGCGCGTTTGGTAGAAGGACGCCCGCCGCGCAGCCTGCCCGGTCAGCCCATGTTCTTGCGCATGAGCGTTGATCTGCTGCGCCCGCTGCGAGGTCTCATGGATAAAATCCTTCGGCACGCCGGTGATTTCGAACAGGCCCTTGCGTGGATCGAAGTCGATCTCGAACCCTTGCTCGCGCAGGGAATGTGCCAGGTCATTTCGATAGATCTGGCCCGCGACCATCTGCTCGCCGTACATGGCCCGGCTTTCTAGGCTGGCCATTGGTGCGCCCTCCTGCCGGTTGGTCATATTGAGAACGACGACATGGGTGTGGAGATGCGGATCGAGTTCGCGACTGGCATGTTCGGTGAAGCGCGCCAACAGCAGCCGCCCGGTGGTCTCGTGGACGATTTCACCGTCCTCGCGGCGGCGAAGCGCGGCATGTTCCTCGAGATAGGAAAGCGCCGTCGTCACCGCGCGCTCATGGGCGGCAATGATCCGGTCATCGCGCGCCACCAGCGCCATGATCGACACAGACTTGGGGGCGTTTACGGCAAAGTCCCATCCGGGATGGTGCTCGATCTCGCCACCCACGCGGTGGCGGCCGAGTTGCTGCCCGGCAACCTTGCCGGCGAGCAGTTCCTGAAACACAGCAGGATCGACCTTGCCTGCAAGGCCCAGCTCCGGGGCAAGCCGACCGCCCCATTCGCTGGGTTCCTCACCGCCCTTGGTGTAATAATCGCCCACCGTATAATAGCGGGCGATATTGCCGGACGTGCCTTTCAGGCGACGGGGATGGATCATGCCGGCCGGGCCTTCTTCGCGGGGCCGTTCTCCCGGTCATAGACATCGATCTCGATGCGCTGGTTGCCCCGGCGCGGTGCCAACGTGAAGTCCTGCGGCGGTATGTTGGGCGTGTCCGGCCCGTTACCAGTCGGCTCCCCGGAAGGTGGCTTCTCGCCTGTTACAGGCGGCGGTTCTTCCAGAGAAGTTCGGGTAAAGAGGTCGGGCCGGTCCACCGGCTTTTGCTCGGCATGGGGCTTGGCTTTGGGCGCGGCTTTGGCAGCTCGTACTGGCTTTTTCTGATCCGCACGTTGACGCACTTCGGCCTCGCGGGCATCCGAGTCCTTATGGATGGCCTCGATAATTGCCTTGCCATCGCTATCCCGCACCGGGGGTTCAGTCCGCTCGACAAAGGCTTCGGCGATTGTCGCCACGGTGTTGAACCGGTCATCGAACCGCACCACGGGCAGATTGCGCCCGAACCGCAAATATCCCGAGAGGTTGGGAAGGTTGGTGACCTCGGTGTGCATGACCAAGGGGCGCGTCACCTGCATGCGCGAGAGGTTCACACCATCACGCATATCGTTAACGCCGTAGCTCATGCCCTCATTGGCTTCGACCTGCTCGACCTGGCCGAGATTTTCCGAAACATGCTTGGCGGTAGGAGTGTCGTTGGCGCGCAGCGCCACCCAGGTCGAGCAATAGCCGGTGATCGCGGCGGCATCCTGAATGCCGTAGGTCGCTTCAAGTTGGGGATAGGACTGGAACCCCAATATGCCGCAGCCGCCATATTTGCGGGCGCGGGCAAGGAAGTCCGACAACGAGGGCAGTTTCTGGAGCGTCGGCAGTTCGTCGATCACGCAATAGAGCCGCCGCTTGCGATCGGGCGTCAGGCTCATGATCGCCGAGATGGCGATGTCGAGCCAGACGGTGATCAGGGGGCGGAGCGAAGGGAGCTGGTCAGCCTTGACGGTGATGAACAGCCAATTGTCACCGTCCTCATTCTGCACCCACTCGCGGATGGAAAGCCCCTTCCTCGTATCGTCGAGATAGGAGAAGCTGCGCATCACTGAGGCGAGTTCGGCCTGGATGCCCGCCGAGGTGCGCTCCCCTTCCATGCTGATGAAGGCGGCGGCATCGGTGCCCGCAGCGTAGGCGGCAAGGTCCTTCAGCTTGGAGCGCAGCAGCCGATCGAGCAGAACCGAGACCAGCATCTCACCCTCGCGGGCAAGCTTGCGCAGTACCGCAACCAGCGTACCGCGCGCGGCCTTGGCCCAGAAGGGATCGCCGGTCTTGTCGGGGATGGTCGATTCCGCGATCTGGTCGTAGTGATATTCACGCGGGACATCCCCCCAGGGCGACCATTTGGCGGTGCGCTTGTCGAGCGGGTTGAGGATCAGGTCCTTCCCCGGCCGGTAGAATTTCTCGACGAAGGTGCCCGCCGTGTCATAGACGATCGCCCGCTTGTGCTCCTTCCGGATGCCCTCGAGCATCTTGACGATAAGGTTGGTCTTGCCGGTGCCGGGCGCACCGCAAAGCAAGATATGTTCGGGCTCGAAGGCATCGGGGACCGGGACGCCGCCAATCGCGAAGCTTCCCTTCTGCTGTCGCCAGAGCGCGCGCTTGACCTGCCTGACCGTGCCGAAACGGGCACCGCGGATATATTCGTTGGACCCCAGCCCCCTGCCCGTCCGGGTGAAGCTGAACCAGGCGAAGGCGAGCGCGGCGATCGCGAACACGCCCGAGATCAGCGCGCCGTGGATCAGGTAAAGTTCGAAGCTGTGCAGGGTCTTCTTCGCCAGGCCCGAGGCGAGCAACCAGTCCGCCGATGTCCAGTATTGCTGGCCCGCTGGGGTCTTGAACAGCACCGGATCATTGGTGCCGGGTGCGGCATTCGCCTTGAAACTGGCTTCGGCCAGCTTGGTGAGGACGAAGCGTTCATAGCCGGTGGACTTCTCCATCGCATACCAGCCTACCCCCATCACCCAGAGCACGAAGCAGGCGATGACGGTCTGAAAGAAGACCTGCGTGGTCATCCGGACATTATGGACAATCGACTGACCGCCCCGCGTCCATGATCCCAATGTGTCGTTGCGGAAGATACTCATGACTGCTGCTCCCTGGCTTGGCAGCGTGCGCGAAATCGGGTCCGGCTCCCCGCAATCAGGAGCGGCAAGAAACCGAGGGCCCAGGGGATGACGGGATATGGCGGCAGAACGCAGGCTTCCGAGCATGCAGCATCGGCTCTGCTGTCAGGAGCCCCGCTCACCGGTCCTGCTCCGGGTCGAGCAGGCCCCGCTCGCGCAGGATAGCGCGCGCGTCGGCCATGCCCCGTTCGAGTATCTCGGGTGAGCCCGCGCCGATCGACGTGGCAAGCAGCGTCAGGATCTGGATGCTGATGCCAAGCACCTCGTCTTGCGACGAATAAATATAGCGCCCACGCGGATCGGCAGCCTGCGCGAGGATGGAGCGAATGAAGGTTGAAAAGGAGAGATCGGCGCCCACCGCGCGGCGGTTGAGGCGGTCGTAAAGGGTGTCGTCCACCCGTACGCTAACTCTGTGCATGTCGTAGCTCCGAGGAGGAGCCCGACGATGAGAGTCATGAAGCGTTGCCCTATTAGCGCGAACCGACGGAAAACTCAAGAAAATTGGCTGTCTTCCATGGCACCCGGTCCAAAATGGCGGAAATCCGCCACGCGGTGCAGGTCACGACACCGCTCGGAAGCCATGGGTGCCAGAAGCTGTGTCCGGCGGGTGCCATGGCACCCAGCGCAACCCCATGATTTACGGCGGTTTATCGGCGCAGCACCCGTGCGTACGGTGCATTACAATACGGCCAAGGCCGTGCGTCCTTTCCTGCGCAGTGATCTCATCGCTGCGTCGCCTCGCACCGGAAGGGGCGCGGCCCTTTCCCGGCACGGGGAAGGTTCTTTTCTTCCCGTCGGTGGCACGCCGGCCAGATCATTCCTGTGGGGCAAAGAACCCAGCAACGACGTCATGGCCCCTTCTCAATTTTGCCCCTGATCCTGGGGATTGCGAACAGTTTCCTATCCCCGATATTGGGGACGGCGGGCAGGCCATCTCAAAGGACGATGGACATGCCCAAGATGACCGACAGAGAACGCCTCGCCGACCTCGAAGCGCGTCAGCGCAAGATGGTCGAAGAGGTGGAAAAGACGCGCCATGCACTGCGCAGCAAATATGCTGCGATCGTTCCCGAACTTGCGGTGGAAACTCTCACCGAGCGTGAATTTCGTGATCTGATCGTTGCCGCAATCCGGGTTGGAGGGGCTGCTGCCATCACCGCGCTCAAAGCCCTGCCCGAAAGCACCGACAATCCAAAACCGCACGCGAAGCGGGTCCCAGCGACGAGCATGGCGTAGCCACGCGCAGGAGGCCGGAGCCGCTCTTGCGGCTTCGCATCGCCGCCGCGACGGACCCGGGCCAAAAGTCCGGGTTCCCGAGCGGGGGCGAGTTCAACGCCAGCAAAAAAAGGGACCGGCCGGACATATGCCCGACCGGTCCCCCCGTTGTCCTTCACGCCGCCGCGTGCGTCGTCCGCTGGTTCTTCAGGGCGAAGAAATGCGCTGGCACCCCCTTCGCCCTCAC
>CAYFJH010000022.1:37323-44150 GCA_964343385.1 uncultured Novosphingobium sp. | reverse complement strand
AACGGCGTCGGCGAACTCATGCCGTGGACCGCCGTAATCTGAAAACAGCGCTTACAAATGAACTGATGATCCAATCGCACTTGCGTCAGCCCGTCGCGGGGACTAGTTGCTATTTTGGATAACAGTTTGTCTTTGAGAGGACGGTCATGGAATTCACCCGCATCAATCCGATCACCGGCGAAGCTGCGTCGAGCGCGCCGGCGCTCAAGGCGGCCGACATTCCGGCTATCGCTGCTCGCGCCGGAGCGGCCTTTCCGGCCTGGGCTGCACTTGGCCCCAATGCCCGCCGCGCGGTCCTGAACAAGGCCGCCGATGCACTTGCCGCCAGGAAAGATGATTTTGTCGCCGCGATGATGGCCGAAACGGGTTCGACCGCAGGCTGGGCGATGTTCAACCTGATGCTCGCCGCCGGCATCGTGCGCGAAGCCGCCGCAATCACCACCCAGATTGCCGGCGAGGTCATTCCCTCCGACAAGCCCGGCTGTATCTCACTGGCGCTCAAGGAGCCGGTCGGCGTCATCCTTGGCATCGCGCCGTGGAACGCGCCGATCATCCTCGGTGTCCGTGCGATCGCGGTGCCGCTCGCCTGCGGCAATGCAGTGATCCTCAAGGCAAGCGAAACCTGCCCGCGCACCCATGCGCTCATCATCGAGGCCTTTGCCGAGGCCGGCTTCCCCGAGGGCGTGGTCAACGTCGTTACCAATGCGCCCGAAGATGCGCCCGAAGTGGTCGGCGCGCTGATCGACGCGCCCGAGGTGCGCCGTATCAACTTCACCGGGTCGACGGGGGTCGGCAAGATCATCGCCACCCGCGCCGCCGCTCATCTCAAGCCTTGCTTGCTCGAGCTTGGCGGCAAGGCACCGCTGGTGGTGCTCGAGGACGCCGATCTCGACGAAGCAGTCAAGGCCGCGGCGTTCGGTGCCTTCATGAACCAGGGCCAGATCTGCATGTCGACCGAGCGGATCATCGTGGTCGAGGCTATCGCCGACGCCTTCATCGAGAAGTTCGCAGCCAAGGCCAGCACCATGGCCGCCGGCGACCCGCGTGAGGGCAATACCCCGCTTGGCGCCGTGATCGATCCCAAGACCATCACCCACGTCAACGCGCTGATCGACGATGCCGTCGCCAAGGGCGCCAAGGTCGTCGCCGGGGGCAAGGGCACCAGCGTGCTAATGCCGGCCACCGTAGTCGCCGGGGTTGCCGCGGGCATGAGCCTCTATAGCGACGAAAGCTTCGGCCCGGTCGTCGCCGTGATCCGGGCGCGCGATGCCGAACACGCGCTCGAACTCGCAAACGACAGCGAATACGGCTTGTCGGCAGCGGTTTTCACCCGCGACACGGCCAAGGGCCTGGCGTTCGCCCGCCGGATCAAGTCGGGGATCTGCCACGTCAACGGGCCGACCGTCCATGACGAGGCGCAGATGCCGTTCGGCGGCGTCGGCGCGTCGGGCTATGGCCGTTTCGGCGGGCGTCAGGGCATTGACAGCTTCACCGAGACCCGCTGGATCACGATGGAAACCCTCCCTGGCCATTATCCTATCTAGGGCATCGGGCGGAAAAGTGGGAACCGGTTTTCCGCATAAAGCGATGCGACAACAAAGACCAGGGTTTGGCAGAACCAAGAAACTTGAAGGGATCATACTCCAGTCGAAGCGGGGTGTAGCGCCCGCCGTCCTTGGCGCCGCCGCCGCTTCGACGTCGGTCCGGCCGCGGCGCGCTTTTTCATGAAGGCCGCCGACGGCATGGTCATCGAAATCACCAACGCCGGCGTCCGCGTCGCTGCGCCCGAAGTGATCGACCGCCTCTCGCGCGGCGAAGACGTCAACCCTTCGGCCTATTACTTCCGCACCACGCCCATCTTCACCGTCGCCGCCGGCCCCCACGAATGGCTGCGCCGTTCGGCCTTCGTCGCTCGCGGCATCCGCAAGCCGGACCACGTGCTGATTGATTTCTACGAGGTGAAGTGACGGCCTTGCGCCGTCAGTCCAACCCCATCAACCGGCGATTGAGTGCCCGGTCAGAGCCGCCTGCGGCGAAATCGTCGAAGGCCTTTTCGGTAACCTCGATGATGTGCTTCGCAATGAATGGCGCGCCTTCGGCTGCGCCGGCTTCTGGGTGTTTGAGCGCGCATTCCCATTCGAGCACAGCCCAGCCGGCATAATCATACTGCGCCAACTTGGAAAAAATTTGGGTGAAATCGACCTGCCCGTCGCCGAGCGAGCGGAACCGGCCCGGCCGGTCGACCCATGACTGGTAGCCGCCATAGACGCCGCTGCGCCCCGAGGGCCGGAATTCCGCGTCCTTGACGTGGAAGCACTTGATGCGTTCGTGGTAGATGTCGATGAACTGCACATAGTCGAGGCACTGCAGCACGAAGTGGCTGGGATCGTAGAGGATGTTTGCGCGCGGATGGTTGCCGACGCGTTCGAGGAACATTTCGAAGGTCACGCCGTCATGGAGATCCTCGCCGGGGTGAAGTTCAAAGCCGATGTCGACCCCGTTTTCGTCATAGACGTCGAGGATCGGTTTCCAGCGGCGGGCCAACTCGTCGAAGGCGTCTTCGATTAACCCGGCGGGGCGCTGCGGCCATGCATAGAAATAGGGCCACGCCAGCGCGCCAGTAAACGAGGCGTGGGCGGCAAGGCCGAGGCGGCGCGAGGCCACTGCGCCGAGCTTGACCTGTTCGACCGCCCAGGCCTGCCGCGCGGTAGGATTGCCGCGGACATGGGGGGCGGCGAAGCTGTCAAACTGGGCGTCGTAAGCGGGATGGACCGCGACCAGCTGGCCTTGGAGATGGGTGGACAGCTCGGTCACGACGAGGCCGTGGGCCGCCAGCGTACCGGTCACTTCGTCGGCGTAGTCCTGGCTTTCGGCGGCCTTGGCCAGATCGAACAGGCGCGCGTCCCAAGTGGGGATCTGGAGGCCCTTGTAGCCGAGCGAGGCTGCCCACGCTGCGATCGCGTCGAGGCTGTTGAACGGAGTTTCGTCCCCGGCGAACTGGGCAAGAAAAAGGCCGGGGCCCTGCAAGGTTTTCATAGGTTTATTCGGCCTCAAACTAGGAAATCGACCCAGCCGGCGTCTTCGGCAGAAGCACGCACGGCGGTTTCTATCAATGCCATTCCGCGCAGTCCGTCGGCGATGCCGGGGACCAGGGCGCCGCTTTCACCGCGCAGGAGTTTCGCGAAATCGCGGTAAAGGTTGGCGAAGGCTTCGAGATAGCCCTCTGGGTGTCCGCCCGGCGCGCGGGTGCCGAACACGGCATCGGTGCCGAGGCCCGGATCGCCGGTCTGGACAAGTTCGGTCCGGCCGTCGATGTGGCTGATCCACAGCTTGTTGGGATCTTCCTGCCGCCAGGTCAGCCCGGCAGTCTCGCCATAGATGCGCAGGGTCAGGCCGTTGCGTTCGCCCACGCTGACCTGCGAAGCCATCAACGCGCCGCGCGCGCCGTTGTCGAAGCGCAGCAGCAGCTGGCAATCATCGTCGACCGGGCGGCCGGGAACCACCGAGGCGAGATCGGCGAGCAGCTTGGTGACCTTGAGCCCGGTGACGAATTCGGCGAGATGGAAGGCATGGACCCCGATGTCGGCGATGCACCCGCCGGCACCGGCGCGGGCCGGGTCGGCGCGCCATTCGGCCTGCTTCCCGCTTTCGGCGCGGGCGAGCCAGCCCTGCGCATATTCGACCACGACCTTGCGGATCGGCCCGAGGGCGCCCGCGGCGACCCGCGCGCGGGCTTCGCGCACCAGCGGATAGCCTGAATAGGTGTAGGACAGCGCAAAGGGCCGGCCCGAGCGTTTGACCACTTCCGCCAGCTCGCGCGCCTCGGCGAGCGTGGTGGTGGCTGGCTTGTCGCACATCACCGCGATCCCCGCTTCGAGCGCGGCGCGCGCGGCGGGGAGGTGGACATGGTTGGGGGTGGTGATCGCCACGAAGTCAATCCCGTCGGGACGCCGGGCCTCTTCGGCGAGCATCGTCGCGATGTCGGGATAGGCACGCGCCGGGTCGATCCGGTAGCTTTCTCCGGCGGCGCGCGACCGTGCCGGATCGCTGCTGAACGCACCGGCGACCAGCTCGATCTCGCGGTCGAGTTCGGCCGCGATGCGGTGGATAGGGCCGATGAACGAGCCCGGGCCGCCGCCGATCAGCCCCATGCGGAAACGTTGCGAAATCATCGCGATTACAGTCTTCCTATGATATTCATGTAGCAGGCAGGAGGCCCCGACGAGGGGCACCCCGCCTGCGATTTTTCAGTTCAGGCCACGACGCGCGACAGGAAGCCGTGCGAAATCTTCATCGAATCGAAGCGGTCACGGGTGAAGGGGGGCTCCTGCTCGACGTAGAAATGCTGCACCCCGGCGGCTTCGCAGGCCGGCAGGATCTTCTTCCAGTCGAGGCTGCCCAGGCCGCATTCGACCGGATCCTGTTCCAGCACGAAGTTGGGTTTCGTGCTGGCCTTGATGTCCTTGAGGTGGACCATGCGTACCCGGCCCTTGAGCCGCCGCAGTTCCGCCGCAGGGTCGATCCCGGCTGCTGCGGTCCAGCCAAGGTCGAGCTCGATAAAGACCAGCCGCGGATCGAGTTCGCCCAGCAGCACGTCCCATCCGGTGGTTCCGCCCTGCGGGAGGAACTCCATGTTGTGGTTGTGGTAGCCAAGCTCGATCCCGTAGGGCTTCAGGGCCGCCGCGCGTTCGTTGAGGATGCTGGCGAGGCGCTTGTACATATCGAGCCCCCCCGCCTCGACGCCGTCGAGCAGGGCCTTGCGTCCACCGGTCGGGTCGAAGTTGTCCGGCAGCAGCGGCACCGGCAGCACTGCCTTGTAGATTCCGAGCGCATTCATGGCATCGGCAATCTCTTGGGGGCTGCTCATCAGGCCGAGCGCGCCCGGCGGCAGGCGGTTGGGCATCGACAGGTGGATGCAGCTGAAGCGGACGCCGGCGGCATCGGCATCGGCGCGCAGGTCCTTTGCCGGGCGGTTGTAGAGGCCGGGCAGTTCGAAGTCGCGGTAGCCGATCGCGGCAAGGCGCTTCAGCGTGCCGGTCAGGTCATTGCGCGCGGCGTCGCCCAGGGCATAGAGCTGGACGCCCAGCGACTTGCCGATGCGGGTGAAGAACGGTTTGCGCCTCGCGGCCCAGCCGGGGGTGGCGGCGGTGGCACCGGCCGCACCCAGTGCGGCGAGGAAGCCGCGGCGGTTGATCTGGTTAATCATCATGCGATCTCCGTGCCCTCTGCGGGGGCGTGGGTGGGCGGTCGGAAGGCGAAGGCGAGAACCACTGCGCCGAGCGTGGCGAGACCCGCCGGCACGAGGAACAGCGCCTGGTAATCGACCTTGCCGTCGGTGCCGGTCAGGTTGTCGATGAGGTAGGGGAACAGCGAGGAGGCGACCATGTTGCCGACGCCCAGGATGAGCAGGTTGAACAGGCCCTGCGCGCTGGAACGGACGTCCTTGGGGAATGCCTCGTCGACGAAGATGTACACCGTGGCGAAGAAGAACGCATAGCAGATGCCGTGCAGCAACTGCACCGCGACGATTGCCGGGACGGAATCGGCCAGGAACGAGAACGCGAGGAAGCGCGCGGCGTGGCCGAGGATGCCGACGATCATCGTCGTGCGCCAGCCGAGCTTGGCCAGCACCGTGCCGAGCACCAGCATGGTCAGGATTTCGGCGATCTGGCCGAGGCTGAGCACCACCATCGAGAGGTTTCCGGCAATCCCCACGCGGTTGGTGAGGAAGGCGTCGGCCATCACGAAGTAGCCGTTGTGAACCACCGAATCGATGAAGGTTACGAAGAACAGCACGGCCACGAACGGCTTTTTCAGGAGGCCGAAAGCGCGGCGCCAGGCCAGCGCGTCAACTTCGCCGCCGGCATGGCGGGGAGGGGTATGCGGCAGGGTCAGCGAAAATGCTGCAAGCGCCAGCGAGATCACGCCCGCGACGATGAAGATCGTGCGGACGTCGGCAATGCCGGCATTTGCGCCGATCAGGAACACGAACGGCCACGAGGCCATCACCCAGCCGACCGTTCCGCCTGCGCGCACCTGGCCGAAGTCCTTGCCTTCCGAGAGGTTGGCGAAAGCGATGGTGTTGGTGACGGACAGGGTCGGTACATAAACGATGCTGTAGGCGAGGTAGAATGCGAAGAACGGACCGAATGTCGTGGAGAAAGCCGCGCCGAACAGGCACAGCCCGCCGATCACATGGCTTACCGCGAGGAAACGCTCAGCTGAGAAATAGCGGTCCGCGAACTGATTCGAGAAAAATATCCCGACGATCGAGGCGATTCCCCAGCAGCTGCCCACCAAGGCTTGCTGGCCGGCCGAGAATCCGAGCATCCCCATATAGGGGAAGAGCTTGGGCGCCCAGGCCCCCCAGATCGCGAGCTGCAGCGCCATCATGATGAAAAGGCGCGTTTTTCTGGTTCTTGTTGACAACTGTCGTTCCCCTGCCCGATAATTTTGTAAACGTTGCCAGAAAAATTCGGCCCAGGTCAAGAACGCATTATCGGGAAGGGGAATCTGATGAACACGATGGATCGCCGCAGCATGCTCGAAAGCGCCGCGGCGCTGATCGGGTTGGTGGCTCTGCCCGGTGGTGCGCTGGCTGCGGCGGCGACCCGCCCCCCGGTGCTGGACAAGGCCGGCCTCGCGCTGGCCACGGCGGTTGCCGATACGCTGATCCCGCGCACCGATACCCCGGGCGCGGTGGCTGTCGGCGTGCCGGTGCAGTTTCACACCTTGCTGCGCGACTGGGCCAACCCGGTCCACCGTGCAGCGCTCGTCGCCGCGCTGAGCAAGATCGACGTTGCGGCCAGGGCCAGCGCGGGCAAGCC
>CAYFJH010000022.1:0-37313 GCA_964343385.1 uncultured Novosphingobium sp. | reverse complement strand
GGATGAGCTCGCGCGCTTCGGCAGCGTCGAGCCAGCCGTCGGCCGCGACGTTGTACACGCCGGGGAGGTCCTGCGTTGCGGCCAGGGCCAGCGCGGGCAAGCCCTTTGCCCTGCTCACGCCGGCGAAGCGGTTGCAGGTGCTCAAGGCCCATGACGCCGCCAACTTCAAGGCCGACTCCGACTATACCCGGCTCAAGGAACTGCTCTGCGTGCTGTATTATTTCAGCAAGCCGGGCGCGACGGAAGAGCTGCGCTACGAACACGTGCCCGGTGCGTGGGAACCCTCGATTCCCCTGACCCGCGCCACCCGCACCTGGGCCGGCGCTGCGGGTTAACCGCAGGCCGTCCTGAATATTACAAGATATCCGGAGAGATCAGATGTTTGATGCCATCGTTATCGGCTCGGGCATGAGCGGGGGCCTCGCGGCCAAGGAACTGTGCGAACGCGGGCTGAAGACCCTCGTGCTCGAACGCGGCCGCAAGCTTGAGCATGGCGCGGACTACACCGATTCGCTGGAGCCGTGGGACCTGCCCAATGCGGGCGGCATTCCCGAGGAGGTCCTGGAAAGGGACTATCCGATCCAGCGCCAGTGCTATGCGGTCGGCTCGGCCACGCAGCACTTGTGGGTCAAGGACAGCGAGCACCATTACAACACGCCCGAGGACAAGCCGTTCTCGTGGATTCGCGGCTACCACCTTGGCGGCCGCTCGATCATGTGGGGGCGGCAGACCTATCGCCTGTCCGAGATGGACCTGTCATCGAACGCGCGGGATGGTCACGGCACCGACTGGCCGATCCGCTACGCCGACCTGGCCCCGTGGTATGACCACGTCGAGACCTTCATCGGGGTTTCGGGCAACAACGACGGCCTGCCGCAGCTTCCCGACGGCAAGTTCCTGCCCGTCATGCCGATGACCGACGGCGAAAAACTGTTCAAGGCGGCGGTCGAAAAGTCGTTCCCCGACCGCAAGGTCATCATGGGGCGCTGCGCCCACCTGACCGAGCCGCAGCCGCACCACATAGAGCTGGGCCGCGCGCCGTGCCAGTATCGTTCGCTGTGCGAGCGGGGCTGTTCCTATGGGGCCTACCACTCGAGCCTGTCGTCCTCGCTGCCGGCAGCGCAGCGCACCGGCAACCTGACCATCGTCACCGACGCCATCGCCCATTCGATCATCACCGATCCCAAGTCCGGCAAGGCCACCGGCGTGCGCGTGATCGACCAGAATACCGGCAAGGCCACGACCTATGAGGCGAAAGTGGTGTTCCTCTGCGCCTCGACCATCGGCAGCGCGGCGGTCCTGCTCAACTCGCGCTCGGAGGCCAATCCGCGCGGGCTGGCCAACTCGTCCGACATGGTTGGCCGCAACCTGATGGATCACGTTTACGGCCCCGGCGTGACCGGCGTTATAACCGGGCCCGAAACCTATCACCGTGGTCGCCGTCCCAACGGGATCTACATCCCGCGTTACCGCAATATCACCTCGGATGACGGCTACCTGCGCGGCTATGGCTTCCAGGGCAGGGTCATGCGCCAGGGCTGGCGCGCCAATGCCGCAACGCCTGGTGTCGGTGCCGAATTCAAGGACCACGTCCACAAGCCCGGCCCGTGGACGGTGTCGCTCGCCGGCTTTGGCGAGATGCTGCCGAACCCCGACAACCGGGTCACGCTGCATGCGACCAAGACTGACAAGTGGGGCATCCCCGAACTGGTGATTGACTGCGTCCACGGCGAAAACGACAAGGAACTTGGTCGGCGGATGCTCGAAGATGCCCGCGCCATGGCTCTCGCCGCCGGTGCGACGATCACGCGGGAAACCAGCACGCTCCACCCGCCGGGCCTCGGCATCCACGAAATGGGCACGGCGCGCATGGGGCGCGATCCGAAGACCTCGGTGCTCAACCAGTATAACCAAGCCCACGACGTGCCCAACCTGTTCCTGACCGACGGTGCGGCGATGGCCTCGAGCGGGTGCCAGAACCCGTCGCTGACCTATATGGCGATGTCGGCCCGCGCGGCCTTCCATGCCTCGGAATTCCTCAAGGCGGGAACTATCTGACACCGGGGTGAAAGAATTGAATCCGGGGCCTTTTCGCCGGCGCGCTGCCGGTGTAGGCCTCGGGTTCGAGCGGTTCAGGCGTTGAGGGAGTAAACAGGGGTGGCGACGATCCGCGATATCGCGAAGCGGGCGGGCGTGTCGGTCGCTACGGTTTCGCGCACCCTCAGCGATCCCGAAACCGTCCGCCTTGCCACGCGCGAGCGCGTGCTGCTCGCGATCGAGGAGATGAAATACACCCCCAACGCGATCGCGCGGCAGCTCAGGCGGCGCAGGAACGAGACGGTGATCGTCATTGTTCCGCAAATCGCCAACCCGTTCTTTTCAGGCATCGTCCAGTCGATCGAGAACGTGGCGATGGAGTTGGGCTACCGGGTCCTGCTGGGCGAGACGCAGGGCAATCAGGAGCGGCTGGACCACTATGCCGACATGGTGCTCACACGCGTGGCGGATGGGCTGATCCTGCTCGGTTCGCTCCTGCCGGGCGTGGTTCGCGCCTCGATGGAGGCGAACCAGGCTCCGGCGATCCCGCTGGTGCTGGCCTGCGAACGGTTCGAGGGGCTGGACTGCCCGACCGTCCTGATCGACAACGTCGCCGCGGCCGAACTGGCAGTGCGGCACCTGATCGAACGCGGGTGCACGCGGATCGCCACGATCGCCGGGCCGATGGACAATACCCTGAGCCAGGACCGCCTGCAGGGCTACCGGCAGGCGCTTGCCGGGGCCGGATTGGCGTTTGAGCCGGAGCGGGTGGCCGGAGGCGATTTCTCGATCGACAGCGGGCGCGCGGCGATGGAACAACTGCTCGATGCCGGCGCCGTGCCCGATGGCCTGTTCTGCGCCAACGATGAAATGGCGATCGGTGCGCAGCAGGCGATCCGGGCCAGAAACCTTGCGATTCCGGGCGATATTGCGCTGGTCGGGTTCGATGACCTGCGCTTCGGGGCCTTTGCCGCGCCGCCGCTGACCACAATCCGCCAGCCCACCACCGAGCTTGGCGAAACCGCGATGCGGCTGCTCGATGCGGTGCTCCACCACCGCGAGATCGCCGAGCAGACTGTGGTTTTACCGCATCAGTTGATTGAAAGAGAGTCGACCGCCGCAGCCGGGAGCGCGCAGCATATTGCGTGGGTAAAACAAATCCGCTAACTGCCGCCACTGTCGATACCCGCCGAATGAGCCGGGGCTTCGATTTTGAGAGGGTGACAGGGGGAGGTTGCCGCGCGAAGCGCGGTGTTTATTTCAACTACTTTGTAATCGGTAACATGATGTCTTTCCGCTGTTTTGGCGCGCCGTTCGGGCCGTCTGTGGCGGGGCAAAGGCTTCCTGTCATTGCTTGATGGAGCGCGATTCGTATCGCTTCCTCCAGGGGGTCGGCAGAATGTTATCGTTTTCACCAATGCCAATGCTGTGCGGGCCAAACCGTCAGCCCAAAATTGCAGATCCAGGTTCTATGGAGGAACACCGAATGACCAAGCTATTCCTTATCGGCGCATCGGCGATTGCCATGCTGTCGGCAAACGCCGCGCTCGCGCAGGAGCAGGCTGCCCCGCAGACTGCGGCACCGCAGGCTGACGGCGGTGATATCATCGTTACCGCAACCCGCTTCGAGACGCTCGCGTCGAAGACCCCGATCGCCCTGACCGCCGTTTCGGGCGAGCAGCTGGTTGCCGCCGGTATCACCAACCCGACCGCACTGGGCGACCAGGTTCCCAGCGTGATGATCAACCGCAACAACGGTCTGCAGATCACCATCCGCGGCGTGACCAGCTCGGACGGCACCGAAAAGGGTGACCCTTCGGCCGCCTTCATGTCCGACGGCATCTACATCGCGCGCCAGCAGTCGCAGGAAGTTTCGTTCTTCGATATCAGCCGCGTCGAAGTTCTGCGCGGTCCGCAGGGCACGCTGTTCGGTCGCAACACCACGGCCGGTGCGGTCAACGTCATCACCAACCGCCCCTCGTTCGACAAGGTCGGTGGTTCGGTTGACGCTGCCTATGGCAACTTCAACAACACCCAGGCCACCGGCGTCCTGAACCTTCCGGTCAGCGACAACCTCGCTCTCCGCGCCGCGGTCAACTTCGATCGCCGTGACAGCTTCCTGAAGCCGGGCACCAACTTCAACGCCCCGCTTTCGCCGTACAAGGACAACCTCGGTGCCCGCCTGACCGCGCTGCTGAAGTTCGACGGCGGTGAACTGATCATCCGCGGCGACTACACCCGCATGGGCGGCAACGGCCTGAACATCGTGTCGACCGGGAACTTCTACACCGGCTACAGCGCCGCGACGGCTCTGCCCGGCACCACCAACGCCACGACCACGGATACCGTGAGCCCAGTCTACATCGGCGATACCCGCACCAACGACCAGTTGCGTTCGTTCAATGCGACTAGCGCCGACGGTATTCCGATCCAGCAGTTCGCGAACAATTTCAAGCGCGACAACGCGTCTTACGGCGTTGGCGGCGAGTTCAAGTACGATCTTGGCGCCGTGACCCTGAACTACCTCGGTTCGTACCGCGAGTTCCGCCGTCACGAAGGCGGCGTCTCCTACAACACGGCCGGTCTTTCGCCGAGCCTGTTCGATGGCTGGTACTGGCAGAACAGCCAGGAACTGCGCCTGTCAACCAACAGCGACGGTCCGATCCGTGCCCAGGCTGGGCTGTACTACTTCAAGGAACGGGCTGACATCCAGCTCGGAATCTATGGCCGCATGATCAACGGCACGCGCCTGCAGCCCGGCCAGATCGTATACACCGGAACGCCTGCTACGAATGCCAACGGTTGGGCGTTCGGCTTCCCGCAGCATTACGTGATGTCGCAGTCGAAGGCCGCCTTCGGCCAGGTAACGGTCACCCCGATGCCCGAACTGCGGCTGACCGCCGGCATTCGTTACACAGCGGATACCAAGGCCCGCATTGGCGCCACCGTGCAGTGCGCCTTCAGCCTTGCCTGCACCAACCCCGGCGACGTTCAGACCGTCAACAGCGCCCAGCGCGATTACAACAAGACCACCTGGAAGATCGGTTTCGACTATGACGTGACCCCGGCGACGATGGTCTTCGGCACCGTCTCCACCGGTTACAAAGCGGGCGGCTTCAACGACGGTTGCCAGGTCGGCACCGGCCCGGGCTGCACCGCCGCCGCTGACGCGCTGTACTACGATCCGGAAACCCTGACTTCGTACGAAATCGGCGTGAAGACCCGCATGTTCGACAACATGCTGCGTTTCAACCTGTCGGCGTTCCACTACGACTACGCCAGCCTGCAGCTGACCCAGGGCGGACCTTTCTGCGCTGGCCAGAACTGCACCGTGACCCGCAACGCGGCTTCGGCCAAGGTTGACGGCGTTGAACTGGAAGGCTCGTTCGCTCCGACCGGGAACGATCGCTTCAACTTCTCGGCGGCCTACCTGAATGCGCGGTATGGTGCGTTCGTCCCGAACGCGATCACCTTCCCGCTCGTCAACTGGAACGGCAAGAAGCTCGATCGTTCGCCGACCTTCACGGCTGCCGTTGGTTACGACCACACCTTCGACCTTGCCAACGGCGGGAATGTCGTTGCCGGTGTCCGTAGCCGCTACTCGTCGTCCTACCACATCAGCGCCCTCGCAATTCTCGGCTTCTTCAAGCAGCCGGGCTACACCCAGAGCGAAGCGACCCTGACCTACAACGCCCCTGACAAGGCCTACTATGTCCAGGCTTACGTGAAGAACATCGAGGACAAGATCCTCGTGACGGCAGTCGGTGGCGGTGCCAACGGCACCCTGCAGATCTCCGATCCGCGTTTGTTCGGCATCCGCGCCGGCGCGAAGTTCTAAGTTAGACACTCCACCCAACTGGCCGGGAAACCCTTGTGGTTTCCCGGCTATTTTTTTGCCCGGTCGCCGCAACATTTTGGTGGACGCGCGCGGCGGCAAATGGTCAATTTCACAGAATTGACAGCGCAGGACCAGAACGGCCGGCCGGTGCGGGCCTACTTGCAGGCATATGGAACCGCACGGGCACAAATCCCGGCACAACAAGGGCAGAGCGATGCTGAAACCAATTACGATGTTTGTTGGCCTGTCGTTGCTTGCCGCTGCCAGCCCCGCGCTGGCACAGGGCCGTGCGTCCGCCACGGTCGTCCGCACCGAAGGCGGGCAGGTTTCAGGTGCGGTGGAAGCGGGTGTCGTCAGCTGGAAGGGCATCCCCTTCGCCGCTGCGCCGGTGGGTGAACTGCGCTGGCGTGCCCCGCAACCAGTTCAGCCGTGGAGCGGGGTCAAAGAGACCACGGCTTACGGCAATGACTGCATGCAAAAGCCGTTCGGCGGAGATGCCGCGCCGCTCGGCACGCCGCCGGCCGAGGATTGCCTCTATCTCAACGTGTGGAAACCGGCCGGCGCCAAGGCGGGGCCGAAGGGCAAGCTGCCGGTGATGGTTTGGATCTATGGTGGCGGCTACGTCAACGGCGGGGCCTCGCCGCCGACCTATTCTGGCGCGCCGCTGGCCCGCAAGGGCGTGATGTTCGTCAGCTTCAACTACCGCGTGGGCCGGTTCGGAGCCTTCGCCCACCCCGCGCTGGTCTCCGGACCCGACCGGACCGGCAACTTCGGTTCGCTCGACCAGATCGCCGCGATGGAATGGGTCCAGCGCAACATCGCGGCCTTTGGCGGCGATCCGGCCAACGTGACCGTGCTCGGCGAAAGCGCGGGCGGCGGTTCGGTCCACATGCTGTTGACGTCGCCGAAATCGAAGAATCTGTTCAAGCGCGCCATCGTCATGTCGGGCGGCGACGGCAAGGTGGCCGAGGGCAGCACGCCCGCCGCCGCCGCCGAGATCGCCCAGGCCTTTGCCGCGAGCAAGGGCATCGCGCGCGATGATCCCGAAGCGCTGGCCAAGCTGCGCGCGCTTTCGGCCGACGAGGTGACCGACGGGCTCAACCTTGCCCAGTTGTTCGCCCGGACCACGCAGAACTATATCGGCCCGGTGCCCGACGGCACGGTCATCGTCCCGTTCCGCGCCGCATATGAAGCGGGCAATTTCAACAAGGTGCCGATCATGCTGGGCGCGACCAGCGCCGACATCGGCGGTCCCACCGGCGGGATGATCGCGGGCGGGCGCGAACTGGTTGATATCCTGTCCGACCGGAAGCTGCCGGTCTATCACTACATGTTCTCCTACGTCGCGGAATCGCTCAAGGCCCCCGGCGCGGGTCATGCCACCGACATTCCGTTCTTCTTCGATACCCAGGCAGTGAAGTACGGCGCGGCGACCACGGGCCGCGACAATGCCATGGGCGCGGCGATCAGCACCTACATCGTGAACTTCGCGAAAACCGGAAAGCCCGGCGGCAAGGGCCTGCCGGACTGGCCGGTCCACACCCGGCCCGCCCCGGCGATGATGGACTTTACCGCAGAGGCGAAACCACTGGTCCGCTGATGCTTCGGGAACTCCCCCCCGCCAGCCGCGTAGCGCTGGAGGGGGAACAGGAGTTGCCGAAAATGCATCATCACGCCGTTGCCGCCGCCGGAGCCAGCGCCCTGCTGGTCCTTGCCGGCGTTGCCTTTCCCGCCCCGGCGCTTGCTCAGGCCGATGCCGCGGGCAATTACCCGGTCTGTTCATCCCGGGTGCAGGACGCCTGCCAGAATCCGGACGAGGGCGGTGCGCCCGGCCGCTCGCGGGCATCCGACTATGCCGGCAGCCCGCCCGCCTATGTCGCGGCCAGCACCGGCAACTGGTCGCCGCGCCAGACCGTGCGCCGCAAGAAGGTGCGCCAGACCCGGAGCAACTGATGGCCAGCCTCAGCGGACGGCCTTGACGTCCTCGGGCTTGACCTTGTCCCGATACCTGTTGCCAAAGCTGGTGCGGACGTAATTGGTCACGTCGGCCACCTGCTGGTCGGTCATGGTCCGGCCCAGCGGCGGCATTCCGTTCAACCCGTGGGTGATGACGTAGACCGGATAGCCGGCTGCAGAGAGCTTCTTGTTGGCGGCGAGCGAAGGGTAGGTTCCGGCCCCGGTCGCGCCCCTGGCGTCGGCCATGTGGCACGCCGCGCAGACCCGGCGATACATCTTCTCGCCGTCCGGCTCGCTGAACTGGCGCCCGTTGACGAAGGCCCCATCGCCATCGCCAGACTTGACCGTTTCGGGCGACATTGCCGCCGCGCTGGCGGCCTCGCCCTGACTCTGGGCCGAGGCGGCGGCCGCATAGGTGCCCAGTGCGACCATGGCGGAAAGGGTGACGAGGGCGAGGGTGGGGGTGAGGGAGGGTTTCTTCATCGCTTCAGCCTGCCAGAACGCGTTGGTGGAGCCGCCCGATGGCGTCGAGTGAGGAGGTGATGCCGCCTTCCTGCCAGCCGCCGACATAGGAGGCGTGTTCGCCGGCCAGGACGATGCGCCCGTCCATCTGGCACAGGTTCCTGTAATGCTCGGCGTGGGTCGTCTCGGTCCACGAGCCAAAGCAGCCGAGCGTGAAGGGCGAGCGGTGCCATGACCATGAGACGCCGTTGCTGAACTCGGCGGCGGCCTGGGGGTGGATGACGGTGTTCCAGTCCAGCACGCGCTTGACCCTTTCGGCGGGGGACAGCGTGGTCAGCTCGTAGGCGTAGGAGCCCCCGCTGTAGGCGCCAAGCCAGACGCTAGGGCCCTTGGAGCCGTAGCCATAGGAGGGGTAGGAAATCGTCCCGTTGGGCAAGTCGGTCTGGGTGATCCCGCCATAGATCTGCTCATCCTGTTCCCAGAAGCGGCGCTTGAACTCGATCCCGACCTTGACGCTGGGCGAATAGGGCACGGCGCTGATCGCGGCGGCGAGCGGCGGGCCGACGTTCATCGGGATCTGGCTGAGCACGGGGAGCGGGATGGTGCAGACCAGCCAGTCCGCCTTGGCGACCAGCTTGGCCCCGGTGACCGTGTCGACGTAATCGACCGTGACGCCTTTGTCGTCCTGGAGGATCGCGGTGACCTTGCTGTTCTTGCGAACGAAGTGCCCCGCCGCGCGTTCGAAGCCGAGCCCGATCTGGACCATGCCGCCGACCGGCTGGAAGATCGCCTGCTGGTGGTCGTGGCTGATGTTGCCGCCGATCGAGCGCCACAGGCCGGACTGGAGCACGTCATGGGCCGACAGCGGTTCGGAGTGGACCGGTTCGGCGGAGAGCCCGCCGCCCGGCTGCTTGACGAAGCCGCGCCGGTCGCTCGACGCCGGGCCTTTGACATAGCGCATGTCCTTGTCGAGCGCGCCCCAGCCGCGGAGCGATTCGAGCAGGATCTCGCCGTCTTCCTTCGCCAGCGCATCGCCCAGCGCGTTCTGTCTGACCGCCTTGGACAGAAGTTCGGAGACGTGGCCGTAATAGTCGGCCTGGACTGCGCCATAGCGCTGGGGCTTGCCGCCAAAGGCCCGGGCCGAGTGGACATAGGCGTTGTAGTTCTGCTGCTGGAAAGTCTCCAACTGGACGCCCAACTCGTGACAGTAGTGCATCACGCCGGCATGGTGCCACGGAATGCGCCATGGACCGGGGTTGATGTAGTTGCCGGACGAGAACTGGCAGGTCTGGCTGATGCCGCCCAGTTCGGTGAAAGTGTCGCCGCCCTTGATCGTCCACGAACGCCCGCCGATGCGGTTGTTGTATTCCAGCACCTGGACCTTGTAGCCGGCGCGGCTGAGTTCGAGCGCGGCGACCATGCCCGCCACCCCTGCCCCCAGGATCAGGACGCTGGCGCCCTTGGGGTCGCCGTCGAGCTTGATCGGTCCCTTGAACGAGGTTTCGGCGGCCTGGCCCATCTGGGTCATCGCCATGTACATTGCCGTGCCCCCGGCGGTCTTGCCGATGAGGCTCAGCAGATCCCGCTTGGTCATCGGAATGCCGGAAGGGTCGTTCATTGCATCCACCTCGCTTGCGCGGGAGCCGGTTGCCGCGCCGCGCGGTTTCAAGGGCGGTCATCGGGCATTGCGGGGCGGCTGTTGATACGCCGATCTGCGCATGGCCGTTTCTCGTGTTGCAGCGCGGCAATGCAGGCTCTAGACGGTGCGCGCCTGCAGCACGGACCTCTTGGGGTTGAAGGTGCGCGTCACGATCTGCTCCATCACGTCGAACGGCGCGCGGCCGATCCGGATCAGGTCGTTGAACTGGCGCGGGTCATAGCGTTCGCCCGCGAGGTGCCGGGCCAGCGCGCGCAGCCGCAGCCATTCGATCTGCCCGACCTTGTCGGCGCAGGCCTGTCCCGGAGACACGCAGAAGCGCGCCACGTCGCGCCGCGCCGCGCTGTCCGCCCGCCCGGTGACTTCGCTCATATAAAGTGCGGCCTTGTCGTGGCTCCAGCCGAGGTCGTGCAGCCCGGTATCGACCACCAGCCGGGCCGCGCGCAGCAATTGCGCCTGAAGATAACCGATCCGGCTGGCCCGGTCGCTGTCGTAGAAGCCGCCGTCGGCGACGGCCTGTTCGGCATAGAGCGCCCAGCCTTCGGCGTAGGCCGGATAGCGCGTGCCGCGTTCGCGCGCGGCGGGAAGGTCGGCGTTGGCGCTGGCCGCTTCCCACAGGTGGCCGGGGATGCCCTCGTGGAACGCGGCGGTCGCGATGGAATAGCGCGGCCAGGCGCTGACATCCCTGAGGTTGATGGCATGCGCACCGCCGACCGTGGAGGCAGGCGCCGCCCGGATATCGACCGGGGCCGCCGGGAGGGTGGAGAACATTTCGGCGAGGTGCGGGCGGATGCGCCCGATCGCAGCGCCGAATTCCTTGAGCACCGCGGCCCGGCCGGCGTCATCGTCGGCAAAGCTTTCGCCCGGCTGGCGCGCCAGTTCGGCGCAGCGTTCGACCACGGTGCCGTGCGTCAGGCCGAGGCCTTTGAGGAGGGCGTCCATCTCGCTGGTCAGCGCGGCGACCTGCGTCAGCCCCAGCTTGTGGATTTCCGAGGCGGTCAGCGCCGAACCGGTGTGGAAGGCGAGGGCGTCGGCATAATATTCGCGGCCCTGCGGGAGTTTCCACACGCCGGCTTCGGCGCGGGCGCGTTCGCGGGCGGCGCGGACGGCGGCGATCTGGCGGTCCAGCGCGGGATAGACCACCCGCTCGATCATCAGCGCCGCCTTGCCGCCCCAGTCGCCCGCGAGGCGCGCGGCCGCTGCCTTGCCCGCGAGCGCGCCGGCCAGATCGTGCGCGGCGGGGGCTGGGGCGCGGAGGGCGTCAAGCTGGGCGAGGGTGGCGTCGATGGCGAAGACCGGCGGGACGATCCCCGCGCCAAGGTCGATCCGGAACGCCTCGGTCGAGGCGTCGAGCGTGCCGGCAAAGGCCGAGAGCCGCGCCAGCCAGGCCTCGGCATCGGCGCTGGAGGCCACCGCGTGCCGCGCGCCGAGCAGGGCGGGGACCGCGCGGTATGGCCCGGTCAGCTGGCTGATCGCATAGGGCGCGACCGGCGAATAGGTCCCGCTTGCCGCCTCGCCGAACTGCCAGCGGCTGCCGAGCCGCGCGATCTTGCCATAGTAGTCGATCAGGACAGAGCGGTTGACCAGCGCGTCCTGCGGAAGGGCGGCGACGTCAAACGTTTCGAGCCGCTTGACCGCGCCCCTCGCCCAGTCGACCCAGGCGGCCCGCCCGCCGCGCGACCAATCGTCAAGCTTGCCGCGCAGGGCGGAATTGGCCCCGGCGTCGGCACCGTGGGTCGTCGCCATTTCAGGGGAGCGATGGAGTTGTTCCTGCCACAGCTTGGCGAACAGGCGCTGCAGCCGGGTTTCGGCATCGACCGCGCCCCACGCCGGAGCGCCGCCTGCCAGCGCCCCCGCCAGCGCTCCCGAGCCGCCCAGAAACGCGCGCCGTGTGGAGGCCCCGGACTGTTTCACCGGGGCCGCGTTCACAGGACGGGGTCCGTGGCGGAGAGTGGAAGCTGCACGTCGGCGAAGAGGGTAGGGGAGGGGCGCCTGCGTTCGAAAACCGCTGCGGCCCGCCGCATTTTTCCGTCGAGGCCCCATAAAACCGAGGCACTAGCCATCGGCAGCCGGTCTGCCGGGCAGACGCGGGCGCACGTGTATCGGGCGATTGCTATTCCCATTTGTGCAGCGCAACATGATTCGAGTTGCAACGCAATGCGAAAATTGCGTATTGCTTGGGCGGCAAATCAAAGCCGTCGTGGCCGCGACGGACAGGGGCACATTCACCGGCGGGCTGATCGCATCGCCGCCCCCGCCCGCCGCCCGCTGGCTTAACCCCCGACATCGCGACCGCGCACGAGGCGGTGCTGCGGCAGGTTGGGGCTGCGGCTGCCACCTGGGTAGCGGGCCGGGCCGGATAAGCCGCCCGGCAATACGCAATACGCGCCATTGGCGGCGCGCCCGCGCGCGCGGATCGTGTCCCCGCTTCAAGGGGGCCAGATGACCGATATTCGCGCGCACAACGCTGCACCGGTTCACCGCCGTTCGGTCCTGCTTGGCGCGGGCGGGATGACCGCGCTGGCCGCGGCTGGGCTTGGCGCGGGCCGCGCGCGCGCCGCCGGGATGCAGCCGCAGCTCGTCCCGATGCGGGTGACCCCGGACCAGTTGATCGACGTGAAATGCTGCCTCCGCCCACTGCGCGCGGCCGGGCCGAACCTTGCCGCGGAAATGATCGGCAATGCGCTGGTCGTCCACAACTATGGCCACGGCGGCTCGGGCTGGTCGCTGTCGTGGGGCAGTGCGGAGATCGCCGTGGGCAAGGCGTTGTCGGTGCTGCCCAGGGAAGTGGCCGTGGTCGGCTGCGGGATCATCGGGTTGACGACAGCGATCGTCGCCCAGCGCGCCGGGCTCAAGGTCACGATCTATGCGCGCGAATTGATCCAGCGGACCCGCTCGTTCCGCGCCAGCGGTTCGTTCACCCCGGACTCGCGGATCGCCCTGGCCGAACCCGCCGGTCCGGCGTTTGGCGATCTGTGGGAGGAGATGGCGCGGCTGTCGTGGAAGACCTTTCGCACTTATCTGGGCCTGCCCGGAAATCCGGTGGAATTCGGCGATTCTTGGGCGCTTTCGGACACCCCGATCGAACGGCGCAAGTGGCTGGCCGACCCGGCCATCACCGACAGTTTCGCCACCACGGGCGCGCCGGTGCAGAATTCCGAGTTCGCCCACTACAACGAGCGGATCAAGGATATCGTCCCCCAGCCAGTCGACATTCCTGCTGAGGAAAGCCCCTGGGCCAAGCCCTATGTCCAGCGTTCGTCGCACATGCATTTCAACTTTTCGAGCTATGCCCACACCCTGCTTTCAGAGTTCTTCGAGCGCGGCGGGCGTTTCGTGAACCGCGATTTCCATTCCCCGGCGGAATATGCGCGGCTGCCCGAAAAGGTGGTGATCAACTGCACCGGCTATGCCGCGCGCGACCTGTGGGCTGACAAGACGATTGTTCCCGTGCGCGGCCAGACCGGCTGGCTCGTCCCCCAGCCCGAGGCGCATTATTCGGTGCGATACCGGAACGTGTCGGTGCATTCCAAGGCCGACGGGGTGGTCGTGATGAACAACAATCCCGACATCGGGGAGATGCTGGGTGTGGGCAATTCGATGGAATTGCCCGACCGTAGCGGGATCGAGGAGGCGCTGATGATCATCGCCCCTGCACTGGCACCGGGGAGGGCCTGAGCCATGGCCGCCGTGTTTCGCTTCGCCGCCGCGCTGAGTGTCCTCTCCGGCACGGCGCTGGCCGCGCCCAAGGCTCCGCCGCCGCCCCGCCCGCCCTTTACCGCTACGCAGGCCGCGCAAGGGGCGCAGGTCTATGCCCTGCAGTGCGCGATGTGCCACGGAAAGCGGCTTGAGGGGACGATGGAGACCCCCGCGCTCACCGGCAAGTTCGTCGCCAACTGGGCCGGGCGTCCGCTGGCCGATCTGCCGGCCTATCTGGTACGGGCCATGCCGCAGTTCGCGCCGGGCTCGCTTTCCGTGCCCGACGCCGCGTGCCTGACCGCCTTCATCCTTTCCGCCAACGGCTATGCCGCCGGGCCGGTCCCGTTCACCGCGCAGTCCCGAGTCGGGCTGCCGCCGCCACCAATTCTGTCGATCCAAACCCGCTAAAATGAACTGTTTGGCATGCGCCCTTTTGGGGCAAGTGTTGCGAATTGACGCCGCTTTTAGCCGCCTTGACCTGTGCAAGTGCGAAGGGGCTTGTGTATTAACGTTTTGCGTTGCAGCATGACATGGACGATAAGAGGTGCCGAACAAGGCACCGGGGGCGTGTCGCGATGAAAACCTTATCACCGGAACAGGTCCTATCCGCCGGAAACTGGAAATCTCTGATATTTCAGCCCCTTATCTCGAAGTTCAGAATCTCGCCCGGGCGTGTCGAGGCGATCGGCTTTGCCGGGACGGTCGTCGCCTGCATGATCCTCGTGATCCTGACGATCCTCGAAGTCGGCAGCGAGGGTGACGACACTGCACTCCACATTCTCGACGTGGCGGCGCTGCTGGTTATCGCGCTCGCCGCGACGATGACCCACCGCGCCTTCCGCTACCAGCAGGCCAGCCAGGCCGCCATTGCCCAGGCCATCGCTGAAAGCGAACGGTTCCGCGCCGCGCAGATCGCCAACCATGCGAAAAGCCGCTACCTCGCCAACGTCAGCCACGAGATCCGCTCGCCGCTCAACGCAATCTACGGCTATGCCCAGCTGGTCGAGCGCGACGACGGGGTCAGCGCCAAGGAGGCAGCCCGCGTAATCCGCCGCTGCGCCGAGCACATGACCAGCCTCGTCGAAGGGCTGCTCGACGTCTCGCAGATCGAGCACGGCGTGCTGCGGGTGCGAAGCGAGGACGTGCGCCTTGCCCAGTTCATCGACCAGATCACCTCGATGATGCGGCCCGCCGCCGCCGCCAAGGGGCTGAAGTTTGAATACCGCGCTGCCGGCCGCCTGCCCGAAGTGGTGCGGATGGATCCGAGCCGGCTGCGGCAGGTGCTGATCAACCTGCTCTCCAATGCAATCAAGTTCACCGACGGCGGCTCGGTCACCTTCGCGGTCAGCTATGTCGGGCAGATCGCCCGGTTCGAGATCATCGACACCGGCCCGGGGATCGGCACGGACGAGCTTGAGCGTGTGTTCGACCCCTATGACCGCGGCGATGACAGCGCCAAGAACAGGCGTCCCGGGGCGGGGCTAGGCCTGTCGATCAGCCGTGCGATCGTCGATATCCTGGGCGGCCAGCTCGAGGTCGAAAGCGAGTTGGGCAAGGGTTCGTGCTTCCGCGTCGCGATGATGCTGGGCGAGGTTGCCGGCACGCTTGAACAGGCAACCGACCCGGCGCGGCTTGCGGGCTATGAAGGCCGCCGCCGCTCTATCCTCGTGGTCGATGACGAGGCCGAGCAGCGCACCGTGCTCGAACGGCTGCTGGGCAAGCTCGGCTTCGCGGTCAGCGCCGTGCCCAACGGCGAAACCGCGCTGGCGCTCGGCCGGACGCGGTCGTTCGACCTTGCCATCCTCGACATATCGATGCCCGGTCTTTCGGGGTGGGAGACAGCGCTCGGCCTGCGCGACAATGCCGGGCAGGAACTGCGGATCCTGATGCTGTCGGCCAATGTGCAGGAGTTCCATCGGCCCGAGTTCCATAGCCCGGTGCATGACTTCTTCCTGGCCAAGCCGGTCGATTTCAACGCCTTGACCGAGGCCATCGGCGGCCTGCTCGAACTGACGTGGAAGCTTGAGCCGGCGCGCGAGGAACTGCCCGCGCCCTTCGCCTCCGATGCGCCTGCACACGTGCCGGGTCCGCTCGGCTCGCGTGCCGAGGAACATGTCGAGCGTTTGCGTGAACTGCTGCGGATCGGCTATGTGCGCGGGATCGAAGCGGAAATACGCGCCTTAAGCGCCACGGGCGAGGCTGCGGCCCCGCTGGCGGCCCAGTTGTTCGACTGTCTCGACCGGTTCGATCTGGCCGCGATGCGGCGGGTCCTCGAAGGGGAAACCGTCTGATGCAGGGCCCTGGCCGCACCGACACCGTGCTGGTGATCGACGACGAACCCGATACGCTGCGGATGCTCACCGCCGTGCTGGAGGGTGCCGAACTGTCGGTGCTGGTGGCGACCTCGGGCGCGGCCGCGCTCGAACTGCTGTCGCACATCGTCCCCGACCTGATCCTGATCGACGCGGTCATGCCTGGCCTCGACGGGTTCGAGACCACGGTGCGGATCAAGGCTAACCCGGCCTGGGCCGGCATCCCGGTGATCTTCATGACCGGGCTTACCGAAAGCGAGCACGTGGTCGAGGCCTTCGAGGTCGGCGGGATCGACTATGTCCGCAAGCCGGTCAACCACTCCGAACTGCTCGCGCGGCTCAGGGTCCACATGGCGCAGGGCCGGGCGATGAACGCCAGCGCGGCCTCGCTCGATGCGACCGGGCGCCAGATGGTCGCCACTGACCGCAACGGCAACCTGCTGTGGTGCACGCCCGGCGCGGAAGAGGTTATCACCCGGATGGTCCCCGGCTGGAGCCGCACCGCCACCCTCGAACTGCCGCAGGCGCTGCGCGAGCCGGTATCCAGCCTGCTGGCCCGGCGTGACCTTTCGGGCGCAACCATGCGCATCGACCAGCGCGGCGCGGGCGCGCTCGAACTGGTGGTGGTGGCGCAATACCGCGAGAACGAGGTGCTGATCCGCCTTAACGAGCTCAACCCCGAACGCGACGTTGCCAAGCTGGCGGACCGCCTCGGCCTGACCCGGCGCGAGGCCGAGGTGCTGCTGTGGGTGAGCTACGGCAAGGCCAGCAGCGACATTTCCATCGTGCTCGAAATCTCGCCGCGCACAGTGCAGAAACACCTGGAACGCATCTACGAAAAGCTCGGCGTCGAAACCCGGTCCGCTGCCGCGGCGATCGCGATCCGGGCAATCGGGCAGTAAACAGCCGGCTTGACGCGAAGCGTATTGGCGGGACCGGGGGAGGGCCGAACTGGCCCCGCCAAACGTGCGCCGGTTACTTCTTCTTCGCGGCGATTGCCTCGATCTCGATCAGGAACTGCGGACCGACCAGGGCTGCCACCTGGAACGTCGAACGCGCGGTCGTGCTGGGGTTTTCGGCGGTTCCGAAGAACTGCTTGAAGCCGTCGTTGGCCCCGGCAAAATCCATCCGGCCCAGCTTGGGATCTGCGGCGAGGAACAGGGTCAGCTTGACCACGTCGGCCATGGCATAGCCGCGCGCAGCCAGCGCGGCCTTGATCTTGTTCAGCACGCTGATCGTCTGCGTCTTGGTGTCGCCGAGGTCCTCGATCGACTTGATCTCGCTCATCGGCTTGGTCGGGTCTACCGGCGAGGCGAGCTGGCCTGAGACGAAGATCATGTCGGTGCCGGCCTTCACGTCGGCCGAGTCGAGGATGATCGCCGCAGGGCTTGTCCTGGTCTTGACGACCTGGGCGACGGCGGGCGTGGCAGCCCCCGCCATGAGGCCCGCCGCCGCAGCGGCAGGCAGGAGGAGGGTCTTGACGGTGCGCATCTGCGAAAAAATCCCTTCAGAGAATCAGGCCGGGCCAGACGGGCCAATGATGGCAGAAAGCCGCCATGAAGCCCGATTTTCCTGGCTTTGGGACCTTACGCGACCGGGCCGCGAACCTGATACGCCAATCGGCGTATGGCTGGAAATGCTGCAATGCGGTGGATTGCAGGGGCAAGGAGCGATACGGGCAATCCGGTCTGATCGAAGCTCCGACCATGAGGCAACGACAAGACGGGCCGATCTGCAACAGCGCCGGAAGGGCCGGCGCGGCAGACCAAGGACCTGCTTCCCGGGACGGGCGCACCTGAAAAGCAGCGAAAACATAGGGGGGTTAACCTGTATGTCGCGTTTCTCCAGGATCTTCACTGCCACGCTCGCCGCCTCGACCGCCCTTGGCGGACTGGGTCTTGCCGCCGCCGCCCACGCACAGGCGGCTCCTGCTGAGGCCGCCGCCGAAGTGGACAGCGGCTCCGAAATCATCGTCACCGGCACCCGCGCTTCGGGCCAGCAAGCGGCCAATGCCGCCGCCCCGATCCAGGTCCTCTCGGCCGACGCGCTGACCCGCGTCGCGCAGCCCAACCTCAACTCGGCGCTGACCCAGCTGGTCCCCTCGTTCCAGGCGCAGACCCAGGGCACCGACATGGCGAGCTTCTCGCTTTCGGCCCGTCTTCGCGGTCTTTCGCCCAACCACACGCTGGTCATGGTCAACGGCAAGCGCCGTCATGGCAACTCGATCCTCCAGGTCATCAACGGCGCCTTCGGCGGTTCGGCCGCGCCGTCGATCGATCTGATCCCGCCGGATATCGTCCAGCGCATCGAAGTCCTTCAGGACGGCGCCGCCGCCCAGTATGGTTCGGACGCGATCGCCGGCGTCATCAACATCATCCTCAAGAGCAAGACCAGCGGCGGCGAAGTCCGCTTCAACACCGGCCAGTATTATGACGGCGAAGGCACCAGCTACAGCGCCTCGGGCAACTTCGGTATGCCGGTGGGGGACAGCGGTTTCCTCGACATCTCGCTGTTCCACCGCCGCAACGACTGGACCACGATCGGCGATGGCCAGATGTCGGTCAAGAACTACCAGGGTTCGACGGTCACCAACATCTCGGCGGCGTTCAAGCCCTACTATGATGCACTCAACGCCCGAAACGGCACGGCGAACATCAACGGCGGCCAGCCAGCCTCGCAGCTGACCCTCGGCTTCTACAACGCAGGCTACGACTTCGGCGATTTCGAGTTCTATTCGTTCGGTGACGTGTCCTATCGCCACGGCGACGCGCTTCAGGGCTACCGCGTGCCCACCCGCGTCTGCCGCACCGCGGTGGGTACCGCCCAGACCACCGATCCGACCATGTGTTTCGGCGACACCGAATCCAACGGGCTCGTGCCGCACATTGAGGTGAAGCAGAACGAGTTCCAGGTCACCAACGGGTTCAAGGGCACCACCGCCGGGATCGACTGGGACCTGGCCGCCAGCTATTCGGAAGACGTCGCCAAGGTCTATACTACCGGTTCGGTCAACGCTTCGCTCTTTGTCGCGACCGGACAGTCGCCGACCGACTTCTACGACGGCCTGTTCAAGTTCACCCAGTTCACCGGGACACTTGACCTGCGCAAGGAATTCGAAGTCGGCTTTGCCGAACCGCTGACCCTTGCGGTGGGCGGCGAAATTCGGCGCGAAACCTATACCATCGGCGCGGGCGACGAAATGTCGCGCTATGTCGAGGGCGGGCAATCGTTCCCGGGCTATGCGCTGAGCGATGCCGGCGCGGTGCGTCGCACCGCCAAGGCGATCTACGGCGACATCATCGTCAAGCCGGTCGATGGCTGGCTGGTCGACATCGCCGGCCGCTTCGAGAATTACAGCGACTTCGGCAACACCACAATTGGCAAGCTGACCACCCGCTACGATTTCAGCGACGCCTTCGCCATCCGCGCCACGGCCAGCACCGGCTTCCGCGCGCCCTCACTCCAGGAATCGGGCTATTCGGCCACCAACGTCGGTCCGACCAGCGCCGTGCTCCAGCTTGCGCCCAGCTCGCCCGGCTCGGCCAGCGCCGGGTTCGGCGTGCTCAAGCCGGAAAAATCGACCAACCTCTCGGCCGGCATCGTCCTGCGTCCGATCCCGCGGCTGGTCGTCACCCTCGACGGCTACTGGATCAAGATCCGCGACCGTATCGTCTCGTCGGGGACCATCCAGGGCCAGCGGTTCACCTCGCTCACCACGGCACCGGTCAGGGTCATGGATACGATCAACGGGGTGACCCAGTATGACCTTGTCCAGGCGGCGATCGCGGCCAGCGGCAAGCAGCTGGATCCGACCGTGCTGTCCAACGGCTCGCTCTCGATCCAGACCTTCACCAACGGGGTCGATACCCGCACCTGGGGCCTGGAACTGTCGGCGCGCTATCCGGTGGATCTGCCGTTCGGCACGCTCGACCTCTCGGTCGGCGCTAACTACAACAAGAACAAGGTCACCGCGAACCGGCTCGGCGCCCTGCTATCCATGCAGGCACGCCAGACCATCGAGGAGGCCAGCCCCGACTTCAAGCTGAACCTTGGCGCGTTGTTCAAGACCGGCAAGTTCTCGCTCAACGCCCGGGCCAACTACTACAGCAAGACCACCAGCCTGGTGCAGCCGAACGACCAGTCGCGGATCACCAACCGCAACACGCCGCCGATTGCCGGGACCTTCTACCTTGCCGAAGTGAAGCCGGCGGCGATCATCGACCTCGAGGCCTCCTACGACTTCACCGACTTCCTCAGCGTGGCGGTCGGCGCGAACAACCTGTTCAACAAGAAGCCCGAGATCCCGCCGCTGGTGTCGGACTACAACCCGGCGACCTGGCCGACCACGGGCCGCTCGCCCTACATCAACGGCCAGGGCTCGATCAACGCGCCCTACACCTTCGGCCCCTACGGCTCCAACGGCGGCTACTACTACGCCCGCCTCGTGGCCAAGTTCTGATCCTGCGGCGCGGGCGGTCTTTGCGGGCCGCCCCCGCTTTTCTTCCCGCATTTCCCCCGGAGAGGGTTTCCGCAATGAAGACAACGCCTGTTCTCGCCGCCATGCTTGCCGCCGGGCTTGCCGCCACTCCGGCCTTCGCGCAGAGCGCCCCCAAGATCGAGCGTACCGGTGCCCCCACCGGGGTCATTGCCAGCACTGCGCTGATCCCGCCGGGCTCAAAGATCCTCTATCTTTCGGGCGGCACCGCCTCGCCGGTCGATCCGGCCAAGCCCGACGAATACGGCGATACCGCCGCCCAGACGAAATCGATCCTCACCAAGATGAAGGCCAACCTCGAGGCGATGGGCTGGTCGATGGGCGATATCGTGAAAATGAACATCTTTCTCGTCGGCACGCCCGAAACCGGCAAGATGGACGCGCCGGGCATGAACGGCGTGTTCCGCACCTTCTTCGGCACGGCCGAGCAGCCCAACAAGCCGACCCGCTCGACCGTGCAGGTCGCCGCGCTGGGCAGGCCTTCGACGCTGGTCGAGATCGAGGCGATCGCCGCCAAGGCACCCTGATCGCGGCAATTGCGGACCATGGGCCGCTGCGCCAACTGGACCGGGGAAAGCCGGGCGCGGCACTGCCCAATCTTGTCGCATGGGATGGCCGGATCACACTTGCGGGGGAACACGCCTCCTATTACGGCTGCTGGTTGGAGGGCGCGCTGTTGTCCTCCCTTGATGCGATCAAGCGCCTCGGCCTGGGGCAACGGGTCTGCACCAGCCCTGCAACAGCCCACAAACGGAAATGCATTCAGCATGAAACGCACGATTATCACGCTCGCCGCCGTTGCTTTCGGTCTTGCCGCAACCACCGCCGCCCAGGCCGCTCCCGATGCGGCCAAGGGCAAGCAGGCCTATGGCCAGTGCGCCGCCTGTCACAAGGTCGACGCCACCGGCAAGAGCACCATCGGCCCGAACCTGTTCAAGGTCGCCGGCCGCACCTCTGGCACGCTCGCGGGCTTCAACTATTCGCCCGCGATGAAGGCGGCCAAGCGCGTGTGGAACGACAAGGCGCTCGACGCCTATCTCGCCGCGCCGCTGACGTCGATGCCGGGCAACAAGATGCCGTTTGCCGGCGTCAAGAACCCGGCCGATCGCGCGAACCTGATCGCTTATCTCAAGACCTTGAAGTAAAAAAAGGACAGGCATGGTGTCGCGCGGTACCGGCCGGCTGGCGCGGGGCCTTGTTTTCGGCCTGTTCCGGCAAGCAGGCAGAGCGGCCCCAGCGGCCCGCGCGGCACCGGTCTGTCGAAACCGTCAAGGCCGTTGGGCAGTGCCCGCGCCAATGAACAGGTCAAGAAAAGGGCGCCGGGAGTCTCCTCCCGGCGCCCTGCGCCTTGCGGCTCTCCTCCCTGATGCTTCCGTCGTCTGAACGCCGGTGGCAGCGGGGGCCCGTCCGGCGCTTTGGCCGGTACGGTCAGGCCAATTCTTAGTTGGGCAGGCCGTGGGTGGCCATGCGCGCGCCGTTGGTCGCGGCCATCACCAGCTGCTGCACCTTGGGTGCCATGCTCGCCGCCATTTCGCGGCGGCACTTGAAGTCGGGTGCCATGTCGGCACCGATGCGGTCGCCCGGGTTGCAGGCGGCCTCGATCTTGCGGGCCGTTTCGCGCTGGAACCTGGCAACGGCCTCTGGGTTGGCGAAATCGACGCCGACCGGCTTGACGGCGACGGCGACGTTCTCGCGCGAACCGGCGAAAGCTGCCGACGAACCGGCGAGCAGCACAGCAGCGACGAGCGCGGTGCGAAGGGTCTTCATGATTACTCTCCTGCGAAAAGTATTATCTTTTGTCATGCCGGTGATAACGACCTGGCTGTGATATCGGGTAGTTGAGGGCCACGTCAGGCTTATAAAGGACCAGTTGGCCGCTCTCGCCTGTCAGCGTTCTTGTTTGCGCTTGAGATGGCAGATAGGCGCGCCAAACTGCCCTCGCAAGGCAAAAAGCGACGCTGCACCGCAGAAAACAGCGGTTTTTTGTGCTGCCAATGCGAAGTGAGAGCGGTTTTGTCCTGCTTCGGGTAAAGGTGCATTTTTCACAAGTTGACCTGTAGCCGAATCAAGCCATCCGCAGCTTTACTGTAGTATTACTTCAAGTTCTGAGTGTAAGCCCGGAATGATGCCGGAAGTCGGTGCCCTAGGCGGGCTGGACGGGTCCGGGCGGCTTGACGGCCCGTGGCAGTCCGCTACCTAAGATATGGATTATTACAAAATGGGGCTGCGCCGCGAGAGATGGCGCGCCTGCACGGGAGTGACCGATGACGACCGACGCCTTGTCCAATGACCCGCGCCAGGCGCTGGCCCGCGCGCCCATGACCGGCCGGCAGATCGCGGCCATCGCGGTCTGCGTGTTGCTCAACGCGCTTGACGGGTTCGACGTGCTCTCGATCAGCTTCGCCTCGCCCGGCATCGCCAGGGAATGGGGGATCGACCGCGCCGCGCTTGGCATCGTGCTGTCGATGGAACTGATCGGCATGGCCGCGGGATCCATCCTGCTCGGCCAGGTCGCCGATCGGATCGGCCGCCGCGTGATCACGTTCTGCTGCCTTGCGGTCATGGCCGGCGGGATGTTCGCCACGGCTCATGTCTCGACCATCGGCGCACTGGCAGCGACCCGGTTATTGACCGGGGTGGGGATTGGCGGGATGCTGGCGACAACCAACGCTCTGGTCGCCGAATATGCCAATACAAAGTGGCGCGGCACGGCAGTTACGATCATGGCCGCGGGCTATCCGATGGGCGCGATCGCGGGGGGCTCGATCGCCACGCACCTGCTTGCCACGGGCGGCTGGCGCGAGGTGTTCCTGCTTGGCGCGGTGATGTCGGCGGTGTGCCTGCCGCTGATCCCGCTGCTGCTGCCCGAGCCGGTCTCCTCGCTGCTCCAGCGCAGGGACGACCGGACGCTCGGCCGCGTCAACCGCAGCCTGCGCGCGCTGGGCCACGATGAAGTGGCGAGCCTGCCCGCGCCGGAGCAGGAAGCGCCGCGCCCGGGGCTGGGCCAGCTATTCGCCGGGCCGATGGCGCCGGTCACCGTATTGCTGACGGCCTCCTATTTCCTCCATGTGATGACCTTCTACTTCATCCTCAAATGGGTGCCGAAGATCGTGACCGACATGGGCTTCTCGCCGTCTCTGGCGGGCGGCGTGCTGGTGTGGGCGAATGTGGGCGGGCTGGCAGGCGGTCTTGTGCTGAGTGCCTTGACGGTGCGCTTCCACCTGCGCCACTTGCTGATCGTCGCCCTGCTGGGGGCGAGCGTGATGGTGACCGTGTTCGGCTTGTCCAATGCCAACCTGCAGATGCTGGCACTGGCCGCTGCGGCCGGAGGGTTCTTTACCAACGCCGGAATGGTGGGGATGTATGGCCTCGTCGCCGCGTCCTACCCGACCGCGCTGCGTGCCGGGGGGACGGGGTTTGTCATCGGCGTGGGGCGCGGCGGCGCGGCGCTCGGGCCGGTGATCGCGGGGTTCCTGTTCCAGGCCGGGTTCGGGCTGCCGGTTGTGGCTATCGCCATGGCCAGCGGTTCGTTGATCGGAGCCGCTGCGCTGCTGGCCATGCCGAAGCGCGAGGTTCAGGACTGATACCAACCTGCACGGCAACCGTCCTCATGGGGCAGGATCAACGCAGGTTGGCATGACGCCCCTCTCATGCAAAAACGGCGGAGATTGCTCTCCGCCGTTTTCGTTTCACATGTAGTCGGCAGCGTCCATCTGGGCGGCTGCGGGTGGCTGGTCCCATGGGAACCGCATCCCCCATGGCGGCAGGCCGTAGGCAATCCACAGCGCCAGCACGGCGGCAATCAGTGCGCAGAGCAGTGCCCGCCACCACGGCGCGATCACCGGGGCGGGGGCACCTTCGGGGAGCTGCCGGCGGCCGGTCACCATCGGCGCGATCAGGTTGTCCTTCCGGGCCAGCCGATACCACGCGATGGCGGCGACATGCGCCGCGACCAGCGCAAGGATCAGGTTAAAGCCGACTTCGTGCGCCTCGGTGACCGCCTTGCCGGTGTCCCATGACACCAGGAAGTTGAGCGGCCCGGAGGAGACTGCATCGGTATCCTGCGCGAACAGCCCGAGCGTCACCTGCAGGGCGAGCAGCCCGAGCAGGGCCACCACGCTCAGCGCGCCGAGCGGGTTGTGCCCCACCACCGGTTCGCCGCTGCCCGAAAGAAAGGCGCGGATCGCGCCCGGCCCGCGCAGGAAGCGCGAGAACCGCGCGGTCGAACTGCCGACGAGGCCCCACAGCACGCGGAACACGACCAGCCCGAGCATGACCAGCCCGAGCGTGACGTGCAGGTCGACCTTGCCCTGCTCGGCGCTGATCCACAGCGCCGGCAGGAGGGCCACGAAGCTCCAGTGGACCAGCCGCACGGGCAGGTCCCACAGCCTGACACGCACCGGCTCCTGCGTCATCGCCCCCGCCTCGTTCAGCTGCGCGGCTTGCGGAAGGTGTCGTGGCAGCCCTTGCAGGTGCCGCCCATTGCGCCGGCCGCGGGCTGGATTTTCGCGAGGTCGCCAGTGGCTGCGGCTACCTTGAAGTTGTTCGCGGCGGCGACGAGCTTGTCGGCTGCGGCGTTGAATTCAGCGTTGCGCTGCCAGATCACCGGCAGGGCTTCGGTCTTGACCCCGGCTTCCGGGCCGGTGCCCTTGGGGAAGTAGCCCTTTACGCGCGGCGCGGCGGCGGCGATGACGTTCGAGTTCGCCTTGAGCAGATTGACGTTCGGCGCGGGCTTTTTGAGTTCGTCGAAGGTGCTCTTCGTCGCCTTGCCCATTCGTTCGAAATTGTCGTGGCGGGCCTTGAAGGCCGGGTGCGGTCCGGCGGCAAGTGCAACCATCGCAGTGGCAGGCAGGATCAGGCTGCTGATCGCAGCAAGCTTGAAGATATTCACGGTCGGCTTCTCCCTGGGGAATGAAAGACGGCATTTAATGCGATCCGATATAACTTTGCCGTCCGTTTCGGTCGTGGTCAACGCCCTAGCTTGTCGCGGATTGTCTCAAGCGTCCGGATTCACCCCGCGCGCGATGTAGGCCCGCCAGTCGCCGAGCCGGGTGATATCTTCCGCTCCGGCGAGCGCGGCCGTATTCGACCAGCAGGTGCTGATCGCCCTGGCGGCGGTAGATGACTTCGGGGCGGTGGCCCTTTGCGGCGATCGCGTGGACGATGGGGGAGCCGAGGGTCCTGGTTCAGCCTGCTGCTTCGCCGCCTCCTCCGGACGAACGGGGGACGGGGTGGATTCTCCGTTTATTCCGTTCGTGGCGACGAGGGACCGAGCCTCAGCGATGGAGGGCTGGGCGCCGTCGGCGCGGGCCCAGTTGGGCTTGGGGCCGTTCAGGCGCACGCCGGTCCGGCTCGAATTATAATGGACCTGGTATGGCGCGGTGCACAGCGTCTCGATATCGCCGGGGGTGAAGAAATCGGGCGCGTCGTGGGGGCCATAGAGGACACGGACGGTCCATTCGCGGGCGATTTCGGGGCGGGTGAGCGCCGCGGCGTCCCGCGCGGGCAGGGGCCGCTGCCGGGCGAGGTGGAGGGTGTCGCCGGTCAGCACGCCGCGCCCCGCATGGCCGCCGAACTCGCCCAGGGTGAAGGCGGCGGAGGAGCCGAGGAAGCGCGGCGCGGCGATCCCGCCCGCCACCAGCAGGTAGCCGCGCATTCCCGCGCCGCTGACCCGGCCGACGTGCAGCACTTGCCCCGCCGCGGGAGTCCCTTACCTGAGGAAATAGTCTTCGGTGTTGAGGAAAGCGCGCGTCGCCTCGGGCGTGGATATCCGCACGGCATCGTCCTGCGGCGTGACCGGGCCCTTCCACGCGGTCAGGCGCAGCGGGGTGACCGACCATTCGGGGCGCGGGTCAAGCACGTGGGGGCAATTGGCCAGCACGGCGATCAGGTCCATCTCGGCCCGCAGAAGGCCGCAGTGTCTTCGAGGATCGAGGCCATGACCCGGCCCATGTCGGACAGCAGCAGCTTGCCCGCGCCGAGATAGCCGTTCCACTGAACTTTCAGCGTATCGGCGACGTTGAGCCGCTCGCAGGCATTGTCGGCGTCGGCGTTGAACAGGAGGAGCGAGGCGCAGGCGTCTCCCGCCACGTCGACTAGCCGCAGCCGGGTCCCGCGTGCGATGCGGCGCGAGGCATAGCCGCCGGGCGCAACCGTTTCTTCCCAGACCGCCGGGCCGGCACCTTCGGGGAAATCGTCGGCGACAGCGGGGACCGTGGGCATCGCCTCGACCCAGGTGCCGGCCTGGGCGCGGGCGTGGGCCTGTGCGGCATAGGGGCTTGCGGTCTGGCTCATTCGCTCGACTCCAGCGGAGGCAGGAGCGCGGTGGTGGTGACCAGGCGGCATTGCTGGACCCCGCGCACTTTCCGCAATGCGTCACACAGCGCGTGGAGCCGCTCGGCCGTGCCCTGGACCAGCAGGACTTCGAGCGACTGGTCGTCTTCGAGGAAGACGTGCTGGCTGGAAATGGTCTCGGGGAGGAAGTCCAGTTCGACCTGCGCCAGCGCCTGGCGGATGCGCCCGGACTCTGCCCGGTAGATCAGGGTGATCGTCCCGGCGAGCAATGTTTGCGGGCGTTCGCGCGCGGAATGCTCGGCCAGTTCGGCGCGGATCAGCTCGGCGATCATCTGTGAGCGGTTGGAGGTTTCGCGCTCTGCGACCATCGCGTCGAGCTCGTTGAAAAGCTCTGCGGGCAGGCTGATGGAGAGGCGGACGAGCGAGGGTTGGGCGGGGCCGGTCATGGTCCGACTCTTGTGCTGAATATTACGAAATATGTAAAGTGTAATAAATATGCTGCGGCGCAGCGCCGCAAATTTGGGCATATCGGCTGGCGATGCCTCTTTTTTGGGCAGAATATTGCCGGATGTGTCCTGACCATTTCCTTGATTTGCGCCGAATTGCGGATTGGCACGGTTGTTGCTGAAACATTTCTGTCCAATGAGGGCACCCAGCAATTCCTGAGGGGGAATTCATGCACAAAATCATCAAGACCGCTCTGGCCACCACCGTACTCGCTTCGGCAGTGGCTCTCGCTGCTCCCGCTTTCGCGCAGGACGAAGCGCCTGCCCTGAAGGTGACCGGCACTGCTGCCGTGCTCAGCGAATATCGCCTGCGCGGCATCTCGCAGACCGACAACGACCCCGCGGTCCAGGCCAGCATCACGCTGACCACCGCACCCGGCCTTTATGCCGGCGTTTGGGCTTCGAACCTTGCCGGCAACGGCACCTGGGGCGGTTCGAACATGGAACTCGACCTGATCGGCGGCTATTCGAAGGCCATCGGCGGTGCCACGGTTGACGGCGGCCTCGTCTATTACGTCTATCCGGGCACCAAGGGCCATGACTTCCTCGAAGTCTACGGTTCGGTCTCGGGCGCGCTTGGCCCGGTCAATGCCAAGCTCGGTGCCTACTGGGCCCCGCCGCAGAAGAACATCGCGACGACCCCGTCGAAGGGCGACAACATCTGGGTCTATGCCGACCTCGGCGTTCCGGTCCCCGCCACCCCGCTCACCGTCAAGGGCCACGTCGGCTACTCGAGCGGCGATTCGATCTACACCTGGGGCAAGGACGTGGTCGACTATTCGGTCGGCGCGGACTTCACTTTCGACCGCCTGACGCTCAACGTCTCCTACGTCGGGACCGACCTGCCGACCGCCTTCGCCAACGCCAACTTCGGCGCTGGTTCGAAGTCGGGCCACTCGATCACCCGCGGGATGGTCGTGGCTTCGCTGACAGCCTCGTTCTGATCCAATACCGGAGCCCTCGCCGCGCCTGCGGCGGGGCTCCACCCTTGCGCGACGCCGACGATACAGTGACAAGAAGCGAAAGGGCGCCCCGGTCGCCATGCGGCTCGTCAACATCAAGCCAGCCAAGGGTCCGCGCGTCCTGATCGGGGCCATTCCGATTATCATCGCCCTCGTGATCTACGCGGTGTTGTCCGCCGCCCAGGGCCGAGGCCAATCCCAATGACAAGGTCCTGCCGACCTTCGTCGCGATGGTCCGCGCCGCGCTGCGCCTCTTCACCGAGACCGACCCGCGCACCGGGCAGGTAACCGCGCTCGCCGATACGGCCGCCAGCCGGTGGCGGCTTGGCATCGCCATCGCCATCGCCACGCTTTCCACGCTGATCATCGGCATCGCGCTGGGCGTGGTCCCACTGGTCCGCGCCGCGCCAGGGCCGATCATCACGATCATCGCGGTGATCCCGCCGATCGCCGTCCTGCCGATCCTGTTCATCGCACTGGGGCTGGGCGAGGTGCCGAAGATCGTGCTGATCGCGGTCGGCATCGCCCCCTACATGATCCGCGATCTTGCCGGCCATGTTGCCAGCCTGCCCGCCGAACAGTTCATCAAGGCCCCTGCCCGGCGCGGTTGCTGCCAAGGCCGTGGCGGCTGCGCAGCCGGGTCACCGCCTCGGGCTCGTCCGCTCCGGTCAGCACGAAGCCCTCGCGCCGCAGGTCCTCCAGGCACGCCACCTTGCGCCCGTAAAGCGGATGGACACGTGCGCAGAACAACTGCTGAGTCTCCACGAACATCGGCTCATAAACCAGCTCCGGCCCCGCCGCGTCACGCCGAAACCCTGAGTTCGATGGCGATCCCCGGATGGCGGCGATGGAACGAGGCAATCGCATCGTCCAGCTCGGCGCAGATGATCGAGCAGATCAGCTGGATGCGCACCGTGCCCCCCACCTGCCGCGTCGCCTGCGCCACCTGGTGCTGCGCCATGCGCACGTTCTCGAACATGTCCTCGCACAGCGCCTGAAGCGCGCGCCTCGCCGGCGTTATGCGGATGCCGGCGGTCGACCGGTCGAACAGCCGCGCCCCCAACTGGTCCTCCAGCCGTTTGAGCGCCGCACTGACGCTCGGCTGTTGCTTCCCCGCATTGGGCGCCGCCGCACCGATCCCGCCCGACCGCGCGATTTCAAGGAACATCTTGAGCAGGTGCCAGTCGACGTTGCGCGCAAAGTCGCGGTCAATCCGGGCGGTTGGCTAGTTCATCTCCCACGGCTTAGCGGCGTGGGAGTCTGTTGTTGAGTGCGGAAAACCCTCTGGCTTATCCGCACCGACCCATCACGCGCGCCCGGTCACGCTGGCCAGCACCGCCGGGTCGATCCCCTCCGCTGCCCAGGCCCTGGCCCAGCGCCGCTCGGGCTCGGTCTCGAACAGCACTTCGCCGTGGCTCTCGGCGGCGTGCCAGCCGTGGTGATGCATCTCCTCCTCAAGCTGGCCTTCGCCCCACCCGGCATAGCCGAGCGCGAACAACCAGCGCTCCGGCCCGTGTCCCTCGGCAATCGCGCGCAGCACGTCCTGCGAGAAGGACAGCGACCAATCCGGGCAGGCCGGAATCGTCCCGTTGCCGCTCCAATCGGGCGAATGGAGCACGAACCCGCGCTGCGGCTCGACCGGCCCGCCGACGTGGACCGGCGTGTCGGCGATCCCGCCCGGATCGATCCCGGCATCTTCCAGCACGCGGCGGAAGGTCACGGCCTCGTGCAATTGACCCACCGCGATCCCGAGCGCGCCGCCCTTGTCGTGGACGCACATCGCGATCACCGCGCGGGCAAAGCGCGGGTCAAACATTCCGGGCAGCGCCAGCAGCAGGCGGCCGGCAAGGGTTTCGGCTTCGGTCATCGGCAACAGCCTAGGCGATTTGCACCAGAGGTAAAACGCCCAGCCGATCATTCCGCCCCGCCCTTGCGCCCCTTTCCCGCGATTTTTGCTCCGCGCCTTTTTGCCCCGGCGTTTTAGCCTCAACTTTTTGCATTGCACAAAGGGCTGGCCTGTCGCAGCCTTGCTGCCTGCAAGCTTGAGGGAACCTGCCCGCCATGATCGAAACCGTGCCGACCACGCCCTTTACCGACCAGAAGCCCGGCACTTCGGGCCTGCGCAAGAAGGTGCGGGTGTTCCAGCAGCCCGGCTATGCAGAAAACTTCATCCAGTCGGTGTTCGACGTGGTGTCGGGCAAGGACGGGGCGACGCTGGTGATCGGCGGAGACGGGCGCTTTCTCAACCGCGAGGTGATCCAGGTCGCGATCCGCATGGCCGCCGCCAACGGCTTTGGGCGGGTGCTGGTGGGGCAGGGGGGCATCCTGTCCACCCCGGCGGCCAGCCACGTGATCCGCAAGCATGGCGCGATCGGCGGTCTTGTCCTGTCGGCCAGCCATAATCCCGGCGGCCCGGACGAGGATTTCGGGATCAAGTACAACATCGCCAACGGCGGCCCCGCGCCCGAAAGCGTGACCGAGGCGATCCACGCGCGGACGCTGGTGATCGACAATTATCGGACGCTGACTGCCGCTGATGTCGATCTCGACCGGCAGGGCGTGACCATGATGGGGGCGATGGCGGTTGAGGTGATCGATCCGGTCGCCGACTATGCGCTGCTGATGGAAAGCCTGTTCGACTTCCCCGCGATCCGCGCCGCGCTGGCCGGCGGGCTGTCGATGACCTTCGACGCGATGAGCGCAGTTACCGGTCCCTATGCGCGCGAGATTTTCGAACGCCGCCTTGGCGCGCCTCCCGGCACGGTGCGCAACGGGACGCCGCTGCCGGACTTCGGCCACCATCACCCGGACCCCAACCTCGTCCATGCGCGCGAACTCTATGACACCATGTTGGGGCCGATCGCGCCTGATTTCGGCGCGGCTTCGGACGGGGACGGGGACCGCAACCTGATCATCGGCAAGGGCATTTACGTCACCCCTTCGGACTCGCTCGCCGTGCTTGCCGCCAATGCGCACCTTGCGCCGGGCTATGCCGGGGGGCTCAAGGGCATTGCCCGCTCGATGCCGACCAGCGGCGCGGCTGACCGGGTTGCCGCCGGGCTGGGCATTCCGCTGTATGAAACGCCCACCGGCTGGAAGTTCTTCGGCAACCTGCTCGACGCCGGCATGGCGACGATCTGCGGCGAGGAAAGCGCCGGCACCGGCTCGGACCACGTCCGTGAAAAGGACGGGATCTGGGCGGTCCTGCTCTGGCTCAACATCCTTGCCGTGCGCCGGATGCCCGTTGCCGAGATCATGGCCGGGCACTGGGCCACCTTTGGCCGCAACTACTATGCCCGTCATGACTACGAAGCGATCCCCAGCGCCAGTGCCGAGGCGCTGATCGCCGCCTTGCGCGCCGCCTTGCCCACATTGCCCGGCACCAAGACCCCGGCCGGTCCGGTCGTGGCGGCCGACGATTTTGCCTATACCGACCCCGCTGACGGTTCGGTCAGCGCGCGGCAGGGCATCCGCGTGTTGTTTGCCGATGGTGCGCGCGTGGTCTTCCGCCTGTCGGGCACCGGCACCGAAGGCGCGACCCTGCGCGTCTATCTTGAGGCCTGCGAAGGGCCGGCGGGCAACCTTTCGCTCGAAACGGCCGAAGCGCTCGCCCCGCTGGTCGCCGCCGCCGAGCAGATGGCCGGCATCCGCGAGCACACCGGCATGGATGCGCCCAGTGTAATAACCTGACGCCGGTCAGCCGATCCCGCCAAGCCAGCCGCGCACTTCGCCAAGAGTGCGCTTTTCCTGGTCGGCTTCCATCACGAACGACTTCTCGATCCGCGCGCCCGGCGCATGGTGGTTCAGCAGCTCGACGCAGTTGCCCAGCCCATAGCCGCCGTGGGTGATGAACGGGCGGATGGTCTTGCCGCGAAAATCGTGGGCGCGCAGGAACGAGCGGATCACCGGCGGCAGGGTCATCCCCCAGACCGGATGGCCGAGGAATACGGCGTCATAGGCGGCAAGGTTCGTCACCCGCGCCTCCAGCGGCGGCTCATAGCCGCGCGCGGTTTCCTCGGCCGCCTGCTGGACGTTTTCCTCGTAATCGGCGGGGTAGGGCCGCGCTGGCCTGATCTGGAACAGGTCGGTCTTCAGCGCACGGTGAATCGTCCCGGCGATCACCTGCGTGTTTCCCGAGCGGGTGAAATAGGCGACCAGCAGCTTCGAGCCCGGGCCGATCGCATTGCCGCCTGGCCGGGCGCAGGCGCTGGCCGCGCCCAGCATCGGCCACAGCGCCGAGGCGGCGAGCACGGTGCGGCGGGAAAGGTCGTTGTCCGGCATCTGCGGGCTCCTTCATCAATCGGGCCGGCTGCGCCTGCTTCCCGCGCGAAGTTGGTATTACCACAAGTGCGGGATCACGCCGAAAACTGCTGGACCCGGAGCCGGGGAAACACGTCTTCCAATGCCTTGGTGTCGGGCAGGATGTAGACATAGCCGCCCTTTTTGGTGAACAGCGGCTGCAAGCTCTTGCGGTAAAAGGCGATGGGCACGTTGATGCATCCGAAGGTGATCCGGTTGTCGTCGATTTCCGGCGACAGCATCCGCTCGCGGCGTTTTTCCTTTTTGGTGCCCGGCGGGATGGGGTGGAGCGCCACCGAGGTGCCATAGTCGACCCACAGCACTTTCTTGTTCCCCGCAGCCCGGCCGAACCTGGCGAGGAACCGCCCGGCAGGCGTGGTTTTTTCGGCAGGACCGATTTCCGCGAGCGACTTTGTGCCGATCCCGGGCGTCGCGTCGTCGCCTGTCGCAACGCCGATCAGCACCGGGGCATCCGCAACCCGGTTGCCTTCGGCGTCGAACAGGAATGCTGCCGCGCCCTGCTTGTCGATGATGATATAAGGCAGCGCCTGATTGTCGTCCGTGACGGCGACCCAGTTCGCCACCCGCGCCGCCACCGCCGACAGGGGCGGCTTTTCAGGCTTGGCAGCTTCGGCAGGCTTTGCATCTGCTGCAACCACCGGGGCCGGTCTGACCCGCGCCGGTGGCCGTTTTGCCGATTTATGCTGCACCGACGCCTTGGGCGCGGCAATATGCGCTCCACCCTGCGGGGCGGAAACGAGCGCAAATCCGGCAAACGCCAGCAGGACGTTGATCATCAACAAATCGATCCGGTGGAAACGTCGGTGCCGCAACATAGCACCGACGGAGCATGGCACAATCGGGCCGGCGCAAGCCGGCCCGTCACATCAGTTGCGTGCGCGCTTCTGCTGGGCTTCCACCATCCTCTGCTCGACGCCGTCAACCCGGGCGGTCAGCTGGTCAAGCCGCTGGCCGTTCTGCTGGCCCACGCCGGACGCCGCCTGGGCTTCGGACAGCGCCTGCTTGGCGGTGGCGTCGGTCGCCTGAAGGCGGGTGTCGAGCCCGTCGATGCGCTGGTTTACGACGGCGATCTGCTCGCGCACGAAACCCTTGGTGGCGCAACCACCCAGTCCGAGCGATACGGCCAGAACGGCCAGGGCGGGAACAATTTTCGTCAGAGACGGCGACATTGAAATCTCCTTGTTGTTTTCAAGCCCGGCTCTCCAAGCGCACCCCCGATGCTCTGCCAATGCAATTCAGTCCGGCTGTGCATCCACTCAGTCGAAGCGAGGCTCACGACCCTTCGCAAATGCCGGGAATCTGGACGCTCCGGCACCACGAAACTCCCTGAAACGGGCTGTTTGACGGAAAGTTCCCAAAGGCATACGTGCAGCAAATGGCCCGTCTGCCGGCCGCTGAGTCCCGGGCCTGCGCGCGTGGTTCAATAAATGGACCCCACTGGAACTTTCGCGGGCAGCGCGTTTTCAAGAAAGGCCATAGACCTGGGCCAACGGCCGCAGACCCCGGCCCATGTCGACCTCATACCCAGTCGTAGCGCCGCGTTCGGGATCCGAGGCACACATTGCCGGGGTGCAGGGGTAACAATCTCTGCCCTATCGCTTTTTTCATGGTGCCATAATCCGCGCGGCGCACGGAAGGCATCGCTACTAGCAGATGTTTCAGTCCCCCTGTGTCAGCAAGCGCAGCACCCCTGCCGCAGCGCGGATTACCGGTCGCTCCGCCGCGCTTACCCGCGACCAGTCAAGCCGGCGGGCCGAAATCCGCAGCGGCCCCGGATCGAACCGGTCGGGATTGCCATTGAGCGAGTGATAGTCCGTCCCTGGCATCACGGCATCGGGGGCAAGCCACTGCGCATCGCCGGGCGGGTCGATCCCCAGCTGCCGCCACATTCCCGCCACGACCGCGCGCGGTGCGGCGCACAGCTTGCGGTAGTCAAGCCGGACAACGGGCCTGCGCCGCGCCAGCAGCGCGGCCAGCCGGTCCACCTTCCACCAGTCGGCCGCGGCGGCGCGCACCGGCATGCGCTTCATCGCCGTGCCGAGGCCGGGATCGAACTTCGCCGCGCGCCATGACAGCAGCACATCGGCCGGGTCGCGGTGGAGATGAACCACGCGTACCGCCGGATCGAGCGCAAGCAGCCAGGCGCGCGGGCCTGCCTTCGAACTGTCCACCAGGACCTGCGCCCCGCTGACCCGGGCAATCGCGCCCAAAAGGGCGTGTTGCAGCGCGAGGAAGCGCAGCACTTTCGGGTCCGCCGCCATCCGCTCCAGCGCAAAGCCGTGCCGCGCGAGGAAGCCGGTGCGGCACACGGCGCGTTCCAGCGCGCGCAGTTCGTCCAGTTCGGGCGGGCCGACGCGGGCCTCAACCAGGACTTGCTGCCAGAATGGATCGAACCCGAACGCGGCACCGCAGGCGCAGCGGATATCCGGTTCCGGAAGCCGCCAAAGGCAATGGAATTCGCCCAGCGCGGTGACGCCGGGGGCGGAATGCAGCACGCGCTCCAGCATGGTCGAGCCGCTGCGGCCCGAACCGGAGATGTAGAGCAGCGTGAAAGGCGCAGCAGTTTTGGTCACGCCCCGTCCTACACCATCCCGGTCCATCGCAGGGGCCAGACCGATCCGCAATGGAGCCAGTCGGTGGCCAGTGGGCGGCTGGCGCGTGGCGGAGAAATTAGACCGGAAACGGGTGCAATCGGCCCCTGCGGCGCGGCAGGGGTGGTATGCGTCAAAGACAATGTCCGATGCCGAATCCACCCTGCCGCGCAAAGGTTCGCTCCTGCCTGAACGGCTGCCCCATGTTGACAGCCTGCGCCTTGTCGCGGCGGGCCTCGTCGTGCTCCAACACTTTTCAGAGCGGGCTCCGGGCCGGGTGGCCGCCGCGCTCACCGCGCTCGGGCCAGGGGTGGCGGGGGTCGTGCTGTTCTTCCTGATCAGCGGTTATGTCATTCCCTTTTCGGTGCGCGGCGGGCGGCTGGACTGGCGGCGCTTTGCCGTGCGCCGCGTTCTGCGCATCTATCCTTTGCTGCTCGCTGCGCTGGCGCTCGTCGCGTTCGCCGGGTGGGCCGGGGCGCTCGAACAATGGCGGGACCTGCCGCAGGCAGGGGCAGGGCGGTGGCTGGCCAACCTGCTGCTGATGCAGGATTTCGTCGGGGCGCAGCCCATCCTCGGGGTCAGCTGGACGTTGATTTTCGAACTGGCGTGGTATGGCCTGTTCGCCGCTGCGCTGCTGGCGCTGGGGCCGCGTGCAGGAAACGTGCTGGCCGTGTTCGTCCCGGTGGTGCTGCTCGTCCTGGCGGCGCTGTCGCTGGCCTCGGGCCTGCGCATCCCGCTTGGCCGTCCCGGACTGATCCACGCGGCGGTGCTGGGCTACCAGGCCTACCGGATGGGCACCGGGGCGCTGTCTCCGCGCGGATTCGGCTGGAACGTCGCGGCATTTCTGGGCGTGACCTGGCTGGTATCGGCTGTGTCCTTCGGGGTGTACACCCATGCCCATATCACCCTCGCGCAGGTCATCGGGCCGTGGACCCTCGCGCTCGGGCTGTTTCTCGCCGTGCTGCTGGTTCCGGCGCTGCGCGGCTGCGCACTGCTCGCGCATGGATGGGTGCCCCGGCTCGGCGCGGCGAGCTACTCGGTATACCTGCTCCATCCGATCGCGATGGCGGCGGCCTTGCAATATGTGCCCGGGGCGATGGTTCCGGTGGCGGGCGTGCTCACCGCGCTGCTTGCCTGGGGGGGATACCGGCTGGTCGAGATGCCTGGCATCGCAGTGGCCCGCCGGCTCACCGCCGTGCGGCCCTCAGCCGCGGCCATGGCCAGTGCGGTCCCGGCATGAGCGTCGCGGCGACGGCCCGCCCTCTTGCTTGGTCCGCGCCGCCTGCGCGCAGCCATGCCGGAACCGGCGGGCGCATCGGTTGGCTCGATGCAGCGCGCGGGGCCGGGATCATGCTGGTCGTCGTGGGCCATGCGCTTGGCGGACTGGTCGATTCGCCGCTCGGGGCCCATATGTCGGCGTTCCGCACGGCATTGTTCGGCATCTACACCTTTCACATACCGCTGTTCCTGCTGCTGTCCGGCCTGCTCGTCACCGGGCGGATCGGACGCGGGGCGGGGCCTTTCGTGAGGAGCCTGCTGCCCTCGGTCGTTTGGCCCTACTTCCTTTGGTCGGCGCTGCAGTTCTGCCTGATCTATGCGATGGGCTCGCTGGTGAACCGGCCGGCCGATGCCTTCTGGCCGGTGATCCTGGCGCTGCCGTGGCGGACGGTGTCGCAGTTCTGGTTTCTCTATGCCCTGTTCTGGATGCATGTCGTGGCGGCCGTGGTGATCCCGCGCGGGGGGCCGCGCGCCTTGCTCGCGATCGGCATCGCGCTGAAGCTTGCCGCCGCGCTGGTTCCGCTCGACATCACGGTCAAGCTCATCGCCAACAACCTCGCCTGGTATGCCCTTGGCGCATGGCTGGGTGCCGATGGGGCGGGGCGGATCGTGCGCGCGGTGCCCGACTTCTGGCGCAACCTGGTTCTGCCGGTGCTCCTCCTTGAACTGATTGCGCTGGCGCTCACCGCGCTTGGTCCCGGATATGGGGCACTGCGGCTTGCTTCGGCCAATTCGTCCGAAAGCGCCAGCCTGGCTTGGCGAATGGCCTCGGTCCCGGCGGCGCTGACTGGCTGCCTTGTGGCGGGCGGCCTGGTGGCGCGGGGGGGGGGCCCCCGAGGGCGCCAGGCGAAAGCGCCCGGGGGCTGCCCGCGCCGATCGTGCCTCCAGCATTGCGACAAAATCGGG
>CAYFJH010000021.1:21742-46477 GCA_964343385.1 uncultured Novosphingobium sp. | reverse complement strand
TGAAGTGGTGGATCAGCGCTTCCATCGACTGCTTCATCTCGGCGCGCTTGGGCGGAACGACCTTGCGGTCCTCGCTCGCCACCGGGCCGGAGGGCATTTCCGCAAGACACTGCTTCATGATGCGGGCCGACTGGCGCACTTCCTCGACGCGGACCATGAACCGGTCGTAGCAGTCCGAGTTGGTCCCCACCGGGATCTCGAATTCCATCCTGTCATAGACGTCATAGGGCTGGCTCTTGCGCAGGTCCCACGGAATGCCGGCGGCGCGGATCATCGGGCCGGAGAAGCCCCATTTCAGCGCGTCCTCGCGGCTGACCACGGCGATGTCGACGTTGCGCTGCTTGAAGATGCGGTTGTCGACCACCAGGCTCATCGCGTCCTCGAACAGCGGGAACAGCCGCGTGTCGATCCATTCGCCCAGATCGACCAGCAGCTTTTCCGGCACGTCCTGATGGACCCCGCCGGGGCGATACCAGGCCGAGTGCATCCGGGCCCCGGACGCGCGTTCAAAGAAGTTGAGGCAGTCTTCGCGGATTTCGAACATCCACAGGTTCGGCGTCATCGCGCCGACGTCCATCACGTGCGAACCAAGGTTCAGCATGTGGTTGCAGATGCGGGTTAGTTCCGCGAACAGCACGCGCAGGTACTGCCCGCGCAGCGGAACTTCGAGGTTCAACAGCTTCTCGATGGCCAGCACATAGCTGTATTCCATTGCCAGCGGCGAGCAGTAATCGAGCCGGTCGAAGTACGGCAGCGCCTGCAAATAGGTCTTGTGCTCAATCAGCTTCTCGGTGCCGCGGTGAAGCAGGCCCACGTGCGGGTCGATCCGCTCGATGATTTCGCCGTCAAGCTCCATCACCATGCGCAGCACGCCGTGCGCGGCCGGGTGCTGGGGGCCGAAGTTGATCGTGTAGTTGGTGATGACCTCGTCGCCGGTGGTGGGCGAGGTTTCGAGCGAGAAGCTCATGCCTCGCCTCCATCAGTCTTTTTCGCGCGGGGCTTGCGGGCCGGGCGCTTTTCGGTGGGGTCGGGAGCGCCGGGTTCCGGCTTGGTGGTCGCCTTGGGGGCGGCCTTGGCCTTGGCGACCTTGGTGGCGGCGGCCTTGTTGGCGGGTTCGCCGGCGCCGGTGTCGGCGGGCTTGTCGGTCGTCTTGGGGACTTCGGCCACGGGGGTCGGCGGTGCCGGGGGCGTAACCGCCTTCTCATCGCCCGGCAGCACGTAGTTCGCGCCTTCCCACGGGCTCATGAAGTCAAACGTCCGCAGGTCCTGGGCAAGCTTGACCGGCTCATAGACGACACGCTTGTCCTCTTCGGAGTAGCGCAGTTCGACGTAGCCGGTGAGCGGGAAGTCCTTGCGGAAAGGATGGCCTTCGAAGCCGTAGTCGGTGAGGATGCGGCGCAGGTCGGTGTTGCCCGAGAAGATCACGCCGTACATGTCGAACACTTCTCGTTCGAGCCAGCCGGCCACAGGCCACAGGGTGGTGACGGTCGGGACCGGAGTGTTTTCGGCCGCCGACACCTTGACGATCACGCGGTGGTTCCGGGTGACCGAAAGCAGCATGTAGACAACTTCGAAGCGCTCAGGCCGCGAGGGGTAATCCGCGCCGGCAATTTCCATCAGCTGCTGGTATTCGTGGGCATCGCGCAAGATGCGCAGGGCGTCCTCGATCCCGCCCGTGCGGACGGTCAGGACGATTTCGCCGTATTCCTCGCGCGCAGCAAGGACGAGATCGCCGAGCGAGGCGGTCAGCGTTTCGAGCAGGCCGGGTTCGGCCAGGAAACGCGGTGCGGAATGCAGGACAGTCACGCGGATAGAGCCTTACCGTTCCAGAGTGCCGACGCGGCGGATCTTCCGCTGCAGTTGCATCACGCCGTAAAGCAGGGCTTCGGCCGTAGGGGGGCAGCCGGGAACATAGATGTCGACCGGGACGATCCGGTCACACCCACGCACCACGGAATAGGAGTAGTGATAGTAGCCGCCGCCATTAGCGCAGCTGCCCATCGAGATGACGTATTTCGGCTCCGACATCTGGTCATAGACCTTGCGGAGCGCCGGGGCCATCTTGTTGCAGAGCGTGCCCGCGACGATCATCACGTCGGACTGGCGCGGGCTCGCGCGCGGGGCGACGCCGAAACGCTCCATGTCATAGCGGGGCATGTTGACGTGGATCATCTCGACCGCGCAGCAGGCGAGGCCAAAGGTCATCCACCACAGCGAGCCGGTGCGGGCCCACTGGAACAGTTCCTCGGTCGAAGTGACGAGGAAGCCCTTGTCCGAGACTTCGCTGTTCAGGCTGTCGAAGAAAGCCTGCTGCGGCGCGACCACGGGGCCGGAAACGGGGGAATTGGCGAGCATGTTGTTCATTCCCAGTCCAGTGCCCCTTTTTTCCAGGCATAGGCGAAGCCGATGACGAGTTCACCGAGGAACACCATCATCGTGATCCAACCTGTCCAGCCGGTCTCCTTGAGGCTGACCGCCCAGGGAAACAGGAACGCGGCTTCAAGGTCGAAGACGATGAACAGGATCGCCACGAGATAGAAGCGCACGTCGAACTGGCTGCGCGGATCCTCGAACGCGGGGAACCCGCATTCATACTCGGAATTCTTTTCCGCGTCGGGCTGGTGCGTGCCCGTCAGGCGCGCGACGCCCATAGGCAGGAACACGAAGGCCGCCGAAAGAGCGAGGGCGATGACCAGAAAGATCAGGATCGGCAGGTATTGCGAAAGATCGACCATGAGGCCTTCCGGAAATGACTCGAAACGCGGCTTCGGATGAAGTTGGACGGCCACTAGTCCCGCCTGCAATCCGGCGCAAGTGGGGGAACTGCGGCATCTCGGGAATTGGTCGCTCCTATCGCGCCGGAAACGGCTGTTTTCCCAGCTTGAAGCGCAGGACCCGCCTCAACAATGCGCCGTATGGCGGACGGAGGCCCACCATGCCCGAGACGTCCCAGCCCGGCTGGTGATAGACCGCGCGGGCATGGCTGAAGGCGCGGAACCCCTCGATGCCGTGATAGGCCCCCATCCCCGACGGGCCTATCCCGCCGAAGGGGAGATCGTCAGCGGTAACGTGGGTGATGACGTCATTGATCGTCACCCCGCCCGAGGTGGTTCTGGCCAGCACGCGCTCGCGCTCGGCGCTGTCGGTGCCGAACCAGTAGAGCCCGAGCGGGTGGTCATGTCCCTCGATATAGTCGGCGGCTTCGTCGATGTGACGGTAGGTTTTCATCGGCAGGATCGGCCCGAAAATCTCATCCTGCATGACCTTCATCGCGTCGGTCACGCCGGTAAGGATGGTGAATGGCAGCTTGCGGACGTTGGCGACGGTGAAATCCTCTCCCGCCGGGTTGATGATCGTGGCGCGGGCCCCCTGCCCCACGGCGTCGGCGACGAGTTCGCGCAGGCGGGTGACGTGGCGGTCGGCGATCAGGGCGGTGTAATCCTCGTTCGCCAGCATCGCGGGATACATCCGGGCGGCGGCAGCGCCGAGCGCGGCGACCATTTCGCCCTCGCGCTCCTCGGGCACCAGCAGGTAGTCGGGCGAGAGGCACACCTGTCCGGCGTTCATCAGCTTGCCCAGCGCGATCCGTCCGGCGGCATGGGCGATGTCGGCGCTGCGGGAGACGATGGCCGGGGACTTGCCGCCAAGTTCGAGGGTCACCGGGACGAGGTTTTCGGCCGCCGCGCGGGCAACCTCGCGGCCAATGGCGGTGGCTCCGGTGAAGACCAGATGATCAAAGCGCAGGCGGGTGAAGGCGCGGCCGGTATCTGCATCGCCGGTGACGACGGCGATTTCCTCAGGCGCAAAGGCCTGCCCGAGCACCTGCGCGAACAGGGCCGAGGTGGCGGGGGTGTGCTCGCTCGGCTTGAGCAGGACGCGGTTGCCGCCGGCGAGCGCCTGCGCCAGCGGGGCGAAGGCGAGCACGACCGGGAAGTTCCACGGCGAGACGATCCCGATCACGCCCTTGGGCACATACCGCACTTCGGCCCGTGCGCCGAGCAGGCCGAGCGGCGGCAACGGCCGGCGGCGTTCGACGCGGGCCCAGCGATCAAGGTTGGCGAGGCAGTAGTCGATCATGCCGACCGAGGGCAGGATATCGGCCAGACGGGTGAAATCAGTGCTGCGCGCGGTGAAATCATCGCGCACGGCAGCGGCGATGGCGCGGCCGTGGGTTTCGAGCACGGCGCGCAGGCGGCGCAGGCGGTCGCGCCGAATATCGAGCGACTCGGGGCGGGCGGCGAGGAAGTCCGCGCGCTGGGATTCGAGCAGCGCCTGCATCGGGGCGATCAGGACTGGTTCGGGAATTAATCCTGACATTTACGGGCCTTGCAGCTTGATTTGGGCTGCCCGTCTAAGGGCAAGGCGGTCGATCGCACGGCCCCGGCTTGTGTCCGTGCCGCACTGGGGGTAACGGGTCCGCCATCGCATAGCCAAATGGCTTCAACAATGGGCGGCGCTGAACCGGCGGTCGCCAAAGGAGTATTTGCGTGGCCAAGATTTCCGCTGCTGATCCGATCGTTATTCTTTCCTATGCCCGCACGCCGATGGGCGCGATGCAGGGCGCATTCTCTGACGTAGCGGCTACCGACCTCGGAGCCACTGCGATCAAGGCTGCGGTCGAACGCGCGGCGGTTGACGGCGCCGATGTCGAGCGGCTGTACATGGGCTGCGTCCTGCCTGCCGGCCTCGGCCAGGCCCCTGCCCGCCAGGCCGGGATCAAGGCCGGCCTGCCCCAGTCGGTCGAGGCAACCACGGTCAACAAGGTCTGCGGCTCGGGCATGCAGACGGTGATCATGGCCTCCGAAGCGCTGGCCGCAGGAACCATCGACCTTGCCGTCGCGGGCGGGATGGAATCGATGACCAACGCGCCGTATCTGCTCAAGAAGCACCGTTCGGGCGCGCGCATCGGGCATGACACGGCCTATGACCACATGTTCCTCGACGGGCTGGAAGATGCTTATGGCGGTTCCTCGATGGGCACGTTCGCCCAGGTCACGGCCAACGAATATCAGCTGACCCGCGAAAACATGGACGCCTATGCGATCGAATCGCTGCGCCGCGCCCAGGCGGCGATTGCGGATGGCGGATTTGCCAGCGAAGTCGTGCCGGTGACGATCAAGACCCGCGCGGGTGAAACCGTAGTCGACACCGATGAACAGCCCGGCAAGGGCCGCCCGGACAAGATTCTCGGCCTCAAACCCGCTTTCGCCAAGGACGGCACGATCACCGCGGCCTCCTCGTCGTCGATCTCGGACGGCGCGGCGGCACTGGTGCTGACCCGCGCCAGCGTGGCGGCGGCCAAGGGGCTGAGCGCGGTTGCGACCGTGGTGGCCGTGGCCGCCCATGCGCACGATCCGGCGAAGTTCACTACCGCGCCGGTTGGCGCGATCACCAAGGTGCTGGCCAGCGCCGGGTGGGACGTGGCCGACGTGGACCTGTTTGAAGTGAACGAAGCCTTCGCCTGCGTGACGATGTTCGCGATGCACGATCTTGGCATCCCGCACGACAAGGTCAACGTCCACGGCGGCGCGACCGCGCTGGGCCATCCGCTGGGCGCTTCGGGGGCGCGGATCATCACGACGCTGATCGGTGCGCTGAAGCACAAGGGCCTGAAGAAGGGCGTCGCCTCGCTGTGCATCGGCGGCGGCGAAGCAACCGCGATCGCGGTCGAACTGGCGTAATCGGTCGTCCCGGATCAAGTCCGGGACGACTTTAGGGGGAGCCTTCGTGCTCCCCTTTTCCGCTTCAGGGCTCGCCCGCGCCCCACAGCGCGTCCTGCCGGACGTAGCCTGCATGGCCGGCGACGTCGAACTTGCACCAGTTGTCGGCGCAGTCGCCCAGTTTGCCGGTGACGCCGGGTTCGAGTTTCCACAGCAGTTTCGCAGCGGCATCGGGCTTGTTGTGCATTTCGGCGAGATTCGCTGTCTTGCGGACGATGGCTCCGCGTTCGCGCTTGAGAAAGCGGGCGAGCATCCAGCCGCGCGAACCGTCCGGGTCCTGAACCAGCCGCCAGCCTTCCATCACGCGCAGCACCTTCATCGGCAGGTCTTCGCGGCGGTAGCGGAAATTGATGCGGTAATCCTCGCCGGGACCGACGCGCATGTTGACCTGGCGGGCGCGCAGCGAGGCCCAGTAGGGCACGCCGTCGTCGGCTGCGTGGGCGGGCGAAGCGGCGGCGAGCAGGAACGTGGCGGCGATGAATGGACGGAGGGACATGGCGATCCCTTAGCGCCATCGGGGCGGGACTCTCAAGTCCGCTTGACCCTCCCTCCCCCGCAGTCTTACCACCGCAGCATCATGCCCGATCAGCGCCCCGTTCCGAATCCGCCCCGTCCTAATCCAGCGGTCTTCGTGACCCGCAAGCTTCTCCCCGCCACCGAGGCGCGACTGAAGGAGCTGTTCGATGTTCGGCTCAATCCGGACGACCGTCCGCTGAGCCGGGCCGAACTGGCGGCCGCAATGGCCGAGGTCGACGTGCTGGTGCCGACGATCACCGACCGAATCGACGCAGAGTTGATCGCGGGAGCAGGTGAGCGGCTGGGGCTAATAGCCAATTTCGGGAACGGCACCGACCATATCGACCTGACGGCGGCGCGGGCGCGGCGGATCATCGTGACAAGCACGCCGGGGGTGCTGACCGATGACACCGCCGACATGACCATGGCGCTGATCGTCATGGCCTCGCGCCGGTTTGCCGAGGGGATAAAGATGGTCCGCGCCGGAACCTGGACCGGGTGGTCGCCCTCGACCCTGCTGGGGCACCGGGTGGGGGGCAAGCGACTGGCGATCATCGGCATGGGCCGGATTGGGCAGGCCGTGGCGCACCGGGCGCGGGGATTCGGGCTTGAGGTGAGCTATCACAGCCGGCACCGGTTGCCCGCCGCGCTGGAGAACATGCTGGCGGCAAGGTTCGAGCCGGATCTCGATGCGCTGGTGGCCGGGGCGGACATCGTTTCGCTGCATTGTCCCGCGACCCCCGAGACGCACCATATCCTCTCGGCCGAGCGGATCGCTTCGATGAAGCCGGGCGCGCTGGTGGTGAATACGGCGCGGGGCGAGCTGATCGACGAGCCGGCGCTGATTGATGCGCTGGAGCGCGGGGCGCTTGCGGGCGCGGCGCTGGACGTGTTCGAGCATGAGCCGGCGGTCGACCCGCGGCTGGTGGCACTGCCGAACGTGCTGCTGATCCCGCACCTGGGGAGCGCAACATTCGAAAGCCGCGAAGCCACGGGGGAACGGGTGATCGCCAATATCCGCTACTGGTCCGACGGGCACCGGCCGCCCGACCAGGTGCTGGCCGGGCTGGTCTGAGCAGATGCGTTTTCCGCAAGGATGCTGCACGCGTATATTGCAAGGCGGCGCAGGCTTGGCCTAATACCAGCCTGGGTGGAGAGCGGGACCGGTCAAGCCGGCCCGTCAGGAGGGATTACCATGACCAAGTGGACCGCTCGCCTGGTGGCGGGCTTGATGCTGCTCATGCCGGTGGCCGCGCATGCGCAGGACGGCCTGAACGATGCGGCGGACAGCGGGGATACCGCGTGGATCCTGGCGTCATCTGCGCTGGTGATGATGATGGCTGCGCCGGGGCTGACGCTGTTCTACGGCGGGCTGGTGCGGGCGAAGAATTTCCTGTCGGTGCTGGCGCAGTGCGGCGCGATCGTCGCGGCGGCTTCGCTGCTGTGGATCGTGATCGGCTATACGCTGTCCTTCGGCCCGGTCGGCAGCGGGTGGATCGGCGGCGGCACGCTGGCGATGCTGGATAACCTGGGCAACGTCCGCGAGGGCTATGCCGTGCCGGAAAGCGCCTTTGCGCTGTTCCAGATGTGTTTTGCGGCGATCACACCGGCGCTGATGGTGGGCGCATGGGCGGACCGGGCGCGGTTTGGCTGGGTCGTGGCGTTTTCGGCGCTGTGGGGCCTGCTGGTCTATGCGCCGGTCGCGCACTGGGTCTGGGGCGGCGGATGGATGGCGAGCCGGCTGGGCACGCTCGACTTTGCCGGCGGGATCGTGGTGCATACCACGGCAGGCGTTTCGGCGCTGGTGACCGCAGCCCTGCTCGGGCGGCGTAACGGCTTCCCCAAGACACTGCTGCTGCCGCACAGCCCGGCGCTGACGATGGCCGGCGCGGCCTTGCTGTGGGTGGGCTGGTTCGGGTTCAACGGCGGCTCGGCGCTGGCGGCGAACGACGATGCGGCCTCGGCAATCATCAACACCCACCTCGCGGCCAGCGCGGCGGCGCTGATGTGGCTGGTGATTGAGCGGGTGAGCGTGGGCAAGCCGACCTCGATCGGCTTTGCGACAGGGGCGATTGCGGGCCTTGCGACGGTGACGCCGGCGGCGGGGTTCATCTCGCCGGGGGCGGCGATGCTGTTCGGGCTGATCGCGGCTGCGGTATGCTATCCGATGATCCAGTTGGTGAAGTTCCGCTTACACATCGACGATTCGCTCGACGTCTTCGCGGTACACGGCGTGGGCGGGATCACCGGTTCGCTGCTGCTCGGCGCATTCCTGTCGCCGATGCTGGGCGGGACGGGCTACGCCGAAGGGATGACCATGGCGAGCCAACTTGCGGCGCAGGCGATCGGGGTCGGCGTCGTCGCGGTTTTCTCCGCGGTTGCCAGCGCGGTGCTGGCGCTGGGCGTCAACCTCGTGATGCCGATGCGGGTGTCCGAGGACGAGGAACGCGAGGGCCTCGACCTCACCAGCCACGGCGAGCGCGCCTGGGAGATGGATTGACTGCAGCAACGGGCTTGCAGTGCCGTTGCAGTTGCGATGCAAAAAGGCCGCCGGGATCGCTCCCGACGGCCTTTTTGTGCCCTGCCCTGAGGCTCAGTCGCCCGTCAGAATCCGGTCCACCAGCTGCTTCACCGTGGGGGTGAAGTTGTTCGAGTAGAACGGGTCCTGCTTGAAACGGTAGGCGGCGTGGCCGGCGAACATCAGGTTGTCGTCGATCTCGCCGCCGTGGGCGATGTCCTGCAGGGTTTTCTGGATGCAGAAGCTGCGCGGATCAGCGAGGCGACCTGTGGTGTAGTCATCATGGTCCTTCCACGACGAGAACCCGCAGTGCGAGAGGCAGCCCATGCAATCGGCCTGGTCCTTGCGGATCATCTCGCGTTCGGCATTGTCGACGAAGATCACGGTATCGTCGGGAGTGCGCAGGGCATTGATGAAGCCGGCACCATACCACGCGCGGGCGCGGTCCAGGTCCTTGGGGGTGACCCAGAAGTTCTTGCCCTTGACCCCGACGTCAAGCTGGGCGGTGTGTTCGCCCGCCGAGACCTTGGAATAAGGGATCTGCCGTTCGGAGCGCGCTTCGAGGCTGCGCAGGAACGGGTTGATCACCGCCGAACTGTAGAAGCCGGTCGGCGAGAAGCGGTGGAGCAGGACGTCGCCCGGCTCCAGCGTGCGCAAGTGGTCCTTCCAGCCCTGCGGGATCGGGCTTTCCTCGGTCAGGAGCGGGCGGGTGCCGAACTGGAACGAAATCGCGCCGAGTTCGGGATTGTCGATCCAGTTGTCCCATTCACGCAGGAACCAGACGCCGCCGGCCATGACGATCGGCACCGAATCCGGGACGCCTTCGGCCCGCATCACTTCGCGCAGCGCCTTGACGCGGGGATAGGGATCTTCGGGCTTTTTCGGGTCTTCGGCGTTGGAGAGGCCGTTGTGACCGCCGGCCAGCCACGGGTCTTCGTACACCACCGCGCCGAGTAGCTGGGGGACCTTGTGATAAGCGCGTTTCCAGAGCGCGCGGAAGGCGCGGCCAGAGCTGACGATCGGCAGGTAGTTGACGTTGAACCGCGCCGCGATTTCCGACAGCTTGTAGGGCATTCCCGCGCCGCAGGTCACGCCGGCAACCATCCCCTTGGTCTGGGCCAGAACCCCTTCGAGAATCGTCTGCGCGCCACCCATTTCCCACAGCACGTTGATGTTGATCGCGCCCTGTCCGTTCGAAATCTCGTGGGCGCGGCGGACCTGTTCGACCGCGCCGTCAATCCCGTAGCGGATCAGCTGCTCGTGCCGCTCCTTGCGGGTCAGCTCGTTGTAGACCTGCGGAACGATTTTGCCCTCGGCATCATAGCTGTCCGCGTTGACAGCGCTGACCGTACCGATGCCGCCCGCGGCGGCCCATGCGCCCGAACTCATGTGGTTCGTGGCTGCCACGCCCTTGCCGCCCTCGACCAGTGGCCACACTTCGCGGCCGCCATAGACGATCGGCTTCAGTCCCTTGAATCCCATTTTGCCCTTACTTTCCGCCAGCTCGGCTCGTTTGGTCAATCGCCCCCAGCCTGCACGGCACGATTGCCGCAGGCGCTGGACGCGGCCCTACGGCCTCGAACTTTGCATAGTATCCCGTCACCTCCGGTTTACGGACAAATTCCCCCAAGCGAAACCCCACTGCGGCAAATTCGCAGAAAAGCAGCGCCGGCGGAACGCCGTGCCGGTCGGTCGGTCGGTCGATGTCGACCACGATCACGCTGCCGCCTGGGCGCAGCGCGGGACGAAGGTTCCACAGGAAAGCATAGGGTTCGCTGACCTCGTGATACATGTGGACCATGAAGATGCGGTCGAACGAGGCATCGGGCAGCCGAGGGTTTTCCGGCGTGCCGGTGCGCACCGAAACATTGTCGAGCCGGTCCTTTTCGACGCGCCGGGCGAGGCGCTGGATCGCGCCGGGGTCGATATCAACGGCCAGCACCCGGCCCCTGGGGCCGACGCGCTGCGACAGGCGGGCGGTATAGTAGCCCTCGCCCGCGCCGATATCGGCCACGGACGAACCCGCACCGATCTGCGCGAGGTCCATCACGGTGCGCGCTTCGCCGAGCTTGTCGCGCTCATCTTCACTATCGAACTGGGTGGCACCGATCGCGGAAACCGGGCGGTCGGCGCGAGGGAATCCGCGCACGGCCTCGGGCCGGCCGGCGTTGGCGTCATCGACGGGTGGCTGCGCCTTACACCCGGCAACTGCCGCCAAAGACAGCAGACACAGGGCAAGACGCAAGGTCAATCGACGTCTTCCACGGCGACCTTCTCACCACTGACCCGCTGCGACAGGGCGGCGGCCATGAACGGATCGAGCGCGCCGTCGAGCACGTCGTCGGGCGCGGTCGAGGTGACGCCGGTGCGCAGGTCCTTGACCAGCTGGTAGGGCTGGAGGACGTAGGAGCGGATCTGGTGGCCCCAGCCTATTTCGGTTTTCGCGGCATATTCACCCGCAGTCACTGCCTCGCGCTTGGCCAGTTCAGCCTCATACAGGCGGGCCTTTAGCATATTCATCGCCGTGGCCCGGTTCTTGTGCTGCGATCGGTCGTTCTGGCTGGCAACGATGATGCCCGAGGGCACGTGGGTGATGCGCACGGCCGAATCGGTAGTGTTGACGTGCTGGCCCCCTGCCCCGGACGCGCGGTAGGTGTCGATCTTGAGGTCGGATGGGTTGATGTCGATGTCGATGTCGTCGTCGATCACCGGATAGACCCAGACCGAGCTGAACGAGGTGTGGCGGCGTGCCGAGCTGTCATAGGGGCTGATGCGCACGAGGCGGTGGACCCCGCTTTCGGTCTTGGCGAAGCCGTAGGCATTCTCGCCCTTGATCAGCAGGGTGCAGGACTTGATCCCCGCCGCTTCGCCGCCGTGATAGTCGACCAGTTCGACCTTGTAGCCGTGGCGTTCGGCCCAGCGGGTATACATCCGCTGGAGCATTTCGGCCCAGTCCTGGCTTTCGGTGCCGCCCGCGCCGGCGTGGACTTCGAGGTAGGCGTCGTTGGCGTCGGCTTCGCCCGCCAACAGGGCCTGGACCTTGTCGGCATCGGCCCGCACGGCGAGCGCTGCGAGGCTGGCGAGGCCGTCACCTACGATCTCGTCATCGCCCTCGGCCTCGCCCATTTCGACGAATTCGATGGCGTCGGACATTTCGCCCGAGATCGCGTTGACCGCGCCCACGGCGGCCTCAAGCCGGCGGCGTTCGCGCATTACGGCTTCGGCGTCCTTGGGATTGTCCCAAAGCTTGGGGTCCTCGACCCGCGCGTTCAGTTCGTCGAGCCGGCGCAGCGCGCGGTCCCAATCAAGAAACTTGCGCACGAGCGCCAGCGACGCCTCGATCCGGTCGATATGGGCCTGCCCTTCGGCACGCATGGCAAAACACTCCGAAAAATCCGAGCGGCCCGCTTAGCGGGGCAGGGGTTTTTGTAAAGGTGGGTGGTGGGGGTGCGGGGGGCAAGTGGGCACGCGCCCCCCCTGCCCTGCCCCGGCCGCCCGTTTACTTGCCGCGCAGGCCCCGGACGGCGGCCAGCGTCTTCTTGACGTGGTCGGCGTAGTTCATGTCGGAGTGGACCATGACGACCTTGCCCGCGCGCGAGATGACGTAGGATGTGCGGGTGGTGAGACCGGTCGAGACGCCTTCGCGTTTCAGGTCGACATCGTAGTCGGCGACGATTTTCGGTGTGGCGGAGGCGACGGCGAATTTGCCGCGGCAGGCTTCGGTCGAGAACTTTTGCAGGACTGGGACGCTGTCATTCGACATCCCGACGATGGTTGCGCCGGCCTTGTGAAAATCGTCCGAGGCTTCGGAGAAGGCGTGGGCCTCCAACGTGCAGCCCTGGGTGAAGGCCTTGGGATAGAAGTAGAGCACCACCGGGCCCTTGCGAAGGGCCTTCTTGATGTCGAACCCGAAGGGCCGGCCGTTGATGGCGCCCTGGGTGGTGAAGGCCGGGGCGTGTGCGCCGACGGGCAGCGCGGCGTGGGCCGCGCCCGATGCCAGCGCAAGGGGGAAAACGAGCGCAAGACGCGCGGCGAGCGGGGTGTGACGGCGAGCCATACCGCTGAGAATGCACCGCATTTGGGGGTTCGTCCAGCGTGGACGACAGGGCGCAGGGACGGCGTTCAGTAAACCCCACCCTGACGTTCGATGAAGTCGGCCCCGGCCTCTTCCTTGATGCTTTCGTCCGGGGCGGCGCTTTGCGTGTTGCGGAGCTTGCGGATCGCGGCAAGGATCTGGTCACGCTGGCTGGCGAGCTGATCCTGGCGGGTAGCGCGCGGCGGTTCGGTGTCCGCCTTGAAGGCCTCCCAGATGATCGCTGACTTGGGATCGGCGGTGGGCTCGCCCTCGAACACACGCTTGCCGGTGACACGGTCGATCCGCACCATGCGCACGTCGCCGGGCGCGGAGAACGGCGTGTGGCTCCAGCGGCTCTTGGTTTGCGTGACGAACTGCTTGAAGATCGGCGCGGCGTAGGTGCCGCCCTGGGCATAACCGCCGAGGGAGCGAGGCTGATCGTGGCCGAGGTACACGCCGCCGACGATGTCCTGCGAACCGCCCATAAACCAGACGTTGGTTGGCCCGGAGGTGGTCCCGGTCTTGCCGAACAGCGGCAGGCCGAGATCGCGCAGGGAGGTGGCGGTGCCGCGCTGGACCACGCCTTCGAGCATGTGGATGACCTGGTAGGCGGTGCGCGCGTCCAGCACCTGGCGGCCGCGGCGGGCGAGGCGGGGCAACGGCTTTCCGTCGTATTCGGCCATGTTGCAGCCGGTGCACGGGCGGTTGTCGGCGCGCCAGATGACCTTGCCGCCGCGGTCCTGGACGTAGTCAATCATCGACTGGGCATACTGGACGCCGTGGTTGGCGAGCGCGGCATAGGCGTTGGCCATCTGCGCCACGGTGGTCTCGCCCGCGCCGAGCGCGAAAGAGAGGTAGGGTTCGTACTTGCCGATGCCGACGCGGTCGATCGTACGGACGACGCGGTCCATGCCGGTATCGTTGGCGATGTGAACGGTCATCAGGTTGCGCGACTGCTCAAGGCCCCAGCGCATGGTGTGGACTCCGCCGGCACCGCGCATATCGAAGTTGCGGAAGCACTTTTCGCCCAGCCCTGCCCCTTGGTAGACGCAGAATGACTGGTCGGGGACCATGGTGCTCGGCGTCATGCCGTAGTCGAGCGCGGTGGCGTAGACGAAGGGCTTGATCGTGGAGCCGGGCTGGCGCTGGGCCTGGGTGGCGCGGTTGAACGAGCCGAGGCCGGAATCGAAGCCACCCGCCATGGCAAGAATGCGGCCCGAGCGGGGGTTCTCCGCGACCATGCCGCCGGCCACTTCGGGGACGATGCGGACGGCCCATGAACCGCCGTCCGGGGCGGCGGCGATCACGTCGCCGCGCTTGAGCGGATCGGGGAGGTTCGTCAGCGGCGCGGTGGTGCCGTCGGGGAACCCGATTGTTGCGCTTGTCCCCAAGCGGCGGGTGACGATGCCGACGCGCCAGTCGAGGTAGTGGATGGTGAGGTTGCTGGCGATGAGCTGGGTCTGCCAGTCATCCGCGGCAAGTTTCAGGGATGCAAGCGGGCCGTGCCAGCCCTTGCCGGAGGCATAGCGCAGGAGGCCGGAACGCAGCGAATCCTGCGCGGCCTTTTGCAGTTCGGGGTCGAGCGAGGTGCGCACCCACAGGCCGCCGGCATAGACGCTGTAGGGGCCGGTCTCGGCGTTTTCGCCATACTTGTCGATCAGGCGGCGGCGCACTTCCTCGACGAAGTAGCCGACCGAGGAGTCATAGCTTTCCACGCGGCGGGGGATCAGGCCGAGCGGGCGAGCCTTGGCGTCGGCGGCTTCGGCGGGGGTGGCCCAATCGTTCTTGACCATCTGGTCGAGCACCCAGTTGCGGCGCTCGATCGCGCGACCCGCAAACCGCGCGCGGCTATAGGTTTCGGGGGCCTTGGGCAGGATCGCGAGGAAGGCGGCTTCGTGGAGCGCGAGCTGGTCGACGTCTTTGCCGAAATAGGCCTGGCTGGCAGCCTGTACGCCGAAGGCCTGGCGGCCGAGCGGAATTTCGTTGAGGTAGAGTTCGAGGATCTGCTGCTTGTTCAGCACGCCCTCGATCCGGCGGGCGACAATCATCTCCTTGAGCTTGCGCGTGACGGAGTATTCGTTGCCGATCAGGATGTTCTTGGCGACCTGCTGGGTGATGGTCGAGCCGCCGCGGGCGCGGGCACCGGAGCCGAACTTGGATGCATAGTCGACCACCGCGCCGGCGAGGCCGAGATAGTCAACGCCGCCGTGGCTCCAGAAACCCTTGTCCTCGGCCGAGAGGAAGGCGTTGATGACAGGCTTGGGAAAATCGACGAAGCGCAGCTGGACGCGGCGTTCGCGCGCGTAGGAATAGACGATCTCGCCGTTCACGCCGCGCACCATGGTGGGCAACGGCGGCTGGTAAGTCAGCAGGCTTTCGGCGGACGGCAGGCTGCGCGCGACCGTGGCCCAGACAACGAGGTAGCCGCCGACCACGAGTGCCAGCAGGCTGGAGGCGATGCGGAATTGCTTGCTGGTGGACCACATGGTGCGCGCCCATTCACGCAGGCTCCACAGCCAGCGGCCGATGCCGCGCGCCTCGCGGCGGATGCGCAGGCGCAGTTTTTCCTGCGGCTCGGCGGGTTGCGAAGGAGTGTCGTCAGCCATGTTCGGCTCAGCCTCTAGCACGGCCTTTCGCGGCGATGCCAGCGGCTATCTGCAGGAGGCAGCTCATGGTGCCTCCCTTCGCCGCGCAAAATAGACACGGATCGCCTGGGCGGTGACCCCGGCAAAGGCCTGTTGCCCGGACAGCGAGGTCAGTTCGGCAGCGTCGGCGGCGTTGCTGATGTAGCCGGCCTCGAACAGCACCGAGGGCAGGTCGGCCGACTTGAGCACGACGAAGGCGGCTGACTGGATGCCCCGTTCGCGGAAGCGGAGTCGCCCCGTCCCTTCGCGCAGGACGAGCCGGGCAAACTCCTCCGAGCGGGCCGCGGTATCGCGCTGGGCAAGGTCGACGAGGATCGCGCTGACGGCGTCGGACTGGCTGGAAAGGGCAACGCCGTTGATGCTGTCGGCGCGGTTTTCCTTGGCAGCGAGGCGCATTGCAGCCTCGCTCGACCCGGTGTCGGACAGAGTGTAGGCGGTGGCTCCGCTGGCCTCGACATTGTCGGCGCTGTCGGCATGGATCGAGATGAACAGGTCAGCCCCCAGGCGTCGCGCGATGCCGGCGCGCTCGGGCAGGAGGAGGAAGCGGTCGCCCTCGCGCGTCAGCGCGACGCGCACGCCGCCTCGGGCGAGCAGACGGTCGCGCAGCGCCTCGGCCAGAGCCAGGGTCACGGCCTTTTCGCGGATCGCGCCGGCCCCAGCGCCCGGATCGTGCCCACCATGGCCGGCATCGATCACCACCAGCGGGCGGCTCGCATCGAGCGGACCGAGCACGCGCGGCAGCCCGATCTCGCCGCCGGCAGGGGGCAGGTTCAGGCGGACGACATAGGCGAGACCGCGCCGGTGGGTGCCGACTATACGGTCCGTCGCGACCATTCCGCCGAAAATCGCCACGGGTGCCAGCAGAAGCAGGGCCATGGGGAGAATGCGGGTCGCTACGGAGCGGGTCATGCTGGGGTGGTTAAGGCTTTGCAGGCTATGCCGCAATCGGTTCAAGCGCATGCAAGCGGAAGTTCGGACCGGCCCTGCGCCGCATCGGCGCAACAAACTTGCCGTGCTTCCAAAGCGATGCTACGCCTCCTGTTCCCGGGGCAGGCCTGCCACGTTCCTCCCGCACTCCTTCATGCGCCTCAATCGGCCGAAGTCGTGCAATTTCAGAGGGATGCTGCAGGAACCGCCCGGCCGAGCCGGACCCATTAGCGTCCGGATCAAATCGAGTTGATGCTGGTATGAGAAGTTTTTCGCCGTCCTGCAAACCGACGCCCCAAGGGGCGGCCGCGGATGCAACGGCGATGGGGTCGCATGTAACGGCGAAGGGATCGCGCACATTGTCGCGATCCTCGGGTCCGCGATCCTCGGCGCGTTCGATTTCGCCGCGCCTTTTCGTTCCCGCAGTCACATTCACCGCAACAACCACCTTCGCCGCGCGCGCACCGAGCTGTTTGGTGCGCCCCGGCGAGCCCCTGTATATTCGCGCCGCCCTGCCCGTTCGGGCACGGCCGCGGCGCGGCTGGAGATTATTTGATGACAACGCGCATGCTTATCGATGCGCGCCACCCGGAAGAAACCCGGGTGGCGGTGCTCAAAGGCAACCGGATTGAGGAATTCGACTTTGAATCTGCTGAACACAAGCAGATCAAGGGCAATATCTATCTGGCCAAGGTAACGCGGGTCGAACCCTCGCTGCAGGCCGCCTTTGTGGATTTTGGCGGAAACCGTCACGGTTTCCTCGCATTCAGCGAAATCCATCCGGATTATTACCAGATCCCCAAGGAGGATCGCGAACGGCTACTGGCTGAAGAAGCCGCGCACGCCGAAGAAGAAGCTGCTCTGCGCGCAGTGGCCGAGGGCGAGGAAGATTTCGTCGGCGACGATGAGCTTGGCGAAACGCTCGCCGACGAATTTGCCGGCACGTCGCACGGGCACGATGATGGCCACGACGACGATTTCGGCGGCGTGACCGAGATCGACACGTCCGAGAAGGACGACGTCGCCACGATCGAGGCTGGCCATGTGGAAAACGGCTTCGACCATGACGGCGAGGAACAGGGCGAAGGCGGAGCCGAAAACGGCGAAGAGCCGCGCCGCCGCGGCCGTCGACGCCAGGGCAGTGGCGAAAGGGGCCGCGCCCACGCCAAGGAAGCGGACGAAATCCGCGCCAAGCGCATGGCCCTGCGTCGTCGTTACAAGATCCAGGACGTGATCCACCGGCGGCAGGTACTGCTGGTCCAGGTGGTCAAGGAAGAACGCGGCAACAAGGGCGCCGCTCTCACCACCTATCTCAGCCTCGCAGGCCGCTACTGCGTGCTCATGCCGAACTCCAGCCACGGCGGCGGGATCAGCCGGAAGATTTCTTCTGCGTCCGATCGCAAGCGGCTGAAGTCGATCATCGCCGAGATGGACCTGCCCAAGTCGATGGGCTGCATCGTCCGCACCGCCGGCCTGCAGCGCACCAAGACCGAGATCAAGCGTGACTTCGACTATCTCGCCCGCCTCTGGGACGAGATCCGCGAGAACACGCTGAAGTCATCCGCACCCGCGATGATCCATTCGGATTCCGACCTGATCAAGCGCGCGATCCGCGACATCTATAACCGCGACATCGAGGAAGTGGTGGTCGAGGGCGAGCACGGATACCGTGCAGCGCGCGACTTCATGAAGCTGCTGATGCCCAGCCACGTGCGTCGGGTGAAAGCCTATTCGGACCCGGTCCCGCTCTATCAGCGCTATGGCGCCGAGGATCAGCTGACCGCGATGTACGACCCCGTGGTCCAGCTCAAGAGCGGCGGCTACCTGGTGATCAACCCGACCGAGGCGCTGGTCTCGATCGACATCAACTCGGGCCGTTCTACCAAGGAACACGGGATCGAGCAGACCGCGCTCGCCACCAACCTTGAGGCCGCGCGCGAAATCGGTCGCCAGTTGCGCCTGCGCGACATGGCCGGACTGGTCGTGATCGACTTCATCGACATGGAATACGGCTCAAACGTCCGCAAGGTCGAGAAGGCCATGAAGGACGCGCTGCGCAACGACCGCGCCCGAATCCAGGTCGGGCGGATTTCGGGCTTCGGCCTGATGGAGATGAGCCGCCAGCGCCTGCGCACCGGCGTCCTGGAAGCCACCACCCGCACCTGCCCGCACTGTGATGGCTCGGGCCTGGTCCGCACGGCATCGAGCGCGGGGCTTTCGGCGCTGCGCCTGATCGAGGACGAAGCCGCCAAGGGCAAGGGCACGGTCATCTCGCTGTTCGCCTCGCAGGAAGCGGCGATCTACCTGCTCAACGCCAAGCGTTCGGACCTGCAGGAGATCGAGGACCGCTACGACGTGCGGATCGAAGTGATCCCCGAGGGCGAGAACGAAGGTGCAAAGATGCGCGTCGGCTCGTCCGGCCCGCGTCCGACCTCGCTGCCCCGGTTCGAGCCGATCGTCGACATCGTCGATGATACGCCGATCGACGACGAGGACGAATTCGAGGACGAGGAAGAAGCCGAGGAAGCTGCCGAGCCGGCCCGCGAGAGTCGGCCGCGTGACCGCGAGGAAGACGAGGACGGCGCGCGTCGCCGTCGGCGCAAGCGTCGTCGGGGCGGCCGGAACCGTGCTCGCGGCGAAGGTGGCGATGAGGCTTCGGCCGAAGGCGACTATGAAGCCGACGATGGCGAGGGCGGTGATGACGCCGAGGGCCAGGACGACGGCGAGCGTGGTGACGACGGCGAGCGTGGTGACGGCGAGCGTGGTGAGCGTGACGAGGCCAACGGCGAGGAAGGACCGCGCAAGCGTCGTCGCCGCGGACGTCGTCGGCGTGGTGGCCGCAATCGCGGTGAGAACGGAGAAGGCGAAGGCCAGGCCGAAGGCAGCGATGCCGAAGCCGGCGAGCCCGAGGAAGCCGTTGCTGACGTTGCAGAAGCAACAGTCGAGTCGGAAGAACCCGCAGCCAAGCCCAAGCGGGTGCGGCGCAAGAAGGCCGCCGAGGTTGGGGCCGAGCCTGCTGGCGAAGCGATTGAAGCCGTGGATGCCGGGGCCGCGCCGGAAGCGCCGGCCAAGCCGAAGCGGGCACGCAAGGCTGCCGCTCCCGCCGAAGTTGCCGAGGTTGCTGCGGAAGCGGTTGCCGGCGAAGCTCCTGCAAAACCCAAGCGGGTGCGCAAGAAGGCTGCACCGGTCGCCGCCGAGAGCGAGGCTCCTGCCGCAGAAGTGGCGGTTGGGGATAGGGCGGTTGCCGCAGACCTCACCGAAGCCGATGGCGAGGAAGGCGGGGTCAATGAAGACGGATCGCCGCGCCGGGGCTGGTGGCAGCGCACGTTCGGCCAGTAAGGCAGCCTTGAAAAAGGCAATGTGATAGGGCGGCGCGGGCAGGAAACTGTTCGCGCCGCTGCTGTTTCGGGGGCTTCCGTGCGATATGGCCCACGCGACACCTTGCCCTCCGGCGACGAATCGCTAGAGGGTTGCGAACTCCATTTCTGACGGACAGGACCATGGCAACCTTCACCCTCCCCGGGAACAGCAAGATCACAGGCAAGGGCCGCGTCCACAAGGCGGACGGTGCGGCGCGGGTGAAGAACTTCACCGTCTATCGCTATGACCCGGACAGCGGGGAGAACCCGCGCTACGACCGGTTCGAGATCGACCTCGACCAGTGCGGGCCGATGGTTCTCGACGCGATCATCAAGATCAAGAACGAGATCGATCCGACGCTGACCTTCCGCCGTTCTTGCCGCGAGGGGATCTGCGGTTCGTGCGCGATGAACATGAACGGGCGCAATGGCCTCGCCTGCACCACGGCGATCGAGGATCTCAAGGGCGACATCCGGATTACGCCCCTGCCCCACATGGACGTGATCAAGGACCTCGTGCCTGATTTCACGCATTTCTATGCACAGTATGCCTCGATCCGGCCGTGGTTGCAGACCGTTTCGACCACGCCTTCGGGCAAGGAGCGGCTGCAGAGCCCGGAACAGCGCGAGAAGCTCGACGGGCTGTACGAGTGCATCCTGTGCGCCTGCTGCTCGACCTCTTGCCCGAGCTACTGGTGGAATTCCGACAAGTTCCTGGGTCCGGCGATCCTGCTTCAGGCCTATCGCTGGCTGGCCGACAGCCGCGACGAGATGACCGGCGAGCGGCTTGACGAGCTGGAGGATCCATTCCGGCTCTATCGCTGCCACACGATCATGAACTGCGCCAATGTCTGCCCCAAGGGGCTGTCGCCGGCGCGGGCCATCGCCGAAATCAAGAAGATGCAGGCCGAGCGGCACCTCTGAAGGCGCGCGCGGGCGAAAGGGCAATGTGTTGAGCGGGCCAGTGACCGGGCTGGTAGCGCGCTACCGGGATCTGCTGGCCGCGGGCGAACTGCGGCCGGACCCGGAGCAGGAGGCTGCGGCGCTTCGGCTGGCTGCGCTTCAGGACGAACTGGTTGCGGCCCCTGCCCCTGCTGGCGGGGTTCTGGGGCGGCTGCTCGGGCGCAAGGCGGCTGCACCGGCAGTGCGCGGCGCCTACATGTGGGGCGGCGTGGGTCGGGGCAAATCCATGCTCATGGACCTGTTCCATGAAACGCTGGCCATCCCGCAGAAGCGCCGTGTGCATTTCCATGCCTTCATGCTCGAGGTTCATGCGCTGCTGCGCGAGGAGCGCATGAAGGAAGCGGGCGATCCGATTGCCCCGGTGGCGGCGCGGATTGCAGACGGGCTTCGGGTGCTGGCGTTCGACGAGATGGTCGTCAACAACAGCGCCGATGCGATGATCATGAGCCGGTTGTTCACCGCACTGGTGCGCGATTACCGGCTTGCAATCGTCACGACGTCCAACCGCGCGCCCTCACAGCTGTACAAGGATGGGCTCAACCGCGAGCATTTCCTGCCGTTCATCGCGCTGATCAAGCGGAAACTGGACGTACTGGCGCTTAACGGACCGGTCGATTACCGACTGGACCGGCTGGGCGGGATGGCGACCTGGCATACGCCGCTCGGGGCTGAAGCTACGGCGCAGGCGCGGGAGATTTTCTTTCGCCTGACCGACCATGCCCCCGAAGATGCCGAGCACGTGCCTTCGGCGGAACTGGAACTGGGCGGCGGGCGGCGGCTGTTCGTGCCGAAGAGCCTGAAGGGCGTGGCGGTTTTCAGCTTCAAGCGGCTCTGCGGCGAGGCGCGCGGGGCGGCGGATTACCTGGCCATTGCCCAGGCGTTTCATACGGTGGTGATCGTCGGGATTCCGCTGATGGGGCCGGACCAGCGCAATGAAGCGGCGCGCTTTGTTACTTTGGTGGACGTCCTTTACGAGAACCGCGTCAAGTTGATCGCGACGGCTGCGGCGAGCCCCGAGGACCTGTATGAGAGCGGCGACGGGCGGTTCGAATTCGACCGGACGATCAGCCGCCTGATGGAAATGCAGAGTCACGGCTACCTTGCGCTGGGTCACGGCGAGGATTGACCTGCGGCGCGGGCCGAAAAACCGCGGATTTCCTCCAAACGATTGGCACCGACAAAAGAACAGCCCCGACAGTTACCTGCCGGGGCTTTTCAGCGTGGAAAACGAACCATCATCAGGCTGATGGTTAACGCTCCGAATCGGTCCAGTTGGTCTTTTCTGCCTTTCGCTTCTTTCCCGAAGGTCGGGAAAACCGCGAAAACTCAACGATTAATCGCCGAGAAGAACAGTCCAGAGCCAGTCGCTCCATTGGTCGATCATTTGTGCCTCCATCGAATGGAGCCACACAATTAACCAAATTCGGCGTGGTTAACAAGTTGTAAAAGCTTTGCTCCCCTGTAGCCCTATCGACAGATAGCGCGCGCGCAGTTGCTCGAAGGTCTCTGGCTTGCCGACGTAGTAGCCCTGGGCGACGTCGCAGCCCATGCGGCGGAGCATGTCGAAGGTGGCAATATCCTCGATCCCTTCGGCCACCACGGTCTGCCCCAAAGCATGGGCGAGATTGATCGTGGAGTGGACGATCTTGCGGTCACGGTCGCTATCGACAATGCGCGAGACAAAGCGGCGGTCGAGCTTAAGCTCGTTGCTGGGCAGGTCGGCGAGATAGCACAGCGAGGCCTCGCCCGTGCCGAAGTCGTCGATCGACAGGCGGAAGCCCATCGCCTGGAGTTCCTGAAGGTTCTTGATCGCCGCCGGACGGTTGTAGACGCTGGCGGTTTCGGTGACTTCCACGGTCATCAAGCGGCAGTCGATCCCGCGCCGCCGGGCGATTTCTGCGGTGGCGCTGACCAGCGAGGGCTTGTCGACCAGCTGGGCCGAGAGGTTGATGCTCATCTGGAAGCGCGGCCCGAGCGTATTGAAGGCTTCGGCGGCGGTGATCGCCTGGTCGAGCACCCAGTAGGTCAGGGCGTCGATGCGCCCTGCCCGCTCGGCCTGAAGGATAAATTCGTCGGGGCGGATCGCACCGCGCACCGGATCGTTCCAGCGGATCAGCGCCTCAGCCCCGCTGATGCGGTTTTCACCGTAGTCCCACTGGGGCTGGTAGGCGAGCCAGATGTCCCCGTTGCGCATCCCTTCGTCGATCCGGGCAAGCAGCGACAGCTCCCACGGGGCATTGGCGAGGCGGTTGGCCTCGAACTGTTCGATGGTCCGGCCGTTCTTGAGTGCCTCCGACGCGCTGGCGAGCGCGGTGTTGAGGCGGGTCAGGGTGTCGAACTGGGTATTGCGGTCGATCCCGAAGTGGACGTTGGTATCGAACATGTGGCCGCCAACCAGCAGCGGCGCGGAAAACAGCGCGCGCATCCCCTCGAAATGCTCGACCTGGTTGTCGGCATCGCGGTCCTGCTCGATCCAGCCGAAATGGCCGCCCTCGCCGTGGTAGATTTCAGCCGTGCCGCATCCGACCGAGAAGCGCCGCGCAATCTGGCGGGCACATTCGGCGTGAAGGTCGGGCGGAAGGGTGGCGAGGAATTCCTCGTAACGCCCGATCACCGCAACGACGATGTTGAAGCCGACGGGAATTTTCTGGTTACCGAGCGCGTTGAAATTGGGGAGGCCCGACTGGCCGGTTTCAATCACGCGCTGCCGCCAGCGGGACCACAAACGCCAGGCGGCGAAAACGATCATCACCACCATGGTGCTGCCTGCCTGGACGAGCTGGCCGAAATATTCGAAAGTCGCCGGTCCCACGGTCGCGCTCAGGAAGGCCACAAAATACAGGGCGTGGCGCGACGGGTTGTGCCGGACGCGCTGGGCGAGGATCACAAGGACTGCAAACAGCGTCAGCAAAATTTCGATCCGCCATGAACCGACGGGATAGGAATCAGCGCCAGCCGCAGCGGCAATATCGAGCGTCACCTGCGGCTGCTGGCGATGGCTGAAGTAACCGATCGTCCCGTGCTTGGCCTGGGCAGACGTCGAGAGGATCACCGTCTTGCCGCGCAAAGCCGACGGAGCCATTGCTCCCTCGGTTATGGCTTGTCCCGTGAATATCTCGATAGTGGCAGGATTGACCGCGAAATCGGGGCGGATATTGCCGCTGTCGCATTCGATATTGGCGAGCGAGGCGGCAAAGGAGGCGTGCTTTGCCCCGTTCACGGTAAAGGCGCAGGGCGCGACCGTCACGTATTTCCAGAAGTTGGCCTTGAAACCGGAAACGACGACGCGGGTCGAGCCAATCAGCGCGGGATCGGGCAGTTCGAGCGTGGCGGCGGTGAAGGTTTCGCGTTCGTTGGTGACCTGGCTGTGGCGGGCAACGATGGTCAGGCGGTCGCCCCAGGCGCGCAGTTCGGCGGCGAGCGCGGGACTGCCGGAATTCAGGCGGGCATCAAGGTAGATGCGTTCGGGGCCGGAACGGTGGAGATTGCGCAGGATCGAAGCATAATAGTCGGCGTTGCGTTCGGCCCGTTCGTCGGACCGATCGAGCCTAACAACGGCGATGTCGCTGGGCGCGCTGTGCTGGCCGAGCACGTAGCGGGCGTTCCAGTAGACCTGATCGATAGGCGCGGAAAAGGCCGACCACGCGAGGGCGTAGGTCAGGAACGCTGCTATTGCGATATACAGGTTGCGACGGTTTCGCATTGCTCGCCTAAAAATCCTTCCGGATCGCTATATGGGCGAAGCGTTTAAGAACTGCTTACCATCTTCTGGCTGGCTATCTCCGGGGTTGCGGTGTTCAGGCTATGCCGAGCTGGCCCAGCGAGCGGTCGAGCATCAGGAGTTGCCAGAGGAGCCGCGAATTGTCGGTGCGGCCAGCTATGTGGGCTTCGGCGGCGCTGCGCAGGGTGGCGGGATCGAACCAGCCGGTGCGCGACAGCGCGGATGAGGTGGCGACGGCGCGGGCCGGGTCGGGCTCCCACCCGAATCGCGTCGCGGCGAACCCGCGGAACG
>CAYFJH010000021.1:0-21732 GCA_964343385.1 uncultured Novosphingobium sp. | reverse complement strand
TGGGCCGTGTCCGCCAGCGGCCCGCGCAGCCACTGGGCGATGGGGGTGACGAAGCCCTGCTTGGGACGCAGCAGGATGTCTTCGGGGAGGTAGCGGCGCATCGCCTGCTTCATCAGCCATTTGCCCTGCCCCTGCCGGATGCGGACGTTTTCGGGAAGGCGGGCGGCGAATTCGAGGAGGCGGTGATCGAGCAGGGGTTCGCGGGCTTCGAGGCTTACCGCCATCGAGGTGCGATCGACCTTGGTCAGGATGTCGCCGGGGAGCCAGAAGGCAAGGTCGGCATATTGGGCGCGATCGAGAGCGGAGCGTGCGGGGGCCGCGGCCATCAGCGCAAGCAGCGGCTGTTCGGCGCGGTAGGAGCCGATCTGGGCGCGCAGGGCCGGGCTGTAGAGCGCCTGGCGCTGGGCCGGGGTGGTGTAGGACAGCGCGCTGGCATAGGCCTCGTCCGCGGTGCAGGCCATGGACAGCAGGGTGGTCTTGGCGCGCAAGGTGCGCGGTGCCCAGTCGGCCTTGGGGTAAAGGGCGCCCAGCGTACCGAAAACGGGCGCGCGCAAGGCCGAGGGGATCAGGCGGCGCAAGCGGTCTTCGGCGTGGTGGAAGCGGTGGCGCCGGTATCCGGCCAGTGCCTCGTCCGCGCCGTCGCCGGAGAGGGCGACGGTCACGCTTTCACGCGCCAACTGGCAGACGCGCCAGGTGGGGAGCGCGGATGCGTCGGCGAAAGGTTCGTCGAACATGGCCGCGATGGTGCCGATGTGCTCGAAATCATCCGAGGAGACGGTGCGGCTTTGGTGGTTGGTGTTGAACCGGCGGGCAACGCGGTCGGCATAGACGGTTTCGTCGAGCGCGGCGGCGTCGAAGCCGATCGAGCAGGTGCGGACCGGACTGGTGCTTGCCTCGGCCATGAGGGCGACGACGCTGGAACTGTCAACCCCGCCGGACAGGAACGCGCCCAGCGGGACATCGGCCACCATGCGCGAAGTGACGGCTTCGCGCAGGAGGTGAACCAGTTCGGCTTCGAGGTCGGCGGGCTTGCCGGGGTGGCGCCGGGCGAAGGAGATGTCCCACCAGCGGACGGGTGCAGTCAGCGGCTGGCCGTGGCGGAGGAGCAGGTAGTGGCCGGCGGGAAGCTTGTGCACGCCCTTGAGGATCGAGCGGTGGTCGGGGACATAGCCCCACGCGAGATAGTCCTCGATTGCCAGCGGATCGGCTTCGCGGCGGAGCGAGGGGTGGGCGAGGAGGCCCTTGAGTTCGGAGGCGAAGGCGATGGAACCGTCCGAGAGCGGGGCGTAGAACAGCGGCTTGACCCCGAGCCGGTCACGCGCGAGCAGGAGCGTGCGTTTGCGCGTGTCATAGAGCGCAAAGGCGAACATGCCCGACAGGCGCGAGAGGCAGTCCGGACCCCAGCGTTCCCATGCCGCGAGGATGACTTCGGTGTCGCCATCGGTGCGGAAGGTTGCGCCAAGGGCCTTTAGCTGGCTGCGCAGTTCGCGGTAGTTGTAGATTTCGCCGTTGAAGACGATCACTGCGCGGCCATCGGCGCTGGTCATCGGCTGGGGCGAGCCGGCAAGGTCGATGATCGAGAGGCGGCGGTGGCCGAGGGCCACGCCGGGTGCCGTCCATACGCCCGCGCCGTCGGGGCCGCGATGGGCGAGCCTGTCGCACATCTTCTCCACCCGCGCCGGATCGACCGGCTTGGGGGTGGCGAGGTGGTAGAGGCCGGCAATTCCGCACATGTCCCCTGCCCCCTAGCGACCGCTGCCGATGCGGTCCATCCATGGACCCAACGGACCGGTGGAGGCGCGGAAATCCGCGGTGGGCGCGGGCTGGCCGGGCTGAATCTCGGCCGAGAGGATGAGAAGCATGGTCGGCCTTTGGCGGAGCAAGAGGCGGTCGGCAATGTTGGCCAGCTTCAGGCGGACGTTGCTCCCGGTCAGGAGCGGGCCGGTGCGGTAGTAGGTCTCGGCGAGGCGATCGACCTCGCCGTGCCCAAGCAGGCGCTGGGCGTTGCCGCCGGGGGGCGCGGGGGCGGCGGTGCGCCAGGCCCAGCCGGTTTCGGGCAGAGGCAAGGCCCCTTCGCCAAAGCCGCCGGCCTCGCGCCCTTCGGACTGGCCGGAGTAGAGAGCGTAGAAGACGTCCACCGTGTGACCTTGCGCGTTGGCGTAGCGGCCAAGGAGGCGGTGTTCGGCACCCGTGGCGCGCGGCTCCCACCACAGGCGCGGGGCGTAGTCTGTGCGATGCCAGCCGGGGACAGGCGGGAGCGCGATCTGGCGGGGGAGCGGGGCGGAAAGGCGGTCGGCGGCGGTGGCCCAGCCCTCCCCGCCGGCGACCAGCAGGGCCAGCACGGCGGCGAGAAGCGGGAGGCGCAGCGGGCGGGTTTCGAGGCGGGCGAGCAGGGGTGAGGCTTCGATAGCGGCGAGGTCGATCAGGGGATCGCCAGGGGGGCGGTCAAAGAAGCGCCAGCCGGCAAGGATGACGGCGGCGATGACCACGGCGAAGAACACCCAGCCGTAGACGATGTGATCGAACCCGCCTGCCCATGCCGCGCCTTTGACCTGCGCGACATGGATCGTACCCCAGGCGCGCACTCCGTTGGCGACAATCGGGACGACCACGCAGAGCGCGAGGAAGGCGGCGCGGCGCGGCCATGACCTGAACGCGACGTGGGCGGCGAGTACGCCGAAAGCGACCATCGCGACGAGGAACTTGATGCCAGAGCAGGCCTCGGCGACCTCGAACAGGCCGGCGGGAGTGTTGATGAACACGCCGTCGATGACGGCGGGGATCTGCGAGGCGTGGGTCAGCGCGATGGTGAGGCGCGCGGTGATGGATTGCAGCGGCGGGATCAGCTCATCGCCAAAGGGGACGAGGAACGCCATGTAGGCCAGCGGAAAGGCGAGGCCCGCGCCGACGCGGGGGCCGAGGACCGCCAGCACCGATGCGCCGAGCATGGCGACCGCGCCGGCCTGGCGTGCGAGGGTGAAGCCGGCGAAGCTGCCCAGCACCCAGAGCAGCAGGGCGGCGGCAAAAGCCAGCAGCGCGGGCCACCATGGCGCGGGGGTGAGGCGCTGCAATTGCGGCCAGCGCTGATGGACCAGCCAGGCGACGATCAGCGGGACGAACAGCACGTGGTTGTAGGTGGAGGAATTCCACCACTGGCCCGCCATGGCCGCCCAGTCGGACGCGAAGGCGAGGATCAGGGCGGCGGCGATGGCTGCCAGCGCGATCAGTGGGCGCTGCCAATGGGCGGGGATGGCCCCCTGCCCCGTCGCTGCCGGGGCTGCGACGAAAGGCTTAGGCGGCACGGCGCGCGCCGCCGCGCGGGAGAACTTCGATCAGGCCCGCGACCGGGGCGAGGACGGCGGCCCAGTTGTGGTGGCGCTCCACAAAGCGGCGCGCGGCGAAGCCCATGGCACGGGCGCGCGGGCGCGAAAGCAGGAGGGCGATGGCCTCGGCGGCAAGCTGCGCGTCAGTCAGGCCGACCGCGAGATCGCGGCCCGGCCGGGCCGCGATGCCGGTGGCGGCCTGGGTGCTGACGACGACCGGAAGGGCCATGGCCATGGCTTCGAGCACCTTGTTCTGGACGCCGCGCGCGATTTCGAGCGGGACCAGCGCGAGGTCCGCGCCCTTGAGCCAGGGGCGGATGTCATCGACGCGGCCCCAGACGTGGGTGCCGTGGACGCCGTGGAGGGCCTTGACCGAGGCGGCAGGATTGCGACCGACGATGTGTATGGTGGCGTTGGGGACATGGGCGCGGATGAGCGGCATGATCCGGGTGGCGGCGCGGTGCGCGGCGGCGACGTTTGGGGGATAGTCCATCTGGCCGGTGAAGATCAACGGTGGGCCCGGCAGCGCGGCAAGGCGCGGTTCGCTTTCCGTCATGACGGGATCATAGCCCATGGCGTCGATGCCGTTGCCGAGCACGCGGATGTCCGCCCCAAGCGGGGCGTGGAGGCGGGCGCGGAGCAGCGCGGCCTCTTCGGGGGAGACCAGCAGTGAAATGTCGGCGCGGGCGGCTAGGCGGGCTTCCTCGGCGGCGAGCAGCCGGCCTTCACGGGCGTGGACCCAGTTCATCGGCCAGCACGTCGTTTCGCCGTAGGCATCGAACTTGGCCGAATCCACGTCAACGAAATCGACGATGACGCGGCCCCTGTAGGACGCGGGAATATATTGGCCCATCTGGCCCGAGAACACAAAGATCGTGGAGATCGGGTGGAGGCGCAGGACTTCCTCGACATAGGCGGCGAGCGCTGGGTCGCGGAAGGCGGCGAGGCTGACGGGTTCGCGCCGGGCCAGCGCGGCGATGCCAGCAAGGACCAGCGGGCGGCTGCGGCGGACCAGCTTCCACGAGGCGGCGATCAGCGCGAGTTCGACTTCGCTGGCAGCGTCGGCTTCGTCATCGGCGAATGTCGCGACGTGGACCGGCGCAATCGCGGCAAGGCGGCGCAGGAGGTGGTGCGAGCGGATCTTGTCGCCCCGGTCGGGCGGGAACGGGATGCGGTGAGCGAGAAAGAGGATTTCGGTCATCAGCCCAGCCCCCGCGCGATGACCGGGCCGATTGTGTTGGCGACGCCGAGCGGCAGGCGCTGCCATGCGGCGATGCGGGCGGCGTGCCTGGCGCTGGTGGGGTCGGCATCGCGCGGCGGGGTGCCGGGCGCGGTCCATGCCGCATAGGCCAGCGGCTGAGGCGTGAAACCCCAGTTGCGCTTGAAGTGATAGGCCCCGGAACAGGTTTTCGAGCGGCCAAAGTCGAACCGGGTGCTGCCGTGCTGGCGGGCGTGGACCATGAGTTCGTAATACATCCGGTCATTCGCGCGCAGCGGGCGGGCTTCGCGGGTGCCGCCGCCCCAGTAGGGCATGACCGCGCCGCGATGGTAGAGTGAGAGGACCGAGGCGACAGGCGTGTCGCCGTGCCAGACGGTGAGGATGTCGGCCTGGCCGCCGAAGCGGTCGAGCACGGCGGCAAAGAGCGCGCGGGGAAAGACCGGCGTGCCGAGGTTGCGGACGGATTCGGCATAGACCGCGTAGTGGGCGGCGCGGTCGGTTTCAGCCGTACCAGTGGTGACGGTGAGCGGGGCATCGAGGCCCTTGCGCACTTCGGCGCGCTGTTTGCGTGGGATGGCAAGGAGTTGGGCTTCGTCATCGGGAGCGAGCGGGAGGACAAAACCGGCGTGGCTGTTGGTCCTGACCTGCCAGTGCGGGCCGGGCTCAGGCAGCGTGCCGCCGCGCAGTTCGATGGCCGGGCAGGATCGGCGCTGCGCCAGTTCGGTCGCGGCGGCGAGGAGCGGAGCCGGGTTCGCGCCGGGGGCCATGAGCAGGCCGCCGCCAACCGCGAAGCCGGTGGAGGCGAGCATCCGGCCAAACAGGGGCGAGTGGATCTCGCTCAGCGGGAGGTAGCCGGTGATTTCTCCGTGGTCCTCCGCGATGAGCGCGAGCGCTGCGTTGCCGGTGCCCTCTTCGACGGCGACGAGCCATTCGGGCGTGTGGAACGGGGTGGCACCGGGGTGATCGGCGAGAAATGCGGCGACGCGCGGGGCGGCGGCCCGAAGGTCTACGAGACAGGTCTCGGCGCGCCCGGTTTCAACTGAGATGAGCGGGAACGGGGCGTTCATGCGGCCAGCGGTTCGGTCAGCGCTTCGGGCCGGGGCAGCATCAGGCTGGAAAAATCGGCCTTGTGGACCTCGTCGGCGGCGAGCGCGTCCATTCGGCCCCAGGTGAAGTCGCCCAGAAGACGTTCGAGCTTGGATTCCATGACGCCGAGATTGGTGTAGTGACGCAGGCGTGAGCGCAGCGGGGCGCGGGGCATGCGCGGTTGACCGGGGTCGATCTCCCACGGGTGGAAATAGAACACGGCCGGACGGCGGTCGCGCGTGTTGACGCGGGCGATGGCCCAGCGCGAAAAGCCGTAGGGCAGAACACGGAAGAAGCCCCCTCCCCCGGCGGCGAGACGCTTGCCGGCGAATTCGGCGGTGGTGACGGGAATTTCGATCAGGTCGCTGTGGGCAAGCGGACGGAAAGCAAAGCGCGGAGCCTCGCGCCAGCCGTAGTGGTCGTGCGCGATCGGGGCGACGCTTGAGGAATAGGCATAGCCCTGATCGGCGAGGACTTCATAAGCCCATGGGGTGCGCGCATCGATCGAGAAGCTGGGCGCGCGGTAGCCGGTGATGGCGCTGCCGCAGGCGTCTTCGAGCGCCTTGCGGGATTCGGACAGGTCAGCGGCAAAGGCCCGGGCACCCAGCGTGAAGACGCGGGCGTGAGCAGTGCCGTGGCTGGCAATTTCGTGGCCAGCGTCGTGGATGCGGCGGACCAGTGCGGGGTTGCGGTGCGCGACCCAGCCGAGGGTAAAGAACGTGGCCTTGACCTCGGCGCGGCCGAACAGGTCGAGCAGGCGCGCGCAGTTGTCCTCCGCCCGGGGGGCGAAGGCGGGCCAGTCGACCGGGTCGATCACGCGTTCGAACGCGCCGACCTGGAACCATTCTTCGACGTCGACCGAGAGGCCGTTCGTGATCAGCACGGGCGGAAGCTCCTCAGGCGGCGGCTCGCTGGTCGGATTCGAGCCATTCGATCAGCGAGGCGAGGGTTTGCTTGACGCTGGCTTCCTGCTCGGTGAGGCGGGCCTCCATCGCGGTCAGGCGGCGTTCGAGCGCGCTGAGGTCAGCCGTGGCCGCGGCTGGCTGTTCGACGCTGTTGGCGAGTTCGATGACGGCTTGTTGCAGTTCGGAGATGAGCGCGTCGCGTTCGGCGAGCGCAGCCTTCATCTCGGCGAAGGGGACCGCATCGACGGGAGCGGCGAGCGGTGCAGGTACCGGAGCAGGTTGCGGGGCCAGCGCGGCCGGGACCGGCGCGGGTTCGACGCGGGCCGGCGGGGCGAGGCCGGTGTCGGCTTCGACTTCGGCAAGGACGCGGACGAAAAGATCGGCATCAATGTGTTCGGCCAGTTCCACTCCGGCCATCAGGAACAGGCGGTTAGCGATCTGGTTGATGCGGCGCGGGACCCCGCCGGTGGCGCGGTGGAGCGCCGACCATACCTCGGGCGCGATGCTGGGCCGGCCGCTCCAGCCGGCGACATTCAGTCGGTGCTCGATGTAGGGCTGGACCTCGTCGGCATCCATGGCGTCAAGGTGGTGGACGGCGATGACGCGCTGACGCAGCTGTTCAAGATCGGGGCTGTTCTGGAGCAGGGTCCGGAACTCGGGCTGGCCGAGCAGCAGGGTCTGCAGCAACGGCTGGGCACCGAGCTGGAAGTTGGAGAGCATCCGCAGCTCTTCGATGGCCTCGATCGACAGGTTCTGGGCTTCGTCCACGACCAGCAGGCAGCGGCGGCCCCCGCGCGCTTCGGCGTGGAGCAGGCCTTCGATGGCGGCGAGGGCGGAGGCCTTGTCGTGGCCGTCGATCATCAGGCCGAAGGCCTGGGCGACGACATGGATGATTTCATCGCCGTCGAGCGCGGACGTGACCACCTGCGCGGCGGTCAGGCGCTGGGGGTCGATCGTATTCATCAGGTGGGCAACGAGGGTGGACTTGCCCGCGCCAACCTCGCCGGTGATGACGATGAAGCCTTCGCCCTGGGCGAGCCCGTAGCTGAGGTAGGACAGCGCCTTGCGGTGCGTCAGGCTTTCAAAATAGAAGGCCGGATCCGGCGTGAGCTGAAACGGGCGGGCGGTGAGGCCGTAGAATTCTTCGTACATGGGAGGGTTCTCCTGTGTTCCGCTCAAAACGAATAGCGCAGGCCGACGACGGCGGACGCATTCCAGATGTCTTCGACCAGCTTGCGTTCGATCCCCGAAAGCGAGACCGCCGCATTGGCCGAAAGGTGATGGTCGAAGCTGTGCTGGAGCCCGGCGTTCGCGCCCAGCGCGGTGCCGTCGGCCCCGGCGACCGAGCCGCTGGAGAACCAGTCGGCAAAGACGTAGGTGTTGAAGGTGGTGGCGCGGTCGATCCGGCCGTTGAACCAGGCCGAAAGCCAGGTGTTGGTGTCGGTCACGCCGTTGACAGCGGCGAGGATCGTGCCGGGGGCGGCGATGAATTTGCGTCGGTCATGCCCGCCGGCAACCCCGGTTGAGAAGCGGCCGATTTCGACCGCGTAGCTGGCTTGCACGCCGCGGGCGCGGAATACCGCCGAACGCAGGCCGCCGAAGGCGCTGGTGAGGCAACCACCACTGTCGAGCGTGGCGACGCAGCCGTTGATGGTGCCGCTGACCGGATCGCGTTGGACCACGAAGTCGGTCGGCAGGGCGGCGAGCGCGCGGTTGAGTTGGCCGCCGAAGCCGGCGATGCTGTCATAGACCGAGACGTTGACGCTGGTGCGGCGGCTGGGCTTCCAGCCGAACGCGCCATAGTAGGTCATGTCGCCGTAGCGCCGTCCGACATGGGCTTCGAGCGCCGTGCGGCGGCTGGGACGCCAGGTGACGCCGGTATCCCAGATCAGACCCGAGGTGTCGTAGGCGATCTGGCGCGGGGCAGCCTGGTCAGTGACGTAGCGTCCATCGGTGCCGATGACCGGCGCGCCGAGGGGGTCGCGCAGGACATCGCGGCTGGAGACCTGAACCTTTTCATAGCCGATGCCGCCGACGAGGGTGACCTCGCTGCTGACAGGAAAGGACAGGTCGGCACGAGCGTGGAAATCGGAGACGCGCTGATCGAGGTTGGACACGTCCTCGCGGTAATAGCCACCGCCAAAGCCGATGCCGACGGGCAGGAGGTCACCCGGAGCGATGCCGGCATGGGCCTCGGCATTATGGGCCAGCGAATGGTCAAACAGGCTGGCGTTTGCGGCGGTGCCGTTGCGGATGACCGGCTGGGTTCCGCCGACTTCGGTATAGCCGATGCGGTAGGCCCCGGTCAGCGCTACGTCGCCTGAGCGAGTGTCAAGCGAAGGGCCGGCATAGACCGACCACAGCCGGGTCGATCCCGCACCGTCGAACCCGCCGGGAAGGCCGGCGGAATTGCCGTCGGTGGTGGTGCGCGTGGCGATGGCCCCGGCTTCGAGCGTGACCGCACGGGGAACCAATGCGATGCCGGTGCGGGCAAGGCCGCTGATCACGTCGCCCGACTGGGCGCGGCCATAGCCGAACCGGCGTTCGTAGCGCAGCGAGAAGGTGCCTTCGGAATTGCGGCTCTTGTAGCCGCCATCGACCCCGGCGGCGAGGGCGGACCAGGTGAGCACTTCGTGGTCGGGCGAGAGATCTGCGCCGACGACCTGCATCGCCTCGATATAGGGGGTTACGCGGAAACCCGCGCGGTGGACGGGGACGCCCGGCCCGCTCCGGCCCGCCGGCGCAGCAGTTGTTTCGCCCGACGAGCCGTCGTCGCCCGCGGCGGACGCGCCGTAGGGTAGCGTCTGGGCCTGGGCAACAGGCGCGGCAAGGGCGACCACGATGCCCCCCGTAATCGCGCCTGAAAGGTGTTTGCGGCTCATGCCCTTAGCCCCTGTATCCGTAATAGGACCCGAAACGCCGGCCGGACGGCGAGAAATGCACGGCATTCAACAGCAGCTGTATGTTCGGACAGGCCGAAAGCAGCGAGATCGCGTCTTCGAGCGCCCCCTGCCCGGTGCTGTCCGCACGCGCGACGACGACTGCCTGGCCGACGTATTTCGCCAACTCCTGTGCCGGCGAGGCCGCCAGCGCGGGCGGGCTGTCGAAGATGACGATGCGGTTCGGCGCGCCCTGCACCAGCCGATCGAACACCGAACGTGCGCGCGAGGAGGCGAGGAACTCGGTATCGGAATTGGTGGCGTTGCCGGCGGGGAGAACCCACAGGCCGGCGATGTCGGTGCCCAGCACGCAGTCGGCGACGTCGATCGCCGGATCGGTCAGCGCGTCCATCAGGCCGGACCCACCGGGCAGGCCAAGGGTGGAAAGGACCGAGGGCTTGGCGAAATCTGCGTCGACGAGGACGACCTCGCATTCCTTTTCCGCCGCGATGGCGAGCGCGAGGTTGACCGCGCTGTAGGTCTTGCCCTCGCCGGGCAGGGGCGAGCAGATCAGCACGCGCTGGGCTGCCGGCCCCATGCCGCCGCGCCGCAGGTCAGCGGCCTGGACGAGCATCTGCCGCTTGATGATGCGGAATTCTTCCATCAGCCCGGTGACACTGCCTTCGGGCACGATCATCGCCTGATCGCGCAAGCGTTTGCGGTCAACCGGGTGGAAGATGGCGCGGAAGGTCGCGGGTTCGAGCGGCGGGAGGGTGGGTTGTGAGGCCGGTTGAACTTCGGCTGCGGCGGGGATTGGCGCTTGCGCCCCCCCGGCCCCTCCCGCCTGCGGGAGGGGAGAAGGGTCGCGCATTGCCGTTTCGGGCATCTGCTCGATGGTCACTTCGCGCATGACGATGCGCTGGCGGCCTTCGGGCGGGAGCGAGCCGGGGCTGGCTATGCCGCCGAGCTGCGACAGGTCGAAGCCGGCGATGGCTTTTTCTACCGAGGATGGGCCAGTGCGTGGAACGGGGATCTTGCGCTGTTCGGTCATGGCGTATCCCCTCAGGCGACCATGCCGCGCTGGAACATTTCCGACGCGAGCAGCAGGACGAAGACCCCGGCGAGCGCGGCGGTGGCACCGACAAACAGCTTGAGCCGCCTGGCGCGGTGGCGACGGGCGGCGTCGGTCAGGGTGTGCGAGATCGCGCCGAGGACGGGCAGGCCGAAAGCCTTTTCGAGCTTGGCGGTGGTCTGGAAGGTCGAGCGCAGCTGGCCAACCGCGAAGGCCGCCGCGACGCCGCCGCCTAGCCCGACGATAAGGACGCCGAACAGAAGCATCGGCCGGTTGGGCGCGACAGGGCTGCGCGGGATTGTTGGCGGGTCGATCACCTGGAGCTTGACCGCGCTGCCTTCGGACTGGACCTGGCCGCGCAGGCGCAGCTGTTCGCGGTCCTGGAGGAGCTTGTCGTACTGCTGCTTGAGCACGTCGTAGTCGCGGCTGATGCGCTGGGCTTCGGCGGCGACTTCGGGGTTCCCGAACTGCTGGGCGCTGATCCGCGCGAGGTCGGACTGGGCCGAGGCGCGGCGCGATTGCAGCGCCTGGAGGCTGGCCTGGCGTTCGGCGCGGATCGAGGTGAGTGACGAATAGGCCGGGTTCGGTGTGCCCCCGCCCGGCCCTTCAGCGGCGGCGGCGGTGCGCAACTGGGCGACCTGGTTGCGGGCGGCGATGACGTCGGGATGGCTGTCGGTCAGGCCGCGCGCGCGCATTCCGGACAGGTCCGCCATGGCCTGGGCCAGCGCGCCCTTCGCCCCGCCGCCGCCGGGTCCGGCGACGGACTGGGGCGTGCCGGCAAGCTGGCCATTGATCGCGGCGAGCGCGGACTGGGCGGCGCCGATATCAGCGTCGAGCCCGCGCAGTTCGCTGCGGGCGGCTTCCATTCGCTGGAGCAGCGAGGCCCCGCCCTGCGACTGTTCGGGATATTTCGCGTCGAAGGCTAGGCGGCGCTGTTCTGCGGCTTCGAGCTGCTGTTGCCGGTCGGCCAATTGCTGGTTCATGAAATCGAGCGTGCCGGTCATCTCGCCGCGGTTGCCGGCGAGGTTTTCCTCACGGAAGATGTCGATCAGCTTCTGCACGAGGTCCTGCGCGAGGCGCGCGCTCTCGGCGTCGGAGATCGAGCCGTCGGTCGAGGTGGCGGTGATCTCGAACAGGTTGTCCTGCTGGCTGACGACCTTCACCGCCTTGCCGAGGTCGAGCACCATCTGCTCCATCTGGCGCGGAGTGGTGATGCCGCTGCCAAGGCCAGTGGCGCGCACGACCTTTTCGAGGTTGACCGCGCTGGTCAGGGTCTGGCGCACGCGTTCGATGTCGCGCTTGCGGTCACCCACGCCGATGCCGATCTGTTCGGCCAGCGGATCGTCGAGCTGGACGAAGATACGCGCCTTGGATTGATAGGAATTGGCCACCGAGGCCACGGCGAGCCAGCCAAGCAGGCAGATGCCCCAGGCGACGCCGAGCGCCAGCCAGCGCCGGTGCCAGACGCTGAAGAGCGCCGAACGCAGTTCGTCGAGGAGGCCGTTCACGGGTTCACCTTAGAATGCGCTTTCGGGGATGATGATGACGTCGCCCGGCATGAGCATGACGTTGGCCTTGCTCTCGCCCTTCTTGAGAAGGTCGCCGAGGCGCAGGCCATATTCCTTCTGCTTGCCGCTTTCCTTGTCGAACCGGATCAGGCGCGAGCGGTTGCCGGCGGCGTATTCGGATAGACCGCCGACCGCGATCATCGCGTCGAGCACGGTCATGTTCGCGCGGTAGGGGATCGAGGCGGGCTTGCCGGTGGCACCGACGACGCGGACCTGTTGGCTGAAGGTGCCGGCGAACTTGTTGACGATGACCGAGACCAGCGGCTCCTGGATATACTGCGAGAGCTGAAGTTTCAGGTCTTCGGCGAGCATCGAGGGGGTCTTGCCCACGGCGGGCATGTCGGTGATGAGCGGCGTGGTGATGCGCCCGTCGGGGCGGACCTGGACGCTGGCGCCGAGTTCGGGGTTGCGCCAGACGAAGATGGTGAGTTCGTCGAGCGGGCCGATCACGTAGTCCTCGCCCGGACCTTCCTGCATCGCCACGAACGAGGCGGGCGGCAGGCTGGGAGCCGAGGAGGACGATGCGCAGCCGGCAAGGGTCAGACTGGCCAAGGCACAGCCAGCAAGCAGGCGTGAAACGCGAAGGGTGGGCATTGCGCAACGATCCTCAAGGCAGGCAGGACCAGGGCTTTGCAGGAGCACTGCGCTTGCTCCTTGCAGCCACCCGGCCTGTCCGTTCACCCGTCCGATATCGACAAAAAGGGTGAACAACCGGTTAGTGATCTGCCCGGATTCCGGCGCTTGCGTGGGGTTTGCGGCACGCGTCCTGATATGGGACGCGTTATTCCAAAGGGTTAAACCAGCACTTCGGCGGCTGGACCCTGCCCGAGGAAGTGCATCGGGCTGGCAGTCGCACCGTAGGCCCCGGCGCAGAACACTGCGACGAGATCGCCCGCTTCAGCGCGGGGAAAGCCGGCTTTGTCGGCCAGACGGTCGAGCGGGGTGCAGAGGCAGCCGACAACGCTGGCCTCCTCCTCGGCGGGCGCATCGAAGCGGGTGGCGATAGCGACCGGATAGTTGCGGCGGACCACAGTGCCGAAATTGCCCGAGGCGGCGAGTTGGTGGTGCATCCCGCCGTCGGTAACGAGAAACAGTTCGCCGTGACTGGTTTTACGCTCGACGATGCGGGTGAGATAGACGCCGGCCTCGCCCACAAGGTAGCGGCCGAGTTCGATGCAGAAGGCCGTTTCGGCAAGTTCCGAGGGCAGGTTGGCCATTCGCTCGGTAAGCGCCGCGCCGACGGCCGGTAGGTCGAGCGGGGTGTCGCCGGGGAAGTAGGGAATGCCGAATCCGCCGCCGAGGTTGAGGTGCGGGACGGGGACGCCGGATTCCTGCGCGAGGCGCGCGGCGAGGTCGAGGGTCTGGGCCTGCGCCTCGATGATGGCGTCTGCGACAAGCGCCTGGCTGCCAGCGAAGATATGGTAACCGCGCCAGTCCGCCCCGGAGGCGGCGATGCGGCGGGCGAGTGCGGGGACACGGCTGGCGTCGAGGCCGAAGGGCTTGGCCCCGCCGCCCATCTTCATGCCCGAGCCCTTGAGGTCGAAATCGGGGTTCACCCGGATCGCGAGGCGCGGGGTCTGGCCCGAGGCATTGGCAATGACGAATGCGCGGTCGGCCTCGGCTTCGGATTCGAGGTTTAGGGTGACCCCCGCAGCGATAGCGGCGGCGAGTTCGGCATCGCGTTTGCCGGGGCCGGCAAAGGAGACGCGGGCCGGATCTATGCCGGCTTCGATGAGGCGGGCGAGTTCGCCGGCGGAGGCGATATCGAAGCCGTCGACAAGTTCAGATATTACATGAATAAGGGGCGTGAAAGGGTTCGCTTTTATAGCATAATGTAGCGCTACGCGGCTTGGTAAGGCAGCGCGGAGGGCGGCAACGCGGTCTGCCACCAGTTGGCGGGAATAGACGAAGACCGGGGTGGTAGCCGCGAGCGCAGAGGCCTTTTTACCATCAATCGCAAGTTCGCCATCTATATTATTGAAATATGGCGGTATTGGTCCGAGCGACTTCATGCTGCCAGCTCCTCGGCCAAGGCGGTGCGGTCAAGCTTGCCGTTGGGGCTGATGGGCATCTGATCGCGCCAGTGGATGACCTTTGGCAACATAAAATTCGGCAAGTCTTTCAATAGCATGGATTGAAGATCTATGGAACTGGCTGAAGTTCCCGGCATGGCGCGGACGACAAGGTGGACGGCCTGGCCGAGACGCGGGTCGGGGACGCCGAGGGCCACGGCTTCGGCGACGAGGCCGGTGGCGATGGCAGCTTCTTCCACTTCCTGCGGGGAGATGCGGTTGCCCGCGCTCTTGATCATGGCGTCGCGGCGGCCGGCGAAATAGAGCAGGCCGCCCGCATCGCGGCAGGCGCGGTCGCCCGACCAGACGGCGATGCCGCCATAGCGCGAGGCGGCGGGTGCGGGGCGGTATCGCTCGGCCGTGCGTTCAGGGTCCTGCCAATAGCCCTGGGCGACGAGCGGGCCGCAGTGGACCAGTTCGCCCTCCTCACTGTCGGCGGCGACTTCGCCCGTGTCGGTGATGATGAGGACTTCGGCGTGGGGGATGGCCATGCCCATCGAAGTCGGATGGCTGTCGATCAGCGCCGGATCGAGGTAGGTCGAGCGGAATGCTTCGGTGAGGCCGTACATCGCGAAGAGGCGGGCCTGCGGGAACAAGGCGCGCAGGCGGCGGACTAGGTCGACCGTGAGCGCGCCGCCGCTGTTGGTGAGGCGGCGGAGTTTAGTCGCGACTTCGGGAGGCCAGTCGAGCTCGGCGAGTTGGACCCACAGCGGCGGGACTGCCGCGAGCGTGGTGATATCATGGCGCGATATAGCTTTGACCACGTCGCGCGCGGTCAGATAGTCGAGCGGGACCACGGTGCCGCCGGCGAGCCAGGTGCTGAAGAGCTGATTCTGGCCGTAGTCGAACGAGAGCGGGAGCACGGCCAGCGTGCGGTCGTCCGCAGTAAGGCCGAGATATTCGACCACGCTTTGAGCGCCGAGGACCATGTTGGCGTGGCTTAGCATGACGCCCTTGGGCCGGCCGGTGGAGCCCGAGGTGTAGAGGATGGCCGCGAGCGCGTCGGGACTGGCACTCGAGGGCGGAAGTTCGCGGCCGAGTGCGGCAGCTTGCGCCAGGGCATCACCTTCGGCCACGGCTTGATATAGCCCGGCGATATCATCGGGCAGGAGGGTGGCAAGCCGCGCGGGGGAGCCGATCAGCAGGCGTGCGCCGCTGTCGTGCAGGATGTGGGAGACCTGCACGCGCTTGAGCAGGGGGTTGACGGGGACGTGGACCAGCCCTGCCCGCGCGGCGGCGAGCGGCATCAGGCAGGTCAGTTCGCCCTTGGCCGCCCAGGTGGCGACGCGCGCGCCCGGTTCCGGCAGAACTTGCACCAGCCAGCCGGCCAGCGCGGCGATACGGCTCCTTAAATCCTTGTATGCAAGGACGCCTGAGCGCAACACCAGCGCAGGGGAATCGTCCGCCCCGGCCAGCGCGAGATGGTCTAGCGGCCGGATCGCGGGGCTGGGTTGTGGCGGCACCTTCGTTTTCCAAGCTCCTGCCGGGGTTTCAAGCCGGGATATTGATGACTGCCGTAGTCTATCTGGACGACCTTATCAAAGCGTCAAGCCGGGCGGAACTGTCCGGGCCGCTGCGCGCCGCGCTGGCCGATGCGCGCGGGCCGTTCGACCGGGCGGAGTGGTGGCAGGGGCTGGCGGCGCATTGCGGGATGGCTCCGGTCTACATGCTCGCGCACGGCGGCGAGGCTGCTGCGCTGCTGGCGCTGGAGGAACGCGGCGGGGCGATCCGTGCGGCGGCGAACTGGTATTCGTTTCGCTGGCGGCCGCTGTTCAGTTCGGACGACGCAGCGGAAGCGCTGCTGGGCGCCGCGATGCTGGAACTGGCCGCGCGGTGCTGGCGGGTGACGCTGGACCAGGTGCCGAACGAGTGCGGCAGCGCCGATATTCTGGTTGGGGCGCTGCGCGGTGCCGGGTGGCGGGTGAAGATCGAGGCGCATGACGTCAACCATGTGCTGCGGCTGAACGGGCGGCGCTATGCCGATTACCTCGCCGACCTGCCGGGGCCGCTGCGCACGACGTTGAAGCGCAAGGCGGGCAAGGTGGCGGTCACGCTGCTTGACCGGTTCGATGACGCGGCATGGGACGCCTACGAGGAAATCTATGCGGCGAGCTGGAAGCCGAGCGAGGGTTCGCCGGCGTTCCTGCGCGATTTTGCCCAGGCCGAGGGCGCCGCAGGACGGCTGCGAATGGGGCTGGCGCATATCGGCGGGAGCGCGGTGGCGGCGCAGTTCTGGACCGTGGAGGACGGCACCGCCTATATCCACAAGCTGGCGCACCGCGAGGACGCGCGCGGCCAATCGCCCGGGACCGTGCTTAGCGCGGCGCTGTTCGAGCGGGTGATCGACGGTGACGGGGTGGGCCTGGTCGACTTCGGGACCGGCGATAATCCCTACAAGCGCGACTGGATGAACGATATCAGGCCACGCTATCGGATCGATGCGCTGTGGCCACGTTCGCCGCGCAGCTGGCCACGCCTTGCCCATCGGGCGATGCGGGGCTAAGGGCGCGGCCAAATACCATGACCAAGCAGGGAATCGCATGATCATCGACATTGACCAGATCCTGCGGGAGATCCTTGCTGACGTTCTGGGGCTTTCGGCCGAGCAGGTGGCGGGATTTCACCCGGAAACCGGGCTGTTCGGGCATCTGCCGCAGCTTGATTCGATGTCGGTGGCGGGCCTGCTGACCGAGATGGAGGACCGACTGGACTTCATTATCGAGGACGACGAGATCGACGGTGAACTGCTGGAGAACTATGGTTCTCTGTTGGCATTTGCTCGCGCCAAGCTGGGCTGACATGCCTAGTTGATATCATTTGCGGAAGGGGGGCGTGATGCCAGATTCTGCCAAGCTGGTCCGCCTCCTCTCGTTGAGCATGATGCTTACGCTGGCCGCGCCGGCTTGGGCACGGGAACCTGCCCTCGGCGATTTTCACATCAATGGCGTGGATCTGACACGGGACCGCGAGGGGCTGCGCGTGGAACTGCCGCGACGCCTGTGGCAGGACCCGGCGCGCGAGGCGCTGAGCGACCGCGATTTCATGGCCTGGCTGCCGGTCGATTTCCATGACGGAACCATCGAGGTCGAAATGAAGGGCGACCTGGCGGCGGGCGCGCCGGCCTTTGCCCGGGGGTTTGTGGGCCTGGCCTTTCGCCATGACGGGGCGAAGTTCGAGAGCATTTATCTGAGGCCGGCCAACGGGGTGGCGGACGATCAGGTGCGGCGCAACCACTCCGTACAATATGTGGCCTTTCCCGATTTCCGCTTTGACCGGCTGCGCCGCGAGAGCCCCGAGCGGTATGAAAGTGCCGCCGATATTGCGCCGGGGCGGTGGGTTCATGTCCGGATCGAGGTTTCGGGAAGCACAGCGCGGCTCTATCTTGATCGGCGGGCCAGTCCGGTGCTGATCATCAATGACCTGAAGCTGGGCGCGGGGCAGCGCGGCGGCGTGGGACTGTGGATCGAGACGGCGACGGTGGCCCATTTCCGCAAACTGCGGATTTCAGCGAAGTGAGCATGGGGCGGGCCGCGATCCGTTCATGGCCCTGTCCTGCCCCCGGCGGCGTGGCCGACGAGTTTGCACTGGCGTTCGATGGGGGACGCCGGGCGCGCGTGCTGGTGGTCCCTGCCCTGTTCGACGAAGGCAACCGGATGCGGCGGCTGACCGTGGCGGTCATGCGGCGGCTCCACGGTGCCGGTGTCGATACGTTTCTGCCGGACCTGCCGGGGTGTAACGAGAGTGTGCGGGGGCTGGACGGCGTGACGCTGGAGGACTGGCGGGCGGCGGTGCGCGGCGCGGCGCGGCATTTTGGCGCGAGCCATGTGCTGGCCGTGCGCGGCGGGGTGCTGGTGTGCGAGGGAGTGGACTTGCCTTTGCTGGCCTATGCGCCGGTGGCGGGGGCTTCGGTGCTGCGGCAGATGTTGCGGATGCGGGTGCTGGCGGCACGCGAGGCGGGACGCGAGGAGAGCGCGGCGGCACTGCTGGAGGCCGCGAAGACCAGGGGCATCGTGCTGGCCGGCTATGCGCTTTGTGCCGCGATGGTAACGGGGTTGCAGGAGGCCGAACCCGGCGAAGCAACGGTGATAGCACAGGGCGATATCGGCGGGGCCGGGCTGTGGCTGCGGGCCGAGCCAGATGAGGATGCGTTCCAGGTCGTGGCGCTGGCTAACCGGGTTGCTGCGGAGTGCGGGGTTTGAGTCGGCGGCATTTCAGTTTTGACTGCGGCGGCGCGGAGCTGGTCGGGACCGTTGACGGCACCGGACCGGTGGGCGTGCTGATGGTTTCGGGCGGGAACGAGGTTCGGGCCGGGGCCTGGAACGGGCAAGCCATCCTCGCCGCGCGGCTGGCGCAAGCGGGCCTTGCGGCGATGCGGTTCGACCGTCGCGGGGTGGGTGACAGCGGAGGCGAGAACCGGGGATTCCGTGGGCAGGCCGAGGACATCGGCGCAGCGCTGGCGGCGTTCCGGCGCGAGGTGCCGGGGATGACCAAGGTGTTCGCCCTGGGCAATTGCGATGCGGCCTCGGCGCTGATGCTGGGGCGTGGATGCGGGATGGACGGGCTGGTGCTGTCCAATCCCTGGACCTTTGACGAAGTGGCTGGTGACGAGGGGGAGGCCCCCGCCCCGCCAGCGGCGCTGCGGGCGCACTACTGGCGGCGAATGCGCGATCCGGCGGCCGTTATGCGGTTGCTGCGCGGGCGGGTTTCGATGTCCGGCCTGTTGGGATCGCTGCGGGGGATGGCCGCGCCGGTCAGGGCTTCGGGATTGGCGCAGGAGATTGCCAAGGGGCTGGCCGGGTTTGGCGGGCCGGTAGCGATCCTTCTGGCCGGGCGCGACCGGACGGCGCAGGCGTTTCTGGCGCAATGGCCCAAGGGCGATGCACGGATGGCAGTGTGCGCCGGAGCCAGCCACTCGTTCGTCGAGGATGACGCGCGGGAATGGCTGGTGGAGCGGATTCTGGGGGCGGTTGCGAGGGTGCCGGAGGGGCCTTCGACAGGCTCAAGCTGAGCGGGGTTCCAATGAATACGCCTGCGTGTCAGGCCGTTGCCGGTTCGCCTACGGGGTCAAAGGCGTGGGCGCTGCCGACGCCGGCGAGGAAGCGTTCGGCGTCGAGCGCAGCCATGCAGCCAGTGCCAGCAGCTGTGACGGCCTGGCGGTAGGTATGGTCCATCACGTCACCACAAGCGAAGACACCGGGGACCGAAGTTTTCGGCGTGCCGGGGTGGACGATCAGGTAGCCGCTGTCATCCAGTTCGAGCTTGCCCTTGAACAGTTCGGTGGCCGGCGCGTGGCCGATGGCGACGAACGCACCGTCGGTGGGGATGAGGCTGGTCTCGCCGGTGATGGTGTCTATGACTTCGACCGATTCAAGCGCTCCCAATTCCCCGCCGGGGACGAAACTTTTTACCGCCTTGTTCCATGCGACCTTGATCTTGGGATTGGCAAAGAGGCGGTCCTGGAGGATGCGTTCGGCGCGGAAGCTGTCGCGGCGGTGGATGATGGTGACGTCGTCGGAATGGTTGGTGAGGTAGAGCGCTTCCTCGACCGCGGTGTTGCCGCCGCCGATGACCACGACCTTTTTCCCGCGAAAGAAGAACCCGTCGCAGGTGGCGCAGGCGGAGACGCCCTTGCCGCCAAGTTCCATCTCGTTCGGGACGCCGAGCCATTTTGCCTGCGCGCCGGTGGCGATCACCAGCGTTTCGCTTTCGTAGATGTCCCCGGAATCGCCGATGGCGCGGAACGGACGGGTGGTGAGGTCGATGTCGACAATGGTGTCCCACATCATCCGCGTGCCGACGTGTTCGGCCTGGGCCTGCATTTCCTGGACCAGCCACGGGCCCTGGATGACATCGCGGAAGCCGGGGTAGTTTTCGACGTCGGTGGTGATCGTCAGCTGGCCGCCGGGCTGGAGCCCCTGCACCACGATCGGCGCGAGCGCGGCGCGGGCACCGTAGATCGCCGCGGTGAGGCCCGCCGGGCCGGAACCGATGATGAGCATGCGAGTGGTATACGTGGCCATGTCTGCGAAATCCTCCAGTCGCAGCGCAGATAAGGGCGAAGGCGGCCAAATGCCAGAGCCGAGGGTGGCGCTTTTCCCCGGCAGCGTTGACGCGCGCGCGCGGCGGCATAAAGGGGATAGCATGACTGTTATCGGCCCGACTTCGCACAGTTTCATCTCGCAGCGGCTGCGGCTGCACTATGTCGACTGGGGCAATCCCGACGCGCCGCCGCTGATCCTCCAGCATGGCGGGCGGGATCATTGCCGCAGCTGGGACTGGGCGGCGCAGGAACTGTGCAAGGACTGGCACGTGATCGCACCTGACTTGCGCGGGCATGGAGACAGCGCGTGGTCGCCCGACGCGGACTATGACCTCAATGCCTTTGTTTATGACTTTGCCCAGCTGATCGAGACGCTGGGGCACGAGCAGGTGACGATCATCGGCCACTCGCTAGGCGGATCGCTGACGACGCGGTTCACCGGGCTCTATCCGGAGCGGGTCAGGCAACTGGTCAACATCGAGGGCCTGGGCTTCACGCCCAAGGCGCTGCGCGACCGGGCGGCTCTGGGCTATGCCGAGATGATCCGGGAATGGATCGACCAGCGCCGCAAGGCCGCCGGGCACTTGCCCCGGCGCTATCCAACGCTGGATGCGGCCTATGAGCGGATGCGCGAGGCCAATGCCCAACTTTCGGATGAGCAGGTGCGGCACCTGACGCTGCATGGCACGAGCCGCAACGAGGATGGCAGCTGGAGCTGGAAGTTCGACAATTACCTCCACGCATGGGCTCCGGTCGAAGTTTCGCCGGAGCAGATCCACAACCTGTGGCGGGCTATCACCTGCCCGGTGCTGCTGTTGTGGGGGCTCGACAGCTTTTTCTCGACGCCGACCGAGGACGGGCGGATCGACTATTTTCAGGACGCCGGGCTGCGCGAGTTCGAGGGCGCGGGGCACTGGCTGCACCATGACCGGTTCGAGCAGTTCATGGCCGAAGTGACGGCTTTCCTGAAGCCTTAAGCAACCCCGTTGGGGTGGACCAAGGGCTCGCGTCCATAGACATCGAGGCCGGCGGCAGAGATCCGCCCCGAGGACAGGGCCTCGGCCAGGGCGCGGAATGGCGCGCGGTCCGCAATGCGGGACGACCAGCGCTAAGTGGCAGCGCGGATGCGGTCAGCCGGCCGTCAACAGGGCGAAGACTGCGGCAGCGATGGCAAGCACGTAGATCGACAGAACGGCCCGGCCCGCAAGTGCGGTGGTGGAGAGGTGGGACATATACTTTTCCCCGATTGGCTACTGGCGATGGAACGCGCGAAATGCACCCGCGATCAGTAAATCCGCACCGGGGCAAATATTTGCCATTGTTCAAAGGCTTTTCAGCCACTTGTGCGAATTCCTGCGCGGCAGTTAACCAGTCCCCTTAAATTAGTCGGGGCATTGCCGCTCTTTGCATCAGGGGTGCGCCGGAAAGTTCGGGGCACACACACACCGGGAGCAATTGACCATGGCGGTCATCAACACCAACATTTCCGCCCTTCGCGCGGCCAACGCGTCGGTGTCGGCCGACAAGATGCTCGGCACGGCGATGGAGCGCCTGTCGACCGGCAAGCG
>CAYFJH010000020.1:40642-46736 GCA_964343385.1 uncultured Novosphingobium sp. | reverse complement strand
TGCTGACACCGTATTTCGCAAGCAATTCCTTCGCCTGGTATTCGTGGATATTCATCGCGTGGCTCTTTCCGCTACTGTGGCTCCGTGGGACCGTGCCGATCGGGCGCGGGCGGAGCGGGGAGGAAGCTGGCCGGCCAAGTGAATCGCCGGGTCGCGAAGGCGCATAAGCGAACGGACGCAAGTTGAAAAGAGCAGATGAACCGGGAAGCGAGATTGATGGAAGTATTGCGACGCATTATCAATAGTCACGGTTTGTCCGGGTTGACTGCGCGCGGCCGGCAAGCGAAGCCAGCCGCGTGATCGACCGCAAGCGCCTTGAAACCATCGTCCGCGAAGCCGGACGCATCGCGCTGGAACGCTGGCCGGGCAACGGCCACAGCCTTCAGGTGTGGGAAAAGTCGCCCGGCAACCCGGTGTGCGAGGCCGACCTGCTGGTCGATCGCTACCTGCGCCGCGAACTGACCCAGCTGCTCCCCGCCGCCGGATGGCTGTCCGAGGAAACCACCGACGCGCCCGAACGGCTGGCCGGCGGGCTGATCTGGCTGGTCGATCCAGTCGACGGAACCCGCGACTTCATCCACGGCCGCGAAGGCTGGGCAGTGTCCGTGGCCCTGATCAGCGCCGGACGCCCGCTGTTCGGATTGCTCTGCGCGCCCGCGCGCGGCGAGTTCTGGCACGCCGAGGCCGGGCAAGGCGCATGGCGCAACGGCCGCCGGCTGGTCGCCAGCAACCGCCGCCAGCTCGCCGGATCGCGCGTGCCCGCAGACATGCTGGCCGAAGTCGATGCCGACCTCAGGCTGGTCTACAAACCCAACTCCATCGCCCTGCGCATCGCCATGGTCGCCTCAGACGAAGCCGACCTCCTCGCCACGCTGCGCTGGGGATGGGAATGGGACATCGGCGCCGCCGCCCTGATCGCCCGCGAGGCCGGTGCCTCGGTAACCGATGCGTTCGGCGGAGCGCTCCACTACAACAAGCGCGACCCGCGCGCGTTCGGCGTGCTGGTAAGCGCACCGGCGATCCACGAAGCCGCGATCGACCGGCTGGCCGAACGCGCCGCCGAGCTGTCGCAGTACAAGCCGCAGTACAAATAGGCTTTTTGCGCGAGGCGCTTTCAAGAACCAAGGGATAGCGCAGGGGCCATCGCCCCTGCACCCCGGTAATGTCGACCTCGCTTACCACTTCTGCGCTTCGTTCGGGCGCGAGGTCGACACGGTTCGGGGTCCGGGGCGATGGCCCCGGTTCTTTCCCTGTTCTATCTGCGCTTCGCGCGAAAAAGTGCTGCCGTGTTACTGGCCGCGGGCGCGGGCGACGTCTTCCTGCGTCACGGGAACGATCTTGATTTCGACGCGGCGGTTCTTGCGGCGGCCTTCGTCGGTGGCGTTGTCGGCGACGGGCATGGTTTCGCCGTAGCCCTGGCTGCGAATGCGGGCCGGGGCGACGCCTTGTGTCGAGAGGTAGCCGGCGACGGTGCGGGCGCGGTTTTCGGAAAGGGTCTGGTTATAGGCGTCGGAGCCGGTCGAATCGGTGTGGCCGTAAACGTCGATCAGGCTGTCGGGATACTGTTTGAGGCTGTTTGCCACGGTATCGAGCGTGGCGCGGAACTGCGGCTTGAGGGTGTAGGAGCCGACATCGAAGGTTACGCCTTCGGGCAGGTTGACGAGGATCGCCTGGCCGCCATCGACCGGGGTTACATCGACGCCCGAGCCGGCGGTCTGTTCCTTGAGCTGCTTGATCTGCTTGTCCATGGTGTAGCCGACCGCGCCGCCGGCGATGCCGCCGATGCCGGCACCGATGATGCGTCCGGTGCCGCCGCCGATCAGCCCGCCGAGCAGCAGGCCGGCCAGCGCGCCGCCGCCGGCACCGATGGCGGTGCGCGAAACCTTACGTTCGCCGGTGTTGGGATCGGTCACGCAGGCCGACAGGCCGAGGACGGAGACAGCGCAAAGACTGGAGATAAATACGCGGGACTTTTTCATGTCAGGACCCCTCAATTGTTGTGCGCCGATTTTGTATCGGTCCGGCGCGGCCCAGTAATGGCGAGCAGCGATGCTCTGCGGGGGCATAGCTGCGACACCGTGGATGATCGCAGGGTGAACGGCCAGGTTGCAAGCAAAGTTCCCGTTTACGATCTTTCGCCCGAAGGAGCAGGCTTTCGCCCGAAGGAGCAGGCTTTCGCGCGAAGGCGGCGGGGCGGGAGGAGGCAGACGGGGCCTTCGCCTTTGCCTTCAAGTCTGCTAGCGCGCTGGATTGTGACACCCCTGCCTGTATCCCCGCTCACCTTTGCGCCCTACCCCTGGTCGGACGTGCTGGTCATCATCGTCCTGATCCTGATCAACGGGGTGTTCTCGATGTCGGAGATGGCCATCGTCTCGGCCCGCCCGGCGCGGCTGAAAATGGCGGCGGACCGTGGTTCCAGGGGGGCGCGCTGCGCACTGGAGCTTGCCGACAATCCGGGCAAGTTCCTCAGCACGGTGCAGATCGGGATCACGCTGGTCGGGATCGTGGCCGGTGCCTATTCCGGGGCGAGCCTGGGCGGGCCGACCGCCGAGCAGCTGGCGGCATGGGGCGTTCCGGCGCGCTATGCCGACAATGCCGGCTTTGCGCTGGTGATCGCGGTGACGACTTACCTGAGCCTGGTGGTCGGCGAACTGGTGCCCAAGCAGGTTGCGCTGCGGCTGGCCGAACCGATCGCCATCCTGGCGGCGCGGCCGATGCGGGTGGTGGCGCGGGTGACGGCACCGCTCGTGTGGCTGCTCGACCGTTCGTCGACGCTGCTGATGAAGCTGTGCGGGCTGAAATCGGCGACCGAACAGGAAGTGACCGAGGAAGAGCTGCACATGATGTTCGCCGAGGCCACCCGGTCGGGCGTGCTGGAGGAGGAAGAGCGCGCGATCATGACCGGGATCATGCGGCTGGCGGACCGCCCGGTGCGCGAGCTGATGACGCCGCGGACCGTGCTGGACACGATCGACCGCCGCGCGGGCGAAGCCGAGGTGCGGGCGCTGCTCAAGGATTCGCCGCATTCGCTGTGGCCGGTGACCGACGGCGATCCTGACCGCATCGTCGGCGTGGTCAAGGCCAAGGACGTGCTGGCGGTGCTGCTGGCGGGCAAGCGGCTGCAGATCGCGCGGCTGATGAAGAAGGCCGAGATCGTCCCCGACCAGATTGACGCGATGGACGCGCTGCGCATCCTGCAGGGCGCGGACGTGGCGATGGCGATGGTCCACGACGAATACGGCCATCTTGAAGGTGTGGTGACCCCGGCCGACCTGCTGGCGGCCATCGCGGGGGACTTTGCCTCCTATCAGGACGAAGGGGCCGACCCGATGATCGTCATGCGCGAGGACGGGACCCTGCTGGTGGCGGGCGCGCTTCCCGCCGACGCGCTGGCAGCGCGGCTCAAGATCGAACTGCCCGACGACCGCGACTATGCGACGGCGGCGGGATATGTCCTGTCGGTGATGAAGCGCCTGCCGAGCGCAGGCGACCACTTCACCGAACAGGGCTGGCGCTTCGAAGTGGTCGATATGGACGGGCGCAAGATCGACAAGCTGCTGGTGGGACATGCGGTGCCGGCGGAGGGCTGAACGGATGTTGCGCGGTGCGCTTGGAACGTGCTCCGTGCGGAACGTCAGTCCTTTAGCGCCTGCATCGTCAGCGCCAGTGAACGGTGCCTTGCCGCTGGATCGAAGGTAGAGCCGGCGACGATCAGTTCGTCTGCTCCGGTGCGTTTGGCGAAAGCGTCGATGGCGGCGCGAACGGTGGCGGGGCTGCCGATGGCGGCGGCGGCACGCATGTGTTCAAGCATGGCGCGGGCCGGGGCGGGGAGGGTTTCGCGGTAGCCGGGGATGGGCGGCGGCAGGCGGCCGGGAGTGCCGGTGCGCAGGGCGACGAAGCTCTGGTCCTGCGAGGAGGCAAGGGTCCACGCTTCCTCGTCGGTTTCGGCGCAGACCACGTTCATGCCGACCATCGCGTAGGGCCTGGCGAGTTGGGGCGAGGGCTGGAAGGTTTCGCGGTAGACCCGCAGCGCCTGGTCGAGATGGTCGGGCGCGAAGTGGGCCGCGAAGGCGTAGCGCAGGCCGAGGTGGGCGGCGAGTTGCGCCCCGAACAGGCTGGAGCCGAGCACCCACAGGTCGACCGCCGCGCCGCCGCCGGGGGTGGCTTGCAAGGGCAGGGCAGGATCGCCCGCGAAGAGCGCGCGCAGTTCCATGACGTGCTGGGGGAAGTGTTGCGAGGACTGGGCGATGTCCTTGTGGAGCATCTGCGCGACGCGGCCGTCGGCGCCGGGCGCGCGGCCGAGACCGAGGTCGACCCGCCCGGGGAACAGCGCATCGAGCGTGCCGAACTGTTCGGCGATCACGAAGGGGTTGTGGTTGGGCAGCATGATCCCGCCCGCGCCGATGCGGATGGTCGAGGTGGCATGGCCGACGTGGGCGAGGACGACCGAGGTGGCCCCGCCCGCGATCCCGGCCATGCCGTGGTGTTCGGCGACCCAGTAGCGGTGGTAGCCCTGCCGTTCGGCCTCGGCGGCAAGCAGTGCGGCTTCGGCGAGCGAAGCGGCGACGGTGCCGCCTTGAGGCACCGGGACGAGATCGAGGACCGAGAGCGGGATCAACGGCCCACCGCCGCGGCGCGGGCTTCGGAGGCGCTGGGGCCAAGCTGGGCGAGGTAGGTTCTTGCCGTGGCAGCCTCCGCGCTGTCGGGGGCGGCAGTGAGGACCGATTGCCACGAGCGCCGGGCGGCATCGTCGCGGCTCGCCAGAACGGCGATGACCCCGGCTTCGAGGCCGATGGCGGGGTCTATCGGAAGGAGGGCCGCGGCGCGTTCGATCCGGGCCTGGGCTTCGGCGAGGTTGCCCCGGCGGCGGGAGAGCGTGGCGGACAGCAGCCATGCCTCGGCGCTGGCGGGGGCGGCATTGCGGGCATCGGCGAGGGCATCCTGCGCTTCGGCGTCGCGTTTGAGGGCGACGAGGGCGCGTGCGCGGTCAAGCGCGATGCGGGCTTCGAGGGCGGGGCTGGCGAGGCCCTTGACCTCGGCCCGGGCGGGATCGAGCGCGGCGAGGGCGCGGTCGGGCGCATCGGCGGCGAGCGCGGCGTTGCCGGCCATGGCACCAAGGCGCGCGCGCATCAGGCGGTCCGCGCCCGCCAGGTCGCGTCCGGCGAGGAAGGCGGTTTGCGCGTCGCCCCAGTCTTCGAGCCGGCTATGGGCGAGGCCGAGGCACATCTGCGCGTCCACCCGGTCGGGACCGGACGCGGTTTTCAGCCAGCTTTCGGCGAGGTCGACCGCGTTTTCGGCGTCATCGTCGACCGTCGCCGCGCAATCGGCGGCGCGGGCGCTGCGCTGCGGGGCTTCGGGGGCGGAGCGGGTGACGACCTTGAGCGCGGAGGGGCGCTTGACCGTTTCGGGGAAAGGCGTGCCGGTGGTGCCCGGCGCGGTGAACGGGCCTACCTGCGCGAACAGCGGGAGCAGGACGTGGAGCAGGGACATCGGGTTCGTCCTTTCAGGCCGCGCAGAGCGCGTCCACCGTGCGCAGCAGCAGGGCAATGTCAGCTTCGCGCGACAGGCGGTGGTCGCCGTCCTTGATCAGGGTGACCTGCACATCGGCTGAACGCAAGGCGGCGGCGAGGTTCAGGCTGGTTTGCCAGGGCACGTCGGCATCGTCCTGACCGTGGAGCAGGCGGACCGGACAGTCGAGTGCGATGGGGCCTTCGAGCAGGAGGTTCTGCTGGCCGTCGGCCCAGAAGCCGGGGTGGGTGGGCGTCGGCTCGGGGCCGTAGGGGTTGTCCTCGTAGAGGGTTTCGCCGGTCATCAGCAGGGCCTTTTGCGCGTCGTCGAAGCCCCAGGCGGTAAAATCGGGGGCGGCGGCGATGCCGATCAGGCCTTTGACCTGCGCGCCCATTTCCAGCGCGGCGAGAAGCATCAGCCAGCCGCCCATCGAGGAGCCGACCAGCACGAGATCGCGGTCCGGACAGCGCGCGGCGATGAGGGCGAGGACCTCGTCCCGCCAGCGAGTGAGGGTGCCGTCGGCAAAGGAACCGGAGCTTGTCCCGCAACCCGAATAGTCGAGGAGGAGAGCGCCGCGCGGGCGCGC
>CAYFJH010000020.1:26576-40632 GCA_964343385.1 uncultured Novosphingobium sp. | reverse complement strand
CCGCGGCCCGCCGCGCAGGCCCATTCGAACAGGGCCTGCGCCTTGGACCCGGCCATGTCGGACATGTAGCCGGGGAGGAAGACCAGCACCGGGCCGGCGCCATCCATAAAGCGGTGGGCGATGCGGGGGCCGGCGGGGAGGGCGTGGAAGAAGGGGGCGTCCATGGTGCTGTCATGGGGATTGGCGGCGGACGCCGCAAGGCAGCGTTCCATGCGCCGGGCGACTTGAAGCCCAAACCGGCCTGCTCTAGGGGCCTCTGTCATGTCCGAGCTATACAAGATCAGCCTGCCCGATGGTTCCGTCCGCGAAATGCCGGCGGGATCGACTCCGGCCGACGTTGCCGCCGCCATCGGCCCCGGCCTTGCCAAGGCGGCGATTGCCGCGCGCGTCGATGGCGAACTGGTCGACCTGACCCGGCCCTTTGCCGGCGATGCCGCGCTGGCGCTGGTCACCGCGCGCGACGAGGCCGACGCGCTGGAGCTGGCCCGGCACGATTTTGCCCACGTCCTGGCCGAGGCGGTGCAGGCGCTGTTTCCGGGCACCCAGATCACCTTCGGGCCGAGCACGGACGACGGGTTCTACTACGACTTTGCCCCCAGGGACCGCCCGTTCACCGACGAGGACCTGCCGGCGATCGAGGCCGGGATGCGCCGCATCATCGCCGCCAACAAGCCGCTGCGCCGCGAAGTGTGGAGCCGCGAGCAGCTGATTTCGCGGTGGAAGCAGCAGGGCGAAAGCTTCAAGGCGGAGTGGGCGGCCGAACTGCCCGGCGGTGAAGATGGTTCTGGGGATCTGACGGTCTACTGGTCAGGGGACGACTGGCTCGACATGTGCCGCGGGCCGCACCTGCCGAGCACGGGCAAGCTCGATCCGGCGGCGTTCAAGCTAACGCGGGTGTCGGGGGCATACTGGCGCGGCGACCAGAACAACGCGATGCTCAGCCGTGTCTACGGCACCGGCTGGCTGAACAAGAAGCAACTGGACGCGCACCTGACCCGGCTGGAGGAGGCGGCCAAGCGCGACCACCGCAAGCTGGGCGCGGAGATGGACCTGTTCCACCTTCAGTCAGAAGCCCACGGCAGCGTGTTCTGGCACCCCAAGGGCTACAAGATCTGGCGCGAGCTGGAGTCCTATATGCGCCGCGCGATCGACGCCGCCGGCTACCGCGAGGTCAAGACCCCGCAGGTGATGGACGCGCGCCAGTGGGAGCAATCGGGCCACTGGGGCAAATACCGCGAGAACATGTTCGTCATCCCCGACGAGGTGCCGAACGTCGACGATGACGGCCCGGTCGTCTCGGGCGAGGCCGACTGGATGGCGCTCAAGCCGATGAACTGCCCGGCGCACGTGCTGATCTTCAGGCAGGGCATCAAGTCCTACCGCGACCTGCCGCTGCGGCTGTATGAAAACGGCTGCTGCCACCGCAACGAGCCGCACGGCGCGCTGCACGGGTTGATGCGGGTGCGCCAGTTCACGCAGGACGATGCCCACATCTTCTGCCGCGAGGACCAGAACGTCGCCGAAGTGCAGGCGTTCTGCGAACTGGCGGACAAGGTCTACAAGGACTTTGGTTTTACCTATTCAATCAAGCTCGCGCTGCGCCCCGAAAATCGGTTTGGCAGCGAGGCGGACTGGGACAAGGCCGAGCAGGAACTGCGCGATGCCGTGGCGCGCGCGGGGCTGGCGACGGCGGAATACGGCTGGGAAGAACTACCGGGCGAAGGCGCGTTTTATGCGCCCAAGCTGGAGTGGCACCTGACCGATGCGATCGGGCGGACCTGGCAGGTGGGGACGATCCAGTCGGACCGGGTCCTGCCCGAGCGGCTGGACGCAAGCTATATCGGCGAGGACGGCGAGCGGCACCGGCCGGTCATGCTGCACCGCGCGATTTTCGGGTCTTATGAGCGGTTTGTCGGCATTTTGATCGAGCATTTCGCGGGCAAGCTGCCGGTGTGGATCGCCCCGGTGCAGGCCGTGGTGGCGACCATCGTGTCGGACGCGGACGATTATGCGCTGCAAGCCGCAGGCGCGCTGCAGGCGGCGGGCATCCGGGTTGAAACCGACCTGCGCAACGAGAAGATCAACTACAAGGTGCGCGAGCATTCGCTGCAGAAGGTTCCGCACCTTTTGGTGGTCGGCAAGCGCGAGGCCGAGGAGGGCACCGTTGCCATCCGCACGCTGGGCGAGGAGCGCCAGCGCTTCATGCCGCTGGCAGAGGCCATCGCGCTGCTGAAGGGCGAAGCGACCGCGCCGGATCTGCGCTGACGCATGGGCTTGCTGCTCGGGCTTGCGCTGGGGCTGCTGGCATTCCTGTTGAGCTTTCGGCCGGGCCAGGGCGGCAGGCGGCGCGGCGGATTGTTCGCGCTGTCGCTGGCGGTTTACCTCGCGGTCTGCGGGCTGGTCTTTGTGCCGCTGGTGCTGGGCGCGCCGGAGCGGTTGTTGACGCTTTACCTGATTGTGGGCGTGGCGGTGCCGGGCGGCGTGGCCGGCGCGTTTGCCGGGCGGCGCAGGGGTGCGGAGTGGTGGTTGCTGCTGGGCTGGCCGGTGCCGCTGGGCGTCACCTTCGTGGCAGCGCTGCTGGGCCGTTAGACTCTGTTTCAGTTGCACTGAAACAGGTGCGGCGCCGGGCGGGGGAGTGGGCCGGCGCCGCTTCCACGTAAGTGGAACAGAGTTTAAAGTCCGGGAAGCGCCGGGCCGGCGAGGATCAGGGCCAGCGCGCAGCCGCAGACGACGCCGCGGCGCAGCCATTCCGGCGCGGGAACGTGCAGCGGGGCGACAGCGAAGGCGAGAGCTTGGGCCATGACGCCGCTTGTGCGCCCTGATCCCTTATCGAATCGTTAAAGCGCGGCGGGCATCTGCTGGCTGGAACAGTGGAAACTGCCGCCGCCCATCAACACCTCGTCGGCCATCAGGCCGATCGTCGCGCGGTCGGGGAACAGGTCGGCAATGGCGGCGACGCCATCGGCATCGTGGGCGGTGCCATAGATCGGGACCACGACCAGTTTCGAGGTGATCGCGAAATTCATGTAGCTGGCGGGTTCGATCCGGTCCCCCGACAGGACCCGCCCCGGCGAGGGCACTTCGCGCACCGTCAGGCCGAAGGCTTCGGCGCGGGCGCGGGCGTCGGCGTAGATCGCGGCGTTGGGGTCATCGGCGCCGGTGGCGCGCGGCAGGGCCAGCACGCCGGGGGCGACGAACCGCGCGAGGTTGTCCACATGGCCGTCGGTATGGTCGTTGATCAGCCCATCGCCGAGCCACAGCACGCGGTCAAAGCCGAGATCGCGCTGGAGGCGCGCCTCAAGGTCGGCGCGGGACAGCGCCGGGTTGCGGTTGGGATTGAGGAGGCATTGCTCGGTCGTCGCGACCAGCCCGGTGCCGTCGCAATCGAGCGCACCGCCTTCGAGGATCCAGTCTGCTGTGGTGACCGTCAGCCCGGCATCCCCGGCCAGTTGCGCGCCGATGGTCTGGTCCCCGTCCATCATGTATTTGCCGCCCCAGCCGTTGAAGCCGAAGCGGCGCGCGGTGCGGTTTCCGGATCCGCCCAAGAGCACCAGCGGGCCGGTGTCGCGCAGCCAGACGTCGCCATAGACGCGGCGTTCGATGGTCACGCCCACGCCGCACAGCTGGCGCGCCCGCGCCTCGTTCGCGGCATTCCGGACGATCAGCCGCACCTGCTGCCCGCTTTCGGCGACGGCCGAGGCGAAATTGGCGACCTGTTCCTGGGCCGCGCCGAGGAAGCCGGGCCATTCGGTTTCATCGTGGGGAAAGCCGATCCACAGCCAGTCCTGGGGGTGCCATTCAGGCGGCATCCGGAAGGTGGGCATGGTCAGGCTCCTGCAAATGGGCCCCGCAGATGGCAAAGGAGCGGCGGCGGCTCAAGTTCAAACAGAACGGACGGGATTAATGCCAGGGCCTTGACCCGCTTCTTTCGGGCGGCAAGGCTGGGGGATGATGGATACCGGAAACTGGGCAGGCGCTTTGACGCGGGCGGGGGCGCATGCGCCGTTCCTGGCGACTTTGCTGGAGCGGCAGCCGGAATTGGCAAGTTTGCTGCGCGCGGGGGACGGCGAGGCTGCGCTGGCTTTTGCCAGGCAGGCGGGCGTGCGGGCGGACGATGTCGGCACTGCGCTGCGGCGCGAGCGGCTGGCCTTGGCGCTGGCTTTGGCGGTGGGCGATCTGGCGGGGGCGTTTTCGCTGGGGCGGGTGATGGGCGAGCTTTCGGACTTTGCCGACCGGGCGCTGGACGGGGCGATTGTCGCGGCGATCCGGGCGCGGGTGCCCGATGCGCAGGCCGCCGGATTTATAGCACTGGCGCTGGGCAAGCACGGCGCGCAGGAACTGAACTACTCGTCGGATATTGATCCGATCCTGCTCTATGATCCAGAGACCCTGCCCCGGCGCACGCGGGACGAACCGGGCGAGGCGGCGGCGCGGATCGCGCGGGCCGTGGTGCGGACGCTCAGCCATATCGACGGCGAGGGCTATGTGTTCCGGGTCGACCTGCGGCTCCGGCCGGCGTCCGAGGTTTCGCCGCCGGCGATTTCGATCGACGCGGCGCTGGTCCACTACGAATCGAGCGCGCTGGCGTGGGAGCGGGCGGCGTTCATCCGGGCGCGGGCCTGCGGCGGGGACATCGCCGGGGGCTGCGCGTTCCTCACGGCGATCCGGCCGTTCGTCTGGCGCAAGAGCCTGGATTTCGGGGCGATTGCCGAGATCGGCCGGCTGACCGCGCGGATCAGGGAAAGTCACAAGGGAGCGCCCAGGCCGGGGCCGGGGTTCAACCTCAAGACCGGGCGCGGGGGGATCCGCGAGATCGAGTTTTATGCCCAGACCCACCAGTTGATCCACGGCGGGCGCAATCCGGCGCTGCGGCTGCGGGGGACGCGGGCGGCGCTGGATGCGCTGGCGGGGGCGGGGATCATCGGCGGGGACGATGCCGAAGTGCTGGGGACGAGCTATGACCGGCTGCGCGTGCTCGAACACCGTTTGCAGATGGTGCAGGACCAGCAGACCCATTCGCTGCCAGCCGACGCGGACGCGCTGGACAACGTCGCGCGGCTCGACGGGCTGGCGGACGGGGCGGCGCTCGTGGCCGAGCTTGCGGCGATTACCGAGGACGTGGGTCGGCGCTACGATGCGCTGATCGCGGCGCATGGAGCCAGTTCGGGCGGGATTGCGGTTCCGCGACAAGATGATCCGCAGCCCGGACTGCTGGCCGACGAACTGGCGGCGCTGGGGTTTGGCGATGCCCCGGCGCTGGCCGAACGGATCGAGGGCTGGCGCGGCGGGACCGTGCGGGCGCTGCGTTCCGAGGCAGCGCGGGCGGCGCTCGAGGCGATCCAGCCGGCGCTGCTCGCGGCGCTGGCCCGATCGCCCGAGCCGACGCGCGCGTTCAACCGCTGGGAAGAATTGCTGATGCGGCTGCCGAGCGCGCTCAACCTGTTTCGCCTGCTGGAGGCGCGGCCGGCGCTGCTGGAACTGCTGGCCAAGGTGCTGTCACTGGCACCGCCGCTGGCCGATGCGCTGGCGCGGCGGGCGGACCTGCTCGACCCGCTGATCGATGCGACGGCGTTCGAATTGCCCGGCAGCGTGGCGGCGCTGGCGGCCGAGTTCACGGTGGGCGAGGCCGATGACGATTACCAGCGCCTGCTTGACCGGGTGCGGCGCAAGGTGGGCGAGCGGCGGTTTGCGCTGGGGGTGCAGCTGATCGAGGGGACGACCGATCCGCTCGCCGTGGCCGCCGCCAATGCGCGGGTGGCCGAGGCGGCGTTGCTGGTGCTGGCCGAGGGCGCGCGGGCCGAGTTCGAGGCGGCCCACGGCAAGGTTCCGGGGAGCGAGCTGGCGATTTTGGGGTTGGGCCGGTTTGGCGGCGGGGCGCTGACCCATGCCTCGGACCTTGACCTGGTTTTCTTGTTCACCGGCGGGCACGAGGGCGAATCGGATGGGCGGCGCCCATTGGGGGCGACGCGGTATTACAACCGGCTGGCGCAGCGAATCATCGCGGCATTGAGCGTGCCGACCGCCGAGGGCGCGCTGTATGAGGTGGACACGCGGCTGCGGCCTTCGGGGACGCAGGGGCTGCTGGCGGTGAGCCTCGATTCGTTCGAGCGGTATCAGCGCGAACAGGCGTGGACCTGGGAGCACATGGCCCTGTGCCGGGCGCGGCCGGTGTTCGGGCCGGAGCTGGCGCGGGCGCAGCTGGCGGCGGCGGTTGGCGAGGCGCTGGCGCGGACGCGTGACGGCGCGGCGCTGAGGGCCGACGTGCTGGAAATGCGGGCGAAGATGGCCGGGCACAAGCCGGCCAGGGGTCCGCTCGACGTCAAGCTGCTGCGCGGCGGGCTGGTCGACCTTGAATTCATCGTCCATTTTCTTCAGCTGGGGACCGGGTGCGGGCGTTCGCCGTTCCTGCCGCAGGCGTTGAACGGACTGGCGGCGGCGGGGCTGGTGCCGCGCGCGCTGCATACGGCGCATGACCGGATGACCCGGCTGCTGGTGGCGGCGCGGCTGCTCGCTCCCGATTGCGACGTGCCGCCGCCCGGACCGAGGGCGGCGCTGGCGGCGGCTTGTGGTTACGCGCAGTGGGAGCTGGTGATCGCCGGACTGGACGAGGCGCGGGGATTCGTCGCAGAGGGCTGGGCCGAGGTGTTCGGCGAGAAACTGGAGTTGGACCGATGACCAAGCCGGGTGTGGGCGACATGGTGCCCGATATTGCGCTGGTGGGCGCGGATGGCGGCGTGGTGAAGGTGTCCGACTTTGCCGGGCGCAGGCTGGTGCTGTTCTTCTATCCCAAGGACGATACGCCGGGCTGCACCACCGAGAACATAGATTTTTCCGCGCTGTTGCCGGAGTTTGCCGCAGCGGGAGTGGCTGTGCTGGGGGTGTCGAAGGATCCGCCGGAAAAACACCGTAAGTTCGCCGCGAAGCATGGGCTGGCGGTGCCGCTGGCGAGCGATGCGGCGGAGGGTGGGCTGTCCGATACTCTTGGCATCTGGACGGAGAAAGTGAACTACGGGCGGACCTATATGGGAATGGTGCGCACAACCTGCCTGGTCGGGCCGGACGGACGGATCGCGCGGGTGTGGGACAAGGTCAAGGTCAAGGGCCACGCGGCGGCGGTGCTGGAAGCAGCGCGGGCTTGAGCGCGCAGCCGACACTTGCCGGCGCGATCCGCGCGGCGCTGCTGGAATGCGATCCCGTGGCCAAGGCGATGGCGACGCGGGCAGCGGCGCGGGACTGGCGCGCGGGGCGGCTGGATTTTGTGTTCGATGTGGCCATGCCCGATCGGCCGGGACGGCCCGACGCGCCGGAATTGCTGCACCCCATGCGGATGCCGCGGCGCGGGCGCGGCAATTCGGAAAAGGGGCGGATCGCGTTGTGGCATGCCCTGGCCCATATCGAATTCGTTGCGATCGACCTCGCGCTCGACATGGCGGGCCGGTTCGGGGCGGAGATGGGCGGGCGGTTCGTGTCCGACTTTCTGGCGGTTGCGGCGGACGAGGCGATGCATTTCAGCCTGATCGCGCGCAAGTTGCGCGGCCTTGGCAGCCATTACGGCGCACTGCCGGCGCATGACGGGCTGTGGGAGGCTGCCGATTCGACCAGGCACGACGTCGCGGCACGGCTTGCGCTGGTGCCGATGGTGCTCGAGGCGCGCGGGCTCGACGTTACGCCGGCCATGCTGGAGCGGGTGCGCGCGAGCGGCGATGCCGGCGGCGCAAGGATCCTCGAGCGAATCCTTGACGACGAGATTCGGCACGTCCGGTTCGGGTCAACGCATTTCGCCGCAGTCTGTGTGCAGCGCGGCGAATCGGCAGAAATCCTATGGAAAGCGCTGGTCCGGCGATACTTCCGGGGGGCCATTAAGCCACCGTTCAACGACTCAGCGCGGGCCGCAGCCGGTTTGTCGCTGTCCATGTATGGCGCTGTTGCCATGCCCGCAGAGGCCAGTTAGCCCACAACCACCGAGACGGCGGGGGGTTCCGACCATCTCAGACAAGCGCGGTTTCTCCGGTCAAAAGGCCGAGAGGATCGAACGACAGGGGTCAGCACGGCCATCCTGCCCTGTGCAGGTATGCCGGAGAGACAAGGTAGTAACTGAGTGGTCGCTCTAGTGATTTTCCCGAAGATGCGCGCGCTGGCAGCCATGGCTGTCGCTGCGGCTTCGATCTTCGGCGCCAACCCTGCACTCGCCAACGCCAGCGCCAATGCCGACATTCTTGCCCCGCTGCGCGCCGCCCAGGCCTCGCGCCAGCAGAGCGGCGACGATGAATTCCGCCAGCTGTTCGGCTCGTGGCAGTCGATGGACAAGCCCGCCCAGCGCCAGAACCTGGTTTCGACGGCCACGCAGGGCCGCATCGGCGGCACCATTCCGGGCTTCGCCTCGGCCCAGCCGGTCGCCATTCCCTCGCTCATGCCGGTCGTCGGCGTGAAGCTGACCAGCGATTTCGGGACGCGCTGGCACCCGGTGCTCGGCGGCCGCCGCCAGCACAAGGGCGTTGACCTTGCCGCTCCCGCCGGCACCCCGATCCACGCTTCGGCCGATGGCGTCGTCGGCCGCGCAGACTGGTACAGCGGCTACGGCCTCTATGTCGCGCTGGAGCACGGCGGCGATATCCAGACCCGCTATGGCCACATGTCGCGGCTCAACGTTGCCGCCGGACAGACCGTCCGCAAGGGCGACATCATCGGTTACGTCGGCTCCACCGGCCGTTCGACCGGCCCGCACCTCCACTACGAAGTGCGCATCGCCGGTGAAGCGGTGAACCCGGTTCCCTACCTTCAGGGCGGCGTTTCGCATGTTGCCGCAGTCGTCCCTTCCGTGATCAAGGTCGCGCTGGCCGATACCGACGAAGACTGACACCAATTCATCATACCGATCCACGCAGCAGACGGGGACGGTCAGAGGCACTTTGGAGAGGGTGCATCGGAAAGGGCGGCCACGAGCCGCCCTTTTCTTGTGCGGCGCGCACGCGCCCGGACAGCGTTTTCGCCCACCTTCAAGAGAACGAATCCAATGAGACTTTCCGCACGCAGCGCGGCTTGAATCTCGTCAGGAAGAAGAGATGCGGCAGGGATAGTCACCCCCCTGCCCCCACAGGGACGCCGCGTTTGGACGCAAAGCGGACATTATCGGGGTCCGGCGCCGCTGGCCCCGGATTCCACCTTTTGGCCTTTTCTGATTATCCGCGCATGGCTTCGCCGACGCGCAGGGTGTCGGTGAATTGTTCGAAGCGGCGAATCTTGTCGTTTTCGGCTTTCCACACGTGGACGACGCGGGCGGTGAAGCTTTTGCCGGTGGCGCGGTGGGTGCCGGAATAGGTGCCGATGCCGACGGCTTCGGCCCCGGCGTCGAGCAGGCGTTCGAGGGTGAAGGCGTAGTTTTCGAACTGGCCGCCGAGGTATTCGAACACGCCGGTGCGGATGGCGTCGGGGCCGATGTAGGTTCCCGCGCAGGGGAATCCGTCCATTTCGGTCCAGGCGCAGTCATCGGCGATATCGGCGAACATTCCGGGGAAGTCTCCGCGCGCGCTGGCGTCGTAGTGGGTCCTGGCGATTTCGTAGGTGGTGCGCATCAAGGGGCCTTTCGGATCAGACCGGCTCCTGGCCGGGTAGATATTGGGTCATCGAGGCCTTGCGGATATGGGCACCGGCCGGGCTGTTGGTGACGGAGCCGTCGGCGGTGATCCCCAGGAACTTGCCGGTCGAGCGCATATCGTTGAAATTGTAGAAGAAGGTCGAGGCGACCGCGATCTTGAATTCGCGGAAGGTGAAGACGTAGAGATCGTCCGCGAACTTGTAGGTTGTGGTCAGGTCGACGTCGCCGTGGCCGCGCTGGACGCCGACCAGGCACTGCCAGGCATAGCGCTGCGACGAGAGATAGGTGTGTTCGTAGACGTGGTTCGGGCTGTAGGTGAAGTGGGCGCGCAGGCCGATCAGGTCCCGCGTCGGGGCGGGGACCGGTCCGGTGGGCGCAGCGGTGCCGTCGCCGACGATCCCGGCGCGGAACACCTGGGCGACCTGGGGTTCGCCTGGTGCCTCGTCCTTGTCGCGGACGATCGAGAGGATCGAGAGGGCGCGGCGCGAGACGGAGTTGAGGATCAGGGTTTCAGCCTCGCGCGGGCGGGCGGCGAAGACGATTTCGACAAAGAAGGTGTCCGGGGCGACGGCGATCACCTCGCAGGCGTCCAGGGCCGAGGTGGTGCCATCGGTCCAGCGCACGGTGTCTTCGGCGAAGGCCAGGGTGAGCACGCGGCCGTCCTCGAAAGTCACGGTGTGGCTGGTGCCGGCGAGTGCGTTGGTGGCGGGGAGGCGGTTGGTCGCTATGCCGAAGGCGAAATCGTCATAGGTTTTCCAGTCGCTGGGCTTGTCGGTCATGGCAGGACTTTCGGGGCGGGGTCAGGAGGCGAAGGCGAGGGTGGGCAGGTCAACCGTGCCCGCTCCGCCATCGACGGTGAGGATTGCGCCGCTGATCATCGCGGCTTCGTCCGAGGCGAGGAAGCAGACCGCGTTAGACACTTCCTCAGGCGTGGCGGCGCGGCCCAGCGGCACGTCCTTCGTAACCAGCGCATAGGCTTCCTCGACGCCGGAAAGGCCGCGCATCCGGGCCAGCGCCTCCATCTGGTCATCGGCCATGGCGGTGGTGACCCAGCCCGGGCAGACAGTGTTGGTGCGCACGCCCATGCGGCCGTAATCCCGCGCCAGCGACTTGGCGAGACCGATGCAGGCGTGCTTCATCGTGACGTAGCCCGCAGCGTTCGGGCCGGCGAACAGACCGGCGATCGAGGCGAGGACAACGATATTGCCTTTGCGTTCGATGAGCGCGGGGAGCGATTCGCGGGCGCTGACAAAGGCGGTGTTGAGGTTGAGCTGGACGGCCTGGGCCCAGGTTTCGTCCGACATGGTCACGGTGGGGCCGATGCCGTGCCCGCCGGCGTTGGCGATCAGGATGTCGAGCCCGCCGAACCGTTCGGCAATTGCGGCGACGACCGCCTTCATCGCCGCGCCGTCGGCGGCGTCGGCGGCGTAGACTTCCGCGCCGATTTCGGCGGCGACCTGTTCGAGCGGTTCGCGCCGCCGGCCGACGAGCGCGACGTTGCCGCCTTCGCGCCGGATGCGCGCGGCGACGGCAGCGCCGATGCCGGTTCCGCCACCCGTGATGAGCGCGGTCTTGCCCTTGAAACGCATGGCGTTCTCTTCCCAAACAATGCCCTGTTGTCGAGGGCGTTTATTGAGACGAGCGGGCACCGTGGCAAGAGGAAATTATCATGATAATTTCCCGCGGGACCAGAAAGGCGGCGGGTTGGGCTAGCCGAGGACGCGGCGGGCCATCGCGCGGACTTCGTCGGCCATGTCGGGTCGCGACAGCGCCAGGTCGAGCGTCGCCTCGACGAAGCCGACCTTGCTGCCGCAGTCATAGCGCTTGCCGGCGAAAGTGACCGCGTGGAACGGCTGGGTGCCGATCATGCGGGCCATGGCGTCGGTCAGCTGGATTTCCCCGCCCGCGCCGGTGCCCTGGGTTTCGAGCGTGCGCATGACTTCGGGCTGGAGGATGTAGCGGCCCGAGATGATCAGGTTGGAGGGCGCGTCCTCGCGCCGGGGCTTTTCGACGAGGCCGGTCACTTCGGTCAGGCCGTCCGCGACCTTGCGGCCGGGCGCGATGACGCCGTAGCTCGACACTTCCTCGTGAGGCACTTCGAGCACCGAGATGAGGTTTCCGCCGACTTCGTCGTAGGCATCGACCATCTGTTTCATGCAGCCCGGTTCGCCGATCATCAGTTCGTCGGGGAGGAAGATGGCAAAGGGTTCGTCGCCGACGATGGCGCGCGCGCACCAGATCGCGTGGCCAAGCCCGAGCGGGACCTGCTGACGCACGGTAACGAGGTTGCCGGGCTGGATCCGGGTGGGGGCGAGGACGTCGAGGTTTTTGCCGCGGCCGGTCATCGTCGCTTCGAGTTCGTAGGCGGTATCGAAATGTTCGACGATCGAGGTCTTGCCCCGGCCGGTCACGAAAATGAGCTGTTCGATCCCGGCCTCGCGCGCTTCGTCGACCGCATACTGGATCAGCGGGCGATCGATGATCGGCAGCATTTCCTTGGGGATCGCCTTGGTAGCGGGAAGGAACCGGGTACCGAGGCCGGCAACGGGGAAAACAGCCTTGCGAATGGGCTTGCGCACGATGATTTCTTATCCTGTCAATGGCTTGGGATATTATTCGCCGACCCTTGTTACGTTTCAGATTGGCAGAATGAATTATCGCGCGCAACGCCAATCGCTGCGGTGCAGCGAAGGCGGGCCGTGGAGAGTCTTTGTGCGGGCATTGCGCGGGGCGGGACGGCTCTTTAAACGGCACGGATGGACAAGATCATCATCGAGGGCGGCAAGCGGCTGTCGGGGACCATCCCGATTTCGGGGGCCAAGAATTCTGCGCTGACGCTGCTGCCGTGCGCGTTGCTCACGGACGAGCCGCTGACGCTGCGCAACCTGCCCAGGCTGGCCGATATTGACGGGTTCCAGCACCTGCTCAACCAGTTCGGCACATCGACCACGATCGCGGGGACGCGCCCCGAAGACTTTGGCCGGGTGATGACGCTGGCGGCAACGCGGATCACCTCGACCGTCGCGCCCTATGAACTGGTGCGCAAGATGCGCGCCTCGATCCTCGTGCTCGGCCCGATGCTGGCGCGGATGGGCGAGGCGACGGTGTCGCTGCCGGGCGGCTGCGCCATCGGCAACCGGCCGATCGACCTGCATTTGAAGGCGCTGGAAGCGTTGGGCGCGCATATCGAGCTGGCCGCTGGCTATGTCCGCGCGGTGGCTCCTGACGGCGGGCTGCCTGGTGGGCGTTATTCGTTCCCGGTGGTCTCGGTCGGCGCCACCGAGAATGCCGTGATGACGGCGGTGCTGGCGAACGGGAAATCGACCCTGCACAACGCCGCGCGCGAGCCCGAGATCGTCGACCTGTGCAACCTGCTGGTGGCGATGGGCGCGGAGATCGAGGGGATCGGGACGTCCGACCTGACGATCCATGGCGTCCCCCGGCTCCACGGGGCGACCTACCGGGTGATGTCTGACCGGATCGAGGCGGGCTCCTATGCCTGCGCGGCGGCGATCACCGGGGGGGAGATCGAACTGAAGCACGCGGTGATCGAGGAGATGGAGGCAACGGTGCAGGCGTTGCGCGATGCGGGCGTGATCGTCGAGCCGCGCAAGGACGGGATCTATATCGCCGCCGACGGCCCGCTGCGCGCGATCACGCTGTCAACCGCGCCCTATCCGGGGTTCGCCACCGACATGCAGGCCCAGCTGATGGCGCTGCTGTGCCGGGCCGAGGGGGCGAGCGTGCTGACCGAGACGATTTTCGAGAACCGTTACATGCACGTGCCGGAACTCAACCGGATGGGCGCGCATATCGAGACCAAGGGGCGGACCGCCGTGGTTCACGGGGTGCCCAGACTGACCGGGGCGGAAGTGATGGCGACCGACCTGCGTGCCTCGATGAGCCTGGTGATCGCCGGGCTGGCCGCCGAGGGCGAAACGCAGGTCCACCGGCTCTATCACCTTGACCGCGGCTATGAGCGGCTTGAGGAAAAGCTGGCGCTGGTCGGCGCGCAGATCGAGCGGGTTGGCGGGGACTGACCTGCGCCTGATTTGACCGGCGGACTGCGCCCCGCGCCGAAATACGGGAACCGCACCCCCTCCCCCGCGCGTTTGGACGGTGAAACACCGTTTTACGCCTTTGGAGGAACCCCATGGCCCTGTTCAAGCTCGCCTTCGTCAGCGCGGCTGCCTATGCGCTCTATCGCTATGCCACCGGCAAGCGCCAGCACGAGGGCCACGCGGCCTTTGCCACGGGCGAAACCGACGACGAAAACTTTGCCAAGGTGCGCGACGCCGGGCCAGATGCCATGCGCAGCGATCCGCCCGAATGGGACAAGGCCGACGAGGCCAGCGACGAAAGCTTTCCGGCGAGCGACCCGCCGGGAACTTACTGACGCAACCTAGAGTCTGTTCCACTTACGTGGAAGCGGCACCAGCCCACTCCCCCCGGCCACCCATG
>CAYFJH010000020.1:14570-26566 GCA_964343385.1 uncultured Novosphingobium sp. | reverse complement strand
GGGGGGGGAGTGGGCTGGTGCCGCCCTGTTTCAGTGTTACTGAAACAGAGTCTAATGATCGGCGCGCAGGTCCGAGACCAGCCAGCAGCGGATCGCTCCGGCCAATCCCGGCGGATTGGGCGCGGCGATCCGCTGTGCGTCGATCCGTGCCACCAGCGCGTTGACCGGCAGCGCGTGCCGGGCCGCCGCCGCCAGCAGCATGTCCCAGAACAGCGGTTCCAGGCTGATCGAGGTCTTGTGGCCGGCGATCTCGACCGAGTGCTTGACCGGCGGGTGGAAGGGATCGGCCGTCACAGCAGGCGGTCCGCGGCGTGGAGCGCGAGGCCGACCAGCCCGCCGACCAGCGTGCCGTTGATGCGGATGAACTGCAGGTCGCGGCCGACCGCGCCTTCGATGCGGGTGGTGACGGTGACCGCGTCCCACCCCTTGACCGTTTCGGAGACGAGCCGGACGATCTGGTCGCCATAGCGGCTGGCCGTGCCGACCAGGGTGCGGCGGGCGAAGCGGTTGACGTGGCGCTGGAGACGGGGATCGTCGCGCAGGGCCGTGCCGAGTTCAGCCAGGGCCTGGGCGGCGGTGGCGCCGAGGTTGCCGGCCAGCGCCGCTTCGGGATCGCGCAAGGCCCGCAGAAGCGCGCCGCGCATCCGCTCCCACATCGCATCGAGCCAGGCGGCGACGGCGGGGTTGGCGAGCAGTTCGTGCTTCAGCGCGGCGACGCGGGCCTGCGTTCGCGGATCGTGGGACAAGCCGTGGGCGAGGGTTTCGAGGCCTTCCTCCACCTTGCGGCGCAAGGGATGGCCGGGATCAACAATGGTTTCGGCAAGCAGCTTGTAGAGCCCGTCGAGGATTGCGGTGGCGAGGCGTTCGTCGAGCCCGGTCCAGCGCAGGATGGCGTTGGCACGGTCATGAATGATGCTGCGGATCAGCGGCTCGTTGTCCTCCAGCGTCAGCGCCGCCCAGTGCAGCAGCTTTTCCAGCACCGGCAGGTGGCGGCGGTCAGCGATGGCGGCGGCGAGCATCTGGCCGAGCAGGGGGGCAAGGTCGAGCCGTTCGAGCTGGCTGCGCAGGCCGCGCCGGACCATGCCGCCAAGCCGGTCGGGATCGAGCGATTCGAGCAGATCGGCGAGCATGGCGACCGCCCCGGCGCGGACCCGCGATTCGCCGAAACGCGGGTTGGCGAGGAAGCTGCCGACGGACGCGGCGAGGTTCATCCCCCCCAGCCGCCGCGCCACAACCTGCGGGGTGAGGAAGTTGGCACGGAGGAAGGCCGCCAGCGTATCGGCGATGCGGTCCTTGTTTTCAGGAATGATCGCGGTGTGCGGGATCGGCAGGCCGAGCGGACGACGGAACAGCGCGGTAACGGCGAACCAGTCGGCAAGGCCGCCGACCATCGCCGCTTCGCTGAAGGCGAGCAGCCAGCCCCATGCCGGGTGTGCGCCAATGAAGTGCCGCGCCAGCAGGAACAGGCTGGCCATGGCGAGCAGGAGCCCGGTGGCGGTGCGCCGCATGGCGCGGGCACGGTCAGAGGGCGCGGGGGCGGCGGGGCTCACTCCGCCGGGAGCGAGGCGGGCTCGCCCCGATCAAGAGCGCGGGAATCGGCGGCATGGTGCGGCTCGAAGGTGAGGAAGCGGCGGCGCAGGATCGGCCCGAGACGCTTTTCAACACCGTCGGCGAGGCTGAAGGCAGCGGGCACGATCAGCAGGGTCAGCGCGGTCGACATGATCAGGCCGCCGATCACGACGATCCCCATCGGCGCACGCCAGGCCGCGTCGCCCGAGAGCGAGATCGCGGTCGGCACCATGCCGGCGGTCATCGCCACGGTGGTCATCACGATGGGGACGGCGCGCTTGTGCCCGGCCTCTACAATCGCGTCGAAGCGGGACTTGCCCTGGGCCATTTCCTCGATCGCGAAGTCGATCAGCAGGATCGAGTTCTTGGCGACGATGCCGAGCAGCATCAGGATGCCGATCAGCACCGGCATGGAAATCGGCTGGCCGACGAGGCCGAGCGCGAGCAGGCCGCCGAGCGGGGCGAGGAACAGCGAGCCCATGTTGACCAGCGGCGAAACGAAGCGGTGGTAGAGCAGGACCAGCACCGAGAACACCAGCAGGACCCCCGCGGCGACCGCGAAAATCATGTTCATCATCATTTCCTGCTGCCAGCGGTCTTCGCCAAAGGCGGTATTGGAAACCCCGGCGGGAAGCTTGCGCATCACGGGCAAGGCGTTGATCGCGGTCATGGCCTCGCTTTTCACCACGCCGTTGGCAAGGTCGGCGCCGATGAACACGCGGCGCTGCTGGTTGTAGCGCTGGATCGTGGTCGGGCCGGAACCGAACGAGATGTCGGCGACGCGCGACAGCGGGACCGAACCGCCGCTGGCCGTGGGCACGGGCAGGTTGGCGATGTTCGACAGGTCGCGGCGGGCTTCTTCGGAAATGCGCACGCGGATCGGGACCTGACGGTCGGTCAGCGAGAACTTCGCCGCGTTCTGGTCGATCTCGCCGATGGTGGCGATGCGGATGGCCTGGCTCATCGCCTGGGTGGTAACGCCGAGGCTGGCGGCGAGATCGTGGCGCGGGACGATCACCACTTCGGGGCGACGCAGGTCGGCGCTGATGCGCGGGGCGACGACCTGTTTCAGGCCCTTCATCTGCTCGACCAGCGCGGTGGCGGTTTCCTCGAGCAGGATCGGGTTGGAACCGGCGAGCATGATCGAGATCGGCCGGCCGCTGCCGCCGCCGCCGTTCGGGCCGTTGGCCGACTGGAACGTCAGCCGCGCGTCGGGGATCTGCTGGAGCTGCGGGGTCAGTTCGCGCTGGAACTCGGCGAGGGTGGTTTCGCGGTCCTTGCGCAGCACGACGAAAACGCGCCCGTTTGCCTCGGACACCCGTTCGAGCACCGATTCGGTTTCGGGGCGGGCGCGCAGGATCGCGGCAGCGCGGCCGGTGACCTCGGCGGTCTGCGCCAGGGTCGTGCCGGGGACCATTTCGACCCGGACCTGCGCGACATCGCTGTTGGCGTCGGGGAAGAACTGCGCCGGCAGCACCATGAACAGCAGGATGGTGAGCCCGAAGGCGCCCAGCGCCACGCCGATCATCGCCACGCGGTGATCGCGCAGGCGGGCCAGAAGCCGGGTGCCGAGCGAAACATGGCCATCGCCCCGGCGGCGCGCGGCGCGATAGGCATCGGCCTTGCCGGTTTCAAGCGACCAGTGCAGAACGCGCAGGTAGCGGTCCATCATCGGGCCGCCGGCATGTTCGGCCTCGCCGTGGGCTTTGAGGAAATAGGCCGCGATCATCGGCGTTATCATGCGCGCGACGGCCAGGCTCATCAGCACCGAGACGACCACGGTCAGCCCGAAGTTCTTGAAGAACTGGCCCGAAACGCCCGGCATGAGGCCGACCGGCAGGAACACCGCGACGATCGAGAAGGTAGTGGCGACGACCGCGAGGCCGATTTCGTCCGCCGCGTCGATCGAGGCCTGATAGGCGGTCTTGCCCATGCGCATGTGGCGCACGATGTTCTCGATCTCGACGATGGCGTCATCGACCAGCACCCCCGCGACAAGGCCGAGCGCGAGCAGCGACATCTGGTTGAGGGTGAAGCCGAGCAGTTCCATGAACCAGAAGGTGGGCACTGCGGACAGCGGGATGGCGACGGCGGAAATGACCGTGGCGCGCCAGTCGCGCAGGAAGAAGAACACGACCACCACGGCGAGGAGCGCGCCCTCGATCATCGCCGCCATCGAGCTTTCGTACTGCTTTTTGGTATAGTCGACCGTAGTGACCAGCTTGGTGAAGTGGACGCCGAGGTTGGTCTTTTCAAGGCCCTTCATCGCCTCGGCCGCCGCGTCGTAGACGCTGACGTCGGAAGCGCCGCGGGCGCGGGTGATGCCGAAGGTGACCACCGGTTTGCCATTGCGGCGGGCAAGGGAGGTCACCTCGCCGTTGCTGTCGCGCACCGTCGCGATGTCGGCCAGCTTGACCGTACGGCCGCCGCCCAGCGATATGTCGGTCTGCGACAGTTCGTAGGCGTTGCGGGCATTGCCGAGCACGCGGACCGACTGGCGCGAGCCGGCAATTTCGGCGCGGCCACCGGCGGCATTGGTGTTGAGCTGGCGCAGGACGGTGTTGACCTGTGCGGCGGTGACGCCCGAGGCCTGCATTCGCGGCGGATCAAGCGTGACGAGAATCTCGCGGCTGACGCCGCCGCCGCGCTGGACCGTGGCCATGCCGTCGATCGACAGCAGGCGTTTCGACACGGTGTCATCAATGAACCACGACAGCTGTTCCAGCGTCATGTCCTCAACCGAGACCGCGAAATAGGCGATCGGCTCGGACGAGGTCTGCGCCTTGATCACCGAGGGTTCGAGGATGCCGTCGGGCAGGTCGCCGCGCGCCTGGTCGACCGCGTTCTTGACCTCGCTCACCGCCTCGTTGATGTTTTCACCCAGCTCGAACTCGATCAGCGTCACGCTCGAGCCTTCGGACGCGTTCGAGGAGATCGACTGGACCCCGGCAATGGTCCGCACGGCGGATTCGACCCGCTGGGTGACCTGCTTTTCGATTTCGGTGGGCGCGGCGCCGGGCTGGGTGATGGTGACGATCACCATCGGGAACTCGATGTCGGGTTGCTGCTGCACCTCCATCCGGGTAAAGCTGACGATCCCCATCAGCATCAGCGCGGCGAAGATGACCAGCGGCACCACCGGGTTGCGGATCGACCAGGCCGAGATGTTGCGGAAGTTCATGGGTTTGCCGCCGCTTTCGCTCAGCGCGCTGCCGCAGAGGGCGCGGCGACGCGATTGGGAGCGACGAGCTTGGGATTGACCGTTTCGCCGGGCTGGAGGAACCCGCCGGCGCGCAGCACGACGCGTTCGGAGCCGGAAAGCCCTTCGGTCACGGCTATGCCGTCATCGGTGACGATCCCGGTCTTGATCGGCCGGCGTTCGATCTTGTTGCCCGCACCGACGACATAGACGTAGCTGCCGCGGCTGTCGGACAGCAGCGCGGATTCGGGCAGTTTCGGCGCGATGATCGTGCCGGCGCGGATTTCGACGCCGGCAAAGCCGCCGGGCCGAAGTTCAGGGGCATAGGCCAGCGCGATGCGGGCCGTTCCCTGCCGCGTGGTCGGATCGATCACCGGGGCGACCTGCCAGACCTGGCCGGTGACGGTGCGGGTCGAGCCGACGGGGGTAACCTGCGCGGTCACGCCGGGCCGGATCGCGGCGAGATCGTTTTCAGACAGGCGCGCGAGCAATTCGAGCTCGCCGCCGCGCGCGATGCGGAACAGCACACCGCTGCCGCCGCCGACGACCTGGCCGCGCTCGACCCGGCGTTCGAGGACGAGGCCGTCCGCCGGGGAGACGATATTGAGCCGCGCGGCCTGTGCTGCGAGCTGGCCCAGCGTGGCCCGCGCGACGTTGACGCGGGCGTTGGCGGCATCGCGGGTGGCGATCAGCCGGTCCACGTCGGCCTTGGAGATGAAGCCCCGGTCCACCAGCCTCAGCGCGCGGTCGAGGTTGGCCTGGGCCAGCCGGGCATCGGCCTGGGCGACGGCGACCTGCGCGGCCTGTCCGGCCTGCTGCTGGCTCTGGACCGAACGGTCGATCACGGCGAGGACCTGACCCTGGCGAACCCAGTCCCCGGCTTCGGCCCGGACTTCGGCGACCTGCCCGCCTTCGCCGACCGAACCGACCGGCATTTCGCGCCGCGCGGCAAGGATGCCGGTGGCGTTGATCGTGCCCGCAATGGTGGCCTTGCCCGGCGAGATCACGCTGACCGTGGCAGCCTGCCGGCTGGCATCGGCGGTAGTGTCCGCAGAATCGCCGCGGTGAAGGAAGAAATACAGCGCGACGATGAACAGCACCGCGCCGGCAATCGCCAGCCAGGTCCGCAGGCGCGCGCGGCCGTCTGTTAGCCCGGCATCATCCGGGTCGGCGGCAGTACCGGAAGTGTCGATGCGCGCTTCGTAATTCATCGGTGACGGTGCCCTGGGCCGGACGCCGCGGAAGGCGGCGCGCCGAATATGTCTGGCCCTTCAGACGTATACCGGTGTCACTTGGCCAACGGCCGCGGAACAACAGTCACGCAAACAGCCCGCCGAGGCGAGCCGAAGGGACGATGAGACATAGGCGTGCAGCCGGGGCGAGGCAACGCCGGAAACGTATTGAAAAGTAATTGGACCGAACTGCCGCGCGACCGGACAGAACGACGCCGGCCGGACCCTTGGCGGATCCGGCCGGCGTTTGCTGGCGCGGGGGCCCGCCAGAATAGAAGCACGCTCAGTACTTGAGCTGGCGTTCGTAAAGGTCGCGGTAGTGCTGGATCCGGGTGACCCTGAGGCCCTGCATCCCCGAACGGTCGACCGCGCGTTGCCACGAAGCAAACTCCTCGAGCGTCAGGCTGTAGCGCTCGCAGGCCTCCTCGATCGTCAGCAGGCCGCCGTTGACGGCTGCGACAACCTCGGCCTTGCGGCGCACGACCCAGCGGGTGGTGTTCGGCGGCGGCAGCGATTCGATGGACAGCGGCTCGCCGAGCGGGCCGATTACCATTGCCGGACGGATTTTCTGGTTCTCGATCATTGGATTCCTCGGTCGCCGGGCGGTGGGGGGACGACGACTGGATTGATGATGGGCCAATCTGCTTTGCCATTGGCCGAATAAACTAGGTTAACGCCGCTTGGGTCCGGGCGGCACGAAGCGAGCACCGCGCGGCCCGAATCGGCAAAGCCGCCGGCGGGAAGAAGCGCCGAATCGGTCGCGGCGAGCGTCCGCCTGAGCGCATGGATCGCCAGGAAGCGCGAACGCAGCGCTGCCCAGTCGGGACGGGACCAATCGGAACGGGGGCCCGAAGGCTCTTCACCGCGCCGGCCGAACGGCCCGCCGAATCGCCCGATTCGGTGCCCCGTTCCTGCGCCGATGCGCGGATCGTCAAAGTCGTGTCCCATCTCCATGTTGCCGGTCTTAGCCCCTGGGTGGTCAATGCCCGGTAAACACGGCCTTTACCTCTCGGTGAGGATGGTTAACGCGTTGCAGGGCCACGAATTTTGCCGATTCCGTTGGTCGCGTGTATGAGGCGGCTGATGGATTACCCCCTTAACGAGTTGATTTCCGCCCCGTTGGCGGACCTGTTCCAGCTGGCCGGCGGCAGCGCTGGCGAGCTTGCGGGCAAGCGGATTGTCGTCGCGATGTCGGGCGGGGTCGATTCCTCGGTGGTAGCCGCGCTGGCCACGGCGAGCGGGGCGGAGACCATCGGCGTCACACTCCAGCTGTATGATCACGGTGCCGCCACGGCCCGAAAAGGCGCGTGCTGCGCAGGCGACGACATCCGCGATGCCCGGGCGGTGGCCGACCGGCTGGGGATCGCCCATTACGTGTTCGACCATGCCAGCAGTTTCCGCGAGGAAGTGGTCGAGCGGTTTGCCGACGATTACCTCGCGGGCCGCACGCCGATCCCCTGCATCCGCTGCAACATGGGGCCGAAGTTTACCGACCTGCTGGCCATGGCGCGCGAGCTGGGGGCGGATTGCCTCGCCACCGGGCACTATGTCCGCCGCGTCGAAGGGCCCGGCGGGGCGGAATTGCACCGCGCCCACGATCCGGCCCGCGACCAGAGCTATTTCCTCTATGGAACCACGCCCCAGCAGCTTGATTTCCTGCGCTTCCCGCTGGGCGGAATGCCCAAGCCCGAGGTCCGGCGAATCGCCGAGGCGGCGGGATTGAAGGTGGCGGCCAAGCCTGACAGCCAGGACATCTGCTTCGTGCCGGACGGCGACTATGCCCGCGTGGTCAAGGCGGTGCGGCCCGAAGGCGCGGCGCCGGGCGAAATCGTCCATGCTGAAACCGGGGCCGTGCTGGGCGCGCACAAGGGGGTGATCCACTATACCGTCGGCCAGCGGCGCGGGCTTGAGGTCGGCGGGCAGAGCGAGCCGCTCTACGTCACCGGGATCGACGCGCCCGCGCGCAAGGTGCTGGCCGGGCCGCGGCGGATGCTGGCGGTGGGCGCGGCGCGGCTGGTGGAGACCAACCGCATCGGGCCGCTGCCTGATGTTCCGTTGCGGGCGAAAGTGCGCTCGCTCGCCCGCCCGGTGCCGGTTGTGCTGGAAGGTGCACTGGGCGACGGCGCGGACGTGACTATCCGCTTTGCCGAGCCCGAATACGGGGTCGCGCCGGGACAGGCGGCGGTGCTCTATGCCGGGGAGCGCATGGTTGGCGGCGGATGGATCGAGGATACCGAAGGCGTTTAGTTAATCCACGGGTCCAGCGCGCAGCCCTGACCGGGGCGCCAACGCGCGGTCTGGCTGGCGATCAGCGCGACCCGTGCGGTCACCGAGCGGTCTTCGGCATCCTCGCTCAGCGTGACAAGCGCCATTCCGGGTTCGAAATCCCTATCGCAAACGCCAAGCGGGCGGCCCGCCACATAGCGGCACGAGCAGGCCAGCCGCGCGCCCACGGCCGCCCCGGTCAGCGCGTTCCTGCGCAGCGTTGTCCACGACAGGGCAAGGGTAACGGCGGCGACCAGCGCCAGCAGCCAGCCGGCGCGGCGGGCCCAGCGGCGCGGCCAGAGGCGCTGTCTCGGATGGGGGCGCGGGGAAAGCGGGTTTGCAGTTGCCATTGGTGCCGGTTCTTCGCATGACCTTGCGCGCCATGTCGACGCGCCGCCCTTCCCTTATCCTGACGCTAGCCCTGCTGCCAGCCCTGCTGCCGTTTCTGGCCGGGTGCGGCGGCTGGGAGGCGGTCAAGCCGCTCGACCCGGTGGCGCTGGGCGCGGTCGTGGCCAAGCCCGGCGTGCCGCGGGCGGCGCTCGCCCGCGCGATCGACGATCTGTTCGCCGATGAGGATGCCGGCGAAACGCGCGCCCTGCTGGTGCTGTCGGGCGGCAAGGTGGTGGCCGAACGCTATGGCGCGGGGTTCGGGCGGCAGACCCGGCTGATCGGCTGGTCGATGTCGAAGACCGTGACGGGCGTGCTGATCGGGCTGCTGGTCACCGACGGACGCTTGCGGCTGGATGAAAGCGTGCCGATCCCGGCGTGGCAGCGCAGCGGCGATCCGCGCGGGGAAATTACCCTGCGCCAGCTGCTCCAGATGCGATCGGGCCTGCGCCATACCGAAGGCGGCAGCCCGCCGTGGCGGTCGGACGAGGTGCGGATGCTGTTCCTTGACGGGCGCGACAACATGGCCGCCTATGCCGAGGAGCAGCCGCTCGAGGCCGAGCCGGGTGCGAAGTGGGAATATTCGAGCGCGACGAGCCTGATCCTCGCGGACATCGCCGCCCGCACGCTGAGCGACAGCCCGGACCCGGCCGCGCGCCGTCACGCGGTGGCGGATTATTTGCGGGCGCGGCTGTTCGGGCCGGTGGGGCTGGGTTCGATGGTGGCGGAATATGACGCCGCCGGAACGCTGGGCGGCAGCAGCATGATCCACGGCACCGCGCGCGACTGGGCTCGGTTCGGCGAGTTTTTACGCAGTGGCGGGTCGGTGGCGGGGGCGCAGGTGCTGCCCCGGACATGGACCGAGTTCATGACCCGGCCTTCGCCGCGCAATCCGGGCTTTGGCGCGCAGATCTGGCTCAACCGCCCGCAGGCGGACGACAAGGTAGTCCTCTTGCCCGGCCGCGCGCCCAAAAGCCTGTTCGCGCTGATCGGGCACGGCGGGCAATATGTGCTGGTCTCGCCCGACCAGCGGCTGACCGTGGTGCGCATGGGGATGAGCGAGGCGGGGCAGCGCGGCAAGGTGCTCGACCATTTGGCGCGGATCGTCGGGCAGTTTCCCCGGCGCTGAGGCTTAGGGCGTCGTGCGGCAAATCTGTCCCACCCTGATTGCCTCAGGAAGCGCCTCGGCAAGGAGCCTTGCGCAGGTCAGGCTGGTTGCCCGGACAAGCAAGGTGACGCCGTCGGAGGGGCTTCCTGAGGCAACCCCTGCGGGGCGGGCCGATTTTGGCCGATCGCGGCGTCAATCGTCGGTCACTATGCTTCGGCATGGCTCCCTCCTCTCTCCTTGCGCTCAGCCAAAATCGGCTCCGTCAGGGTGGGTCAGATTTGCCGCACGACGCCCTAAGCCAGGTCGGGATTGCTCAGGATATCGGTCGAGGCGCGTCCGCCGTCGACGTGCCCTTCGGGATCGGGATGGATCAGGATTTCGATCCCGGGAAACTCCGCCAGCAGCTTGGCCTCGATTTCATCCATCACGTCATGCGCCTGGGCGACGGTCATCGTCCGGTCGACCCAGACGTGGAACTGGACGAAATCGCGGTTGCCCGAGGTGCGCGTGCGCAGGTCATGGACCCCGCGCAGTTCGGAATGGCGGCCCAGCACGGCGATGAAGCGGTCCTTTTTGTCCTGCGGCCATTCGCGGTCCATCAGGTGGTCGATCGCCTGTTGCGAAGCGCTCCACGCGCCCCAGCCGAGCCAGCCGGCAATCAGCAGGCCGAACAGCGGATCGGCCCCGCGCCAGCCCAGATACTGGTCGAGCACCAGCGCGGCGATGACCGCGAGGTTGAGCAGCAGGTCGGACTGGTAATGGACGTGATCGGTGCTGATCGCGAGGCTGTTCGTCCGGGCGATGACGTGGCGCTGCCAGAGCAACAGCGCGATCGTGGCGACCATCGCGATGACTGAAACGGCAATCCCCTCGCCCGCCGCCTGTGTCCGTTGGCCGGCGATCAGCTGCTGGACGGCATGGAACGCGAGGCTGAGCGCCGAGAGCGAGATCAGCACGACCTGGAACATCGCGGCCAGCGCCTCGGCCTTGCCGTGGCCGAAGCGGTGTTCATCGTCATCGGGCTGGGCCGCGATCCACACGCCGGCCAGCGTGGCAATGCTGGCGACAAGGTCGAGCGTGGTGTCGGCAAGGCTGCCGAGCATTGCGGTCGACCCGGTAGACCACGCCGCCCAGGCCTTGAGCCCGAGCAGCAGCGCGGCCACGGCAATGCTGGCGAAGGCGGCGCTCCGGTTGAGCGAGCCGTTTTGCGCGGCGGCGTGGGAACGGGTCATGGAAACAGCAGCGTGCTGGACCAGCCGCCCGGCGCGGCGGGATCGCGGACGAAGCGGCGGCGCTCGTGAAGGCGGTGGGCGCGGTCCTGCCAGAATTCAATCGCGCGCGGCTGGAGGCAGAAGCCGAACCAGTGGGCGGGGCGGACAACATCCTTTCCGGTGAATTCCGCCTCGGCAGCGGCATAGCGGGCCACGAAGGTCTCACGCGAATCGAGCGGCGCGGACTGGTCCGAGGCGACCGCGCCAAGCTGGCTGTCGCGCGAGCGGCTGGCGAAATAGGCATCGGCCACCGCGTCGGTCACTCGTTCGACCGGGCCTTCGATGCGAATCTGGCGGCGGAGCGACTTCCAGTGGAACAACAGCGCGGCGTTGGGATTGGCGAGTAGTTCCGCGCCCTTGCGGCTGCGCGAATTGGTGTAGAACACGAAGCCGCCCCCATCGCCAGATTTCGCATCGTGGCCCTTGAGCAGGACCATCCGCACCGAGGGCAGGCCACCCGGCGTGGCGGTGGCCAGGGCCATGGCGTTCGAATCGTTGGGTTCGGTCCCGCGTGCTTCGCGATACCACGCGTCGAACAACGCGAAGGGATCGCAGTGGGGGATGGAATCGGTCGCCGGTTCAGCGGGCACGGGGGTTCCTGTCAGGTTTGCAAAGGCACGGCGGCGACCGTGGGCGATCCTTACCCTCCACGGGTGCCGCATGGAAGTCCCCGCGTCTCCCTTGTGCGGCGCTCCCCATGCAACTAGCTATGGCCCATGACTGACCCATACGCGATCCTGGGGGTGGCTCGCGGCGCGAGCGAGAAGGACATCAAGTCCGCCTATCGCAAGCTGGCCAAGAAGTATCACCCTGACCAGAACCCGGATGATCCCTCCTCGCACGGCAAGTTTGCCGAGGCGACGAATGCCTATGATCTGCTCAACGATACCGGCAAGCGCGCCCAGTTTGACCGCGGCGAGATCGATGCCGAAGGCAATCCGAAGTTTGCCGGCTTCAATCCCGGC
>CAYFJH010000020.1:11534-14560 GCA_964343385.1 uncultured Novosphingobium sp. | reverse complement strand
TTCCGCCTATCGCAAGCTCGCCAAGGAGCTGCACCCCGACCGGAACCAGGACAATCCCAAGGCGGCCGACCGCTTCAGCGAGATCACGTCGGCCTATGACCTGCTGAGCGACAAGGACAAGCGCGCCCGGTTCGACCGCGGCGAGATCGACATGAACGGCAATCCGGCGAGCCCGTTCGGCGGCGGCTTTGGCGGGGGCGGCATGGGCGGCGGCGCGGGCCAGCGCGGGTTTCGCCATGACGGATTCGAAGGGTTCGGCGCCGGAATGGGCGGGGGTCAGGAAAACCCCGACCTGTCCGACCTGTTCGAGGGCCTGTTCGGCGGACGCGGCGCGCGCGGCGGCGGGCCGTTCGGCGGCGGGGGCGGGCGACGCGCGGCTCCCAAGGGCGCGAGCGTCCAATACCGGCTCAAGGTGTCGCTGACCGATGCGGCAATCCGGGCCAGCCAGCGGATTACACTGGGCGACGGCAAGACCATCGACCTCAGGCTGCCAGCAGGGGCGGAGGACGGCACCCAGATGCGGCTGGGCGGCAAGGGCGAACCGGGGCCGGGCGGCAACGGCGATGCGATCGTGACGATCGAGATCCAGCCGCACCCCTTCTTCAGGCGCGACGGCGACAACCTGCGCCTCGACCTGCCGGTGACGCTGGACGAGGCGCTGGCCGGGGCCAAGGTCCGGGTGCCGACCGCGGACGGCGCGGTCATGCTGACGGTTGCGCCGGGGTCATCCTCGGGGCGAACCCTGCGGCTCAAGGAAAAGGGCATGACCCGCAAGGACGGCACGCGCGGCGACCAGCTGGTGACGCTGCAGATCGAACTGCCCGCAGCCGGGAGCGAGGCGCTGGCGGAACTGAAGCGGCGGCTGGACGGTTGGCAGGACGGCGCAAATCCGCGCGCGCGCCTTGGTGGCTGAGCTGGACAACAGGAGCCCGGGATGGAGGAGCGGCCGATAGACCCGGCGGGTGCGTCGGCAACCGCGCCGCTGCTGAACCCGCCCGACCTCTCGCCCGAGGCGCGCCGCCGCCATGCGGTGCGCTGGCGCAAGGGGCTGGACGAAGTCGCCCCGCTGGAGATCGAGGCCCGCCGCCACTGGCACGCCCACGTGCGGCAGGTGCTGGGGCGGACCGTGGCGGGGGTGTGGAACGACGGGTTCATCCATGCCGGCAACCTGGCCTACACCTCGGTCGTCGCGCTGTTCCCGTTCTTCATCACCGTGGCGGCGATCTTTTCCGCCATCGGTGAGCGTGATGAACGCGCGGCTTCGATCAATGCCTTCCTGCTGGCGGTGCCGCCTTCGGTTTCGCGCGCGGTGGCCCCCGTGGCGCGCGACGTGATCGAGGCGCGGACCGGATGGCTGCTGTGGATCGGCGGGGTGGTCGGGCTGTGGACCGTGGGCAGCCTGGTCGAGACGATCCGCGACATCCTGCGCCGCGCCTATGGCACGAAGCACACTCATGCGTTCTGGCGCTACCGGTTGCTGTCTACCGGGATCATCATTGCAGCGGTGATCCTGCTGCTGATCTCGCTGATGGCGCAGGTGGCGATCGGCGCGGTCGAAACCGCTATCTATGCCTGGTATCCGCAGCTCGACCCGGTGGTGGGCGAAATCACCATGACCCGGCTCATCCCCGCCGTCGTGCTGTTCGCCTCGCTTTACCTGTTGTTCTATTCGCTGACCCCCAGCCAGTACCGCCATCACCGCTATCCCAAATGGCCCGGATCGCTGTTCGTGACGGTGTGGTGGGTGGCGGTGACGATGGCCCTGCCGTGGGCCGTGCGGCGGCTTTTCAACTACGATGCGACCTACGGCAGTCTCGCCGGAGTGATGATCACGCTTTTCTTTTTCTGGCTCGTCGGCTTAGGGATGGTTTTCGGGGCGGAGTTGAATGCGGCTCTCGCGGAAACGCCCGAGGAACGCGACATGATCGGGCAGGCTGACAACCGCACCCGGCGGGCGCAGGCAGGATAAACGGCGGAGTACTGACGCAAATGACCGGACTTATGGCGGGCAAGCGGGGCCTCATCATGGGGCTGGCGAATGACAAGTCGCTGGCCTGGGGGATCGCCCAGAAGCTGCACGAACAGGGAGCCGAGCTCGCCTTTTCCTACCAGGGGGAGGCGTTGGAAAAACGCGTGCGCCCGCTGGCGGCGAGCCTGGGCAGCGATTTCCTGGTTGAGTGTGACGTATCGAACGAAGACGCGCTGGACGTGGCCTTTGCCGCCCTGCAGCAGCGCTGGCCGACGATGGACTTCGTCGTCCACGCGATCGGCTATTCCGACAAGACCCAGCTGCGCGGCAAGTTCTATGACACCACGCTCGACAATTTCCTGATGACGATGAACATTTCGGCCTTCAGCCTGGTGGCCGTGACCAAGCGCGCCGTGGCGATGATGCCGGACGGCGGCTCGATCCTGACGCTGACCTATTACGGCGCAGACAAGGTCGTCCCCCATTACAACGTGATGGGCGTGGCCAAGGCGGCGCTGGAGGCGAGCGTGAGGTATCTCGCCAACGATTGCGGGCCGCAGAATATCCGGGTCAATGCAATCTCGGCGGGGCCGATCAAGACCCTGGCAGCCAGCGGGATTGGCGATTTCCGCTATATCCTCAAGTGGAACGAGCTCAACAGCCCGCTGCGCCGCAATGTCACGATCGAGGACGTGGGCGGAGCCGGGCTCTACCTGCTGTCCGACCTCGCCAGCGGGGTGACCGGGGAGACGCACTTCGTCGATGCCGGATACCACACCGTGGGGATGAAGCAGGAAGACGCGCCGGACATCACGCTCGGCTGAGAGTCTGATTCGAAATTCGCGAAAGGGCGAATTTCGAGGCGACACCGGCCCGAGCGATCCGAAACGATAGTTTCGGATCAGACACTCAGGCCGCTTTTCACGCACCTGTTCATAAGTGAAGGCCCGGGGCAGACTTGCCGCCGGGCCTTCGTTTAGTCTCCCGACGGGACGCGTGCGATGGAGGCACCCAGACACTGCGTCCCGCCGGAAGCCCGACGTCGGGCGGGCCGTGA
>CAYFJH010000020.1:0-11524 GCA_964343385.1 uncultured Novosphingobium sp. | reverse complement strand
TTGAGGCCCGCCCTGTTCGTAATTCACCCGACCGCCTGAAGCTGCGGAACGGCGCCAGCCTGCGCGCGCGGCTGGTCTGCCCAGATTCCGCGCGTGTCGTAGACGATCTTGCCCGCCCGCTCGCTCAGCGGAATCGACCGGAACAGGTCATGGTCGACCAGGACAATCAGGATGTCGCAGCGTTCCAGCGCGGTATCGATGTCGATCAGCTCGACCGGGGTATCGCGGTATTCCAGCGGCAATTCGCTGATGAACGGTTCGACGATCGAGATGCGGTCGGCATGGCGGCGAGCGAGGGTCGAGGCGACCAGCCGCGCCGGGCTTTCGCGGAAATCGTCGATGTTGGCCTTGAAGGCGAGGCCGAGGCAGGCGACTTTCGCAGCGGGATGGGTGGAAAGCAGCGCATCGGCGCGGGCGATCACGTGGTGGATCTTGGAATCGTTCACCCCGCGCGCGGTGCGGATCAGTGCGGTATCCTCGGGCGCGCCGTGGACGATGAACCACGGGTCGACCGCAATGCAGTGGCCGCCGACGCCGGGGCCGGGCGAGAGGATGTTGACGCGCGGGTGGCGGTTGGCCAGCCGGATCACCTCCCACACGTCAAGCCCCATGCGGTCCGAGACCATCGAGAGTTCGTTGGCGAAGGCGATGTTGACGTCGCGGTAGGCGTTCTCGACCAGCTTGGTCATTTCCGCCGCGCGGGCATCGGTGGTGACGCAGGCACCGCGCACGAACAGCTTGTAGAAGGCCAGCGCCTTGCGGGCGCAGCGCGGCGTTATCCCGCCGATCGAACGGTCGTTGTTGGCGAGTTCTTCCAGGATCCGGCCCGGCAAAACACGCTCGGGGCAATAGGCGATCGACACGTCGGGGGTGTCCGCCGTCAGGCCGGGAAAGCGCAGGTCCGGGCGCAGCTGCGCCATCAGGTCGCGCAGCTGCTCGGTCGTGCCGACGGGCGAGGTCGATTCGAGGATGACCACGTCGCCCGTCTTGAGCGCGCCTGCCACCGCGCGGCCCGCTTCGAGCACGTAGCTCAGGTCGGGCGCGTGGTCGGCGTCGAACGGCGTCGGCACGGCGATGACGAACACGTCGGCGGGCCGGACCTGCGTCGAAGCCGAAAGCAGCCCGCGCGCGACAACGCCCTGGACCAGACCGTCAAGATCAACCTCTTCGATATGGATTTCGCCGCGGTTGATCGTATCGACCACCGCGGGCGAGACGTCGACGCCGCGCACCCGGCACCCGGCGCGGGCGACGATGGCGGCGGTCGGCAGGCCGATATAACCCAGGCCGACGACGCAGACTTCAGGCTTGGTGTCCGATTTCATTCCCGATAAGCTCCACGATCCGGGCGGAGGCCGTGCCGTCCCCGAAGGGATTGTGAGCACGGGCCATTGCCTCGTAGGCAGCCTTATCGTCGAGCAGGGTAAAGATTTCGGTAACGATAGTGTCTTCGTCGGTGCCGACCAGTCTGGCGGTGCCGGCTACCACGCCCTCGGGACGCTCGGTGGTTTCGCGCATGACCAGCACCGGTTTGCCGAGCGCGGGCGCTTCTTCCTGCACCCCGCCCGAATCGGTCAGCATGATTTCGGCCAGCGACAGCAGGTGGGCGAAGTGCGGGTAATCGAGCGGTTCGATCAGCGCGACGTTGGAAAGGCCCGCCAGCGCCGCGTCCATGACCGCGCCGACGCTGGGGTTCGGGTGGACCGGGAAGATGATCGCGACGTCATCGCGCTGCGCGATGCGGCGCACCGCGCGGGCGATCGATTCGAGCCCGCCGCCGAAATTCTCGCGGCGGTGGGTGGTGACGCCGATGATCCGCTTGCCGGCGAACCGCGCTTCGAGTTCGGCGAGGCCGGACACCAGTTCGGGCTGCGCGGCGATCCGCGCGGTGACCCAGTGCAGTGCGTCGATCACCGTGTTGCCGGTGACGTGGATCCGCGCCGGATCGACGTTTTCACGGACCAGCGCGGCAGCCGAGGTTTCGGTCGGGGCGAAATGGAGGCTCGCCATCGTGCCGATGATCTTGCGGTTCACCTCTTCGGGCCAGGGGTGGTAGATCGAGCCCGAACGCAGCCCGGCCTCGACATGGTCGACCGGCAGCTTGCGGTAGTAGGCGGCGAGCGCGCCAGCCATGGCGGTGGCCGTATCGCCCTGGACCATCACCCGGTCGGGCCTGGCCCGGTCCATCACCTCGCCAAGGCCGGTAAGCAGCGCCGCGGTGAGCCGGTCCAGCGTCTGGCCCGGGCGCATCAGGTCAAGGTCGTGATCGGGGACGACGCCGGCGATTTCGAGCACCTGGTCGAGCATCCCGCGGTGCTGCGCCGAGACGCAGACGATCGGTTCGAAGCGCGGATCGGCGCGGAGCGCGGCGATGACAGGGAACAGCTTGATCGCCTCGGGACGGGTGCCGAAGACGACGAGAATACGGGCGGGCGGGTCTAGGGTCATGACCGCTGCCCTAACAGTGAAGGGTTAATCAGGGCTTGGGAGCGGGAGCGGGAGCGGGAGCGGGCGCGGCGGGGGCAGCGTCCTGCGCGGCGCGCTGGCGGGCCTCGTATTCCTGTTCGGCCTGCTCGACCCGGCTCTGGGCCGCGGCGGCTTCGGCCTCGACCGTGCCGGCGCGCTTGGCGCGTTCGGCCTCGATCATCGCGGAAAACTGCACGTCGGTTGCGCCGCGTTTTTCGGCATAGGCGGCGTCGATCAGCTTTTGCGTGCAGCCGAGCGATCCGCCCGGACCGACCGGCGAGCACGACTTGGTCCCGGTCTGGCCGACGGTTTCAAAGGCCAGCACGCGTTCGTTCCACGCCTCGCTGCGGGCCGAGGGGGTTTCGCGCAAGGGTGCGGGGATGCGGTAGCGTTCGGCCTCGGACTTGCGGGCGCAGACGGTGATCTCGTCGCCGGTCGAAACCGGACACGGGTCGCTGCCGTAGACGATCACGGTGTTGACCTTTTCGCCGGGGCTGTCCTGCGCCTGCGCCGGAGAGACGGCGGCGAGACCGATGGCGGCGATGCTGGCCAGAGGGCTCAGGAAGGAAAGGGCGCGCATGGATCAACTCCCGGGTCTGTCAGTCAGGTTATAGGGGCCGATGCCCTTGAACGGTCAATGAAGCACTTGGTTTCGGTCCGCCTTGCGACCGGTCAATTCTGAAGAACGGCTCAAATCCGCTCCGAAAGGCGGATCGCCAGCCGGCAGCCTAGCCGGATCGCTCCGAACAGCAACGGATAGGCCGGGGCCTGCTCCGCGCCGGCGGCCAGCGCGGTGTCGCGATGCTCGCGTTCCTCGTCGCGGAAGCGTTCGATCAGCGCGCCGAGTTCGGGATCGTCATCGCCGAGTTCTTCGAGCTGCCGGGTGTAATGCTGGTCGATCTCGGTCTCGATCGCGGCGGTGCAGGCCATTGCCGCCGCTGGCCCGAGCAGGGCCGTGGCTGCGCCAAGCGCATAGCCGGCGACGGCCCAGACTGGCTGCAGCGCGGTCGGGCGCACGCCGCGCCGGGCGATCATCGCATCGAACAGGCGGCGATGTTCGGCCTCTTGCGCGGCCATGGCGGCGACGGCGGGCGAATGCGGCGCGCGGTCGCCCATGACGGCGATCTGCCCCGCATAGATCCGGGTTGCGCCGTATTCCCCGGCCTGGTCGACGCGGAGCATCCGCGCGGAACGGCTCTCGCCCATGGTCAGGCCCTCCCCTTGCGGCCCAGCAGCGCCAGCACCAGCGCCGCACCGCTGACGGAAAACAGGAAGTTGAACCCCGCCAGCGACACGCCGAGCAGGGTCCACTGCGGCTGGTCGCAGCTGACCATCGGCGCCTTGTTCATGATCGCATCCAGCGGGTTGCCGCCGTCAAGCTTGACCAGCGAGGAGCAGGTGGTGAAGCCTTCCCACCACTTGTATTCGACCCCGGCATGGAACAGCCCGATGAGGCCGGAAATGCCGATGGCCAGGGCCGCCAGCACGATTGGCCAGCGCGCGCGCGGCAGGGCAAAGCCAAGCAGCGCCAGCAGGATCGCGGCGAAGTGCGGATAGCGCTGCCACCAGCACATTACGCACGGGAACAGTCCGAACCCGTATTGCGAGACATATGCCCCGCCGAGCAGCGCCGCCGGAATCGCCAGCGCCAGCAGGCGCGCCGATGCCAGAGAACGGTCCCCTCCCGCGACGCTCATTTCGCCTTCGCCGCGAGCGCCGGCATGCCGGATGTACGGCGGATCGTGCTCACCGCATACCACAGCTGAAAGTCGTCGATGGACTTCTCCTTGAGCTGTTCGGGCGTCCACTTGAAACGCGGATCCTGCTGCTTGTCGTTTTCGAGGTCTTTGTCGGCGAGGCCGATTTCATTGACCAGATGGCCGCGCAGGTCGCTCTCGCGGAAGGAACGCGCAGCGCGCTTGGCGGCGTCCGGATCGGAGATCTGCGGCACACGGATATCGGGTTCGATCCCGCCTTCCTGCACCGAACGGCCCGACGGGGTATAGTAGCGCGCCGTGGTGAGCTTGACCGCATGGGTCTTGTCGAGCCGGATCAGGCTTTGCACACTGCCCTTGCCAAAGGAGCGTTCGCCCATGACCAGAGCGCGGTGCTGGTCCTGCAGGGCACCCGCCACGATTTCGGAGGCCGAGGCCGAGCCCGAATCGATCAGCACGATGATCGGCAGGCCCTTGGCCGCGTCGCCCTTGAAGGGGGTCTGCTCGGCTCGGTAATATTCGTTTTCGGAGGTAATCCGCCCGCGCTGCGAGACGATGTCGCCCGAGGTCAGGAACAGGTCGGACAGCAGCACCGCCTCGTCAAGCGAGCCGCCGGGGTTCTGCCTGAGGTCAAGCACGATGCCCGACAGCTTGCCGCCCGACTGGCGCTTCAGGGTCAACATGCTCTGGTTGACGTAGTTGCCGACATCCGCCGAAAACTGGTTCACCGCGATGATGCCGACATTGTCCATCAGCTTCGACGTCACCGGCTCGAGGCTGATCTCGCCGCGCGTCACGGTAAGGTCGAACGGTTCGTCGCGGCCCGGACGGAAAATCGTCAGACGGATCGAGGTTCCGGCCGGCCCGCGCATCCGGCTGACCGATTCGTCGAGGTCGAGCCCATAGATCAGCTTGCCATCAAGGTGGGTGATGAAATCGCCGGCCTTGACCCCGGCCTTTTCGCCCGGGCTGCCACGCATCGGCGCGACGATCTTGACCGCGCCCTCTTCGGCGACGACCGACAGGCCGAGCCCCGAATACTTGCCGTCGATCATCGTATCGAGCCGCTGGAGGCTGGAACCTTCGAGGTAGTTCGAATGGGGATCGAGCGCGGCGAGCATCCCGTCGAGCGCGCCCTTGATCAGCTTGTCGTCGTCAACCGGCTCGACATAGTTGGCCTTGATCAACTGGTAGACCGTGAACAGCCGGCCGAATTCGGGCCCGGCGCGGCCATCGACTGCGGCCAGCCCGGCGGTTGCCGCCGGAAGCAGGGCAACCGCCGAAACGAGCAGGGCGGCGCGGACAAGGGATCTGAGAGAGTTCTTTGGGCGGGACATGGGGCCGGGGATGCCTTTCGCATCGGGAATATCATCGTGTTCTATAGCGGCTGCGCGCTGAATGCCAGATGGCCGGGCAGGCTCTTTCACAGACGCACGAAATCGAGCGGGTTCACCGGCTGGCCGTCGCGGCGCAATTCGAGCGTGACCACCGGATGGCCCGGCCCGGCGGTACCCAGCGGCGATCCGGCGACGACCATGTCCCCCACGCCCACCCCCAGCACCGCCAGGCCCGTGACGAGGCTGGTCCAGCCCTGCCCGTGGTCGATGATCGCGATCTGGCCGAAGCCGCGATATATCCCCGCGAAAGCGATGCGCCCTGCCGCCGGGGACACAGCCTGCGCGCCGGCAGCGGCGGCGATGCCGACCCCGCGTGAACGGAGGGCACCGGCCCGCGCCTCGCCGAAGCCGGCGACGATGCGGCCCTGCACCGGCAGCAGGAAAACGGGCACCGCAGCGCTGGACGGCCGGGGCGCAGGCGCGGTGTCCGCGGCCAGCACCGGAGGACCCGCCGCCGCGCCCGGCGGAGGGCGCATCACCGGGCCGGGCAGAGCGGCCAGTTCTTCGCTGAGGCGGCCCGCGCGGCCAAGGTCATCGGCCAGCGCCCCAAGGTCGCGCGCCTGTTCGGCCAGGGCAAGCGCACGCTCGGCCTCACGGTCGGCCACCCCGGCGGACTGGCGCGCGGCAAGGCGCTGGCGGGTTTCCATCGCGGCAAGGGCCGTGCGGCGGCGGGCCAGGTCCGCCTGTTCCTTGCGCAAAGCGGCGACGCTCGCCTCGGCGCGGGCGCGCAGGGCGTGCGAGCGTTCCAGCTCGCCGCGCAGGCTGGCGGTGCGCTCCGCCACTTCGGGGAGCATGGTGGACAGCAATGCGCCCAGATGCGCGGTGTCGCGGACCGAGCCGGGGCGGAACAGGGTGAACAGCAGGGGCCGCCGTGCCAGCCGCTGAAGCCCGGCGGTGAGCCGCAGCAGGGGGCGCTGGCGCACCGCGATCCGCGCGCGCAGGTCTTCGCGCTGGCGGTCGATCAGGGCGATGTTGGCCTGCTGGGCCGAAACGGCGGCTTCGGCCTGCTGGATGCGCGCGGCGGCGGCGGCGGCTTCGGCGGCATCGCGCTCCGCCGCAGCGCCGGCGGCGCGCGCCTCGCCTTCGAGCCGTTCGGCGCGGGCGCGGGCGGCGTCACCCTGGCGGCGCGCTTCGGCAAGGGCGCGCCGGGTTTCGGCAACGTCGGTGAAGCCCGCCTGCTGCGCGCCGGCCGCGCCAACCAGCCCGGCGGCAGCGCCAAGGCAGAGCAGGGAAAGGAGCAAGGCGCGCCGCATGGTGCGCTGCTTATCCCGAACGATGATAGGGATGGCCAGCAAGAATGCTGGTCGCCCGCCACAGCTGTTCGGCGAGCATGGCGCGGGCCAGCATATGCGGCCAGGTCATTGCCCCGAACGCGACCAGCAGGTCCGCGCCATCGCGTGCCGCATCGCCGTGACCGTCGGCCGCGCCGATCATGAACCGGCATTCGCGCACGCCGTCATCGCGCCACCGGCCCAGCAGCACGGCGAACTCCTCGGACGACAGCTGCCGCCCGCGTTCGTCGAGCATGACCGTGCGCGCCGGGGTGGCGGCGGGCGGCGGGACCACGCCGCCGGTGTCGGGCAATTCGGTGAGCTTCACCGGCCAGGCGATGCGCTTCAGATAGCGGTCGACCAGCTCACCCTCGGGCGAGCGGCCGATCTTGCCGCGAACGATCAGGTGCAGCTTCAAGGACGCAGGATCGCCGCCGGGCGGATCAGGCTACCGCGACCGGCGGGCTATCGCCGAAGGCCCACATCCGCTCGAGGTTGTAGAAGCTGCGCACTTCGGGGCGGAACAGGTGGACCACGACGTCGCCGGCATCGACCAGCACCCAGTCCGCGGCGGGCAGGCCTTCGATGCGGACATGGCCGAACCCGGCCTGCTTGATCCGCTCGGCCAGCTTCTGCGCCATGGCGGCGACCTGCCGGGTCGAGCGGCCCGAGGCGATGACCATGTGATCGGCGATCGCGGTCTTGCCCTCGAGCGGGATCGAGACGATCTCCTGCGCCTGGTCATCGTCAAGCGAGGTCAGCACCAGCGCGTGAAGCGATCCGGGCATGGAAGGGGGCAGCGGAACGCCGGCGGGGCCAGGCTGGCCAGAAGACGGGGCTGCGGGCGGGGAACTGGGAACTTCGTTCATCTAGGTTTGATGTGCTCCTTCGCACACAAATGGCCTGTTACCGGGGCCAGATAGCCGGAACGCTTGAAAAGGGGGTGGGGTTTCACCGGCTGGGCGCAATCGGGCGGAAGGTGATAGTGTCCCTGGCAGAACCCGCCGAAATCCGGCTGGCCCAGTCAGGATCGGCATGGCGGATCGCCGTGGCCGACCGTGGATCGGGATCAAATCGCAATATCACCAGCGCAGGTGCGCTCCATCCGGTCCGGTGCCTGAAACTGGCGGCAGACCGCCGGAAACGGCCGAGCCAGACCATCGCGGGGCTCGCGAGGGCGATGCCATCATAGCCCGGACGGGCGATTACGGCAATCGGCACGGTGCGGGCGATGCCGCGCCAGTCCCGCCAGCGGTGAAACTGGGCCAGATTGTCCGCCCCCATCAGCCACACAAAGCGCCTTCGTGGATAGCGCCGGACCAGTGCGCGCAGGGTATCGGCGGTGAAGCGCGTGCCCAGTTCGCGCTCGATCGCGGTCACCCGGATCGGCGCGCGGCGCGCCTGCCGTCGGGCCGAGGCGCAGCGCGCGGCGAGCGACGCCATGCCCGCAGGATCCTTGAGCGGATTGCCCGGCGAAACCAGCCACCACGCCTCGTCCAGCGCGAGCGCGGCCACGGCGTCAAGCGTGATCCGGCGGTGCCCGCCATGGGCCGGGTTGAAGCTGCCGCCCAGCAGGCCAGTGCTGGTTGCTCGCCGGGTCAGGGCCGGACTTGCCCGGTTCCGCGCACCTGCCACTTGTAGGTCGTCAGCCCTTCGAGCGCGACCGGGCCGCGCGCGTGGAGCCGCCCGGTGGCGATGCCGATTTCCGCGCCGAGTCCGAACTCGCCGCCATCGGCAAACTGGGTGGAGGCGTTGACCATCACGATCGCCGAATCGGCCTCGTTCAGGAACCGCTCGGCCGCTGCCGTGTCGCCGGTGACGATAGCTTCGGTGTGGGCCGAGGAATGGGCGGCGATATGCGCCAGCGCCGCGTCAATCCCGTCGACCACCGCGACCGAGACGATCGCGTCGAGGTATTCGGTGTCCCAGTCCTCCGCTGCCGCGGGCACAACGCGCGGATCGAGCGCGCAGGCCCGTGCATCACCGCGCACTTCGCACCCGGCGTCGAGCAGCGCGCCGACCACGGCCTGTCCGCCGGGGAAGGCTGCGTCGACCAGCAGCGTTTCCATCGACCCGCAAATCCCCGTGCGGCGCAGCTTGGCGTTGAGCGCGATGGCCCTGGCCATGGCCGGATCGGCCGCCGCGTGAAGATAGGTGTGGCAGATCCCGTCGAGGTGGGCGAGCACCGGCACCCGCGCATCGGCCTGGACCCGCGCCACCAGGCTCTTGCCGCCGCGCGGGACGATCATGTCGATCAGCCCGGCTGCGGCCAGCATCGCGCCCACGGCGGCGCGGTCCTGCGTGGGGACCAGCTGCACCGCTTCGGGCGGCGCGCCGGCCGAGGCCAGCCCGCGTGCCAGCGCGGAAAGAATGGCGCGATTCGAATGGACCGCCTCGCTCCCGCCGCGAAGCAGGACGGCGTTGCCCGACCGCAGGCACAGCGCGGCGGCATCCGCCGTCACGTTGGGGCGGCTTTCGTAGATGATCCCGATCAGCCCGATCGGCACCCGCACCCGCGACAGCGCGAGCCCGTTGGGCCGCTGGGCCGAATCAATCACCTGCCCCACTGGGTCGGGCAGGGCGGCGACCTGATCCACCGCATCGGCGATGCCCGCCAGCCGCGCTTCGTCCAGCCGCAGCCGGTCGATCATCGCGCCGCTGAGACCGTTGGCTTCGCCCGCGGCAACATCGAGCGCGTTGGCGGCTAGGATTTGCGGCGCGTCGTCGCGCAGGGCGGCGGCGGCAGCGCGCAGGGCGGCGGCCTTTTCGCCGTCGGTCATCCGCGCGAGCAGGCGCTGCGCGGCGCGGCCGGCACGGGCAAGCCGGGCGATGAGGGCTTCGGGGCTTTCGGTTTCGGAGGTGCTGGACATGATGACAGCGCGCCTACCACCCCGCACGGCGATTGTCAGCCACGAGTCGCTGGCCCGTTTGCTGGAACGATTACAGAACCGCAGTGCCGCTCCCGCGCTTCGTCGCTTGCAGCCATCGGTTCAGCGCGAATCGCCGTCCGCAATTCGATTCCCCGGAGCCGCGCTGCTAGCCGACTGCGCGGACGCGGGACGAGAATAATAACAGGGGTCATTTTTTGACAAAACCGAGCATGCCTGCGCTGATGGCGCGGCTGCGGAAATGGTTTCCCGATCGCGAGTTTTTCATGCGGTCGGAGGGGCAGGTCCGCTTCATCCGGATTTCGGCGAAGCTGCAGATGCGCGGCGCGGCACTGGTGTCGGCGCTGCTGCTGGCGTGGCTGGGCACGATAGCCTGGGTCGGGGTGGCTTCGCTGCTGTCGGCCTGGCACCACGACGACCTGCTCGACCGCGAAGCCAAAGTCGCCAGCGCCGAATCGCGCGTCTCCGCCTACCGCGAAAACATCGGCAAGGTGGCCGATGATCTCAAGCGCCGGCAGGACTTCATCACGCAGGTGGTTGAAGCCCATGTCGGCGATCTTCCGGCTGATGCCCGCCGGGATGAAACCGTGTCCGACAGCGCGGCCGAGGCAAGGAAGACCGTCGATAAGTTCAGCTCCGCCGTTCCCGAGGCCGCGCCGCTCGCCCAGCTCGAGGCGCGCCAGCTGACTTTCGTCGAAGCGCTGACCCGGCTGGCCGACCGCCGGTCCGCCGCTGCCGAGGCGGCGATGCGCAGGTTCGGACTCAACCCCGACCGGATGATTGACGCCGCCAACGACGCGGGCGCGATGGGCGGCCCGCAGATGCGCCTCGCCACTTCGGCCGACGGCTCGCTCGACCCGCGCTTCCGCCGCATGGGCCAGAGCCTCGCCCGCATGGAAGCCCTGCAGCGCGGGCTTGAGGGCATTCCCCAGGTCCTGCCGGCCAGCCTCCGGTTCATCTCCTCCGGCTTCGGCTATCGCGCCGATCCGTTCGATGGCGGGGCCGATTTCCACCCCGGCCTCGATTTCAAGGGTCCCTACGGCGCGCCGATCTATGCCGCCGCGCGCGGCAAGGTCAGTTTCGTCGGCCAGCGTTCGGGCTATGGCAACTGCGTCGAGATTGACCATGGTAATGGGCTCGTCACGCGCTATGCTCATATGTCCGGTTTTCGCATCCGCATCGGCACCCCGGTGGACGCGGGCGCGCTGATCGGCGTTATCGGCAGCACCGGCCGCTCGACCGGGCCGCACCTGCATTTCGAAGTCCGTATCAACGACCGCGCGGTCAATCCGCGCCCGTTCCTGGAGATGGCACCCCATGTTCTCGAAGAAGCAAGAGCCGGCCTACGCGCCGCAGCCAAGCGCTAGCCCGATGAGCGGATCGACCTTTTCGGTGCTCGGCGCCGACCTGTCCATCAAGGGCGACCTGACCGCCCGCGCCGACCTCCACATTGACGGCGCGGTCGAGGGCGACATCACCTGCGCCGCGCTGGTCCAGGGGGAAAGCAGCACGATCGCCGGCGCAATCACCGCCGACAATGCGCGGCTGGCCGGAACGGTGCGCGGTTCGATCACCGCCGGAACGCTGGTGATCCTCAAGTCCGCCCGGATCGAAGGCGACGTCACTTATGACGCCCTCACCATCGAACAAGGCGCCCGCGTCGACGGCCGCCTGACCCCGCGCACCGCCGAGCCGCGCCTTGCCATTGCAGGCGGAACCGAGGCCTAGACTTTGTTTCAGTAACACTGAAACAGGGCGGCACCAGCCCACTCCCCCGCCCGGCCACC
>CAYFJH010000019.1:16595-46913 GCA_964343385.1 uncultured Novosphingobium sp. | reverse complement strand
CATCGCCATGCGCCACAGAGGATCGGGCAGCATCGGCACGAGGCTGCGCGAGCAGAACCGCCAGAACAATGAGCCGGGGTGCCGGTCATAGCCCTTCAGCGCCCGCCACAGTTGTACCAGCCGGCCCGTCCGCAGGTATTCGCTGAAGCCCCAGTTTCCTTCGGCGCTGAAGGTGAAATTGCCGTGATCGGAGGACATCAACATGTCGCAGCCCTGCGCGCGCGCGGCGGCATAGAGGCCGTGATAGCGGAAGAAGATCGCGGTGTTCACCGTGCCGGTGCCCATGGCCATGAACATCTCGTCAAGCCGGTGATCGAACCCGATCCCGGCATTGTCGACCAGATGTGGCGTCAATTGCGGATAGCGTTCGGCATAGGCGAGCACGGCCGGCCCTTCGTCGATCAGGCACTGGGCCAGTTCGGCGGCACCGTGGCCGGGCTGCGGGACATAGGTAAAGGTGTGGAGCTGACGGCCCGGCTGCAGCTGAGGCACGAGCCGCGATGCGACGTTGGCACTGTCGAGCCCGCCGGTCAGCAGCAGTCCGGGGTTGCGGGCGCTGCGGTAGGTCTTCCCGATACCCTCGGTCAGGAGACGGTCGGCCTCGCGCAGGTAGTCCTCCGTGCTGGACTTTGGCTGCCGCGGGATTTTCAGCGGGTCGTAATACCGGACTACTTCGCGCCGTCCGGGGGAAAGCTTTACCAGACAGCCGTAATGGACCCGGTGCGCCCCTTCGAGATAACCGTCGTCACTGCCGTGCAGGAAGAACAGGGATTCGGCCAGCCGCTGCCGGTTCAGCCGCCGGTCCAGCCCCATCGGCTCCAGCACGCGCGGTGTGGAGGCAACGCCGATGCCGGCGTCGGTGGCGAAATAGTGCAGCGGTGGAGCATAGAGCGGGCTGCGCGAGAGACGGGTCATCCCGCTCGCCGCGTCATCGACGACGGCGCAGTAGTGGCCGGTCATGTGCAGATCGGCCGAATCGCCCCAGCGGTCTACCGCCTCGCCATAGACCTGCGTCTGGAAACGCCAGTTGGTGCCCGGGGCCGCGCCGGCGTTCCAGTCCGGTGCAGGAAGCCCGAGTTCGCGCGCCAGTTCGTCCGCGTTGTCGAGCGCGCCGTGAAACAGCACGAGCGCTCCCGAGCGGGACAGCACCGGCTTCCACGCGCGCAGAGCCGGGGATCGTGCCCTGAGGTGCCGGGGAGGGAATTCGCCGACCGGGGGCAGGTGCCATGCCCGGCGAAGCTGGTCGCCGGAATCTTTGGCGCGCCATGTCGGTGCCGGCGCACCGAAAAAAAGCCCAAGGGATCGAGCAACGCGCTCGGCCAAGCCGGCGTCATCGTTTCCCGACCCCCTGAAGAATGCCAGCATTTACAGATCAGGCGGCCAAACCGCGACAAAATGCGGAAAGGCTCAAGCCTGTCAGGATTTGGAGTTGAGAGAACTACCGTCGGCGTTCGTCAGCGATTTGGCGGCAACGTCCTTGAGGCTACCCAGCTTGTTGAGCTTCGGGGTGGTCCAAGTCTTGGCGCCGGTCTTGATCATGGCGAACTCCTGCAATCTTCAAGCGTGGTAAACAAACTCATATTGAGGGCTAGCATAGTTCGCAAAAACGGTAAAGTGCGGGACGGGCGGTCATTCAGTCGTGCCAAATACCCTGCAGCGCAAAAACGGCGTGGTGCCCGTCAAGGGATCCGCCAATCAAAATTTCGTTCCCGAACAATACCCATGCGTGCAAATCGTCGAGCGTTCCGCGTTGCTGGGCAGGCAGGACGCCCATCATCACGGTGGCGCGGATCTTGCGGCGGCGCAGCATGAACTGGAGTGCGGCGGCCCGCGGCAGGCACTTGAATTCGCCCGGCAACCGTCCCGCCGCCCGATCGACATGGCGCGCGCATTGCCGGGCCCGGACCAGCCCCGTCCCGACCGGTTCCGGCGTTGCTTTCGGATCGACGGGCCGGCCCAGCAGTTGTTGCCACTGTCCGAACGGCACCGCCGCCACCAGCACCCGCGCAGCCACTAGTGCCGCCGCCGCTTCGGCCGTGCGTGCGCGCAGCCGCCATGGCGACGTCACCGATCTATAAGTCCCAACGCGCCCAGGTCGCTCAGGAAGGCCCCCACGTCGGCGGCGACCTGTGCCGCCTCGACCCCGTATTCTTTCGCAATCGCCGAAACGATCTGCGCCTCGTCGCGCGATCCGTCGATCATCCGCCATATCGCGAGCGAAGTTCCGTCGAGCGAGAAGAAGTCGCCGCTTGCCAGGTCCATCAGCACGACTTCGTCGTCGATCTGGGTCTCGACGAACTTGCTGGGGTCTTTGGCGATGGTCATCGTAACTGTCCCGTTCCGAAACTGGTCCCGTGCGGCGACGCCAGTCCGGGAAGCGCCTCCATAACCGCAGCCACCCCCTCGGTGAAACGGATTTCATCGCGCGGACGCGAAAAGCACGCCATCGGAATGGCCCGCGCCAGCCGCGCCCGCAAGGCAAACAGTCGTTCCGGCGAATAGGATCCTGCCGCATGAAACAGGTTGGCGGTATAGTGATCGTCCTGCAAACGCGCGAACCGCTCCGCGCCGGTAATGTGCCGGAACGATACATCGCTTGATTCTTCGAGAAAAACCAGTCCGCCCAGTTCCAGCGGCGCGCCCCAAACGCCCCCCGGCGGTGCGGCATAAAACTTGCCCGTCTCCGCGCCCACTTCCTCCTGCCGCGCCGCGCCCGCAAGTGCCAGCGCATCGGGCAGCAGCTTGAGTCGCTTGTGCCCGGGCAGCGCCACCACCGCCCCGGCCCCGGCAATCTCCAGCACCAGCGTATCGTCGCAGACCATTGGCAGCCCGGCGCGCCCCAGCGCCGCCACCAGGGTCGACTTGCCCCCGCCCGACGGCGCGGTAAAGGCGATCGCCTTGCCCCCGAAGGCCACCGCCGAGGCATGGATCGGCATGAATCCGTTGATCGACGCCATCGCGGCATAGACGCTGCCGTTGAGGTAGAGCCGCTCGGCCTCGAGGTCCGCGCCCGGCCCGCGTTCCACCGTGATCCCCTGTCCGCGCCGGTAATAGAATGACAGCGCGTCGTCGGGCCGCATCAGATATTCGTCGCCCAGCAGGCGGGAATGTCCGGGCGGCACCGCGTTGCCGCCGATGACCTTGGGAACGGGACCGTGGCGTGTGCGGGATTCCTGCCGGAGGAGGGACAGGGACGGATGGGACTGCATTGCGATCTTCGCTTGCCCGTTTGGCCAATGCACGTCAATCGCGGCGGTTTTCCCCTAGAACTGTGTGGAAAACGGCACGACTTCTGGTTGTGGCAACCAGATGCGGTGTCTAACGCAGCGATAATCACCAGCATTTCGGGCCCTATGACGATACCATTGATCTCGCCTTCAATTCTTTCGGCAGACTTTTCCCGCCTCGGCGAAGAAGTCCGCGCGATCGACGCGGCCGGCGCGGACTGGATCCATGTCGACGTGATGGACGGCCACTTCGTCCCCAACATCACCATCGGCCCGATGGTGGTAAAGGCGCTGCGCCCGCATACGGCCAAGGTGTTCGACGTCCACCTGATGATCTCTCCGGTGGACTCCTATATCCAGGCCTTTGCCGAGGCCGGGGCCGACATCATTACCGTCCACCCCGAAGCCGGGCCGCACGTCCACCGGACGGTCCAGCTGATCCATTCCTTCGGGAAAAAGGCCGGCGTCTCGCTCAACCCCGCCACGCCGGCGAAAATGCTCGACTATCTGATGGACGATATCGACCTTGTCCTGGTGATGAGCGTCAACCCCGGTTTTGGCGGGCAGAGCTTCATCTCCAGCCAGCTGCGCAAGATCGAGGCGGTGAGGAAGATGATCGACAAGTCCGGTCGCGACATCCGGCTTGAGGTCGATGGCGGGGTCGATGTCGTCACCGCCCCGCAATGCGTCGCCGCCGGGGCCGACGTGCTGGTCGCCGGTACGGCCACGTTCAAGGGTGGCCCGGATTGCTACGCCGCCAACATCGCCGCGCTCAAGGGGCTCGGCTGAACGATGGCCGACCTCGCCCCCCGCACCGCTGCCGCTTACGGCTCCGGCGGGATGGGCGACGCGGAAATCGGCGAGGAAACGGCCATGCCGCTGCCCGATGACCGGAGCGAGCCCCACAGCCTCCACGAGGCGGCGGGCGAAAACGCCCCTGCCGCCGAAGGTATCGTTGAGCCGGGCCGGATGCTCGCGCTCACCGATTTCTCGCCGCCCGCGCTGTCGGCGGGCGAACGGCTGGTCCGCCTTGCATATGGCATGGGGATTCGCGGCGGGCTGACCTCGGCCTTCCGCAAGCCGGCGAAAAAGCGCCTGCTTGCCACGGTCCAGAACCCGCTTGCGGGGGACAAGGTTGCGGGCACCGCGCTGCGCACCGGGCACTTCCTGCTCCACGGGGTCAAACTGCCCTTTGCTCAGGCCGAACTCGCCGGCGTCGCGCGGATGTCCGCGCCGATGGAGCGCTATGTCCACGGCTTCGCCTGGCTGGCCGATCTCGAAGCCGCCGGGACCCGCGAACAGGGCGTGCCCGTGGCCGAACGCCTGCTTGCCGCATGGCTCAACGCCAACCCCGCCCCGCCGGCCCGTCCAGGCAAGGTCGGCTCGTGGAGCGTCGCGCTTACGGGCCCGCGCCTGCTGGCGTTGCTGGTCCACGCCCCGTTGATCCTCTCGGGATCCCTGCGCACCCGCACCCTCGCGGCGATGACCGACCATGCCCGCTGGCTGGACAAGAATGTCGGTCGCGGCGAAGACCTGCTGGCCCAGCTCGCCGGCTGGTGCGGGATCGTCGCCGCCGGCCTGCTTTTGCCCGATGGCAAGGCGCGGCGGCTTTACGGCGAGGCCGGGCTGATCCGCACGCTCGGCGAACTGGTCGGCGACGATGGCGGCACCCTCTCGCGCAGTCCGCTTGCGCAGATGGAGGCGATTGCCCTCCTCGTCCGGCTGATCGCCTGTTACCGCGCATTGCGCGCCGAACCGCCGCAGGCGTTGCAGGGCATGGTCGGCCTGCTCGTGCCGCCCTTGCTCGCGCTCACCCACGGTGACGGCTCGCTCGGTTCGTGGCAGGGCGGCTGGGCCATTCCCGCCGCCGATGTCGCCCGGCTTATCGAAGCCAGCGGTGTGCGCACCCGTCCTTTGCGCGACGTGCGCCAGTGGGGCTACCAGCGCGCGGTCGCGCAAAAGGCGATCCTTCAGTTCGACGCCGCCCCGCCGCCGCTCGCCCGCCACGCCCGCGCCGGCTGCGCTTCCACGCTGGCCTTTGAATTCAGCCACGGCAGCCAGCGCCTCATCGTCAACTGCGGCGGCGCGGCGGCGGCGGGCGGCCTGGTCCCGGCCCGCGTCGAACAGGCCCTGCGCGCCACCGCCGCCCATTCGACGCTGGTGCTGGATGATGCCAATTCCACCGCGGTGCTCATCAATGGCCGCATCGGCAGCGGCGTATCCGAGGTGGAGGTGGACCGCCGCACCCTCGCGGGGGATCGCGGCGCCGGTTCGGTCCGGCTTGAGGCCAGCCATGATGGCTATGCCGCGCGCTTTGGCCTGACCCACCGCCGCATCCTGATCCTGCGCGACGATGGCACCGAACTGCGCGGCGAGGACCTGCTGATCCCCGCGCGGGGCAAGGGCGGACGCGGCAAGGTCGCCTTCGCCATCCGCTTCCACCTTGGCGCCGGGATCGAGGTCGGCACGTCGCCCGACGGGCAGGGCGTCGGCCTCGCGCTGCCGGACGGCTCCTACTGGCAGTTCCGCGTCGGCGGGGGCGAGATCACCATCGAGGAATCGCTGTGGGTCGACGGGCAGGGCCGCCCGGTCCCGATCCAGCAGATCGTCGTCCAGGGCCTCGTCAGCCGCGGCGGCGGCAACTTCGCCTGGCTGCTCAAGAAAATGAGCTGACGAAGTTAGCGTCACGAAGGGCGCGCACGGCGGGACAAGGCTGAAGCGCTTCGACACCAATCTTCCTGCCGAATGGTATCGGTGAAAACGTGCGCTGGATGCCAAAACGTCCCGTTTCGAGGGGGATTAGCAGGCAGTCACGCCCCGGCACTCGGACAGGGTCGAGTTTGATGAGCAACTCGGGGGTGGCTCGTAGATTGATTTCGCGCGCACCGCTGAACGGGGTCGCGTAAGCCATCGGGCCGCTCTTGCCATTGGACGCTCCGGTAACCTCGGCCGGTATTATGCGTATCGTAGCGGCGAAGTTGACGAAACCGAGAGCTTCCTCGGCAAGTCTAAAGCCGTACATGAACAGCACTGCCGTGAAGACAGGCATTCCGGCAAGCACCAAGACTGATTTTCTGTCGCCAAAGGCCTCCGCTTGGATGAATATGTGAAAGGCTGCCACTGCACCGCAGATCAGCCCTGCAAGAACCACGCACCCTTTCAAAACCGGGGGCGTCTCTGTCACGATCGTGCCTTCGCGCATCAGGCTGAGGAAGAACAGAACAACTGCCAGCAGAAGGGCTAACCGCATCCGCCTCCGGGTCGGGGTCAGTGTGAAATTTGTCCTGGGCGTGGTCAGGCTTTGGTCCCGCATCGCTCCCCCTTGGACTTTCGGCATGGTTTGCCTAAAGGCCCTCAATACCTAATAGGCAGGATTCATCAATGTCCCAAGTCACCGTGCGCCGCGCCCTCCTGTCCGTCTCTGACAAGGCGGGCCTCGTCGAACTGGGCCAGACCCTGAGCGCCCACGGCGTCGAACTGGTATCGACCGGCGGCACGGCCAAGGCGCTGCGCGAAGCGGGCCTGACGGTGCGCGACATCTCGGACCTTACCGGCTTTCCCGAAATGATGGACGGCCGGGTCAAGACCCTGCACCCCATGGTCCACGGCGGGCTGCTCGCGGTGCGCGACAATCCCGAACACGCCGCCGCGATGGCTGAACACGCGATCGGCGCGATCGACCTCGTCGTCGTCAACCTCTACCCCTTCGAAGCCACGGTGGCCAAGGGCGCGGAACGCGACGAAGTGATCGAGAACATCGACATCGGCGGCCCCTCGATGGTTCGCTCGGCGGCCAAGAACCACGCCTATGTCACGATTGTCACCGACCCGGCCGATTATGCCGCGCTCACCGCGCAGCTCGAAGCGAACTCTGGCGCCACCACCTACGAGTTTCGCCGCGCCCTGGCCGGCAAGGCCTATGCCGCCACCGCCGCCTACGACGCGATGATCTCGCAGTGGTTCGCCACGGTCGATCAGGGCCAGACTTTCCCCGAGACGCTCGCCATCACCGGCAAGCTGTCCACGACGCTCCGTTACGGCGAAAACCCGCACCAGTCTGCCGCGCTCTACCTGCCTTCCGGTCCGCGGATCAGCGGCATCGCCGGCGGCAAGCAGCTTCAGGGCAAGGAGCTGTCCTACAACAATTACGCCGACGCTGACGCCGCGCTTGAGCTCGTCGCCGAATTCGCCGGCCAGTCTCCGGCGGTGGTCATCGTCAAGCACGCCAACCCTTGCGGCGTCGCGCAAGGCTCCACCCTGATCGAGGCATGGCGCGGCGCGCTCGAATGCGATTCGGTTTCGGCCTTCGGCGGGATCGTCGCGGTCAACACCGTGCTTGACGGCCCCACGGCCGAGGCGATCTGCGAGATCTTCACCGAAGTCGTCGTCGCCCCCGCCGCCACGGACGAAGCCATCGCCGCCTTCGCGAAAAAGAAGAACCTGCGCCTGCTCATCACCGGCGGCCTGCCCGATCCGCGCCGCACCGGCCTTATGGTCAAGCCGATCACCGGGGGCCTCCTCGTGCAGACCCGCGACAACGGCGCGATTCTCGAGGCCGACCTCAAGGTCGTCACCCAGCGTCAGCCCACGGCGCAGGAGCTCAAGGACTGCCTGTTCGCCTGGACCATCGCCCGCCACGTCAAGTCCAACGCCATCGTCTATGCCAGGGACGGGATCACCGCCGGGATCGGCGCGGGCCAGATGAACCGCCGCGATTCGTCGCGCATCGCCGCGATGAAGGCCGCCGAGGCCGCCGAGAAATATGGCTGGGCGCAAAGCCGTGCGGTCGGCTCCGCCGTCGCCTCCGACGCGTTCTTCCCCTTCGCCGACGGGCTGCTGGCAGCCGCCGAAGCCGGGGCCACCGCGGTCATCCAGCCCGGCGGCTCGATCCGCGACGAGGACGTGATCCAGGCCGCTGACGAAGCCGGCCTCGCCATGGTCTTTACCGGAATGCGCCACTTCCGCCACTGACCGGACAGGCCTCGTAACGCTTCGTCGCGCGCGCCGCGCGGCTGGTCGTAGTTGGGCGATTTGTTCACTTTACCGCAAGTGCGAACGGGTCATGAGGTCCGGCTCCCGGTGCGCCTGTCCGCACCCCTGCTTGCCGAGACGTTCCATGGGCCTGTTCAACGCCGATCTCTACCGCTCCCTCGCCGCCGGCTTCGTTGCCGGTGCGCTGGCTCTGGTGGCAGTCCTCGGCACGGGCGATGGGTCGATTTCGGCCAACGTCCTCCCGCCCGCAGTCGCCGCCCCGGCCAGCCACTGACCGTGATGACAGCGCAGGTTTCATGAACAGGCGCTTCCTCCTCTCCGCGCTGCTCGCGCTGACGGCGTGCCAACCCGTCACGGCCGCCGCCCCGCGCGAATCGGCGGTTCTGGCCCCTGCCGCCCGATCGCCCGCCCGCGAAGCCCCCGGCACCCGCGTTGCGATCTTCGCCGGCGGCTGCTTCTGGGGAATCGAGGCGGTGTTCAGCCACCTGCGCGGCGTGAAAAGCGCGGTCTCCGGCTACCACGGCGGGGCAAGGCGAACCGCCGAATACGAAGCCGTCAACACCGGCACCACCGGCCACGCCGAGGCGGTCCGCGTCACCTATGACCCGGCGGTCATCCGCTATGACCAGCTGCTGCGCGTGTTCTTCTCGGTTGGCGCGGACCCCACCACGCTCAACCGCCAGGGCCCGGACGAAGGCACGCAGTATCGCTCCGCGCTGGTCGCGCTCGACCCCGAGCAGCGCCGCGCCGCCCAGGCCTATCTCGACCAGCTTGGCGCCGCGCGCCTGTGGAACGGCGCGATCGTCACCCGGATCGAGCCCTACAAGGCTTTTTACCCGGCCGAGGACTACCATCAGGATTTCGCCGCAGTGAACCCCAACCACGCCTATATCCGCTACTGGGACGCGCCCAAGGTCGCCGCGCTGAAGCGCCTGTTCCCCGATCTCTACAAGCCCGCCTTCACCCGGGGCTGATCCGCGCCTATATGGGCTGCATGGCGGCTCACTCTCACCACGAACATTCCGGCACACTGCTGATCGACGCCGCCCGCACCGCGCTGACCGGCTCGGGCGAGCAGTGGACCGAAATGCGCGCCGACGTCTTTGCCGCGCTCGCCGGGCAGGACCGCCCGGCCTCGGCCTACGACGTGGCGGAGGCGATCTCGCGCAGCCGGGGCAAGCGCGTTGCCGCCAACTCGGTCTACCGCATCCTCGACCTGTTTGTGCGCACCAACCTGGCCCGCCGGGTCGAAAGCGCCAACGCCTACGTCGCCAACTCGCACCCCGGCTGCCGGCACGACTGCATCTTCCTGATCTGCGATTCCTGCGGCAAGACCGTGCATATCGACAATGACAGCCTCACCGGCGCGCTGGTCACCGCCGCCCGCGACGCCGGTTTCGCCGACGTCCGTCCGGTGGTCGAACTGCGCGGCCACTGCGCCGCCTGTTCGGGCGAATAGGGCGCGCTCGGCCCGTCGCACCTGTCACTTCGCCGCAATCGACTTGCCCCGGTCACTTGTGTAAGACCGCCTGATGACCCCGCCCGAGGCCAACACCCCGCTGCTCGATACCGTCGACGTCCCCGCAGACCTGCGTGCGCTGGCCCCGGCCCAGCTGCGCCAGCTGGCTGACGAACTGCGCACCGAGATGATCAGCGCGGTCGGGCAGACCGGCGGCCACCTCGGCTCGGGGCTGGGCGTGGTCGAACTGACCGTGGCCCTCCATTACGTGTTCAACACGCCCGAAGACCGCCTCGTCTGGGACGTGGGCCACCAGGCCTATCCGCACAAGATCATCACCGGCCGCCGCAGCCGCATCCGCACCTTGCGCCAGCCCGGCGGGCTCTCCGGCTTCACCAAGCGCTCCGAGAGCGAATACGACCCGTTCGGCACGGCGCATTCGTCCACCTCGATCTCCGCCGCACTGGGCTTTGCGGTCGCCAACAAGCTTTCGGGCCGTCCGGGCAAGGGCATCGCCGTGATCGGCGATGGCGCGATGAGCGCGGGCATGGCCTACGAGGCGATGAACAACGCCAAGGCCGCCGGCAACCGCCTGATCGTCATCCTCAATGACAACGACATGTCGATCGCGCCCCCGGTCGGCGGGCTTTCGGCCTATCTTGCGCGGCTCGTCTCCTCGCAGCCGTTCCTGTCCTTTCGCGAACTGGCCAGGCGCGTCTCGCGCCGCTTGCCCGAACCGCTCCACCGCGCGGCAAAGCGGACCGATGAATTCGCCCGCGGCATGGCAATGGGCGGCACCCTGTTCGAGGAACTGGGCTTCTACTATGTTGGCCCGGTCGATGGCCACAACCTCGACCACCTGATCCCCGTGCTTGAAAACGTCCGCGACGCCGCCGAAGGGCCGTGCCTCGTCCACGTCGTCACGCAAAAGGGCAAGGGCTATGCCCCGGCCGAAGCCGCGGCAGACAAGTATCACGGCGTCCAGAAGTTCAACGTCGTCACCGGCGAACAGGTCAAGGCCGCGCCCGGCGCGCCCGCCTACCAGAACGTCTTCGGCGAAACGCTGGCCAAGCTGGCCGACAGCGATCCCAGGATCTGCGCGATCACTGCCGCCATGCCCTCGGGCACCGGGGTCGATAAATTCGCCAAGGCCCACCCGGATCGCACCTTCGACGTCGGCATCGCCGAACAGCACGCGGTGACCTTCGCCGCCGGCCTCGCCGCCGAGGGGATGCGCCCGTTCTGCGCGATCTATTCGACCTTCCTCCAGCGCGCCTACGACCAGGTCGTCCACGACGTCGCGATCCAGAACCTGCCGGTGCGCTTCGCGATCGACCGCGCCGGGCTCGTCGGGTCCGACGGCGCGACCCATGCCGGTTCGTTCGACATCACCTATCTGGCAAGCCTGCCCAACATGGTCGTCATGGCCGCCGCGGACGAAGCCGAACTGGTCCACATGACCTACACCGCCGCGCTCCATGACAGCGGCCCCATCGCGTTCCGCTATCCGCGCGGCACCGGCACCGGCGCGGCCCTGCCCGAAACGCCGCAGCGCCTCGACATCGGCAAGGGCCGCATCGTCCGCACCGGCACCAAGGTTGCCCTTCTCTCGCTCGGCACCCGGCTCGCCGAAGCGCTCAAGGCTGCCGATCACCTCGAAGCCAAAGGGCTTTCGACCACCGTCGCCGACCTGCGCTTTGCCAAACCGATCGACACCGACCTGATCCGCCGCCTGATGGCCACCCACGAAGTCATCGTGACGATAGAAGAAGGCGCGATCGGCGGCCTCGGTGCCCACGTCCTGACCATGGCCAGCGACGAAGGCCTCACCGACGCGGGCCTTAAAATCCGCACCATGCGGCTGCCTGACACGTTCCAGGACCACGACAGCCCCGACAACCAATACGATGCCGCCGGCCTCAACGCCCCGCACATTGTCGATACCGTGCTCAAGGCCCTGCGCCACAACAGCGCGGGAGTGGCCGAGGCCCGCGCCTGACCGCACCCACACGCGGCGCAGCATCAGGGCGCGGACCTTACCGCACCAGCACCCACACCCCCGCCGGCACACCTGCAAAGTAGAGGTGCGCGGCGGTCAGGATCAGCCAGGCGGCGATTCCCACCGGCCATGCCCCGCCCAGCGCGCGCCATTGCGCCAGGTCGGGCACGAACGAGGTGCGCGCCATCCACGCGCTCCATTCGCGGCGGTCGAGGGCGCGCTTGCGGCGGTCCTGCAGGGCTGATCCGGCCAGCGCGAGGACGATGAACGACAGGCACATAAGCGCGATGCGCTGGGTCGGGGCGGCGATGATGTGGCCCGCCGCCCACAGCGCGATGCCGATCATCATCGGGTGGCGGGTGATGAGGAACACGCCCCACGGCCGCCGGGCGGACAGTCCGGCAAGGTTGGCACCGGGCAGAGCCGGATTGCCGCCGAACGATGCCACGATCAGCACCATGGCCACGCAGGTCAGCACGCTTGCCAGGGTCCACGGCAGCGGGCCGGTGCCGTCCCACAACGGCGCGCCCCGGTCCGCGCCGCCGAAAGCCACGATCACCCAGCCGAGCGTTACAATGGCGACCATCGAATAGAGGGCAAGGAACCCGCGTTGGCCAAGCCCGCCGGTCAAGCCCGCGCGCAGCGGGTTCGACAGTGCGAAATGGCTCCCCACAAACGCGAGGCAGGCCAGCGCCAGCTGCGAAATGCCTTGTTCCATACCTCTCGTCGCCTCGCCCTTTGTCTGTGCGATCGTTATGGGGTCTGTTTGCAGCGGGGCTCAGGCTTGGTCAAGTCCTTGAGGTTTGCGCATTTTCCCGCTCGCGCGCTTCGGCCTCCAGCGCCTCGAGGTGCATCCACCGCTTCACGAACGGCGCAGCCACCATCACCACGGCGGCGATGGCCAGCGTGACCCAGCCGATCTTGTCATAGATGGCAAGGGTCAGCTCCTTGCTCATCGTCCCGCTTTCACCGCCCGTAGCCTCGCCGATCTTGCCGGCGACGAAATTGCCGACCGCGCTCATGTAGAACCACGCGCCCATGATGAAGCTGCCAAGGTGGAGCGGGGCGAGCCGGGTCATCGCCGACAGACCCACCGGCGACAGACATAGCTCGCCCGTGGTCTGAAGCAGGTAGATCAGGAAGACGAAAACCACCGGGGTCATCGCGCCCAGCCCCACGCTTTTCGCGCCCCACACGAACAGCAGGAACGACAGACCGACCTGGACCAGCGCGACGCCGAACTTGGCTGGGGCCGATGGCTCCCAGCCCTTGCGCCCGAGCCAGGTCCACAGCCCCGCGAAGACCGGGCCAAGCAGGACGATGTAGATCGGGTTGATCGCCTGGAACAGGCTGGTCGGCACCCCCTGCCGATCGACGAAGCGGTCGGTATAGAGTGAAAGGCTGCCCCCCGCCTGCTCGAACAGCCCCCAGAACACCGGGTTCAGCGCGATCAGGAACAGGATCGCGAAAATCCGCTCACGCGGCTCCTTCGGCAGTTTGAACGCCTCGTACAGCGTATAGAGCAGCATTCCCGCGCCCGTCACAATCAGCAGCCCCTGGATCACATCCTGATACTGGACCAGTGCCCAGACCACGCCGACTGCGGCCAACCCGATCGCGTAGAGCCCCCATTCGTGCCGCTTGTTCAGCAGCGCCGGCGGCTCCCCGCGTCCTTGCAGTGCCGGCTTGCCCACCCAGAAGATGATCAGCCCCAGCACCATCCCGATCCCCGCCAGACCAAAGCCCCACGACCAGCCGACCGTCTCGCCCAGGTAGCCGACCAGGATGGTCCCCAGCGCCGCGCCGACGTTCACCCCCATGTAGAAGATCGTATAGGCCCCGTCGCGGCGGGTGTCGGTCATCCGGTAGAGCTGCCCGACGATCACCGAGATGTTCGCTTTCAGGAATCCGGACCCGACGATGATCAGCGCCAGCGCCAGCCAGAACACGTTGATCGCCGGATCGGCCTGCTTGCCGATGGGGTCGCTCAGCCCCTGCGCGCCCTCGACTGCCATGAACATGTGGCCGAATGCCAGCAGCACTCCGCCATAGACCACCGCCTTGCGCTGCCCCAGCCAGCGGTCGGCAATCGTCCCGCCCAGCACCGGCGTGATATAGACCAGCGCGGTATAGGCCCCGTAGATCAGGTTGGCCTTGCCGTCGCCGAACAGCCAGAACTTGGTCAGGTAGAGCACCAGCAGCGCGCGCATTCCGTAATAGGAAAACCGCTCCCACATCTCGGCATAGAACAGCACGAACAGCCCGCGCGGATGGCCGGCCACTTCGGCGCTGCGCTTGCCGGCGAGTAGCCCGCCCACCACCAGGAACGCCGCCAGCGCCAGCGCGGCGATCGCCGCGATCCAGTCCGCCTCGTTCCAGCTCGCCATGTCCTTCATGCGCCGTTCCCCAAGCCGCGTGACCAAACGGCAACCCTAAAGCTCAATTTCCCGAGGGAAAGCGGGAAAAGCCCGATGTTGCGCCAGGTTGCGCAAAAGCCCTGCCGTCGGCCATGGCCCGCCCGCTCTATCGCCAGCTGCGCGACACAATCGCCGCCGCCATCCTGCGCGGCACCTACCGCGAGGGCGCGCAGCTCCCCTCGGTCCGTGCACTGGCCGCCCAGTACGGGGTCGGCCTGTTCGTCGCGCGCGGTGCCGCCGAACGTCTGCGCAAGACCGAATGCGCCGCCTTCCTTCAGGCCGAATGGCCGGCGCTCCGCGAAAAGCTGGCGCTGCCGGGCATTCCTGTCTCGACGCTCGGCGAAGACATTCCGGCCGTAAACTCATAAACCGCGCCGCCGAGCCGCCATTGTTCCTTTTCGGCACATTCAGCGGGCATTGCTATTGTGCAAACCAGTCGTTTCTGGCACCATCTCGTCCCGCTACAGACCCGGATCTGCACCAAAGGACACGCCGTGCAGGTTTGGAAAGGGATCGATGGGGGTCGTTCCGTCCGTAGCCGTTGTTGGGGAGCCGGCTACTGGCCGGCGACGGGAGAGTTATTGATGATCCGATCCGAGTTGTTGACTGCCCTTGCCCGGGAGAATCCCGAACTTCGTGTCGACGAGGTCGAGCGTGTGGTCGATGTCTTCTTCGACGAAATCACTCAGCGACTGGCCCAGGGCGGGCGGGTCGAACTGCGCGGTTTCGGCGCTTTTTCCACCCGCGAACGCCAGGCCCGAAAGGGCCGCAACCCGCGCACCGGCGACACTGTCGACGTGCCGGGCAAGAAGGTGCCTTATTTCAAGCCGGGCAAGGAAATGCGCATCCGCCTCAACGCGGAATAAAGCACGGCGCGGCGCGGGGCCCGCAACCAAGTTGCCCCCGCGCCCCCGATCTGTCATCGCTCACCGTCCACACGGGCGGACGTGGCGGAATGGTAGACGCAGGGGACTTAAAATCCCTTGAGCACAGCTCGTGCGGGTTCGAGTCCCGCCGTCCGTACCAGTGGTTGTCCTCAGGCACCTGCGCTGAAACCAAATGTGTCGCCGCCGGTTTTCCGAACCACCGGGTTCGGAAAATTCAAGGAGGCGATCATGATCACGCGCACTGCGCAGGCGCGCTACGAAGGCATGGGCAAGGCCGGCAAGGGCTGGATCTCGACTCAGTCGGGGGTGTTGTCGGAACAGCGCTACGGCTTCGGCACGCGATTCGAGAACGAACCCGGCACCAATCCCGAGGAACTCATCGCCGCTGCGCACGCCGCCTGTTTCACCATGGCTTTGTCCTTCGCCCTCGCCCGGCGCGGGATCAGCGAAGGCTCCCTTGAGACAACCGCCCGTGTCCGCCTCGACCAGGAGGGCGAAGGCTTCCGGGTCAGCCGCTCCGACCTCGTGCTGACTGCCGATATCCCCGGAATCGCACAGGACGAGCTTGCCGACCTTGCCCACGGCGCCAAGGCGAATTGCCCGATCTCGAAATTGCTCAACGCGGAAATATCGCTGGAAATAACGCCGGGCGGCTGAGCGGCCGGACCGGGGAAAGTCCCGATTTCACCAGGGGGACAGGCTCAGGCGGAACCCCGATCAGGCTGGCCGGAACGCCATCGCATCGCCGTTCATGCAATAGCGCTTGCCGGTCGGGCGCGGGCCGTCATCAAACACGTGGCCAAGGTGCCCGCCGCAGCGCAGGCAATGGACCTCTGTGCGCGCATCGCCGATGTCCCAATCGGTCGCAATGCCCACCGCGCCCTTGAGCGGCGCCCAGAAGCTGGGCCAACCCGTGCCGCTTTCATACTTGGTGGCCGAGGAAAACAGGGGATTCCCGTCCGCCGCGCAGACGAAAGTGCCCTTGCGATGTTCCTTCAACAGCGGCGAGGTTCCCGGATACTCAGTCCCCTTCTCGCGCAGGATATGGAACTGCGCCGGGGTCAGCCGCTTCTTCCACTCCTCGCGGGTGAAATGGACCGGGTAGGGCTTGGCGGCTGCATCGCCCGCCCCGCAGGCGGCCAGCGCCAGCCCGGCAGACCCGCCGCCCAGCCAGCCAAGGAACGCACGGCGTGAAGGGGAAAGCTGGACCATGAAGCCTCGTTGCAACGGGAAACCGGGACGGCACCGATATAGTGCCACCCCGGCCCGGAAGGGGGGGTATAGTGATAGGCGCAGAAATGTTATTGGTTGACCACACTGATGGATCGACCGTTCGGAAATCTTTTCGGGCCTGCCTGCTCCGGTTAAAACTGGACATTCCGGGCATGGCAACATTGCGGACGTTTGCTCAACCGACACATGGTCCTTAGAAGAGGACTCTGATTTCACCTTTTGAGGTTTTGACGCATATTTCTCACGACATCTTCGATAGCCTGCTTCAGCAACCCACCTTCACGAGGTAGGCCGTCGAAATAACCCGGCGATTGTCTCGCCAGAACCGCTGTTGTTGGGAAGAAGCGGGAGCGACCGGAATCCGCGACTTCAAATTCGAGGCAGCCACTGCGCGTTCGTAGAACCTTTATGTTGCTGAATACGACAGGTTTACCGTCGATCCAGTCGAATACCTGTAGTCTTGCAGTTGTGCCATCGACTAGCCCAGCCAAAAAGGCTTCCGGCTGAGGCGCATTGGCGCTGAGTCCCTTGGACAGAATCGAACCAGATATGATCTTCCCTTGAACTTCAAGATGAAGGTCTAAGCCAACCTTCGGTCTAAGCTGCTCATCGGAATCTGAAAGATCCGGCAAATCGATATGGTCTAGAGAACAGGATTGAACAGCGCTCCAATCTCCGGTGATGCGTTGATCAATAGGCAGCCAAATTCCGGTACTCTCGGCCGCCGCCGGATATTCCTTGACAAAACTATTGATCGCACCGGGCAGATTGAGAGCACCCATGAACGCCGCCGCCAACCAACCGGATATGGGTAGAATCTTTCCCCTCCACACTAAGGGAATTGGTGAAGGCCGGCCTCCCTCCACCGGCATACCGTCATTCTTAGGAATTTGGATGCGTTTGTTGCGGATTCGATTGACCATGCTGGCAACATGCACAACTTCAAACGGAATACCACCTTGCACACCGTCAGGCTTACGGACATTGCGCTGAGCGCAGCGATGGCATTGCGATCTCCGCTCACCCTAACGTAGCATACCCTCCGCTTACAATGTGATGGTTCCGGGGAGGTCGCCCCTGACCCGGCGTAGCAGTTCATCGGCCCGAAACCCCATGGTCTCGGCCAACGCGATGAATTCCAGCACGTCTAATCGTCGTTCCAGAAGTTCAATCTTATTGACGAACGACGGCGGCTTACCGATCCGGCGAGCCAATTCCCGTTGCGAAATTCCCGCCTGCGTTCGTGCGTCTTTGAGGGCGTCGATCAGCGCTCGATAGTCGGGTGAAACCACCCATCCCCGCTGCATCAACACGTCCCCGATAATTGAACCGGGGCTTTAAGTATATGTGAACCGCAACGTCCCCATAATGGGGACACTTCAACAGGTTGGCCGGAGTTCGCCGTGTCCTATAGAATGCTTACCTTGTCATTCCTTGTGGCGCCCTTGTTGGCTGGCTGCGCAATTGGCTCCCACGCGGAAGGGAGCTATATTGCGTCCGACGCCGATACGGCATTCATGGTTCAGATCGCATCCGTCGCGGATGGCAAGGTCACCGGCACCGCGTCAGTGGTCGCCTCTGATAAGGATGGCAAGACGACAGCGGGCACGCGGCCCATGTCGGGTACGATCGAAGGAAATGCGCTCAATCTGTCCGTGGAAAATGGGACGGGCTTGTCCCTTGTGACGGGCACAATCGACGGAGACACGCTCCACCTTACGTTTTTTGGGAACGGGGGTTCGACGCGTCTCGATTTTGCCAAGGCTGATGCCAGTAAATTCCCTGAACTTGTCGAAGCCACACGCCGTCATGCAGCGGAGAAGAAGCAGGAAGTCCAAGCCGTTGCGGCGGACAAAGTTCAGGTAGAGCAGCGTTTCAAAACCCAAAGGGCCATAGATCGGCTTGCGGACGCGGCCTTCGTAAAGGGGCAGGAACTACGGGAGAAAACAGGCAAGCTTGCTGGCGTGATTGCCGCCTACCGGGTTGCACGCGAACGCTCCGGAAAAATGCAGCTTGCGAAGCGGCGACTAAACACGGGGACACCGGACGCGGATTACCAAATCAGTCAAATCGACTATCAATTGGGCAGTCTTTCCAGCGACGCGGAGCGAACGCATGGCGAAGTCCAATCCTATATGCAATCGACCAACGGATTTATGGCCGATACGGCGGCGCAATCATCGCAATTCTTGGCCGAATGTCAGGCCGACCGGCTACTGAATTGCTCTCGCCTGTCCGGAAGCCTGCAAGTGCTGCGGGCCAATTACCAGCAATTTCAAGCCGGTTACGAACGGGAAAATATTGGGTTCAATGGTCAGGGGTGAAAACTGCCGCGGCATCCGGTGGAAACAGCCGCCGCGACCGCCCGCGCCAGTTGCGGCGACAATCGGCAAACGCCATCCTTTCGCGGCACGAAATCCGCCCCTGAAAATTTCCGGTCTTGCGCGAAACCGAGAATGGCCGCGTCCACTTTGGGCCGCTCCGGTTCGATCAGGTCATAGGCGTATGCCGGGAAATCGGGCCGGGAATGATGCATGATCCCGGAGAACGGATCGAATCCGTCCGCGACGACCTCGACCTGTAGCTGCGCCACCCGAACGGCATAGGCATAGTTGAGCATCGCATTGATGGGGTGCGATGCTTTCCAATTCCTGGCCTTCCTCCCGGTCAGGATTGAACTCCGCGACCGATAGCTGTGCCAATCATCCGGAACGGGGTGGCGTCCGGCAGCCGTCCACTGCATTTCGATGCCAGCCCATGCCGCGAAATACCGGGCGGCGCTTTCCCCCTCGATGGCTCGAATGTCGTTCATGCCGTCAAGGGATGCGGATCGAAGCTTCGCCAAGGCCTCCGCTGCCTTGGCGATGGCGCGCTCCCGATAGGGGGTGTCGGGAATTCGGGTTTCGAGTGTCGCAATGCTGTTGTGCAGCTTTTCGCATATCAGCTTGCGCCCGAATTCCAGCCGCAATTCCTCATTGGCCTGTGTCTCATATTGCCAGCGAAGCTTTTCGGGATTGCCGATAAATCCGGCACCCGACGCAAAAACGGCAGGTTCGCCGCCCCATTGAATTCGGGCGAGGGCAACGCCTTGCTCGCCAAGCCAATTGAGCACATCAAAGGATATGGAGCCGCTGCCGTCCAAAAGCATGATTATGCGCGGTAAATTCAAATCGCCTTTGAAGAACCGGAATTGCTCGGCCTTTTGCGGGTAATGGGTAAAGCCCTGTTTAATCGACAAAGCGCCATTTTCAATTCGCAGGGACGTGCCTTGTCCGGTCAATATCAGCGGCCGGGAATTGCGTTCGCGCAATCGCCGCTTGCCGCCTGATTTATCGGCCTCGGCTCGCCAGAATTCGGAGCGAATTGCCCATTCGTCGGCGATTTCTTCAGCGTAAATTTCGGGTTCGTGCAGCATTTCCAATCTTAGCATGATACCACGGAATTCAGGCATATTTTCGGCTTCAATTGCCAATTTCCGCTGTCAATTTTACAGCCAAATCGTGAATTTCATCAATTTCGGAAAATGGCAATTTCGACGTGCTTATGTCGCGATATTCGGCCCAACAGAGCAACATTAGCGCTTGGGTCGAAATTGCTCCATTGGTGGCGATGCGGTGAAATGCAGCCAATGCTTTATGACCAATGAGAGCTTTGGAATTCCAATAGAGCGAAATGCCTATTTCCATTACCGCTAGAAATTCGCGCCGGGCCTCTGGCGCGGGCGTGATCATTGAATTGCGCCGGGTAATGGCGGAGAATGCCTTGGCAATATCCTGCAATACATTTTCGATTGTCCCGCCGAAATCGGCAATGCGACGGTTCCCCGGAGTACTTGCTCCGATGACTGCCAAGACCGCCTCGCGTTCGTCTCGGTTGGGCTTCGAGTCGGTTTCGTGGCTGAATGCCTCAAATTCCCCCATGACGATTTCCCGCAAAAATCCGCATAGTGTCTCGACAATTGTCGGAGGAATGCCCGTCAAAGGAGCGTGGAGCGGAGTTTTGCGGACGGCTGCCAGCACCATAGCTTTGAGCGCATCGAGGTTATTGTTTTCCTCCTGCGACGAGCTTTCATATCGGTGCGCTGCCCGCCGGGTTTCGAGGATAACATTTCGGGCACTTTCTAGCGGCGCTTGCCAATAGCGTTCGGCGACCACGAAGCCGCGCAACCAGAGTTGCCAGCCCACCCAATCGCGTTTTTCACGTTGGGCGTAGAGCCGAACGATTTCCTGCGCTTGGGCCACGCTCGCCTGCGGTACTATTGTAGAGCTGCCTTTGCCGCGCCCATGACCAATCTGACGTGGGCGAGGGAGTAGGCCCTCCCGCCGCCAGCGCTCGATTTGGTGGGGCGTGACTGGCGATCTCGCAGCCGCCAACGCGGTGCGCATATCATCGGCGCTAATCCATCCTTTTTCCAATACCTTAGGCCCACCGACTCAATAGAGACCTGCGCAGAATAGCACTTCTCGCGAATCCCGTGCCCTACTTGGTTGCCGTCTTGATTCGGAAGGGCGGCCAGTGCCAAGGAAGCAACGAAACCATGCCCAAGAATATGCTCGGCGCATCCAAAGGGCGGCGGCCAAAGGATTGAGCCGTTCGCAGGCCCGTGGTCATGCGCGGGCCGGGGAAACGCCGATCCGCCCCAAGCCGTCCAAATCCGATGCCGGGCTTGAGGCAGCCCTTAAGCTCTTGCGCGAAACTGGCAATCAGGGCCGCGCCGCCAAAGAGGCAGGCGTGTCGGCGGAGCGGTTCCGCAATTTCCTGCGCAGCAACGCCCTTGCCCATCGAAAGGGCAAGCTCTGGCACTTCACCGATAACCGTCCCCGCGAAATGAAGGTGATTACCCGCGGCGATGTGGTTCGGCTGATCTTGCCGGATTTCGAGCAAGCCTCGCTCAATGGCAGTCATCTCACCGCCGTGAAAGCATACGTGAACAGCAATGATGCTGACTTGTTGCGCCCGTTCCACGGGAAGTCCGTGATCGACATCACGGGCCAAGCGCATCCGCTCGAAACCCATCCCAACACCCTGCACCGCCTCGTGAATACCGAGACGGACCTGTTCCACGACATCTACCGACTTGTTCAATGAAAGGATTTCCCATGACCAAAATCGAACTGGCCAGAGAAGCACGGCGTCAACGCCGCTTGGAGTATTTGGGCACCAATGAGCCGCGCTGCGGAGTGTGCGGAGAACCGGATGATCGCTGCCTTGAGCTGCACCATGTGGCGGATCATGGCCGAGACAATGGCACAGTTGCGATCTGCCGGAATTGCCATCGCAAGGTCAGCGACGACCAGAAGGATCATCCGCGTTTAAACTCTGCCGCCGACCCGGCGCTGGATCGTATCGGCCATTTCCTTTTGGGGCTGGCGGACCTGTTGCGGCTCATCGTCGAAAAGTTGGCGGCTTTTGGGCAAGAATTGATCGACCGGGCCAATTCGGGACTGAATGGGGAGGCGGCGTGATGACAATTCCCCCGATCACCGATCATCTTTCAATCGCAATCCGCGCCTTTGCAGGCCCGAAATTCACTGTCCTGCCAGAAACCGGCGGCGGCAAACCCAAGCCCATCCGGGCTATTGCCCCCGCGTCAGGCTGGACGCTCATATTCGACACGGAAACCACGACCGATCCGGGCCAGGCGCTGCGCTTCGGCACCTACCAATTCCGAAACGATGGCGAACTTGATGAGGAAGGCATTTTTTATGAACGGGCAGGGGTAACGGCGGACGAGCGGGAACGGCTAGAATCCTTCGCCGTCGCGCATGGGCTGAAATTGCGAACCCGCGAGGAGTTCGTTGACGAAGTTTTCTTCGCCCGAGCCTACGCCCTTCGGGCCACTATCGTCGGCTTCAATCTGCCGTTCGATATTTCCCGGCTCGCGATCAAGCACGGGACGGCAAAGACCCCACTTGATGCGGAAACCAGCACTATGCGCGGCGGCTTCACCTTCAAGCTGTCTGCACAGAAAATCTATCCGAATGTCCGCATCAAACATATGTCGCGGCGTTCTGCGCTGATTTCATTTGCCGCAACCATGCAGCAGCGGGACAGTCGCGGGCAGCGCAATCGGGGCCTGAAATCGCCCGTCCGGCGCGGTCATTTCATCGACGTAAAAACGCTGTCGGGGGCATTGTTCGCCCGCAGCTTTTCCCTTTCGAGCCTGTGCAAGTTTCTCAAGGTCGAGCATCCCAAGCTGGATTTCGAGGATTTTGCCGGGCCGATCAGTGCGGAGATGATCCGCTATGCCGTGGCGGACGTGCAGGCGACATGGGAATGCTGGCGGGCGAGCATGACCCGTTTTGGCCAGCTTGGTTTGACTGAGGCCAAGCCGGAAAAAATCTACAGCGAAGCGAGCATCGGCAAGGCCTATATCCGGGCTATGGGCATTCAGCCGTGGCGCAAGGTGCAGCCCGATTGCCCCCGCGACCTTTTGGCCAAGATCATGGGGAGCTATTTCGGCGGTCGGTCGGAAGTCCGCATCCGCCGGGAAATCCGGCAGGTCATGTTGTGCGATTTCCTGTCCATGTATCCTACGGTCTGCACCCTCATGGGACTTTGGCGGTTTGTGATCGCGGACGGCATGACGTGGCACGATTCCACCGATAAAACGCGGGCCTTTCTCGCCAGTGTCGATTTGTCGGCGCTCCAATCGCAGGACGCATGGCGCGGACTGACTACGCTTGTTCGTGTCTTGCCCGATGCCGATATCTTTCCGGTTCGGGCCGCCTATCAGCAGGAAGCACAGAACACGATTGGCGCGAATTTCCTCACCTGTGAAACACCGCTATGGTCCACGCTCGCCGATTGCATTGCATCCAAACTGCTAACCGGCAAAGCGCCCAACGTGGTCGAGGCAATCAGCTTCGCCCCAAAGGCGATGCAAAGCGGCCTGTCCCCGATCCATATCAGCGGAAACGCCGCTTACCGGGTTGATCCGACCGAAACGGACTTCTTCAAGCGGGTGATCGAACTGCGGCAGAGCATCAAGAAGCGCCGCGATGCCGCCGATGGCGTTGAGCAAGCCACACTCGATATTGAACAGAACGCGCTCAAGATCGCAGCCAACGCCACAAGCTATGGCATTTACGTCGAAATGAATGTTGATGCCCGCCCCACGGAAATTCCGGTCACCATTCATAGTTCGACCTGTTCCCCATTCAGTTTTTCGACCGATAAACAGGAAAATCCGGGCACCTATTTCCATCCCCTGTTGGCGACGCTGATCACGGGGGCGGCCCGGTTGATGCTCGCCATCACAGAACGTCTTGTGACCGACCGGGGATTGGATTGGACCTTTTGCGATACCGACAGCATGGCGATTGCCAAGCCGGATGCCATGCCGTCTGCCGATTTCACGGCCCGGACCATTGAGGTTGTCGAGTGGTTTTCCTCGCTCAATCCCTATGATTTCAACGCCCCGATCCTGAAAGTCGAGGATGTGAACTACGGGCTGCAATCGGAAGAGCTTGCCCCGCTGTTTTGCTTCGCAGTTTCCTCCAAGCGCTATGCGCTGTTCAACCGGGATGCCAATGACCAGCCCGTCTTGCGCAAGGTTTCCGCGCATGGCTTGGGCCATCTGCTCCCGCCATACGGGAATTCGGATGCGCCGAGCCACTTCCCGATGCCGGATAAATCCGTGCTGAAAGACGGCACGGTGCGGTGGCATTGCGACTTCTGGATTCAGATTGTCAGTGCCGCGCTGTACGGACACCCTGATCAAGTCGCACGGGACTATCACCCCGCTTTGAACGAACCGACGCGGAGCCGTTATGCAGCTACGTCGCCGGACCTATTGCAGTGGTTCAAAATCTACAATGCGGGCCGGGATTATCGCGATCAGGTAAAGCCGTTCGGCTTCCTGTTATCGTTTAAGGCTGGTTGGGATTGGGCTGCGGAAAGCATTGTCAACTCGGCCCGGAAAGGGCGGCCCAAGAAAATGAGACCGATCAAGCCGATTGCGCCGTTTGAGTCGGATGCCCGCAAAGCCATTCCAATGGCGTTCGACCGGGAGAGCGGTCAGCCGGTTCCGGCCACGGCTCTGCAATCCTACGCCGAGGCACTGGCGCAATATCATCTGCACCCGGAATCAAAATTCCTTGATGGGGACTATCTGGACCATGGCACCACGCAACGGCGGCATATCCACGCCAGTGGTTTCTGCCATATCGGCAAGGAGACCAACGATTGGGAGCGGCAGGCCATTCTGGGAATGGATGCCAACGCCCGCCCCGATTATGGGTTTTCGGACGAATGCGTTGTTGAATTCCGGAGCGAACTCAGGGCTTTGGTGAGGGTGCTGGGGATTGGCGCGACGGCGAAGGCCTTGGCCGCTACGTCGAGGCAATTGCGGTCGATTATAGGGAACAGCGGCGGAACTGACAAAGCGACCGTCCGCAAAATTGCCGCCCGTTTACCGGTCATCATGGATCGAGCGGAAAAGCTGAATAATGAACGCGCCCATGAGTTGCAGCGTCTTAGCCAGACGATTGAGGAACTGGGTTTGAGGGGGACGGCCCGCAAGGTGGGTGCAGATGCGTCCAATCTCCGCCGCAAGATTATGACGCTAGAAAATTTCCGACGCGAGTTGCTGGGTTAAAACACACAAATCTGGCACCTTATCGCCCATCCTCGCTATAGCAGTTGAACCCTTGCATTTACGTCGGGGGAGCGGATAGATCGAACATACGACTGGCATAATGAATTAGCAGGCGAGACACAAAAATTGCTGCCAAAGCTGCCCACATTTCGATCTACGTTGATGCGTATGCACAAAGACCTGCTGCGTATAGACGACATTGCCCGATGGGTTGATGATAAGAGTAATCTTAATTCGTTCGAAACGATGGTTATCATTCTCGAAGATAGAAGATTTTTCGATCATTTTGGATTTGATATAAAGGCGTTGTGCAGGGAATTCACACGTATAATTTCTTTTAAAAATCATGGTGGCGCAAGCACCATAGATATGCAGCTATTTAGGACTATATCAGGTCGCTATGAGAGATCGTATAGAAGAAAACTGAGGGAATCGTTCGGTTCAATTTTTATTCAATTCCGTCTTAGCAAAATTTCCATAATACGAACATATCTTGAAGTTGCCTACTTCGGAACTGGGCTAAGTGGTTGTAGATCTGCAGCCTGCAAATTATTCCCTCATCACTTCAATGATGAATATTTCATTGATATGTCGAAGCTCTCCTTGCGAGAGGCGGCATATCTTGCGGCTTTACTCGTATATCCCAAGCCGCGCTTCCCCGGAGTCAACTGGCATACCAAAGTCAGTCGGCGCGCAGATTACGCGCTTGGACTCTATGCTCGATTTGAAAAGAAGCTTAACGAGTACCCAATTGGATAGCCTGCCTAGGTTGTAAGGGTCATACTCAACAGCTACCCCAAAATGCATTTGTCGGTGGAGCTTGCTGCACTCTCTATGCATTTCTCTTATAAATGAAAAATACTCTGAGCGTATTATTTGCAATTCTTTCAGTAATTTATTGCGATGATTTTTATCGAGTTCGTTTGGCGTTTTGCCAATATTGGAAAGGCACAGTGCCATTCGTGCTTGGATATTCTCAAAATTTGTCAAACGGCTGCCCCTAAATAAGGTTCTGACAGACATTTCCATTTCCAACAGCTTTTCATTCCACTCTATGTTTATGTCTCTCAAAGAGTTACGAGCATTTTCATGATGCTCTGATTCGGGCGATGTCAGAACAAATCGTTGCGCCGCGTAAATGCGCTTTCCAACTAATGCAGTAATTTTATCAGTGGCAGTTATCATGTCACCATACATTCCGCGAGAAGCTTCAAAAAAGCGGCTCTCCTTGGCTGCACGGTTTTGAAATCCATGCGCGATCCGCGTTCCTAAAAACGCAGTCAGAAGAACTGGCAATATAGTTTGAAGTAATCCCATGGGTGGATACCTACACTGTCAGATATTAACTCTGGATATGTCGGAATTTATTTCAAGAATCCGAAGTCGAGTTATTTCTACCGAAGCGCTAGATGCCGCTACCCCTCCCAAACTGCCGCCGAGGGATAGTGCAATCGCTGTTGTGCGCGCATCCCGGTAACGCAGCCATGCTTCTTGTTCGCGCTTGACTGCTTCGGCATATGACTCTGAGGCGTCGTTAATCAGTCGCTCCAGCGCGCCATCCAGTTCGTCCTCCAACTTTCCTTGATCACAGGCGAGATCGTCCATTACCTCGATGGTAAGACCCGAATTTGAGCCATAATCGCTCATTTGGCCTTCGCTGGATTGATCAAGAAGAGTGATCGTTGTCACTTTGCCTGCACGGCCGTGACGACGGACATAGGCTATGACTGTGAGAAAAATTAATCCAAGCGCACCTAGAATCCCAAATTGCGCCGACATTATTCTCTAACCTCCCGAACTCCGCCAGCCCCATCCAGTCGGGGCCGCATTCGACCGAATGCAGTTAGGCGTACTGGTCCCGACCCCGCAAGCCTTCCTTTTGCGATGCGAGCAACGGCTGTGCTGGCATGGCTTATCTGTCTCAATGTGCATTGGCGTGTGGTCAACCAATAACATTTCTGCGCCTATCACTATACCCCCCCGGCCCGGAAGGGAGGGGTCTTCCTGAAAAACCTACGCACCGCGCCCGCGCAGTTTCCGTTCAGGCCGATCCGGTCAGGCGGGCTTCACCACGCTCTTGCGCGGCTTGCCCATCCGCGCCGGACCGCTTTTCATCACCTTGCGCCGGAACAGCGCCGCGCCCAGGCGCACGCTGAGCGCGACCCAGGCGGCTTGCCAGCCCAGCGCGAGGGCGTGTTGCCACAGGTTGCCGTCCTGCGCCGCGCGGGCGAGCATGGCAAAGGGCGAGGAGAAGGGGACCAGCGCCGCGGTATTCTCGAGCGCGCTGCCCGGACTGGCCAGCGCATAGGAGGCAAAGAAGAACACCAGCAACTGGACCATGGTCACAGGCATCGACAGCGTCTGGACCTCGCGGACGGTGGCCGCCATGGAACCGATGGTCAGGAACGCCGCGCCGAGCAGCAGGTAGGCCATCGCGAAATAGGCGATTCCCAGCGTGATGAACAGCGGCCAGCCGACCGCCGGCACGGTCAGTTCCGACAGCGACCGCCCGCCCGCGATCATCACCGAACCGATGGTCGTCCCCCAGACCAGGATGCCGACGAACGACACGGCCAGCATGGCGAACAGCTTGCCCAGGAACACGGCATCCATCGGCACGGCGGCTGCAAGAATCTCGATGATCTTGTTGGCCTTTTCCTCGACCAGGTTGGACAGGACCATGCCCGCCAGCAGCATGGTGAGGAGGAACATCAGGGTCTGGGCGGCCTGCGCGGTGCGCATCCGGCCGGTGCGGTTGTCGGCCTGCGCCGGGCCCTCCGGGGCCAGCCTTACCTGCGGATAGTGCCCGGGCGCTTCGCCGCGCGCCTCGGCGGCGATCAGCGCCACCGGCCCGCGCCACTGGTCGATCAGCCAGCCCGGCCCGGTCAGAACTGGCGCGGCGCGGCTGCCGCTGACCACGGCGCTGACCATTCCCTGCTTCTGTTTGAGCAGCGCCGACCCGTCGATCCGCGCGCCCTCGGGCACGGTCGTGACCGGGACCATTGCCGGCACCAGTTCGCCAAGGTCGGGTGCCAGCCGGCGGGCGGCCGCCAGCATCGCCGCGCTCTCGCGCTCGCTCATCGCCACGCCCAGCACGGGGCGTCCGGCGCTCGCCTCGACCCGCTGGCCCACCCCGCTCGCCATCGCGCCCACCACCAGCGGGAACAGCGGCCCGATCAGGAAGAAGACGAAGGAGCGGCTCCACAGGATCGCCATGAAGTCGCGCCGCGCCACCACCAGCGCGGCGGCGAAAGTCGAAAGCCGGCCGCTTGCCCCTTGGGTCATCGCCGCATCTCCTCGGCAGGATTTTCCTCCAGCGCGCGCGCCGCAGCCTCGCCGGCAATCGCGACAAAGGCATCGTGCAGCCCCGCGCGCTCGATCGACAGCGAGAGGATGCCCGCCTCACCCTCGACCAGCGCGCGCAGCAGCGGCTCGATCCCGCTGTCGGGCAGCGGGAAGTAGAAGAAGGTCGAACCGTCGTGCTTGCGGTCCTCGCGCGCATGGGCGGGCAGCGCGCCGCGCCACGGCCCGGTCCCGGCGCGCGTTTCCAGCCGCACCTGCGGGCGAATGCGGTCGCGCGCGGTGTCGACCGACCCGGCGAACGGCACGCGGCCCCCGGCGATGATCGCGATCCCGTCGCAGAGCCGCTCGGCATGGGCGATGACATGGGTCGAAAAGATCACCGTGGTCCCGCGCGTTGCCAGCCCGCGCATCATTTTCTCCAGTCGCCCCTGGTTGATCGCGTCGAGCCCCGAAAAAGGCTCGTCAAAGATTACCAGCCTTGGTTCGTGGACCAGCGTAGACAGGATCTGGACCTGCTGCGCCATGCCCTTGGACAACTGGCGGATCTGGCGGTCGGCGGCATGGCCGAGGCCATATTCCTCGAGCAGTTCACGCCCGCGCCGGCGTCCTTCGGCCAGCGGCAATCCGCGCAGCGCGCCGACAAAGGCGATGGCCTCGACCGCCTTCATCGATGGGTAAAGCCCGCGTTCCTCGGGCAGGTAGCCGATCCGGTGCGACACATCGCGCGGTCGCTCGGTCCCTAAAATCCGGCGGTATCCGGCGTCGGGTTCGATGATCCCGAGCAGCATCCGCAGGGTGGTGGTCTTTCCCGCGCCGTTCGGCCCCAGCACGCCGTAGATCGTCCCCTCGGGCACCGACAGGTCGACGCCGTCCACCGCTGTGACCCCGTCGAACCGCTTGACCAGCCCGCGCGCCTCGATCGCCAGCGTGCGGCTGCCCTCAGCCGTCACCGCGCGCTCCGATCCGATCCATTCACCAGGTTCCATTTTCATGCTTGTGCGCGGATAAGGCGCCTTCGTGAAGAGGAGCATAGGCACACTTGGTTAACGAGGCGGAACGCGCCGCGCTTACGGCCGATCTCGGCGCCGAGGCCGCCCGCCTCGGCTTTGCCGCCTGCGGCATTGCGCCCGCCACCGACGATCCCGTCCACGCCGCCCGCCTTGGCCAATGGCTGGCCGAAGGCAACCACGGCACAATGGCCTGGATGGCGCAACGCGCCCACCACCGCGCCGGACCGCAAGCGCTCTGGCCCGAGGCGAAAAGCGTGATCGCGCTGGGCATGAGCTACGCCCCTGCAGCCGACCCCCGCACCTTGGCGGACCACCCCGAACGTGCCCGCATTTCGGTCTATGCCCAAGGCGCGGACTATCACGATACGGTCAAAAAGGCGCTAAAGGCGCTCGCGCGCTGGCTGATCGACGCCTGCGAAAGGCGCGGGCTTGGCGCGGTCGGGGTCAAGGTCTTCGTCGATACCGCCCCCGTCCCGGAAAAGCCGCTGGCCGCCGCCGCCGGGCTCGGCTGGCAGGGCAAGCACACCAACCTCGTCAGCCGCGACCACGGTTCATGGCTGTTCCTCGGCGCGATCTACACCACGCTCGACCTTGTCCCCGGCGCTCCGGCCAGCGACCGTTGCGGCTCGTGCAGCGCCTGCCAGACAGCCTGCCCCACGGGCGCTTTCCCCGCGCCCTATCGCCTCGATGCGCGCCGTTGCATTTCCTACCTGACGATTGAACATTCCGGCCCGATTCCGCAGGAGTTCCGCGAAGCCATGGGCAACCGTATCTACGGCTGCGATGATTGCCTCGCCGCCTGCCCGTGGAACAAGTTCGCCCAGACCGCCGCCGCGATGCAGGCCTTCCGCCCCCGCGCCGAACTCGCCGCCCCGCGTCTTGCCGACCTGCTCATGCTCGATGACGCCGCGTTTCGCCGCCTGTTCTCAGGCTCGCCGGTCAAGCGCATCGGGCGGAACCGCTTCGTCCGCAACTGCCTTTACGCCGCCGGCAACAGCGGCGACCCGTCGCTGGTCCGGCACGTCAACGCGCTGACCGCCGACCCTGACCCCGCCGTCGTCGAAGCCGCGAGCTGGGCGCTCATCCGGTTGGCAGCAGGTCCTTGAGCGGCGCGGCGGTATCCGCCAGCACCGCCGGGTCGGCCATTACCCCGGCCTCGATCAGCTTGCGCCCTTGGACATAGTCCTTGACC
>CAYFJH010000019.1:4703-16585 GCA_964343385.1 uncultured Novosphingobium sp. | reverse complement strand
TTGACGCAGTCGAGCGCGATCACCCGCCCGCCCTTGAGGTAGACCACCGAGAACGAGCGCGCGTCCGGCACCCCGCGCACCACGCTGGCATCATACCCCGCCGAAATCCCGCAGGTCTGCAGCCGCAGGTCATACTGGTTCGACCAGAACCACGGAAACGCATGATAGGGCGCGGCGTCCCCGCAGATGGCCTTGGCCACGCAGGTTGCCTGATCGTTGGCGTTCTGCACCGATTCGACCCGCATCACCGCCCCGCCGGCATAGTCGCAGGCAAAGGCCGCGCAGTCCCCCACGGCGTAAACATCGGGCAGGTTGGTCCGGCAGAACTGGTCGACATCGAGGCCATTGCCACCCGCTGCGCCAGCCGCGATCAGCGGGCCGATGGCGGGGACGATCCCGATCCCCACGATCACCGCCTGCGCCGGCACGATCTCGCCCCCGGCCAGTTGCACGCCCGAAACCCGGCTTTCGCCTTCCAGGTTTTCCACCGTCACCCCGGTCCTCAGGTCCACCCCGTGCGCCCGGTGCTCGGCCTCGTAGAACGCGGACAATTCCGGCCCCGCCACCCGCGCCAGCACCCGCGGCAGCGCCTCGAGCAGCGTCACCTTGCACCCCAGCTTGGTCAGCACCGCTGCTGCCTCAAGCCCAATGTAACCCCCGCCGATGATGGCGATGTCCTTCACGCCGCCGTCAATCTCGGCCATCAGCGCGTCGCAGTCGGCGCGCGTGCGCACCGCGTGCACTCCCGCCAGCTCCGCGCCCTTGCACGACAGCCGGCGCGGATCTCCGCCTGCCGCCCAGATCAGCGTTCCATAGCCCAGCGTTGTCCCGTCGGAGAGGGTCACCTGGTGCCCCGCCGGGTCGACCGCCGTCACCTCGGTCGCCAGCCGCAGCTCGATTCCCTTTTCGCCCCAGAACGCCGCCGGGCGGATCAGGATCCGCTCGAAGGTCTTTTCCCGGGCGAAATAGTCCTTCGACAGAGGCGGCCGCTCATAGGGGGGTTCAGGCTCGCGCCCGACCATCACGATGGTTCCGGCAAAACCGTGCTGGCGCAAGGCGATTGCCGCCTGCGCCCCGGCATGGCCCGCGCCCACAATCACGACATCGGCATGGCTCATTTCAAGCTCTCATCCTGTTCCCGGCCGGCAGGCCCGTGGCGCTGGAAACGCGAAAAGCGGCAGCACGTCAAGCGCCACCGCTTTTCGGTATGGCAATAATCCGGCGCAGCCTGCGCCGAACAGGCTCAACCTGCGATGACCGCCTGAGCCTCGCGCCCGTCGCCCTGCGGCGCGGCGATGATGTCGCGGGTCAGCGCACCCTTGGCCACCGTGTTGGTGTCGTTGTCGCCCACGGCCGAGCGGATGCCGGGAGCCGGGGTCCCCGCGCGGCTCACCGTGTTGCGCTCGATCGCGCTGCGCGGGGCCGAACCGCCGAACAGCGCGTCGAGCGTCTGCTGCTGGGTCCCGCCCTCGGTCGGACGCGGCGCACCCGGCTTGGGCGGGGTCAGCGCGAAGTCGGGCGGCACCACCAGCGGGGCCTGCCGCTGCACGGCGAATTCGTCCGGTCGGGCCCGGTTGAGCAGCCCGCCGCCCGAGCCGCAGCCGGCCAGCGCGGCGCTTGCCGAAGCAAGAAGGAGGATCGTCGTCGACTTGCGCATCTGGTCTGTTCTCCGCTGGCGCCCTGCGCGCATGGACTGAAGGCGGTTCACGCCGGTTGGCCGCCCGTTTCGTCTTCGGCGCGCTTTTCGCGCGAAAGGAACGAGCGGGCAAGGATTATCACGACACCGATGGAGATCGCCGCATCGGCCAGGTTGAAGATCGCAAAGGGGCGGAATTCCCCGAAATGGAGGTCGGCATAGTCAACCACGAAGCCCAGCAGTGCCCTGTCACGGATGTTGCCCAGCGCGCCGCCCAGCACCATGCCCAGCGCCAGGATATCGGCCAGCGCCTTTTCGCGCAGCATCCACACCAGCACGCCCAGCGCGATCAGCCCGGTCAGCGCCACCAGCAGCCAGCGCATTTCCACGCTGTTGGCGGTCAGCATCGAAAACGACACGCCGTAGTTCTGCGCCCAGCGCAGGTCGAAATTGCCCGCGATCTCGATCAGCCCGACCCGGCGCAGTTGCAGCCGCTCGACCAGCAGCCACTTGAGCCCCTGGTCCGCGCCGAACACCAGCACGGCCACGGCCAGCCCGGCCAGCCGCTTCGCCGCCAATGTCACAGGGCGTCCACCTCGGCCACCACGTCCTCGCACCGCCCGCACAGGCCGCCGTCTTCCGAAACATCGGGCAGATGGCGCCAGCAGCGCCCGCACTTGGCGTCCTCGGTTCGCGTCACGCTCACGCTGTCGCCCTGCCCGCGGCTCACTGTCGCGGTGATGAACAGCTCAGCCAGCGCCGCGCCGGAAACGCCGGCCGCCGCACCTTCGGGAACGGAAACCACCGCCTCCAGGCTCGACCCCAGCACCTTCTCGCGGCGCAGCGGCTCGACCGCCTCGGTCACCGCCATGCGCAAGGACCGCAGTTCGCCGAATTTTTTCCCCAGCGCCTCGTCGCGCCAGCCTTGGGGCAGGGCATGGAATTGCTGCAGGTGGATTGACCCGCGCTCGGGGAACCGCGTGGTCCACACTTCCTCGGCGGTGAACACCAGCACCGGCGAGGCATAGCGGACCAGCGCCTGGAACAGCGTATCGAGCACCGTGCGATAGGCCATCCGCTTCGGGTCATCCGCCGCGTCGCAATAGAGGCAATCCTTGCGGATATCGAAGAAGAATGCCGACAGGTCCTCGTTGCAGAAATCGACCAGCGCGCGGACATATTCGTTGAAGTCGAAATCGTCGATCGCGCGGCGCAGGGTGGCGTCGAGCCCGGCCAGCAGGTGCAGCACATAGCGCTCCAGCTCGGGCATCGCGCCGTGCTCCACGCCTTCCGCCCCATGGTCATAGCCATCGAGCGCGCCGAGCAGGTAACGGAACGTGTTGCGCAGCTTGCGGTACTGGTCGGCCACGCCCTTGAGGATCTCGTCCCCGATGCGGTGGTCCTCGGTGTAGTCCACCGACAGCGCCCACAGCCGCACGATATCCGCGCCATAGGTCTCCATGACCTTGAGCGGATCGACCGTGTTGCCGAGCGACTTGGACATCTTCATGCCCTTGGAATCCATCGTGAACCCGTGGGTCAGCACCGCCTTGTAGGGCGCGCGCCCGCGCGTCGCGCAGGATTCGAGCAGCGAGGACTGGAACCAGCCGCGATGCTGGTCCGAACCTTCGAGATAAAGGTCCGCCAGCGGCTTGGCATAGCCCGGCGGCCGCAGCAATTCGGGCCAGCGCCCGCTTTCGAGCACGAAGGCATGGGTCGATCCCGAATCGAACCACACATCCAGAATGTCGGTCACCCGCTCATAGTCGGCGGCGTGATAGCGCTCGCCCAGCAGCGCCTGCGCATTGGCCTCGGACCACGCGTCGACGCCGCCTGCCAGCACCGCCGCGACGATCCGCGCGTTGACCTCGACATCGACGAGGTAGTGCCCGCTCTTGCGGTGGACGAACAGCGTGATCGGCACGCCCCACGCCCGCTGGCGCGAAAGCACCCAGTCGGGCCGCCCTTCGACCATCGCGCCGATCCGGTTGCGCCCCTTTTCGGGCACGAACCGCGTCGCCGCGATGGCCCGCATGGCCCGCTCGCGCAGCGTATCGCCGTCACCCTGATCCTCGCGGATACCCGCCTCGACCTCGCACAGCGGCACCTGCCAGTCGAGCGCCTTGTCCATCGGCACGAACCACTGCGGGGTGCAGCGGAAGATCACCTTCGCCTTCGACCGCCACGAATGCGGGTAGGAATGCTTGTAGTCCGCGCTCGCCGCGAGCAAGCCGCCACCTGTCTTGGCCGCGTCACGCAAAGCGCTGCAAATCGGCCCATCCGGCGCATTGAACTTCGGATTGATCACCGAACCTTCGCCGCCCAGCCAGGCCCAGTCGGCCCGGTACTTCCCGTCACCCTCGACCGCGAACACCGGCTCGATCCCGTTGGCCTTGCACAGCAGGAAGTCGTCCTCGCCATGGTCCGGCGCCATGTGGACAAGGCCCGTGCCGCTTTCGGTGGTAACGAAATCGCCCGCCAGAAACGGCCGCGGCTTCGCGAAAAAGCCGCCGAGGCGGTGCATTGGGTGACGGGCAACAACTCGCGCGAGATCGCGGCCTGTAAGAACTGCCGGATTTACGCCGTCTTCTGAGCGTACATACCGCCAAGGTCCCGTTCGCTCGCAAAACTGGGCAAACAGTCCGTTGGCGATCAGGCACCTCAACCCATCATCACGTTCCAAGATCGCATAAAGCAGGTCAGGTCCGTACGCGACCGCTTGGTTTGCGGGGATGGTCCAAGCGGTTGTTGTCCAAATCACTGCATGGACGCCGACCAAAATAGGAAAGTCTGGCGATTCAGTGATCTCGAACGCCACGTCGATCTGCGTCGAGACGATATCCTCATACTCGACCTCGGCCTCGGCCAGCGCGGTTTTCTCCACCGGCGACCACATCACCGGCTTGGCCCCGCGATAGAGCTGGCCCGTTTTGGCGAACTTCAGCAGTTCGCCAACAATCGTCGCCTCGGCCTGGAAATCCATCGTGAGGTAGGGATGGTCCCAGTCGCCGTTGACGCCCAGCCGCTTCAGCTGCTCGCGCTGGGTATCGACCCACTTCTGCGCATAGGCCCGGCATTCGGCGCGGAACTCGACCGGATCGACCTCGTCCTTGTTGAGCTTTTTCTTGCGATACAGCTCCTCGACCTTCCACTCGATCGGCAGCCCGTGGCAGTCCCACCCCGGCACATAGGGCGCGTCCTTGCCCAAAAGGGTCTGCGTGCGCACCACCATGTCCTTGAGGATATGGTTGAGCGCGTGGCCGACGTGGATGTCGCCGTTGGCATAGGGCGGGCCGTCGTGAAGGATGAACTTTTCCGCACCCTTGCGGGCCTCGCGCAGGCGTTGGTACAGCCCTTCGGCCTGCCAGCGCGCAAGGATGCCCGGCTCCTTCTGGGGAAGGCCCGCCTTCATGGGGAAATCGGTCTTCGGGAGGAAGACGGTGCTACGGTAATCGCGCTGTTCGGTCATGATCGGCGGGCCTTAGCCGCACGGGCGCATTCCTGCAAATAGGCTAGCGCTGCCGCCGCGCCTCCAGCGCGCGGACCAGCGCTTCCTCCTGCAACGGGGTGCGCCTGTTGTAGGCCGGGCGCAGCGCCGGCCCCACGGTCCAGATGTCCTCGACCAGCACATAGCCGGTAAAGCTCGCCGGAACCTCGCCCAGTTGCTCGGGCAGGTCGAGGCCCTTGTCGGGGCTGGTTTCCACCACCACCCGCGCGTTCGCCGCCGCCATCCGCGCCTGCAGCCGGTTCGGCCAACCGGCAAACATCCAGCGCCGGCCCAGCGGCACGGTCAGCGTCGCCTCCCGGCACGATGCCGGCGTGATCCCCAGCCATCCCTGCCACAAATAGTCCGCCCGGCACTTTTCCGCCGCCGCCGGATCCCACGCCCAGACCCCCGCAAAGGCCTTGCGAATCGGGGCAAGATCGACCCCCGTGCCGCGAAAGCCGTCGCCGACCTTGACTGGATCGCGCCCCATCGCGCGGTAGGTTGCCACCACCTGCAAGGCCGCGCGGGCGTCCCCCGGCAAGTCAATCAGCAGCGGCTTGTCCGGCAGGACCTGCAAGACTTCTTCAAACGCGGGAACGGCCCCCACGGCCCGCCCCCGGAAGGGAAAGGTTCTGCCTCTGTCCGTGCTGTAGCCGTGCCCGGCGTCGAGAGCCTTGACCTCGGCCAGCGTGCGGTCGCCCACCCGGCCATGGCCGTTCGTGCGGCAGTCGAGCGGCTCATCGGCCAAGGCCACCAGATGCCCGTCGCGCGCCGGCTGAAGCTCAACGCCCACCATCTGTGCGCCGAGCCGCCCGGCTGCCGCCATCCCGCCCAGCGTATTGCCGAGGTAGTCGTGCAGGGGCGGCTCGATTCGCGCCGCCGGGCAGGGGCCGCGCCCCAGTTGATGCGCCCCCTCCAGCGCCACCAGCTTGACGTAGCCGCGCGGCGTGTCAGCCAGCCAGCTGGCGTTGACGAAGGTCATCGCCAGAAACGCCAGCGCCAGCACGAACCCGGCCGCGCGCAAGGCCTTCACGCCAGCAACGCCTTCGCCGCCGCACAGTCCCGCTCGATCTGCGCGGTCAGTTCGTCCAGGCCGGCAAACTTCGCCTCGCCGCGCAGGAAGTGGTGGAACTCGACCTCGATCTGCTGGCCATAGAGATTGCCAGTATCGCCGAAGAAGTGCGGCTCCAGCAGTTCCTTGGGCGGCTCGAACATGGGTCGCAACCCGAGGTTGGCCGCCCCGTCCAGCACCCGCCCGTCCGGCAGCCGGCCCCGCACGGCATAGACCCCGTAGCGCGGGCGCAGAAAGTGCCCCATCGACAGGTTGGCCGTCGGATAACCGATGGTCCGCCCCCGCTTGTCGCCATGTTCCACCACCGATCGCACGGCAAACGGGCGGGTCAGCAACCGCGTCGCCGTGGCGCAGTCGCCCGCCTGCAGGGCAGTGCGGATGCGGCTCGATGACACCGGCTCGCCCCCGTCCATCACCGGGCCGACCGTGCGCCCGCCGATCCCGAAGCGCGCGCCGATCTCGGCCAGCGCCGCCGTCGTCCCGCTGCGGGCCGCGCCAAAGGTAAAGTCCTCGCCCGTCACCACGCCTGCCACGCCGAACTGATGGTGCAGCACCTGCTCGATCCAGTCCGGCCCCGTCATCGCCGCGACTTCGCCGTCAAAGGCGATCACCATCATCGCATCGGCCCCGGCGGCGGCGAACAGCTCCTGCCGCTGGTCAAGCGAGGTCAGCCGCAGCCACGGCAGGCTTGGCACGAAGAACCGCCGGGGATGGGGATCGAAGGTCGCGGCGATCACCGGCCGCCCTTCGCTGCGCGCCCATTCCGCCGCCTCGCCCACCACGGCCTGATGGCCAAGGTGGAATCCGTCGAAATTGCCCAGCGCGATGATCGCCCCGCGAAGGGCCTCGGGCACGGGTTCGCGGCTGGTCAGGCGCGGGATCATGGCTGCCGTTCCAGCGTGACGAAGGCATAGCCGGGCCGCCCGCCGTCCGGTGCATGGCCCTCGCGCGCGGTCTCGCGCCAGTCCGGCCCGAACGGCGGGAGGACCGTGTCGCCGGGGATTGCGGCGTCGACTTCGGTCAGTTCGATCCGGCCGGCGCGGGGCAGGGCGAGGGCGAAGATCTCCGCCCCGCCGATCACCGCGACCTCGCCCGGACCGGCCCCCAAACCAGCCAGCGCCAGCGCCGCGTCAAGGTCATGGGCAACCTCCGCCCCTTCGGCCCGCCAGCCCTTGTCGCGGGTCAGGACGATGTGCCGCCGTCCGGGCAGCAGCCCCGGCAGCGAATCGAAGGTCTTGCGGCCCATCACCATCGGCTTGCCCATGGTCAGCGCCTTGAAGCGCTTGAGGTCGGCGGGGATATGCCACGGCAGCCGCCCGTCCACGCCGATCACCCCGCCATGCGCGGCCGCGACGATCAGGAACAGGTCCAGTCCCATCAGTCGAGGATGAGCCGCGTGACGTGGCCCATCTTGCGCCCGGGCCGCGCCGCCGCCTTGCCATAAAGGTGCAGGTGGTTGGCCGGGTCGGACAGGATCGCAGGCCAGTCGTGCGCGGCATCGCCGATCAGGTTGTCCATCACCACGCCCTTCGCGGCCAGCCGGGTATCGCCCAGCGGCAGGCCGCAGATCGCGCGGACGTGGTTCTCGAACTGGCTGGTGATCGCGCCCTCGATGGTCCAGTGCCCCGAGTTGTGGACGCGGGGGGCCATCTCGTTGAACACCGGGCCGTCGGCGGCGGCAAAGAATTCGCAGGTCAGCACACCGACATAGTCCAGTGCCTCGGCGATCTTGCGCGCGAGGTTGCGCGCCTCGGCCACTTCGGCCGTCACCAGCGCCGAACCGGGCACGGTCGAGCGCGCGAGGATGCCGTCCTCGTGGACGTTTTGCGGCGTATCCCAGAACCGCACGTCGCCGTCCGCGCCCCGGCACAGGATTACCGAGAACTCGGCCGAAAATTCAATGAAGCCTTCGTAGACCAGCGGGGTGCCTGCCGGCAGGTCGAGCGCCAGCGCCTCGGCCTCGGAGCCGATCCGCCACTGGCCCTTGCCGTCATAGCCGTCGCGCCGGGTCTTGAGGATGCCGGGCACGCCGACTGTCCGGATCGCCGAGATCAGGCCGTCCTTGTCGTCCACCGCCATCCACGGGGCAGGGTGCCCGCCAAGCCCGGACACAAAGGTCTTCTCGGCCAACCTGTCCTGCGCCACTTCGAGCGCGCGGGCGGCGGGGAGAAGGCGCGCGTCGCCCAACGCAGTCAGCGGGGTGACTGGCACGTTCTCGAACTCGTAGGTGATCACCGCGCAGTCCGCGGCGAAGCGTGCTAGTGCCGCCGCATCGTCCCAATCGGCATGGGTGAACTGGGCGCAGACTTCGGCGGCGATCGAATCGGCCTCGGGCGCATAGACATGGCAACGGTAACCGAGCTGCGCCGCGGCCATCGCGATCATCCGGCCCAGCTGGCCGCCGCCCAGGATGCCGATCGTTTCGCCGGGAGAAATCATGTCCTCAAGCAGGCCGATCCGCCACGGCTGCGGTCTGCTGCGCGCGCAATGCCTTGAGCCGCCCGGCCAGCGCCGGATCGTTCGTGGCAAGGATCGCCGCCGCCAGCAGCCCGGCATTGACCGCGCCCGCCTCGCCGATGGCCAGCGTGCCGACCGGGATCCCCGCGGGCATCTGCACGATCGACAGCAGGCTGTCCTGCCCCGACAGGGCCTTGGACTGAATCGGCACGCCCAGCACGGGAATGTGCGTCAGGCTGGCCACCATCCCTGGAAGGTGCGCCGCGCCGCCGGCCCCGGCGATGATCACCTTGAACCCCTGCGCCTCCGCACCCCTGGCAAAGTCGAACAGGCGCTCGGGCGTCCGGTGGGCCGAAACGATCCGTACGTCCGTTGCCACGCCGAGCTTTTCCAGCACGTCGGCCGCGCCCTTCATCGTCCCCCAGTCGGACTGGCTGCCCATGACGATCGCGACGGCGGGGGCGACTGGCGGCCTGCTCATCTCAGCGCTCCGACAGGTAGTACCGCTTGGTCGCGGCAAGGGTGTCGTCAAGCTCGTAGACAATCGGCTGCCCGGTCGGAATCTCGAGCCCGGTGATGTCCTCGTCGGAAATCCCCGACAGGTGCTTGACCAGCGCCCGCAGCGAATTGCCGTGGGCGGAAACCAGCACCGTCTCGCCGGCCTTCAGTGCGGGGACAATGGCCGCCTCGTAATAGGGCAGGACCCGCGCGATGGTGTCCTTGAGGCTTTCCGTCGACGGAATGGCGATCCCGGCATAGCGCGCGTCGGCGGCAAGGTCGAAGGCGCTGCCGGTTTCGAGCACGGGCGGCGGAATGTCAAAGCTGCGGCGCCACACCTTGACCTGCTCGTCACCGTGTTTCGCCGCGGTCTCGGCCTTGTCGAGCCCGGTCAGCCCGCCATAGTGCCGCTCGTTCAGGCGCCAGTCCTTGGTTTCGGGGATCCACACCCGTCCGGCGGCTTCGAGCGCAAGGTGCAGTGTGCGGATCGCCCGCGTCTGGACCGAAGTGAACGCCACGCTGGGCAGCATCCCCTTGTCGGCCAGCAGTGTGCCGGCGGCGCGGGCTTCGTCCTCGCCCTTGGGGGTAAGGTCGACATCCCACCATCCGGTGAAGCGGTTCTCAAGGTTCCACTGGCTCTGGCCATGGCGTACGAGGATCAGGCGCGGCACGGTTCTGGCAGGCTCCCTGCAAACTGGAAGAGCGCAGCCCCTAGCCGTTGGGGTCCAGTTTGGAAAGGGGCGCGCCCGATTCGCCCGTGGGTTCCCCCGCATCCGGCCCGCTTCCGGCCAGGGCGCGCGCCTGTGCCTTCCTTCGGCGCAGATTGTCCCGTAGCCGCATGGCAAGGCGCTCCTCGCGCGTCATTCCCTTTGCTTCGGCCATGCCGGCAACCCTGCCGCCTCGCCCCGGCCAAGGCAAGTCCCCACACGTGGCAGGCCCTCAGGCGAAGGCGCGCTTGACAAACCCTCCCCCCCCAGCCAATAGCGCCGCCTCCCGGATGGCTCGGCTTACTGGCCGCCTTGTCCGGGACTTAGGGAAATGGTGTGCTGCTGTAGCTCAGTGGTAGAGCGCATCCTTGGTAAGGCTGAGGTCGGGAGTTCAATCCTCCCCAGCAGCACCATTTCCCCCCCGTCCTCACCTCAAAGCGCCGCTATGAACGCCGCGAGATAGCTGCGCAGCTGTTCGCGCGCCTGGGCGTCGGTCAGCTCACCCTGCGCATCGAACAGCGCCCCGGCGCGCGAAACCAGCAGCTTCTGGCCAAACCACGGCCGCGTGCCCAGCGTGCGCAGCACCCCCAGCCAGGCTTCCTGCGCCAGGATCGTCCCGAACCCGCCGGGCGAAGCGCCAATAAGCGCGGCCGCCTTGCCGCCGAACACGCGGGCGCAGTCAGCCGGCGGCCGGCTCATCCAGTCGATCGCGTTCTTGAGCACGCCGGGGATCGAATTGTTGTATTCCGGCGTCGCCAGCACCAGCCCGTCGGCCCCGGCCAGCGCCTCCTTGAGCACGGTCACCGCGTCGGGAATCCCCTGGGCCGCCTCTTCATCGGCATTATACAGCGGCACTCCGGCGATCCCGTGCACCTCCAGCGTCGAACCCTCGGGCATCAATGCCGCAGCCGCACGCAGCAGGCCCGAGTTGTACGATCCCTGCCGCAGCGAACCGCCGATGCCGACCAGCCGTGCCACGGCTCAGGCCCTCAGCCCGGCCCAGTCCGGATTGCGCCTGAACTGCGCCGCGACATAGCTGCAATGCGGATCGATCCTGAAGCCAAAGGTCCGCGCGTCGGCGATCAGTTCCTCAACCAGCCGCCGGGCAATCCCCCGGCCTTCCAGCTCGGGCGGGACCAGCGTGCGATCGGCCACCCGCACGGTGGTGCCGTCCGGCCCGTCATGCTCGGTCCAGGTCAGGCGGCCCACCTGCTCGGTGCCGGGGACATGGGCATGGTATTCGCCCGCGCGGCCCTGATCCAGCCGGACGATCTCGATGGTGTCGGCAGGTTCGCCCATGCATAGCCTCCTGTGTTCCGGGACGGCACTATTCGCCGGATGCTGCATGAGCGCAATCCGCCAGCGCGGCCCGTGTTCCTAATCGCCGCCCTCCAAAATCGCGCGCAGCCCCGCGCGGTAGTCGGCAAAGCGCGGGCTCCAGCCCAGCACGCGCCGCGCCTTGCCGTTCGCGACGCGGCGGTTTTCGGCATAAAACCCCCGCGCCATCGGCGAAAGCGCGGCTTCGTCCAGCGTCAGCAGCGGCGGGGCAGGGCGGCCGAGCAGGCGGCAGGCCTCCTCGATCACCACGTTCTGCGAACAGGGCGCATCGTCCGCCAGGTTAAAGGCCCCCGCCGGCCCATCGAGCGCGGCGATCACGCCGCCGGCGATGTCCTCGACGTGGACCCGGCTGAACACCTGACCGGCAATGTCGATCCGGTGGGCACGTCCCTCGCGCACCCGGGCCAGCGCCGAACGGCCCGGCCCGTAGATCCCCGGCAGCCGCAGCACCCGCGCCCCGCATGCCAGCCAGGCCGCGTCGCATTCGGCCCGCGCCCCGCGCCTCCCGGTGCCAACGGGCGCGCTTTCATCCACCCACGCCCCGCCGGTGTCGCCGTAAACCCCGGTCGATGACAGATAGCCCAGCCACTTGCCGCCCAGCGCGTCGCCGTAGCGTTCCAGCACCGGGTCCAGCCCCTCGCCGCCCGGCGGGGCCGACGACAGGACGTGTCCCGCATCGGCCAGCGC
>CAYFJH010000019.1:0-4693 GCA_964343385.1 uncultured Novosphingobium sp. | reverse complement strand
AATCCGCACCGTGCCCACGTCATCGAATGACAGCGTCCCGGCCCGGCCGGTGGAAACCACCTCCCACCCGCGCGTTTCCAGCTGGCGGGCAATCGCGCCTCCCGCATAGCCAAGCCCGAAGATGAACATCCGTTTCATGCGCGCTCAGATTGCCGATGCCAGCGCCTGTTGCAATCGCGGAAGCTGGCAATCCCGGTTGTGGGCCGATAGGAAGGTCGTCATGGACATCGCACCCAACCCCGCCGACATCGCCGATCCCGAAACCGCCGCCGCCGCCCCGCCGCCTTCGCCCACGGTGATCCGCCGCGCCGACTATGCGCCGCCGGCCTGGCTGGTGCCCGAAGTGGGGCTCGATTTCACCCTCGGGATTGATGCTACCACGGTCGTCTCTGATCTGCTGGTGCGGCGCGGTGTCCCCGGCGCGTCCCTGCGCCTGCGCGGCGACGGCATCGCGCCGCGCGCGGTCCTGGTTGACGGACGCCCCGCCAACGACTGGACGATGGACGGTGCCGACCTTGTCATCGATCTTCCCGGCGATGAACACCGCGTCTCGGTCACCACCGCGCTCGATCCGTCCGCCAACAGCCAGCTGATGGGGCTCTACGCCTCGAACGGGATGCTCTGCACCCAGTGCGAGGCCGAAGGCTTCCGCCGCATCACTTTCCACCCTGACCGCCCCGATGTCCTGTCGGTCTACCGCGTGCGGATGAGCGGGCCGAAGGCGCAATTTCCCATCCTGCTTGCCAACGGCAATTGCACCGCGAGCGGGGAAGGGGAGGCCGGCACCCACTGGGCCGAATGGCACGATCCGTGGCCCAAGCCGTCCTATCTTTTCGCGCTGGTCGCGGGCGATCTGGTGGCCACTTCGGACCGCTTCGCCACCCAGTCGGGCCGAAGTGTCGCGCTCAACATCTGGGTCCGTCCCGGCGACGAAGCGCGCACCCACCATGCGATGCGCAGCCTGATCAATTCGATGAAGTGGGACGAGGAGGCGTTCGGCCGCGAATACGACCTCGACCTGTTCAACATCGTCGCCGTGTCCGATTTCAACATGGGCGCGATGGAGAACAAGGGTCTCAACGTCTTCAACACCCGCTATGTCCTGGCCGACCCGGAAACCGCCACCGATGGGGATTATGATGCGGTCGAGGGCGTGATCGGCCACGAATACTTCCACAACTGGTCGGGCAACCGCGTGACCTGCCGCGACTGGTTCCAGCTGAGCCTCAAGGAAGGCTTCACCGTCCTGCGCGACCAGCTGTTCAGCGCCGCCATGGGCTCGGAACCGGTCAAGCGGATCGAGGACGTGCGCGTCCTGCGGGCGGCGCAGTTCCCCGAGGATTCCGGGCCGCTCGCCCATCCGATCCGGCCCGATTCCTTCCAGGAAATCTCGAACTTCTACACCTCGACGATCTATAACAAGGGCGCCGAGGTGATCCGCATGATGCGGACCATGTCCGGGCCGGAGCGCTTTCGCGCCGGGTGCGACCTCTATTTCGCCCGCCACGACGGCGAGGCCGCGACCTGCGAGGATTTCGTCCGCGCAATCGAGGACGGGGCCGGGCTCGATCTCGCGCGGTTCCGCCTGTGGTATTCGCAGGCCGGCACGCCCAGGGTCTCCGTCCGGATGACCCACGAAGGGGGCGTGGCCACGCTGCACCTTTCGCAGGAAGTTCCCGCCACCCCCGGCCAGCCCGACAAGGCGCCAATGCCCGTCCCCTTGCGCGTCGCCCTGTTCGATCGCGCCGCGGGCACCCATTCGGGCGAGCAACTGGTCGTTCTGGACAAGGCCGAAGCCAGCTTTGCCTTTCCCGGCCACGCCGCGCCGCCGGTGCTGTCGTTCAACCGCTGCTTTTCCGCGCCCATCGCGGTCGAGGCTGCGGCTTCGGAGGATGATCTCGTCTTCCTTGCCGCGCACGACGATGACCCCTTCGCCCGCTATGAAGCCCTGCAGAGCCTGATCGTGCGCCACCTCGTCGGGGCAGTGTCGGGCAGTCTCGATCCCGCCGCTCGCGAAAGCGGCCGCGCAGCAATTGGCGGCGCGCTCGCCGCGATCCTGGGCGATGCCCGGCTCGATGATCTGATGCGCGGCGAACTGCTGATCCTCCCCGGCGAAGGCTATCTTGCCGAACAGTTCGCCGCCGCCGACCCGACCGCGATCCGCGCCGAGCGCGAGGGGCTCAAGGGCTGGCTGGCGCAGACGCTGGCGGCGCACTTCACCGCGCTCCACGACCGCGCCAGCGCCGTGCCGTTCTCGCTCGAGGCCGCCGCGCGGGGCGCGCGCAAGGTCAAGACCCAGGCCCTCGCCTATCTCGCCGCCGGCCTCCCCGACGAAGCCGTGCGCCGCGCCGCCGCCCAGTATGACGCGGCCGACAACATGACCGACCGGCAGGGCGCGCTGATGGTGCTCTGCGCGCTCGACACGCCCGAACGTGCGGCAAAGCTGGCCGACTTCCACGCCCGCCACGCCGGCAATGCGCTGGTCATCGACAAGTGGTTCTCGCTCCAGGCGGGTTCGCTCCACCCCGCCGCGCTGGCCCAGGTGAAGGATCTGGCCGGCCATGCCGATTTCACCATGACCAACCCCAACCGGGTCCGCGCGCTCTACATGGCCTTCGCCGCCAATCCGGCTGCGTTCCATGACCTGAGCGGCGAGGGCTACCGGATGATCGCCGACCTGATCCTCGCGCTCGACCCGATCAACGCCCAGACCGCTGCGCGCTTTGTCCCGCCGCTCGGCCGCTGGCGGCGGATCGAACCCGCGCGTGCCGCGCTGATGCGCGAACAGCTCGAACGGCTCGCCGCCGCCCCCGGCCTGTCGCGCGATACCTTCGAGCAGGTCACACGCAGCCTTGGCTGACTTCGAAGTCATTCGCAGCCCCGCGCTGGGCGGGGTCGCCCATGGCTTCCTCGGCCGCCGGGGCGGGGTGTCGTCGGGGCTTGTCGCCGGGCTCAACGTCGGCCTCGGGGCCGGCGACGAGCCCGCCGCCGTCGCGGAAAACCGCGCCCGCGCCGCTGCTGCCGTCGCCCCCGGCGCGGCGCTTGTCACCGTCCACCAGGTCCACTCGTCCGATTGCGTCGCAGTGCGCGATCCGTGGCCAGAGACTGGCCGCCCCCACGCCGATGCGCTCGTCACCAACCGCCCCGGCCTCGTCCTCGGCATCGTCACGGCTGACTGCGCCCCCGTCCTTTTGGCTGACCGCGAGGCCGGGGTCATCGGCGCCGCCCATGCCGGCTGGAAAGGCGCGCTCGGCGGCGTCACCGACCGGACCGTCGCCGCGATGGAGGCGCTGGGCGCTGACCGTTCGCGCATCGCCGCCGCCATCGGCCCTTGCATCGCCCAGTCCAGCTATGAGGTGGACGAGGGATTCAGGGACCGGTTCGTGGCGGCAGGGGCGGACAACGCCGCCCTCTTCGTCGCCGGGCGGGCAGGCCACTGGCACTTCGACCTCGAAGGCTATGTCGCCGGGCGGCTGTGGCAGGCCGGACTGGGCACGGTCGAACGCCTTGAAATGGATACCTGTTCGCAGGAAGAGCGATTCTTCTCCTACCGCCGCTCCACCCAGCGGGGCGAGCCCACCTACGGGCGGCAGTTTTCCTTGATCGCGCTCGGCGAATGGCCGCAATAGCGGCCCCGGTACAGCCACGCAAAAATGCGGTTGGCAGGGCATGGTTTCGCGTCTATCAGGCCGCGAAGTCGGTACCGGGACGGCTCGAATGGCCGTGCCCGAAGCGCCGCCACGGGGGGTTCCCGGGCAGGCACGACAGATGAATTTTGGGCTTGCGGCGGGCATTTGTCCGGCGCAGCTCGCTAGAGCAGGGCAAGGTCAACCATGTCACAGGATGCGGGCACTGAAGCCGTTCTTCCCGATGGTGAAGGCGTGCGTCGCCGCGATTTCATCAATATCGCCGCGGTCAGTGCCGCCGGCGTCGGCGGCGTGGTCACGCTGCTTCCCCTGATCACCCAGATGGCCCCTTCGGCCGACGTGCTGGCCGAAAGCTCGACCGAGATCGACATCAGCGCGATCCAGCCGGGCCAGGCGATCAAGGCGGTTTTCCGCAAGCAGCCGGTCTTCATCCGCAACCTCACCCCGGCCGAAATCGAAGCCGCGGAAAAGGTCGACGTCGCATCGCTGCGCGACCCGCAGTCGCTGAAGGACCGGACCAAGGCGGGCAAGAAAAACTGGCTCATCACCATGGGTGTCTGCACCCACCTCGGCTGCGTGCCGCTCGGCGCCGGCGAGGGCGAGGTGAAGGGTGAGTTCGGCGGGTATTTCTGCCCCTGCCACGGTTCGTCCTATGATACCGCCGCACGCATCCGCAAGGGTCCCGCTCCCACGAACCTCGAGGTTCCGGAGTATGCGTTCACTTCCGACACTGTCGTCAAGATCGGCTGAGGTCCACCATGAGCTTCCCCTGGGCTAACGAATACAAGCCTGGCCACCCGCTGATGCAGTGGCTCGACGAAAAGCTGCCGCTGCCGCGGTTCGTCTACAACGCCGTCGGCGCGGGCTATCCCGTGCCGCGCAACCTCAACTATGCGTGGAACTTCGGCGTTCTCGCCGGCTTCTGCCTGGCGCTGCAGATCGTCACCGGGGTCATCCTGGCGATGCATTATGCCTCGAACCAGGGCGTCGCCTTCGATTCGGTCGAACACATCATGCGCGACGTCAACTGGGGCTGGCTGATGCGC
>CAYFJH010000018.1:30054-49441 GCA_964343385.1 uncultured Novosphingobium sp. | reverse complement strand
TCATCGCCTCAAGGGGCCGGATCGTCGGCGCATCGATCGTCGGCAATCATGCGGGCGAACTGCTCCACCCCTGGACGCTGGCGATAGCCGGGCGGCGCAAGCTGCGCGCGATGACCGGGGCGATGGTTGCCTATCCGACCCTTTCCGAAGCGGGAAAGCGCGCCGCATCGAGCGCTTTCACCGCCGCGCTGTTCGGCCCGGCCACCCGGCGCATCGTCCGACTTTTAGGACGATTGCCGTGACGATCGCCCCCATATCAACCACCTGATTCAACAAGGGAGACTACAAAATGACGTTCCAAGGAAAAATGGCGATGAGCCTACTGGGCCTTGCCCTGACGGCCTCGCCGATGGCCGGCGCTTTGGCATCTGGCACTATCGGCGGCGGCAATTCGGCGCAGAATTCAGCACGGATGGGTCAGTCGGTCTATGCCCGCAAGATCGCCTGCAAAAGCTGCATGTTTCCAGGCGGGCTGACCACGATGGACAGTGTCAAGTCGGCGATGATGAAGATCGAGAATGGCGAGATCGCCCTCTCTGCCAGCGAGCGCACTGCCGTCACCAGCTATATCAACCGTCGCTTCAAGGGAATGTGATCATGCGCAAAAACCTATCATTCGCGGCCGGTGTGGCCGCAGCGCTGACATCGGCCCCCGCCCTGGCTGGTGACATTTCCCCCTGGACGCCCGTAGCCGGCAGCGTCGAGGCCGAAGTGGCCGTATCGCGCCAGAACGCCGATCAGTTCTATGCCGGTGAAACCCTGGTGGGCATCCCGACCGGCGCTGAGCTGGAGCAGGACGCCGTCACCCTGTCGCTCTCATATGGTATCAGCGAGCGGCTTTCGGCAGATCTGGAAATTGGCTATGCCAACAGCAAGTTCCCGGTCGTGCCGGGCCTCGCGCCCAATGGCGGCACGGACGGACTTACCGACGTCAAACTGGGCCTGCGCTTCAAGGTGCTGGATGAACTGAGCGGCGCACCGCTGACGGCAACGATCGGCGCAGCCGCCATCATCGATGGCGGTTATGAGACCGGGGCGCTTTCGGCGATCGGCGATGGCGGATCGGGCGGACAGTTCGCGGTCGCGCTGGGCAAGCAGATCTGGCCGTTCTCGCTGAGCACCGACATTGGCTATCGCACGAAAAACAACAATGTGCCCGATGAGCTGTTCGGCTCGGTGCAGGGCAGTTTTGCCGTGACCAATGGGATCTCGCTCTACGGCGGCCTCGCCTTTGTCGATTCCAAGGGCAATCTGGATATCGGCGGCCCCGGCTTTTCGCCCGCCCGCTTCCCGGAAGTTGAGGAAGACTACAAGTTGTGGACTGTCGGCGCATCTGCCGCAGTCACCGGCTCGGCTTCCGTCAACCTGACTTACGGCGAGAAGTTCGATGGCCGCAACACCGCGAAGAGCAATGTCATCCGGATGGGGGTGGGCTACGCCTTCTGATGTCAGTTGCCCTGCCCGCCAGAATCGGCATCGTCATCCCGGCAAGGGATGAGGAAGCCAGCGTGGGCCGGGTTGTGGCCGGGCTGCTCGATCTGCCGTTCTCGGCGGACCGGGTAGCGGCGACGGCGGTGGTTGTCTGTAACAATGCCTCGACAGACAAGACCGCCGCCGTCGCCAGGTCCGCCGGGGCCAGTGTGGTCGATCAGCCCCGGCCCGGCTATGGCCTCGCGTGCCTCACCGCGCTGGCCACCTTACCCGAGGTGGACGTGGTCCTGTTCGTGGATGCCGATGGCCAGTTCGATGCCGCTGACGCCTTGTCGCTGATCGATGGCATCCTGGCCGGGGCGGATCTGGTGATCGGTTCCCGCACGCTGGGCCGGATGGACAAGGGCGCGCTCTCCGCCCCGCAGCGGTTCGGCAACTGGCTGGCGACGCACATGATCGCGCTGCTGTGGCGGCACCACTTCACCGACCTTGGCCCGTTCCGGGCGATCCGCAGCGATGCGCTGGCCCGGCTCGGCATGGAAAGCCGGACATTCGGCTGGACCGTGGAAATGCAGGTCAAGGCGCTGCAGGCAGACCTGATCTGCACCGAAGTTCCTGTGGCGACAAGGCTGCGGATCGGGCGCTCGAAGATCAGCGGGACCTTGCGGGGGATCGTCCTGGCGGGCACCGGCATCATCGGCACGATCCTGAAACTGTGGTGGCTGGAAAAGACCCGTCGGCGCGCTCGGGCTGAATTGAAAAATACGGCCGCGTGAAAGGCGCAGTAACTTGAAGGGGGGGCGGTTCGCCCCGCAGCTGCTTGCCGTGGCTGGTGCACTGGCCATGCTGTTCGCCGGAAGGCTGCACGGTATCGCCGCCGTCGCCCTATTGATGACCAGCGCTGCGGCCATGATCGCCGGGGCCGCGACGGTGAACGCATCGGCAGGCAAGCGGCAGGTCTGGCTGGTCGGAGCCGTGATCGCCGTCATTGGCCTGGCCGGAACCCCGCTGTTCGAGGACGACTATTACCGCTATCTCTGGGATGGGTTCCGCACCGCCGCCACCGGCACCCCCTATGGCATCGCGCCGGAGCGCTTCTTCTTCGATGACAGCGTACCCCAGCCCTTCCACGCGATCCTTGACCGGATCAACAACCCCGAAGTGGCGACCATCTACGGGCCTGTTCTGGAAGGCCTGTTCTATCTCGGCTTTCTGATCGATCCCGGCAATGAGCGCCTGCTGCGCCTGTTCTGGGCCGTGGCCAATCTGGGCCTGACGGCATTGCTGCTGCGCAAGGTGCCAGCGCACCGCGTTGCGCTTTACGCCTGGAACCCGCTGGTGCTGAAGGAGGTATACCTCAGCGGGCATCCCGATGCGGTGCTGGCCCTACTGCTGTGCGCTGGCTGGCTGCTCGGCCGGAAGCCAATTGACACCGGCTTTGGTATAGCCCTGGGCCTTGCTGCCGGCGTGAAGATTGTTGCCTTTGCCGCGCTGCCACTGCTGCTGCGGGCGAAGCAACCGCTACTGGCTGGACTGGCCGCAGTCATGGCCCTCGCATTAGCCTATCTCCCCTTCCTACTGGGCGGGGCAGCGGAGAGCGATCTCAAGGGGCTGCTAGTGTTCGCGCAGCGCTGGGAGTTCAATCCGTCGCCGCTGTTTCTCGGCATGCGATATGTCATGGGAGAAACCGCTGCAAAGCTTTTGCTGGCAGCGCTGGTCATGAGCGCCGCGACATGGCTGCTGTTGCGGCGGCGGGAGAGCGAGCCAGTCTTGCCACCGCTGCATATCATGTTCGGTGCCGTTCTGCTGGTCTCGCCAGTGGTTAACCCGTGGTACCTGCTGTGGGGCCTGCCCGCTGCCGTCGCCGCCCGATCGACATGGCCCTGGGCCGCCTCGTTTGCCCTGCTGCTGAGCTACGCGACCGGCGAAAACCTCGGGCTGCCGGCACTGGATCCGTTCGCCGTCCATCCGCTCGCATATTGGGCGCAATGGAGCCTGATCCTGGGCGCGGCGGCCTTCGATATCGGGCGCCGCCGCCCTACCACCTGAGCAGGCGCGGCCCCAGCAGCGCGCCGATGATCGCCGGAATGGCGATACCCGCCGAATACCAGATAGCGACGAACACCGCCGAGGTTTCCGGGCAATGGAGCGCATAGGCAAAGGCAGACAGCCCGCCCGACGCCAGCCCAGCGAGAAACCCCGCCAGCCGCAGCCTTACCGGCGCAAACCTGCGGAAGGCAAAGATCATGCCGATGAAAACGGGAAGGGACAGGGTCGCGATCGTCGTCGGGCAGCTGTCCCAGCTCTTGCCCATCCACTGCATCGACCACGCACCGGGAGGGGCACTCAAGGCCTGCCAGGCAGCCAGTACCACGATACCGCCGACAGGCAGCGCAAGCAGCCACAACCAGTGCAGGCCAGTCGTATCTGGACGGGCGACTTTTTCGATTCCCACCAGTGCCCCGACCCCCAGAAGACCGACATAGGCCCACTTCATCCAGAACGGGAAAGTGCCCAGCGCCGAGCCAAGATCGTGCCGCAAGCCGGTAAAGTGGATCACCAGCGCGATGGCTGCAGCCAGTCCAACCGCCGCGCTGGCTGCAAGCCGCCGCACCAGTGCTGACCGTGCCACCGGACGGTGATCGCGCACAAGCGCGCGAATGAGTTGTTCGTCGTTCATCAGTCGTCGCCTCTGATCCGTCGCATCAAGGATTGCATTCCTCGGTGGACGGAAATCTTCACATCGGATTCGCTGATGTCAGCACCTCCGGCTGCTTCAGCAACACTCATTCCCGTTATTTTGGTATCCCGGATCACGCGGGCCTGTTTTTCCGGCAACGTTGCCATCAAACCTGCAAGGTCCATCCGGGCGCCGCTTTCGTCTTCAAATCCCTCGACGATCAGCAAGTGCTCGATATCATCAATAGGAACGTGTTTCCTTTTTCGCCGATGGTGATCGATGGCCTTGTACCGAGCGATCGAAAAGAACCAGGCGGAGAACGGCTTGTCCCGATCATAGCTAGTTCGGCGATGGTGAACTGCCATCAGCGTGTCCTGGACCAGATCGTCTACATCGTCAGAAAAATCACGCAGTTGGCCCCTGAAATAGGCACGCAACAACGGTAATAGCGCACGCAGCAATGCGTCATGCGCCGCTGGATCGCCCTCAAGGCTGTTCACCATGAGTGCCTTGAGCTGATCTTCACTCGATGCCATCTGAAGGAGAATACGTGCCAAGGACCGTTTCGGTTACAGATCAGCGAAATTCTTGTGGTGCGAGGGATGGATTGAGCGTTCCTGATGCGCCGCCAAGCGTGAAAGCCAGACGTGTTGGACTTTCGTGGGCCACGGCCATCGCTTGGCGCGATAGCTAGCGTGTAAGGTCAATCGCTGCCACCCGGAGAGCCTGAGCTATTTCTTCAGATTGCTCTTCGCTGGCCATGCTGCGCGCGATCGTGACTCCGCCCGAGAGTAAGGCCAGAAGCGCAAGGGCGCGCCGTCCGCGTAGCGCAGGCTCAACACTGCGCAGGCCACTGGCTACGATTTCCACGACCTCTTGCAGAGCGCCCTCATAGGCCTCCCGCGTTGCTGCGTTTGCACGCATGACGTCGGGGGTCAGGCTTTGTAGCCCGCAGCTCTCAGCCATCTCGCAGGTGCGGCGTTCGCCCAGATAGAAATCGACGAAATGCTCGAGCCAGGCGTCGCCATGCTCTGCCTGCAGTTCGACGATGGCGGCAGCCAGATCCTTGAGGCCCTGGACCGCGATTTCCGCGAACGCGGCATCTTTGGATTTGAAGTGACCGTAGAAGGCACCCGAGGTGACACCCGCCTCACGGGCAAGGCCGTCGATTCCAATCCCGCCTAAACCATGACGCCGGAAAGCCCGTCCAGAAGCCTCGATGATCCGGGCGCGGGCCTGCTGCTTGTGGTCGGGGGGGTAGCGCATCGGGCAACCTTTATATCACGATCACTATTTTATGTTTGACGAGCATAGCGATCGTTATCTAATCAATGTGTAACGACCGTTATATGATGAGTCGTCCCCCGATGGCAACCGCCAGCCCTCGTCAATTGCACATGGAGTTCCCCATGCCCTCCGCCTCCTCCTCCTCCAAAGCGTTCGTCTATACCGAACTTCAGATATCCCTGGCTTTTGCCGATGTTCCCTGGCCCGACCTGAATGCTGAAATCCTCCGCCAACCTGGCTTCATCAACAAGACCTGGCTTGCAGGCCACACCGTCAACTCGGTCGGTGGATTCTATGAGTTCGGCACGGTCGAGCAAGCAAAGGCATTCGTCACCGACTATTTCCCTAACGAAGCGCGCAAGTTCGGCGTGGCGCAGACAACGCGGGTTTTCGATGGGCAGGCCGTGGAAGAGGCCAGCCGTTTCCTCAATTCCATGCATTTCGGCGGAACGCTCGGGGTACAGCCTGCCGCGTTTGTCTATACGGAGGTACAGGTCTCCGTGCCGTTCGATCAGGTGCCCTGGCGCGCCATGAACCCTGTTCTCAAAGCGCAACCTGGTCTGCTTCATAAAACCTGGCTGAGCGGCGCGGACAATCTCTCGGCAGGCGGCTTCTACGCTTTCGATACGATGGAAAACGGCGCCCGTTTCGTTACCGACTATTTCCCAACCGAAGCCGCCGGCCTCAATGCGGCCTTCACCACGCGCATCTTCGATGCAGCACCGGTAGCCGAGGCAAGTCGTTCGATGCATTCGCCCTTCTTCGAATAGGCTCAGGCATCGAACGTGGCCGTCGGTTCCAGAACCTTGATCTCGAGCACCACTGCAAAACGCCCGGCAGGCGCCTCGAAGCTCAGACGCCCGCCATGGGCCGCAGCCACGCGCTCGGCGATGGCGAGGCCAAGGCCGGCGCCTTGTCCGCCGCGCGCAGCGTCACCCCGGGCAAATGGGCGAACAAGGTCCGCCGCATGCGCTCGATCGATTCCGGCCCCCCGTCGCTGACCGAGATGCGGAGCCGCGTGCCACTTTGCCGTGCCGCGATCCGTATATCGCCGGGTTGGAGGCGGCGCGAGATGAACCAGACCCGCTATCCCGGTCGAGGCCAATCATCTGGATTTCATGGCCCACAATCCAAACTACCCCTATATCGTCGTCAACGATCAGCCCAAGGTGGAGGCGCTGCGGCGCTCTTCCCACGCGCTGGAAGAGTTGATCGCTGCCAATATCTGGAGAATGCCATGCCCTTCACTCTCTTTGCCGCGACGATCCCGTCATACCTACAAATCCTCGGATCGATGTCGCGCCTGATCGGCAAGGCCGAAAGCTTCTGCAGCGAGAAAGGTCTGGATCCTGAAGCGCTGGTCCAAGCGCGGCTCGCCGACGACATGCTACCTTTCGGCTATCAGATAAAATCGACCGCAGTCCATTCGCTCGGTGCGATCGAAGGCGTGCGCAAAGGAAGCTTCTCACCCGACACCACCACTCCGCCGGACACGTTCGATGGCCTGCGCGAGCGCATCGCTCAGACGATCACCGCGCTCCAAGCGCTGGATCCGGACGAGATCGAAAGCTTCATAGGACAGCCCATGCGGTTCCAGTTCGGTGCCAACCACATGGATTTCGTCGCCGAGGAGTTCCTGCTTTCGTTCTCGCAGCCGAATTTCTATTTCCACGCGACGACCGCCTACGACATCCTGCGCATGAAAGGCGTCGAGATCGGCAAGCGCGATTTCAACGGCAGGGTACGCAAGCTCTGACGACCAGGCGACGTCTCCTACGTGCGTGCAGATGAAGCCGTACAATGGCTCGAGGGGTTCAGGAACAATTGGACCGGGAGCTTCCATCAGCTCGACAGCCTGCTGATAGAACTCCAATCGGCCGGGAAAACCGAACATGACGACTGATCCTGCCACATATGTCCTCGAACGCGAATTTGCTGCGCCGCGCGAACTCGTCTGGCGCACATTGACCGAGGCCGATCTGTTCTGCCGCTGGTACGGCCCCAATGTCGATACGATCGCACACGGCTTCGATCCGTCGCCGGGCGGTGCCGGACTGATCGAAATGCGCATGAAGGATGGTTCTGGTTATCAGCGCATGGATTTCATCGACGTCATACCGCTGAGCCGCATCGTCTGGCGGGGCTCGAATACCGATGCCGAATGGACAGTCACGGCCAACCTGGGCATGCCCGACTGGCCGCGCCCCCTGCTAACGACGGTCGCGCTCACGGATACGGGCGGCGGCACACTGCTGCGTCTCGAATGGACGCCGCATAACCCGACCGAAGCCGAGCTCGCCTGCTTCGCTGCCGCGATCGGCAGCCTGGGACAGGGCTGGAATGCCGGCATGGCAGTGCTGGAGATTATGCTGCGCGAACTCCAGCAAACTTGATCGACACGGCGGCCGCCAAGCGGAACAGGCCACACTATCGGCTCAGGTCGACCACCAGCCCGGCGGCCAGCCATCGACCGAGCATCCCACCGGCAGCGGCGGCCGTTTCATCAGGTGTCGTGACTTGGTCGAGGGAGGCGCAGAGATCACCAAACGTCGCGCCCTGCATCATTGCTGCGACACGTTGGCCTTCGTCGCGTTCAATCAGGCGGAAGACCGGTGACAGTCCTTCGCGCCAGACCTTGCAATAGACTAGCGATTCCAGGGTCGGCGCCGAGTCTGGTGGCTCTTCCTGCTCCAGCGCTAGCCAAAGCGCGGTGCAATCGCTCGATACCTCTCGGTGATGAAGCGACGGAACGAAGACAAGCCGCATTTCCGTCCAGTCGTTCTCGTCGAAGCCGCGCGTCGCCTCGGCGAAGCGCGCCGCATCCAGCGGTTCGCAATCGGCCGCCGAGAAGGCCAGATGCATCGCCCATTCCAGCCAGCCGAGATCGGCCACGTCGGGATCGTTCGCGAACAGACCCTCCAGCGTTCCGACAAAGCCTTCTCCGACAAGATCGAGTGTCCAGCCGCGCGGCGGATGGGTGATCAGGTGATGAGCCGCGGCCTGGGCAAAGGAATTATCGCCGACCCATTGCGCGGTCTTCGGGAAAGTTTCGCGCAAGGCATCCACCAGCCGGCTGCGATAGGCGTTGCGGTAGATGGCCAACCCATCGCCCATGCGCGCGTCCCAGCGCGGCGGCAGCGGGCGATCCTCATCCAGCACATGGGCCATGAATTCCTGCTGGAGCGCGGCGAGTGTCATGCGGCCTGACGTTTCGTGCGGGCGGCAACTTCGCGCGCCATATCGAGCTCGTCCAGCAGTTCGGCCAGCGGAGGGATATCATCGTCGCGCTCGATCATCGTGGCCACGGGGCCGGTCAGGGCGGCAGCCTTCGCATAGAGCGCCCAGACCTCACTGCAGACCGCGCGGTCATGCGTGTCGATCAGGATGCTGCCCGGGGTATGGCCGGCAAGATGTATCTGGCGCACCCGGTCCAGCGGAATGCCATCCAGGAAGTCTTCCGCCGCAAAGCCGTGGTTGTGGGCGCTGACGTAAACGTTGTTCACGTCGAGCAAGAGATAGCAGCCCGTCCGCTGGCAGATCGCCGACAGGAACTCCCACTCGGTCATCTCATCGTCCGGAAAGCCGCAGTAACTCGACGGATTTTCCAGCAGGAGCGGCCGTCCGAGCGCATCCTGCGCCTGCGCGAGGTTGGCGCAGACCAGGTCGAGCGCTTCCCGGATATAGGGCAGTGGCAGCAGATCGTGGCTGTTGTGGGCGCTCGTCCGCGTCCAGCACAGGTGATCGGAGATCCACAGCGGCTCGATCCGGTCCGCCAGCAGCTTCAGCCGGCGCAGGTATTCCCGGTCGAGCCCCTGTGCCGAGCCGACCGACAGCGAAACCCCGTGCATGGCGACCGGATAATGCGCGCGCACGGCATCGAGCACGGCCAGCGGACGTCCGCCATCGACCATGTAGTTCTCGGAAATGATCTCGATGAAATCCACCGGCGCCTCGCCCGACAGGAAGTCCGCGTAATGGGGGCGGCGCAGGCCTAGGCCGAAGCCCGCGAAGGGGGTAATGCCGGTCATCCTGGGCTCCATTGATGCGGACCGGCCCCGCCACAGGCCGGTCCGGAAGAATGTGACGCGATGTCAGCCGATATCGCCGATGGTGCCGCCGCGCGACAGGCACTGTCCCGCGGCCATGGCCTTGAAACCATGACCCTTGCAGTCGTTCATGCCCTTGCATTCATGCATGGTCGTCTTGCAGTCGGCGCTGCCCTTGCAGCTGTTGACGCCATAGCAGTGGACGGCGTCGTCCTTGCCCAGGGCGCTGCCGCTGCTGCCTGCGGGCGCATTGGCGGCGAAGGCCGTGGCAGCCGAGAGCGCGAGTGCGGCGGCGGCCGAGGCGATGCCGGCGGTCTTGCGGATGGTGGTCATGTGAGTGCGTCCTTTCAAGCGAATGGTCTTGCCTTATGGGCATGACGGAGTTCGCGCCCGCGTCCGCGAAAGTTACATCGGCTCGAAATTTCAGCAGAATGTTTTAGGTACTGTAACCACTGCGCCGGTCGCGGCGAACCAGCGGCAGGCCACGGATGATCCATGTGCCGCGCCATCGCCAAAGGAGGTTCCCCATGACACGAAACCCCGCACGACATCCTGCATCGCCCCCCAAGCTTGCAGTCACTGCCATCGCCATGGCAGCGGGCATCGCCGCCGGGCTGGCTGCCACCCCAGCTCACGCCGCCAAGCCCGAAATGGAGAAGTGCTATGGAGTCGCCAAGGCGGGCAAGAACGACTGCGCTGCCGGGCCAGGCACAAGCTGCGCCGGCACGTCCACCCGCGACTATCAGGGCAACGCCTGGAAGCTGGTGCCCAAAGGCAGCTGTATCAGCACGCAAACGCCGCGCGGCGCCGGCTCGTTGACGCCAATCAGCCGCTGACCACACCTGAGCAGTCAAGGGAGGGAAAACCATGCGCCGCCTGATCGCCATGCATGATCGCCTGGTCGCGTTGCTTTCCGGGCGGGTCCCGGAAGCGGCCGCGTTGCTGTTCACCCGTGTCGCGCTCGCCGGGATATTCTGGCGTTCGGGCCGCAGCAAGGTCGTGGAAGGAACCTGGATCGATATCAGTGACGCCACCCGCTTCCTCTTCGCCGAGGAGTACAAGGGCGTACCGCTGCCTCCCGAACTGGCCGCGCCGCTGGCGACATGGAGCGAGCACCTGTTCCCCATGCTGCTCATTCTGGGTCTCGCCACGCGGGCCTCGGCACTGGCGCTGCTGGGTATGACCCTGGTGATCCAGATCTTTGTCTTTCCCGAGGCATGGTGGAGCGTCCACTCCATCTGGGTCGCCTTATGCCTTGTCCTGATCGTGCGCGGCGGCGGGCTCTTTTCGCTAGATGCGGCGGCTGGCAGGGTGCCGCGCACATGATTGCCGACGAACACACCCTTTCGCGCCTGATGGCCGCCGCGCAAGCCGGCGACCGGCAGGCCTATGGCGTGCTTTTGTCGGAAGCGCAGCGCTGGCTGCGGCGGTACCTGGCGCGCAAGCTGCCGCCCGGACAGGTCGACGATCTGATACAGGAGGTGCTGGTTTCGCTCCACGCCAAGCGCGCCAGTTATGATCCGGCCCGGCCGTTCCTCCCCTGGCTTGCCGCCATCGCGCGCTATCGGTGGGTCGATCATTTGCGCCGCAGCTACCGACGGGCGGAAGTGGCACTGGGCGATCAGGAGATCGCGCAGGATGGCGAGGCCGACGCGGTCATGGCTCGTATCAGCCTCGACCGGCTGTTCACCAGCCTGCCCCGCGCGCAGGCGGAGGCGATCGAGCTGGTGAAGATCGAAGGCCGTTCGATCAGGGAGGCCGCCGCCCGCTGTGGCCAGAGCGAACCTTCGGTAAAGGTGAATATCCATCGCGGCCTTCGCAAGCTTGCCGCGTTGATCGAGAAAGCGGACTGACATGGAAGACAACAGCAATAGTCTGATCGCCGCGCTGGTGGATGACCTTGAGCCGGTGCGTCCGCTGCGCCGGTCCGAAGGCGGTGCACTGGTTGCCGGAGCGGCAGTGCTGACCGCGCTGGCGGTGTTCGGCCTAAACGGGCTTGCCGGAAATGTTCTGGACGGAACCATCTCGCCGATGTTCCTGCTTGCGAACGGCCTGCTGCTCGTTCTGGGCCTTGCCGCCTGCGCCAGCACGATCGCCATGGCATCGCCGAGAGTCGGCGCTCGCCACGATGGTGCGTGCTGGGCGATGCTGACGGCTGGCGTTTTTCCTGCCGCAGCCATCGCCTTGCTGATGATGCGCTACCCGGACTGGCCCTATCTGCTCGATGCCGCCCAGGGCTGGCACTGCTTTGCTGAAGCGACGCTGACCTCCCTGCTTGTGGCGGGCGCGCTGCTGTTCTGGCTGCGACGCGGTGCACCGGTTTCGCCGCGTACATCCGGATTGTACATGGGTGTCGGGGCGACGGCGCTGGGGAGCGCCGTGTTTGGCATGTCATGCCCGGTTGATACCATCTACCACCTCGGCATCTGGCATGCGCTGCCTGTCGTTCTCGGCGGTCTGGCCGGGCGCTTCCTTGTTCCCCGATTGTTGCGCTGGTGAGGAGTTGGCGGCCTGACATTGCGGGTAGAGTTGCTGACGGATACTGGCTTCGGCCCCAGACTCGCTCGAGAGCCAGTAGCCTAGGGAGAACTGGCCGGCCCTCTCCATCAGGAGACTGGCCAAGGCGCCTCAAGCTGCCTTTTTCATCTCGATGCGTTCCCAGATTTCGGCGAGAGCGGCGGTGAGTTCGCGCATCATGTGGTGGGTGTGGGAGGGGCCTGGGGTGAAACGCAGGCGTTCGAGTCCGCGCGGCACGGTCGGGAAGTTGATCGGCTGCACGTAGACGCCGTATTCGGCGAGCAGGATGTCGCTGATCTTCTTGGCCTTGACCGGATCGCCGACCATCAAGGGCACGATGTGGGTGGTCGAGGGCATGACCGGCAGGCCGGCGTCGGCGAAGAGTTGCTTGAGCAGAGCGGCGGCGGCCTGCTGGCCCTCGCGCTCGGTGCTGGAGCTCTTGAGGTGGCGGACCGAGGCAAGCACGCCGGCGACCAGCACCGGCGACAGGCTGGTGGTGAAGATGAAGCCCGGCGCATAGGAGCGGATCACGTCGATGATCCGCGAGTCCGCTGCGATATAGCCGCCCATGACACCGAAGGCCTTGCCCAGCGTGCCCTCGATGATGGTGATGCGGTGGGCCGCCTCGTCGCGATCGGTGATGCCGCCGCCGCGTGGGCCGTACATGCCGACGGCGTGGACCTCGTCGATATAGGTCAGCGCGTTGTACTTGTCCGCCAGGTCGCAGATCGCGTGGATCGGGGCGACGTCGCCGTCCATCGAATAGACGCTCTCGAAGGCGATCAGCTTCGGCAGGGCGGGATCGGCCGCCTCGAGCAGCTCTTCGAGATGGGCGAGATCGTTGTGCCGGAACACCCGCTTGTCGCAGCCAGAATTGCGGATGCCGGCAATCATGCTCGCGTGGTTGAGCTCGTCGGAGAAGATCACGCAGCCGGGCAGGATCTTGGCCAGAGTGGAGAGCGTGGCGTCGTTGGAGACGTAGCCGCTGGTGAACAGCAGCGCACCGTCCTTGCCGTGAAGATCGGCCAACTCAGCCTCAAGCTCGATATGGTAGTGCGTATTGCCGCCGATGTTGCGGGTGCCGCCGGAACCCGCGCCGACGTCATACAGCGCCTCTTTCATGGCAGTCATCACCTTGGGGTGCTGGCCCATCGCAAGGTAGTCGTTCGAGCACCATACAATGACGGGATTGAGCCCTCTGGGACCAGCCAGGCACCGCGCATTGGGGTAGGTGCCCCGGTTACGCAGAATGTCGATGAACACACGGTAGCGGCCTTCCGAATGCAGCCGCTCGATCGCCTGGTCGAACAGGCGGTCGTAGCGCCTCATCGAGCCGCCTCCGATCGCAGATAGGCGACGATCGCGGCGCGTTCGGCGGGGTTCGGGACCGACAGGAACATCTTGCTGCCCTTCACCATCTTCTGCGGACCCTGAAGCCACTGGTCGAGCGTCGCGGCATTCCAGGTGATGTTCGCGGCGCGCAGGGCGGGGGAATAGGCATAACCTGGGGCCATGCCGGCCCTGCGTCCGAATACGCCCTTGTGCGCGGGCCCGATCCTGTTGGCGGCGATGCTGTGGCAGCCACCGCATTTTGCCTGATAGAGGCGGGCGCCATCGGCAGCGGACGGGACGGTCTGCGCCCCTCCGCTCGCCGCCGGCACGAAGGTTGCTGCCACAAGGGCAGCAACCGGGAGGAGCGAGAAGGCTTTCTTCGTCATGGCGTTCACCGGTCGATGATGTCGCGGTGCATCGGGGCGAGCGCGGCGATCAGGCGGTTCTGCGCGGCAAACGGCACGTCCATGGCGTTGAGTGTGATCTGAAGCTCTTCGACCAGCGCGAAGAAGGCGCCCTCGTTGACCTTCATGCCGCGGTGCGCCTCGGCCATCGAGCGGCCCGAATATTCGCACGGCCCCTTCATGATGACGCAGAACTGCTCGACCAGCTGGCGCTTGATCCGTTCCTGGTCGGAGTTCTCGAAGAACGGCCGCGTGCGCGGGTTCTTCACCCAGCGCGGCATGACGTCGTCCATGATCTTCACCAGGCCTTCGCGCCCGCCAAAGGTTTCGAACAGGCCAGTGTCGTCGGTAATGACGGGTACAGTCGACGAGCGCGGCTTGATGTCAGGGTCAGACACTGCCGGCTCGCCGACTGCTGCCATGGCTGGGGCGGATGCGACCAGAAGGGCCATGGCAATGGGAAAGGCAATGGAGGGAAGAAGCGTGTTTCGCATGTCAGATTCCTTGAACAGGGAGATGGTCAGAAGCCGATCTGGAGTGAGGCGTATGCGCCGTTCTGGCGGCGCAGCGCGATCTGGCCGAGTTCGGCATAGGCCAGCGTCACCGAGATATTGCGGGTCGGCGCGTAGGCGATGAAGGCATCCCAGGCGTTCTCTTCCCGGAACGACGTGCCGCCGAGCGCACCTTCCAGCCGGTTCGACTTGGTGCGGAATTCGCCGCCGACGGCGAGCTTGCGGCTGATGAGGTAGGCCGCCGATCCTTCGAACTGCGGCTTATAATCCTGATCCTTGCCGCCAAGACCGCCAAAGCCGAGAATGCCGTACTGGTTTGCCTTGGTCAGTCGCACCGTGGCGTTGAGCAGCAGGCTCTTCGACAGGATGATCTTGGTGGCCGAGGCATAGAAGTCCACGCCCTTGCGATCGAGGCCCAGTGCTCCGCCAACCACGGTCTTGTCGTCGTTGATCTTGTACTGGGCACCCACTGCCACCTGCGGGATCAGGCTGTCCTGCTCCAGCACGGCATCGCCGAACAGGCGGACCTTGGCGCCCAGGATCGTCTGGCTGATGGTGTAGCGATTGCCCAGCGCCAGCACATTGCCGACCTCGCGCAGATTGAAGTTCTGCCGCGCGATCGACAGTTCCACCCGGTTGCGGAAGTTGATCGATCCACCATAGGAAGCCAGGGTGAAGTCCTTGGTATCCACACCGGTAACGAAGGCCGAAGCGCCCAGTTCGTTGCGCGTGCCATAGCCACCTATCAGCGCCCAGGGCACAAGCCCCCCGCCGCCCGCGCCCTCAATTGTCGAAACGCCGCCGGTCAGAAGCAGGCGACCACCGTTGGAGAGGAAGCTGCGCTTGCCTGACGTGTCCGACGATATCGCCGCGGGAAGTTCCAGCGGTTCGGGGGCTTCCACCGATGCCTCGGAAGCGCTTGCCGATTCCGCTCCGTCCGCTTCACTCGCCCATGCCGAAGACAAAGGCACCGTCCCCATCAGTGCACAGGCGGCAAAGCCTGCACCCAGCTTCAAATGTGCGGAAATTTTCATAGTATCGTTCACCCCTTCGGCCTGATGGCGATCTCCGTCACAGCTTCGCGACGGCGTTCGAGGGGAATTACCGGCGGCCCGGCGCGACCGGATGCAGGGGGCTGGCGATATATATTTTTCGCGCGACACTGCCTCGGCTGCATCCGATCCGGCAATCGCGCGCGTAACGCTGGCACGTGCACAAGCGCGCAGACACCTTCCGGCGGGGCCATGACCACCACGATAATCGAGAGTCCCGAGGACCTGTTGCGGAATATGGCGACAGGCGACGAGCGGGCATTCCGTCTGCTCTACGAAGCCCAGGCCGACTGGGTCTATGCTATTGCCCTTCGCATCCTGCGCGACGCTCCGGCGGCGGAAGATGCGGTGCAGGAGGCCTTCGTCAAGCTGTGGCGCACCGCCGCGCGGTTCGATGCCACTCTGGGATCAGCGAAGACATGGATCGGGATCATCGCGCGCAACGCAGCGTTGGATATGGGCCGCCGCTGCCGGCCGGTTGAGGAACTCGATGAAGGAACCATGGCCACGCTGGCCACCGAGGCGGTGGAACCGCCCGACCCGAAGCTCGGCAAATGCCTCGATCAGTTGCCGCGCGATCAGGCGCGGGCGATCGTTACCATGTACAGCTACGGCCTCAGCCACACGGAACTTTCCGAGCAGCTCGACCTGCCGCTGGGTACGGTCAAGAGCTGGATACGCCGCGGCACGCAATCGCTCAAACACTGTATGGAAAGCTGAATGCCGGCGGGGCCAGCAAGGAACATGCGTCCATTCCGGGCATTAGAGTCGTATACCACACCATGAAAACGCGAGTTCTGGACATGTCCATCGAAGACCGGGCAACCGCCTATGTGTTGGGAGCGCTCTCATCAGGCGAGCGCGACGAGGTTGCGCGCGAGCGGCTCTACAACACCGAACTGGATGAGCATATCCGCCTGGCCGAACAGCTCTTCGCAGGTTTTCAGCCGGAAGAGACGAATGCCCGGCTATCCGATGGAAGCTGGTCACGCATTGAGGGTGCGATGCTGCGCGAGCAAGCGGCGCTGGCGGGCAAGCATGTGCAGGAGTGCGGCGACGGCGACTGGCAAATGCATGGCCCTCGCATCGAGTTCAAACCGCTTTGGTCCGGCAATGCGATCCTCATTCGCTGTAATCCCGGTGCGGTTGAGGAACTGCATGAGCAGCCGACCGATCTCGACGAACATATCCTGGTCGTCGCCGGCGACCTCGATATCGGCGGTCGCCGGTTCGGTACGGGAGACTATGTCCGTGTGCCGGCCGGGAGTATGCATCAACGCATGGAAACGCATGGGGGCTGCCTGCTTTTCACCGAATATCTGGCACCAGACGGTATTGCGTTGCTCGTTCCCGAAGCGCTGGTCGAAGGACAACGGGCGTTCGGGCGATAGGCGTCACCGTCCGAGGTCATTGCCGATAGATCACGCCCCGACTGCGCCATGTCTGCGGTCGCGAGGAAAGCCCGAATGCGAACGCCGCTCCGCAATCGCCGGATTGCCGCCCGGTGTTCAATTCATCCGCGAAATACTTCCGCCTCTCGCGATTGCGGACGGCATAGCAGATAGAGTCCACCTATCAGGATTGGCACGCTCAATGTCTGCCCCATCGTTAGCCCCCAGGACAGGTGCTTGAGCCCGGCGTCGGGTTGCCGAACCCATTCCAGCAAAAAGCGGGCGATTGCGTACCAAGCCAGGCCCGCGCCGGCCAGTCGGCCTGGCTGGTGCCTCAGATCGGTCCGCCAGAACAGCCAGATCAGCAACACCATCAGGACGACGCCTTCCAGCAAGGCTTCGTAAAGTTGGCTGGGATGACGGGGCAATCCGTCCCCTGTTCCGGGGAAGACCATACCCCAGGGTAGTTCGGTTGGCCGGCCCCACAATTCACCATTCACAAAATTGGCGAGCCGTACCAGGATCGTACCGAAGGGCGTGGCACAGCCGACATAGTCCAGCAGCCTAAGCGGGGGCACGTCGAAACGGCGGGAGAAAAGGGCCAGCGCGATCAGCAGCCCGATCAACCCCCCGTGGAAGGACATTCCACCTTGCCAGAGCTGCGCCAGTTCCAAAGGATGCACCCAGAGTTCCGGGCGATAGAATGTGGCGTATCCCAGCCTGCCACCACCGATGACGCCCAGGGCAACATAGACCAGCAGATCATCGACCGCTGCCGGTGCCATCGGGGCATCCGGTTCGCGCAAAAGGCGTTGCAGATACCACCGGCCCAGGAGGAACGTGGCGATGAAACTCAGCGCATACCAGCGGATAGGCAGGGGACCGAGATGGAAAGCGACAGGCGATAGGCCCAATTGGCTCCAACTCAGAGGCGCATTTAGGATGGCCAAGTCGATCGACATGTTTCACAATTTCCGCAATTCGCCTCGAGTTGACAGCGCCCCTTACATGCATCCCGACCGCCCGCAACCGATCGAATGCAACCTTCAGAGGTGTCCGGCTTCGATCTCGTTGAGGTAGATGAACTCGGGTGCTCGAACGCCAGCGATGCGTCTGATTTCCACCAGTTCCGCAGACTCGAAAAAGGTGCGGGCCGCCTCCAGGGATGCCCAGCGCGAAAAGTGGACCACGCGCCGTTCTTCCGTCTCTAAAGCCAGCAGTCGATAGTCGATCTCGCCCGCAGCCTTTCGCAAGGCTGCCGCATCGTCGAATATCACCTTCCATACCGCATAATCATCAACCTCATGGATGATCAGGACGTAGGCGTCATCCGTGGTCGTCATGTTGATCTTCCTGGCCGAAAATGCGCTTCCCGCCCTCGCTAACCGCAAGTCTCAGGCCGCCCCGCCAAAATAGACGAAGCTCATCTTGTTGCCATCAAGATCGCGGACATAGGCGCCGTAAAAATCAGGGCCATATTGCGGACGGGGACCGGGATCCCCCTCATTGCTGCCGCCATTGGCCAGTGCCGCAGCATGCGCCGCGTGCACTTCAGCCTCGCTTTCACACAACAGACCAACCATATTGCCATTACCAGCCGCCGCGGATTCTCCGTTATGCGGCGGCGCGACCCATATCCGCCCGCCGCCGCGCAGCCCATAGCAAAAGCCGTGCGGCATGAAGTCGGCGAAAATTGTGCCACCGATCAAAGGCAACACGGCATCGTAATAGGGCCGCGCCCTGGCGACATCATTTGAACCAATCATCACATAGTTTAGAGACATGGTTTAACCCCCAACGTCGGAACATATGAGGAACGAATAGCGTGCAATCGGGCGCCGCGCAACCATGGGCGATGCGGGTACGAATTCTGATGCACGAAAACCCTGAATCGAGGGTTTCGCCCCTCCTCGACCGTTCCTCGCCTCACCCCAGAAACTGTGCAAAATAGGGTGTGGTGAAGCGAGCCCGTGCCAGCTTGCGCGGAATGGCAAGATCGCCCTTTTGCAGCCATTGCGTCTGGATCGGCGACGCCCGGCCGCCAAGCCGATGGATGGCGAGCTGATTATAGCGGCGCGAGAACTCCTGCCATAGCGGATCCGCCGGGTTCGAGCAGAAGGGATCAAAGGAGAACGACACTCCTGGCCCGTCCGAGTAAATTCCAAAGGGCTTGCGCTCGACTGCCGGCCTGGTCACGAAATAGGTCGCCCAGCCGCCTGGAGCGAAGCCCGTCTCCGCCTGGAAGGCCAGAGTGAATGCATGGCTCTCGGCCACAACCTGTTCGAACCCCGAAATGTCATGTTCGTAATACTGGAAATCGAGCCGCTTTTCGTCCGTAGTTGGCCGCCAGTATTCGTTGACGAAATCGGCCCGTGAATGGACCAGCCCCTGCGGCTGAGGCACCTCCACGCCGTCGAAGCCATACTGGATCGCGAGCCGTTTGGCCGAGCGGTAGGTATCGCAGTCGGGCTGCGATGCCGTAGGCGTCATCGAGCCGGGACCGGCCAGGTGGCGCTGCTCGAAGAAGCCGGCGAGCTTGTCGAGAAAGACAATGGCAAGCAGCGCAGCGCATCCGGCGCGCTTTTCCAGGAGCCCGGCGGCGAGTACCTGCGGTGTCTCGTAAGCGCCGAACGAAACATCGGTTCGGCACAGCGTCGCGGGTCGTGTCTCGATCAAGCATTCGACGACGACCCCCGACAGGCCGAAGGAACATTTGAATTCGTGAAACGCCGCGA
>CAYFJH010000018.1:0-30044 GCA_964343385.1 uncultured Novosphingobium sp. | reverse complement strand
CCGCGCCATCCGCATGATCGGAGATCATGCGGAGTTCCCCTGTCTCATCGGCATAAGTGATGCCGACGACATGAGCGGAAAAATAGCCCGGCCCATCCAGCGAGGATTCCTTGGTATCGCCGACCGCGACCGCGCCGACCGTCGCCTCGCCGATTTCCGCCTGAAAGGGGATCTCGACGCCATGCTCCTGCAGCCATGTGTTGAGCTTCTTCAGGCGGCACCCGGCTTGCACGCGTACCACCGTCCGGCCCGTCACATCCGTCTCAAGCCCCAGAATCTCGTCGAGCTTGCGCAGGCACACCAGTGTGCCGCCATCATTGACAATCGCGTCGGTGACGGAAGCCATCGAGCCGACCGGGCTGACGGGCGATGGGAAACGCGCCACGTCGCGGACGATTGTCTGAACATCGCTGTAACTCAGCGGCTCGGCATAGATGGCTGGTGTTGTGCTGCGATGCCCGCCCCAATTGGCGTAGCTTCGGCCCGCGGCGACCACGAGTCCCTGCACGGATGGAAGCTCGCTGGCGACGGGCGAGAAACGAATATCCAGTTTCATAGTAGTAGCCTCAAAGAGAAGGAGAAGATGTCATGCGACGACGGAATATCCGTCGCTTCACTCACAGCCCGCTGTGCCAGTTGTAGCCGTAGGTCTCCCAGTATCCGCCGGTATAGTCGTTGCCGACCTCGATCTCGCCGACATGCTTGGCGTTCTTGAATCCCAGCTTGGTCGGCACACGCAGCTTCATGGGAAAGCCGTGACGGCGCGTCAGGATCTGGCCGTCCATCCGCAGGCAGAGCTGGGTCTGCGGGTGGAGCGCGGTCGCCATGTCGATCGAGGTCACATATTCGTCGTCGCAGCGGAAAGTGACGTATTTCGCGCAGGTGTCGGCGCCGACCAGCTTGAAGAAATCCGAAAGCCGCACACCGGTCCACTTGCCGATCGCGCTCCAGCCCTCGATGCAGATGTGCCGGGTGATCTGGGTGAAGTGCGGCAGGGCATGGAGCTGGGGCAGCGTCCAGTCCGCCCTGCGCTCGACCCGGCCGGTGACGTTGAGCACCCAGCCGGCGGCTTCGATCACCGGCGCAAGGTCGGGCGAGTTGGGCGTGTAGAAGCTGTTGAACGGGAATGGCCGGGTGATCGCGCTTTCCGGGTATTCGCGCGCAAGGCGGGATGGGTCGAAGAGCCAGGCCTGCGCCCGGTCATTGAAATCGTTCATGCCGGAAAGCATCCGTTCGGCGCTGAGCCCGTCGGTCACCTTGCAGCCGCCCAGCAGGCCGAGCGTGCCCAACCCCAGCGCATTGCGCAGGAAGAGGCGGCGCGCCGGCAGGTCAAGCCGCGCGGCGGCCTCGCGCAGGATATAGGGCGTATCGGGATCGGGCATGTCTATCTCCCCCGGAGCATGGCAAGCAGGCTGCGCGGAACCAGCAGCGCCATAGGCACATGGACGGCCGCGAACAGCACGATGCCGCCCATCGCGATGAAGTGGATGATGCGGGCATTGTCGAAATCGCCCATGAGAGCGGTCAGCCAGCCGAACTGGACGGGTTTCCAGATGGCCAAGCCACTCAGCACAATCAGAATGCCGAGCAGGATCACGCCGGCATAGAGCAGGCGCTGGACGCCGTTGTAGGCGGACAGATCATGGCCGAGTCGCCCGCGCAAAGCAGCCAGCGCGTCGCGGATGGCAGCAGCCGGGGAGATCGGCAGGAGCTTGCGCCGGAACCGGCCGCTGGCCAGGCCGTAAGTGACATAGACCAGGCCATTCACCGCCAGCACCCACATTGCCGCAAAATGCCATTGCAAGGCGCCGATCAGTCCGCCGCCCAGCGTGATCGTGGAGGGGAACGGGAAAGGCGCGATGGGATGAGCATCGTGGATTTCCCACCCGCTCATCACCATCACCACCATGGCGGCGGCGCTGATCCAGTGGGTCAGCCGAACGATCAGCGGGTGCAAAACCGGCAGCGGATGAAGAACCGGCGTCTTGGCCATGACATGAACCTTGTTTGGCGGGGTACCTCACAGGGGCACGGAGGCACCCCGCCTGCCCTGAAGGGGTCAGGGCATCGGCAAGGTTCAGGGCATCAGCACGGTATCGACGACATGGATCACGCCATTGCTCTGGTTTACGTCGGCGATGCTGATCATCGACCGGCCGCCATGCGCATCGGTCACCACCAGGCGGCGCCCCTGCAGGGTCACGGTCAGTGCGCCGCCCTGAGCGGTGCGCAGCATCGCGCGGCCCTTGCCCGCCTGAACCCGCTGGCGCAGCGCCATGGCGGAAAGCTTGCCGGGAACGACATGGTAGGTGAGCACGGAGGTCAACTGGCCCTTGTTCTCGGGCTTGAGCAGATTGGCGACGGCACCAGCAGGCAGTTTCACAAAGGCGGCGTTGACCGGAGCGAAGACGGTGAACGGACCGGGGCTGGATAACGTACCGACCAGGTCCGCCGCCTTCACCGCTGCGACCAGCGTGGTGTGATCGCGCGAATTGACCGCGTTTTCGACGATGTTCTTGGTCGAATACATCGGCGCGCCACCGACCATCGGGTTGCCGGAAGCCATACCAGCAGCACCGGCGGGAACAAAGGCGGCGGTTGCGCCCATCGCGGCAACCGAGACGGCAAGGGCAGTAAGCACATTGTTGAACTTTTTCATCGTAATCTCCTGAAAAATCCCGTCGAACAGCCTTTTGCCTGAAGAGATGATCTTCCGCAGAACTTCACTTGTTCGATGCTTCAATTACGGATCAGGGGCGCCATGCGGATGCAGCGGCGTCCGATTATTTTACGAGGGCTTGCGCAAGACGAGCAGGATGCAGCCGCCGCTCGAGCGCAAATCTCCCCCCGGGGCATCGGCCGGGCTGAAGAGATAGTCTCCGGTCGAAAAGCAGCGACCACCCGCACACAGATCGCCGGCAACAACCACAAGATGCTCATCCACTGCCGGCGAGCGCGGACGGGCGATCCGGCCCGGATCGCAGCGCAACAGCCAGACATCCTGACCGCCCATCTGCTTCGCCTCGATGCCGGGGGCGATGGTCTGCCATTGTCCATCCGGAAAGGCCTCGACACGCTTGCCCACCAGTGCCGCGCGCTCTTCGGCAAGCGCGGACGCTATATTGCGCCACAACTCTGTCGGCGGGACAGCTTTGGGATCCGGATGCAGGTGTGCCGCCATACGGCGTTCGAAGCTGGCGATCGTCTGTTCGAGCGAGCGATCGTAGAGCCGCGCACGCGAAAGTGCTTCGCGCTCGACGGGTGAGAGTGCGCCCAGCACATAGGGTAAGGCGAGGTCTTCGTGGGGCATCGGGAGTTCCACCTGTTCTGGAGAAACTACCGCGCAAGGCGCGCAATCGGATGCAGGCGATAGCGCCAGATGCCCTCTTATTGTAGGTTAAGCGGCATTCCCGGTTCGGCCTTGGCCATGGCCCGCTGAAAGGCTACACGTTCACCTGCACGGCGGAACCAGGCGCAGGTGTTGCGGCGGCCAGCAACCGTATCCCCCGTCAGGTTGGCATCGTGATCGGTGGGAAGCCCATCATGATGTCCGCTGTCGTCAACTCGTCGCCGCCGAAATAGTCGGCCTCACCAAGACGCTGTTCGGCCATCTCCCTCGACGAGCCATGGTGCGCGAACAACTGCGGTCAAGTCGTCCGCTGGATAAGCTGCAGTTGGGTGCCGTCCGGGTCGCTCACTATCAATTGAGTGCCGAACTGCGTCTTGAGGCGTGTCTGTTCGTGAACTTGACCGTCATATTTCATAATCCGCTCAGCAACGACGTCAATGTCCGTGACGCCGAAGGTGATCAGTTTGAGACCCAGTCGGTTGGCTGCCGGCGGTGACGCTGGAATGCATTGAGGCCGTTCGAAAAAAAGAACAACAAGGACCATTCCGCCAAGAACCATGAAGCCTTCGCGGAACTTGACATCGTGCATCTGAAAGACGGGTTCAAATCCCTCCTCGGCCGAACGCTCATGAGCAACGCTGAAGCCAAGGGCGCCGGTATAGAATGCAATCGCCCGATCATAATCGGAAACCGTGACGATGGTATGCATTGGCGCTACGTTGTCCTGTTGTGCCATCTGATCCCCTCCATCAAGTTTACATAGTAAACGCGCAGACCCTGATAGCAGAGAGAATACTGCGTAAATTCAGTCTTGCACACCGTCGATCTTGTCACCGGATACGTGGGCCGTCTCGCGAGTCAGGCCGCCGCGTACTGGATCAGCAGGAGGCAGCCGCCGTCGGTATGAGCTTCTCCGTGATCGTTGCCCGCAGGTGAGCTATGCCAATCCCCAGTGCGGAACGTCCGCCCGCCCACCACGAAATCGCCCGAGATTACCACGATATGCTCGGCCTGGTCATGTGGGTGGGCCGGCAGGACTGCGCCAGGCCGGCAGCGCAGCATCACGGTTCCCGGATTCCACATCTGCTTAATCTCTATACCCGGCAGGAAAGGCTGCCAATCGCCGTCCGCGCAAGCGACTGCGGTCTTGCCGGCAAGCTCGGCGCATTCCTGGTCGATGGCACTGACAATTCGGTCGAACAGACCCGCGGGCGGAGCCAGGGTTCCTGCAAGGCCGGTCATCGGCGAGAGGCTGCCCTCCAGCGCGCGGATCGCGCCATCCAGTTCGGGATCGGACAAGCGATCGCGCGCCACCGCCTCGCGCTCCAACGGAGAAAGCGTGCCCATCACGAACTCGATGGCCAGTTCGTCGCGAGTCATGATTCCATGCACTCCTTGAGGCTTTGCGTTCCGCGCCGGATCCAGCTCTTGACCGTGCCCAGCGGCGTGGACAGCTGCTGCGCGAGTTCCGCATGGCTGAGGCCATAGGTGTACATCGTCACGATTGCCTTCGCCTGATCGGCGGGAAGCCGCGCCAGACACTGCCCAAGCCTGGCATCGGGCGGCTCAACTGGCTGGACGGCAAGGCAGGCCACGTCCGCGACTTCAAGCTCCTCCATCGGACGGCGCCGACGGGCATGATCGAGCGCCGCGTTGCGCGCGATGACGCCCATCCAGGCCAGCGGGCTGCCGCGTGAGGGCTCATAGCTTCCGGCCTTTCTCCAGATGCGCAGGAACGCTTCCTGCACCGCGTCCTCGGCGGCTTCGCGCTCGCGCAGGATGTTCGTCGCGATCGCCAGCAGGCGCCCAGCTGCGGAATCGTAAAGTGCGCGAAAGGCAGCCATGTCACCAGCCGCGACATCGCTCAAAAGGCGCTCTATCTCCTGCATGCCTGATACCATGGCCATTGCGTGTCCTGGCATCCGGGCCGACGTCCCTGATCCTCGTTCAATGGGTCACCGCCTCTACCTGGGATGGTTGGGCGAAGAGCCGGCGGAGCGCAAGCTTGTCGATTCTGCCCGTGGGGCCAAGCGGTATGGCAGCGAAGACGATCCGCCGCGCTTCGTCAGGCAGCACGGCATAGGTGCTTGCGACGACCGAGCCGTCACGCTGCTGCTGAGCGATCCGGCGATCATCGTCCGCATGCGCGGCGTGGGCCAGAATTCGGTCCAGCGTCATCGGCCAGTTCTGCATCAATCCGCGCATTGCTTTTCCCCGGATCCTTCGTGATCCGATACAATACGGTTGCGTCGCTCCGCTTGGATGCGCGTGCGTTCATCGCTCATGAAAAAATCTCGCGCCGGGTGCATCCGGCGTGGCTATCGGCTGCGTAGGGCACTTTCATGGACAGCATATTCTCCAAGGCAGGCAAGTGAAGCCGCGGCAATTCCAGCTCGTGAGCGAATGGCGGCTCGATGCACCGCTCGATCGGGTGTGGGACGCGCTCTGCGAGGTCGAGCGCTGGCCGGACTGGTGGCCTTCGGTCACGCGCGTGGAACTGCTCACGCCGGGAGACAAGAACGGCATCGGCGCGGCCAACCGGTTCACTTGGGCTACGGCGCTCCCCTATGATCTGGCTTTCGTCATGACGGTCGCGGACACGCAGCCGATGCAACGGATCGAAGGCCACGCCGCGGGCGAACTGGAAGGCACAGGGATTTGGACGCTGAACCATGAGGACGGTCTCACGATCGTGCGCTATGACTGGCAGGTGGATGTGACCAAGCCTTGGATGCGCCGCCTGGCCCCACTGCTCATCCCCGTTTTCGCCTGGAACCATAGCGTGGTGATGCGGCTGGGCGAAGAGGGTTTGCGCAATTACCTCGGACTGATGCAGGGGTGAGGCGATTGCTGCTTGCGGCGCTTGTCGTTCTCGCCGGTACGGCCGCTGTGGCTGCATGGAAGCCGCTGGCCGCCTTCAACCTGCTGGTTCCGAAGGACAGCGCGGCACAGATTGCCCAGAGCGATCTCGCTTATGGCGCGCTCCCGCGCCAGCGCCTGGACATCTACCGGCCCGTCCACGCGGCAAAGAACCTGCCGGTGATCCTGTTCTTCTACGGCGGTGGCTGGGGCAGTGGTCGGCGACAGGACTATGCTTTCGTCGGGCAGGCTTTGGCAGCTCGCGGCTATCTCGTGATCATTCCCGACTACCGCCTCGTTCCCGATGTGCGTTTCCCCGATTTCCTGCGCGATTGCGCCGAAGCCTTGCACTGGACAAGGCACAACGCTGCGCGGTTTGGCGGCGATGGCGAGCGTGTGGTCGTGGCCGGCCATTCGGCGGGCGCTTACAACGCCGCCATGCTGGCGCTCGATGCCCGCTGGCTGGGGGATGACCACGAGGTGGTTCGCGGCCTTGTCACTCTTGCCGGGCCGTTCGATTTCCTGCCACTGGACGATCCGGCAAGTATCGCAGCCTTTTCGCGTTGGCCCCGCCTTGAGCAAACCCAGCCTGTCCGTTTCGCAAGCCTGACAGCTCCGCCGGCACTGTTGCTGCATGGCGCGGATGACGACCGCGTCCGTCCGCGCAACAGCCAGCGGCTCAAGGCAATGATGGACGAGGCCGGAGCGCGAGCCGACCTGCACCTCTATCCCGCCACGGCCCACGTCGGCATCCTGCTGTCGCTGGCGCGCCCCTTGCGCAGCACGGCACCGGCCCTAGACGACATCGATCGCTTTGCCCAAGAGGTGACGATTTTATACAAGTAACGGCTACGTTTGCACACTACAGCTTCTGCGCGCCCTCGGCGCCCCCTACCCGCCCAATGGACGATGCGACGAACACTGAGAAAATTATCACGCAATACACCATACCGTCACGCTTCGCTTATAGCGCCGCAGACGGATAGGCACGGAACCAGCCAAGTAGTCAGTGTCAGTCCGCTGTAGGAAAACTAGGGGTACGCATGAAATTCATCGTCGCCATCATCAAGCCATTCAAGCTTGACGAAGTCCGTGAAGCCCTCAGCGCCGTCGGCATCACTGGCATGACCGTGTTCGAAGTCAAAGGCTTCGGACGGCAGAACGGGCAGACCGAAATCTACCGGGGGGCCGAATATGCGACCAACATGCTCCCCAAGATGAAAATCGAGGTAGCCGCGCCAGACAACCTGGCGGATCAGATCGTCGAAACGATCCAGCGGACAGCTCTCACCGAGGCGATAGGTGACGGCAAGATCTTCGTTTTCGACCTCGCATCGGCCGTGCGCATTCGCACCGGCGAATCCGGGGACATAGCCCTCTGACAAGCGCATCCAAAAAGGCTGTCGGCACCTAACGTGCCGCGCCGCCTTGGACCGCATCGCAAATGAACTATCGAGACCATCCGCACAGCCCGTTCTGCTGTCCGTGCATCCAAACTTCTCTCCACCTTCGTATTTCCGGGGTCAGCGTCGCAATTTTGCCTGCGGCTGAGTGGAGACTACGACATGAGGATTTCAAACATTCGGGCAATGGCCGCGCTTGCAGCGGTTGGCGTGACAGCCATCACGCCGGCCATGGCGCAGGCCGACGAACTGCCGTTCGACGGGCCCTATGTAGGCGTGTCGATCGGCGGGGCGTTTCAGAGTAACGACACGGGATCGAGCATCCTGTTCGACCGCAATCTCGATGGCCGCTTCGGTGACACCATCACCACCGCAGCCGGCGCCAATGCCTTCGCGCCCGGATTTTGCAGCGGCGCGGCCGAGACCAACGCACCCGCCGGCGGCTGCCGCGGTGACAAGGACGGCGCTGATTTCGCTGTGCGTGCAGGCTACGACAAGCGGATTGGCAACGTAGTGATCGGCGTGCTTGCCGAATTCGGCAAGGCCGACATCCGCGACAGCGTTTCCGCGTTCAGCGTTACTCCGGCAAGCTACACTCTTACCCGCGAACTCAAGCATAACGGACGGCTCGCGGCCCGTGGCGGCTATGCTTTCGGCCGGACGCTCGTCTACGGCACCGGCGGCTTCTCGTGGGGCAGGGTTAAGAACAGCTTTGCCACAACGAACACGGTCAACGTCTTCACTGGAAACGGCAACAGCACCGCCAAGGGCTACAACGTCGGCGGAGGCATCCAGCACAAGCTCAGCCGGGCCATCTCTGTAGGTGTCGAATATCTCTACACCGATCTCAAGGACGACGACTTCCGCCTGCGGGTCGGCCCAGGCCCGAACACCCCAGCCACCAACGCCTTCATCCAGGGCAATGCACAGGGCACCGATTTCGACCGCAGCGGCAACCGCTTCCGCTACCAGGCGGTAAGGGCAACCTTGACCTACGGGTTCTGAGCGTCCCCATGTCTCTCGCAGATTTCATAAACCTCGCCCTGCCGTTTCTGTTCCTTCTCGCGATGGGCGTCGAGGCACTGAGCGGGTCAGGCCGACGCTTTCCGATAGTCCGTCGCTGGCGGATTATCGGCATCGCCGCGCTGATCGTCACGCTGGCGGTCAATGTTCTGGTCGCGCCGGCTGTGCTCGGCCTGTTGCCCCGCCATTCACCTTTCGGCCATTCACCTCTCGAAATGCCGGACATGGGTCTCTGGGCGGCAGTTCCCACGGTCATTCTGACGACATTCTTCACTTACTGGACCCATCGCATCCAGCATCGCCATGACAGTCTGTGGCGGCTCGGCCACCAGCTCCACCATTCAGTCCAAAGGGTCGACATCGCCTCGGCCATGATGTTCCACCCCATCGATGTCGCCGTTCAGGCGACTGCCACGACGCTTGCCGCCTGGCTGCTTGGGGTAACAGTGGAAGCTGCCGCACTCGCGGGCGCAATCGGATTCGCGATCGCACTGTTTCAGCACTTGAACCTCGCGACGCCCAGCTGGATCGGTTTCATCGTTCAGCGGCCCGAGGCCCATTGTCTTCACCATGAGCGCGAAGTTCATGCCCGCAACTACGGGGATCTACCGGTTTGGGATATGCTGTTCGGCACTTACGCCAACCCCGCCGTGGTCGATGTGCCAGTGGGTTTTGCCGGTTATCGAAGCACGCGGATCGGGTCGATGATCCTGTGCTTCGACGTTCATGCCGGTGGCGGACGATCGACCGATCACGATGCCTTGATGCGGGCCATGACGCACGCGGAGACGAACCGGTGACTACGCAAAGGCGCGCACTCCTGTGGTGGATGATCGTTCCAGCAGGGTTGGCGGGACTGCTCCTGGCACCGCTACCGCTGTTGCCGGACAGGCTCGTCCGCACGTCCACCGTAATCGCCAAGCCTCCTGAAACGGTTTTTGCTTATGTCACTACACCGGCCAACTGGCCGCGCTGGCATCCGTCGTCCCTGCGCGTTCAGGGGCAGATCGAGCACCCCGGACAAGTCGGCGACCGGATCGGCGAGGATTTTCGCGTTGCCGGGATCGAGGGCCATGCAGTCTGGACCGTCACCGAACTTATCGCGCTGCGGCGCTGGTCGATCAGCGGCATAACCGGCCATGGTGGCCGCGGCACCGTCACCTATCGCCTACGCCGGTTGGCCGGAGCGACCGAATTCATCCGGGAGTTCCAATACCAACGGCCGAACTTGCTCTTCGTCATGCTGGATGCGGTCTGGCTGAACCGGCGCATCGTAGCGGAATCTCAAGCCGCCAGCAGAAATCTGAAACGCGAACTGGAAGGAGCAACCCCATGAAGATCGTCATTGCCCACGCGCAGGTAAGACCTGACATGCGTGAAAGATTCGCAGGAGCAGGCATGGCCTGCGTGGCCGCAACGCGGCAGGAACCGGGCTGCATTGCCTACGACATGTACGAAAGCCTGACCGAGCCAGGCCGCTGCGCTATGGTCGAGCGGTGGGAAAGCGAGGCGGCTATCGACGCCCATTTCCTCGCCCCACATACCGCCACGTTTCTAGAGATTGCCGCGCAATGCGTCACTGCGGCGCCCTTGATCGAGGAATATGAAGTCAGCGAAAGGCGCGTGCGATAATGCCGCAGGGCACACGAGCGATCATCCTCGGAGGTGGCATTGGCGGCCTTCTTGCGGCGCGCACCGCCTCCGGGCACTTCCGTTCGGTGACCGTCATCGAACGTGATGTGGTTCCAACCGAACCATCCCCCCCGCAAGGGGGAACCTCAAGGCTACCATACCCATGGGCTGCTTGCGCGTGGCCGGCAGATCATGGAGCACTGGCTCCATGAAGGCATATGTCGATGATCTCCTGTTTTGCCCGAACGCAACGTCGCGCCTATGTTGGCGAGATTGATGGGGCATTTCAGAACCTTCGGGCCGTTCATTGACCTGAAACGGTTGGAGGCATACATTGGCCTCGGAGCAAGACCATGTTGCAAGTGAGCCACTACAGCCCTGCGGAGCGCCAGCGCGAGAAGGATCGCGCTCGCGAGCAGGATGAACGCGACCTGCGCGAAGGCCATGTGTCGCGCGAGGAGCTGCGGCTGCGCAACGGCTTTCTCGCCCCGCTCGAGATCGTTGGATCCTCGGTCCGGCGCAGGGGCATCATCGCCTGAACGACGGGACGCTTCCGCCGCAGCTTGTCTATGATCTGGCCTCGATCCTCAAGCTTGAGGACGAGGCGTTCATTGTCGGCGGGCAAGCACTCAACATCTGGGCCGAACGCTACAGCCATGTGGCCGATCTGAGCCAATACGGCCCCTATACGTCCAAGGACATCGACTATTTCGGCTTTCGGCAAGCTGCGGAAAAGCTGGCAACCGCGATCGGCGGGAGCCTGCGCATTCCCCAGCCCGGTGACGCCACGCCGCAATCAGCAATTGTCGAGGCAGTGATTGACGGCCGGAAAATCGAAATCGATTTCCTGACACATGTCCTCGGCGTCAAATCGCCCGCACTGGAGAAATCGGCAGTCGAACTGGTTCTGCAAGTGCGAACCGACCAAGGCGTGGGCACGCTGGCAGTGCCGATCATGCACCCACTGCATTGTCTCCAAAGCCGGGTCGCAAATGTCATCCGCCTCGGCCGGCGACATGATGTAGCGCTGCGCCAGCTCGAAGCGTCTCCGATCGTCCTGCGCGAGTATATTTCCGAAACCCTGGACGACGGGGAGCATCGGGAAGCGACCGCCACCCTCGAACGCCTGTTCGAGTATCTGCGCAGCGACATCGACGGGAAGCAGGCGCATAAGGTTATGGAGCGCGATCCTGCAACGATCCTCGATCATTTCGCCGAGGATTTACGAATCGACATTCGCTATCGCAAGAACACGCTCGCCAACATGCGAACACAGCTTGCAGCGCGCCGCACAGCATGGGGCCGAATGAAGGCCCTCATGGGCCTGGACAGGTCAAAGCCGATCGCCTGACCGTTCGTCCCTAAGCGCCAAGTCAGGCCGTATCCGCCTTACATCGGAAAAGCCGGGGCGTGGCGTCGCAAGGACAAATCACGCTCCGGCCCGTATCCTTACGGTTTGGCTGCATCGACCAAGGATCAGGAGCTCGATTTTGCGATCTTCGTGACCGTTCCGTCCTTGCCGTCCCAGTCGATCTCGAAGTCGACCTTGTCGCCGACCGCTATGCCCGTGAGAAGTTCCGGCTTAACTGCGAAACCCATCTTCATGGCAGACCATTGGAGTTCGGTAATGGCACCGTGATCTATCGTTACCATTCCCTTGGCAGGATCGATCTCCGTCACGGTGCCGACGCCCTTGCCGTTCTTCATTTCCGCAGCCATCGGCATGCCGGACATGCTGCTGGAATTGGCGGCGGCGCTCTGCTCAGGCTTCGGCGCTTCTGCCTGCTTGTTACAGGCGGCGAGCGCTGTCACGGCCAGGAAGCTGGTCGCAATCCACAGGGTTTTCTTCACTTCACTTCTCCTTCGGGTTGAACAGGGGATCGGGCTCGCTGGCGCATCAGCAGATAGGCCGCCGGAATGACGAGCATCGAGAGCAGCGGCGCGGTGAGCATGCCGCCGACCATCGGGGCGGCGATCCGGCTCATAACTTCGGAACCGGCACCGCCGCCGATCAGCACCGGGAGCAGGCCGGCGAGGATCACGGCAACGGTCATCGCTTTGGGACGCACGCGCAGCAGCGCTCCTTCGCGCACGGCGGCAGCGACATCGCCGTCGTGGCGCGCTTCAAGCGCCTGTTTGAGGTAGATCAGCATGACGACACCAAACTCGGCGGCGACGCCGGCCAGTGCTATGAACCCGACGGCTGTGGCGACCGACTGGTTGTAGCCCAGCCAGTAGAGCAGCCACAGCCCGCCCGTGAGCGCGAAGGGAAGTGTAGCCATGATCAGCAGCGCTTCATCCCAGCGGCGGAAGGTGAGGTAGAGAAGCGCGAAGATGATCGCGAGCGTCACCGGAATGACCAGCTTCATCCGCTCCTTGGCGCGAACCAGGAACTCGTACTGGCCGGTGTAGGAAATGCTGACGCCGGGAGGCAGTGCGACCTTGCTTGTGATCGCCCGGTTGATATCGCCGACCAGCGTTTGCATGTCGCTGCCGCGTCCATCGACGTAGATCCAGGTGACCGGCCGGCCGTTCTCGCTTCTGAGCATCGGCGGGCCATCGCTGATGCGCAACGCAGCGACGGTTCCCAGCGTGATCTGCTGGCGCGACGGGGTCAGAACGGGAAGGTTCGCAAGCTTGTCGATGCTGTCGCGCAGCTCGCGGGGATAGCGCACGCTGATCGGGTAGCGCGCCAGGCCTTCGACGGTCTGACCGACGGTCTCGCCACCGATCGCACCCGAGACCACCGCCTGCACGTCAGCGACATTGAGGCCATAGCGAGCCGCAGCGGCGCGATTGATATCGACCTCGATGTAGCGTCCGCCGGTAAGCCGCTCGGCGAGTGCGGAGGAGACGCCGGGCACGGTCTTCACCACCTGCTCGATCCGCTTGGCAGTCTGGTCGATCTCGGCGAGGTTCGATCCGGCGACCTTGATGCCGACGGGGCTCTTGACCCCGGTGGCCAGCATGTCGATGCGGTTGCGGATCGGCGGAATCCAGAAGTTCGCGAGGCCCGGCACCTTCACCCTGGCGTCGAGGTCATCGCGCAGCTTGTCTGGCGTCATGCCGGGCCGCCATTGGTCGCGCGGCTTAAAACGAATGGTGGTTTCGAACATTTCAAGCGGAGCGGGATCGGTTGCGCTGTCGGCACGGCCCGCCTTGCCGAACACGCTCTCGACCTCGGGCACTGTCTTGATCAGCCGGTCGGTCTGCTGGAGCAGGCGGCCAGCCTCGGCTGCCGACAGGCCCGGCAGAGCCGAGGGCATGTAGAGCAGGTCGCCCTCGTCCATCTGCGGCAGGAATTCACCTCCGATCCGCGTCATCGGCCACAGCGTGGTGGCGAAGACCAGGGCGGCGATTATCAGCGTTTGTTTGGGCCGCACCAGCACCCAGTCGATCACCGGGCGATAGATGTGCGCCAGCCACCGGTTGATCGGGTTGGCTTCCTCGCTGGGAATGCGGCCTTTGATCAGCAACCCCATCAGAATCGGGATCAGCGTGATCGAAAGGATGGCCGCTGCCGCCATTGCGTAGGTCTTGGTAAAGGCGAGCGGCGCGAACAGACGCCCTTCCTGACCTTGCAGGGTGAAGATCGGCAGAAAGGAAAAGGTGATGATCAGCAGGCTCAGGAACAGCGCTGGACCGACTTCCGCTGCGGCATCCGTGACAAGCCGCCACCGCGTCGGCGCATCGGGCTCTGCTTCCGGATTGTCGTGACGCCAGCGTTCAAGATGCTTGTGGGCATTCTCGATCATCACCACCGCCGCATCGACCATCGCGCCGATGGCAATGGCGATGCCACCCAATGACAGGATGTTCGCGTTGAGCCCCTGCAGGCGCATGACGATGAAGGCGATCAAAATTCCCAGCGGTAGTGTCAGGATCGCCACCAGCGCCGAGCGCGCGTGCCAGAGGAACAGCGCGCAGACCAAGGCAACGATGATGAATTCCTCGAACAGCTTGCCGGTGAGGTTCTCGACCGCGCGGTCGATCAGGCCAGAGCGGTCATAGGTGGTGACGATCTCGACACCCCGTGGCAGGCTCTTCTTGAGTTCCTCAAGCTTAGCTCTGACGCCGGCGATCACCGCCCGCGCGTTCTGACCCTGACGCATAACGATGACGCCGCCCGCGACTTCGCCCTCGCCATTGAGTTCGGCGATGCCGCGGCGCATCTCCGGGCCGACCTGCACCGTCGCGAGGTTGCCCAGAGTCACAGGGATGCCGTCCGCCGCGGTGCGCAGCGGCACGGCGTAGAAGTCGTCCAGCGTCTTGAGATAGCCGTTGGCGCGCACGGTATATTCGGCTCCGGCCATCTCGACGCTCGCGCCGCCGACCTCCTGATTGGCGCGCTTGAGCGCTTCGCCGACTTCACTGGCAGTGACGCCATATGCCGCGAGCTTCTGCGGATCGACGACCACCTGATACTGCTTGACCATGCCGCCGATGCTGGCGACCTCGGCAACACCGGGGATTGACTTGAGCTCGAAGCGCAGGAACCAGTCCTGAATCGAGCGCAATTGGGCGAGATCGTGCCCTCCCGTTTTGTCCACCAGTGCATATTCGTAGATCCAGCCCACGCCGGTTGCATCGGGGCCGAGTGAGGCCTTGGCGCCCTCGGGCAGACGGCTCTGTACCTGGCTGAGGTATTCGAGCACCCGGCTGCGCGCCCAGTAGAGATCGGTGCCGTCGTCGAACAGGACATAGACGAAGCTGTCGCCGACGAACGAATAGCCGCGCACCACCCGCGCGCCCGGCACCGAGAGCATGGTCGAGGTGATCGGATAGGTGACCTGGTTCTCGACGATCTGCGGCGCCTGCCCCGGCCAGGTCGTGCGGATGATGACCTGAACGTCCGAGAGATCGGGCAGCGCATCGACCGGCGTAGTGCGCACCGCAGCCACACCGATCGCGGTGAGCACCAGCGCGGCGGCGAGGACGAGATTACGCCCCCTGACCGAGGCGCGGATGATCGCGGCGATCACTTACCGCCTCCGATTGGGCGAGCGGTCATTCCGGTGAGGCTAGCTTCGGAATCGAGCAGAAACTGGCCCGACGCCACGATCTTCTCGCCTGCGGCCAGCCCGTCGAGAATTTCGGTCCTGCCGCCACCCTCGCGGCCAGTGCGGATCTCGGCCGGGCGGTAGCGGCCTCCTTCAAGCGCGAGCATGACGAGGGTTCGCGCACCGGTGCGGATCACCGCTTCGCTCGGCACCAGCAGCGCCTGCTTTTGATCGCCGCCCAGTGCGACGCTGGCGAACATACCGGGCCTGAGGCGTCCGCCACGATTGGTAAGTTCAATCCGCACGGTCAGCGTGCGGCTTTCCGCCCGTGTCGTTGGCAGGATCGCAATAACTCGGCCCGTGAAAGGCTCGCCAGGAAAGGCCGCTAGCGTCGCATTGGTGCCCTGCCCGATGCGAACGGTACCAGCCTGCGCCTCGGGCACGGCGGCGTTGAGCCAGACCGTACCGATACCCGTCACCTGCGCAAGCGTCTGGCCCTGCGCCAGTGTTACGCCCGCGCGGGCGTCGAGTGTCTGGATCGCGCCTGCGATCGGTGAGGTGATCGTCACCGTGCCGTTGGTCCGGCCCGTCCGTTCGACCTCAGCGATCAGCCTTTCCGACATACCCATTAGCCGCAACCGCTGACGCGCCGCTGCTGTCAGTTCGGGCTTGCCGAGCCGTCTGACCGCGAGAAATTCACCTTGCGCGCCGCCCCATTCGGGCAGTTGCACGTCGGCAATCGGCGCGCCTGCGCCGATCACATCGCCCGGCGCGCGATCATAGACACGTGTCACGAACCCTCCCGAGCGCGCCTGAATGATTGCCACGTTGCGCTGGTTGAAGTCGATCGTGCCGGTGACAGCGAGCGAGGAAGGCAAGCTTCCCATCTCCGCTGCGGCGATGCGCAGCCCCAGATTCTGCCGCGCGGCGGGATCGATGCTGACCCCCTGCACAGCGTTCGCGGCAGGCGCTCCATCGGCATATTTGGGAACGGTCTTCATTCCCATCGACGAAAGCGAAGTGGGATTGTCGTAGCGCTCCTGCGGCACCATCGGGTCGTACCAGTAAAGGACCCTGCGCTCAGCTTGAGCCGATCCGGCTTCGCCGGCAGGTCCACCACGCTGGCCGAGCCAATAGCCGCTGCCACCTGCAACCAATGCGACAGCCAATACTCCGGCGCCCCAGCGCGCCGCGTTCTTCGCGTCCATGCTCATGGCCGCATCTCCCCGTAAGTAAAATTGATCCGAATCGCGTCGCGCATGACATCCGACTCGCGCGCCAGCGCATCGACCTCGGCTTCGGCGAGCGCGAGCTTCGAGAGCAGCGCGCTACCGAGGTCGAGCTTGCCGGCAGCATAGCTCACCATGTCCAGCTCGGCGCGGCGCTTGGCGAGCGGCACCAGCGTATTGCGTGCGTTCATAAGCCGCTGATGATGCATGTCATGGTCGGCAAGATCGCCATCGAGCGCGACCGAGAGTTCGCGTTCCCCGGCCGCGCGCATCAGCCGCGCCCGTTCAGCTTCGCTCGCTCGCGCGGCGATTTTCGGATCCTGGCGGCGTTTAGCAAAGAGAGGCAGGTCGATGCTCACACCGACCGACACAAGATCACCAAAGGCCGGAGTTCGGCGACCATAGGAGGTGCTGACCCGCCAGTCGGGACGCTTGTCGGCGCGCGCAAGGTCGGTGTCCGCGTCGGCCGCTTTGGTCTCGGCATCGAGGGCCTGCAAGCGGGGCAGCCCGGCAAACCCCGCCGCCAGCGGGGCACGATCCACTTCAAGCATGGGTGGATCGCCCGAGACATCGGCTTCAAGATCGCCGGTAAAGCGCGCCAACCTCGCTTGCGCCTTGATGACTGCGGCGGCAAGCTCGCTGCGCCGGTCGTTCACCGCGGCGCGCAACTGATCGGGTTCGAGCGCAGCGCTGGGGCGCGCTGATCCCGACGCCAGCCTAGCCGAAACCGTCGCCTGCAGGTCGCCGAGGCTTGCGTCGAGGCGTTGCAGCTGTGCGAGACGGCGCTTCGCATAATAGAGATCGACCCAGGCGAGCGCGGTCTCGAGACGGACATTCTGTGTCTCGACCGCAACCCCTGCCTCGGCAATGCCGATCTCCGCCTGCGCGCGGGTCCGCTGGGCGCGGCGCTTGGCGGGATTGGGAAACTGCTGGCTGAGACCGATGGTCGTCATCGTGAAGTCGTCGCGGTTGAAGCTGCCGGCATTGGGACCAGAAACCGGAAATCCCTGAACACCGAGGTCAAGCGTGGGATCGGGCAAGCGGCCGGCGGCAATCGCGGCCGAACGCGTGGCCTCGACCCCGGTCGCGCTTGCTTGCAGCGACGGCGCCTCGCGTGCGGCGCGCTGGAGCGCGGCATCGAAGGTCAGCGGTTCGGCCAACGCAGCGCCCGGGATCGCCGCGAGAAGCGGCGCCAGAACAATTATTCGCATGGGGATCTCCTGATCGGCAGAGCCAAGACCGACGCGCGAGGAAGCCCGGACAAACGGGGCGCCGGCGAAGAGGGGCAAACTCCGCCGGCGCCACGCGCCTGGCTCGCTTTTGTTTATCGGTATCGGCCAGGCAATCGCCTTAGCCGGCCGATGGCTTCGCGTTCTTGCCGCGCATATCCATCATGCAGCCGGCAGCATCCGCCTTCATCATGGCGCAATCACAATTGGCCATGCTCGTCTCTCTGTCCTTGACCCAGACGCGGATGCGCGAGGGCCCAGTCGACTTCGGTCCGAACGAAGGCTGGGACTTCCATTCCCAATGGCCGCCCGCGTTGTCATGGGCGGAGGCCACGGATGCGGTAGCGAGGGCTGCCGCAAATGCGGCGAGCGTGAGAATCGTCTTCATGAGAAATTCCTTGGTTGAACTGGTGTGGAAGCGCGTTGCGAACACGAAGGTTCGCGGGCGCGCCACAAGGGTTCAGCCAAAGCGTGCGGGTGGTTCGGGTTCCGGGCCGACATTGCGGCCGATCAGAGGCGTTGCAAGGGTGAGTCGCGGGGTCTCGGCACGGAATTCCCGTGCAGTATCGGATGCGATGGGCGGCAAAAGCGCGAGTGGAACCGCGCAGCCCATCTTGGCGATACAGTCGGGCGTCACGCCCTCGCAAGGCTTTCCGGACTGCGGTTTCTGTTTCGCGAGACCCATCATTTCTGCGCATTCCGGGCTCATCTGCGCGGCGGCAACCAATTGCACGGCCCCATCGACTGGCATGAAGTGCGCAAACGCTACTTCCTGTCCCAAGAGGCCAAGCAGTGCACCCAGAAGCATCAACAGGGAAAAGCGGCGTTTCACAATAGTTCTTTCGGCTTGTGCCTGGCTCTTGTCAATTCGGCGCAGCGTCCAGCAAAGTTACACCAGGCATTGGTCTGGTCAGAATGAGCCCTATCAAGGCGACTATCGCAAAGCCTGCGCCTGCGAAGAAGGTCGAACTCGCGCCGAACCCGTCCCACAAGAGGCCCGCCACGAGGCTCGCCAGCAGCATCGCCAACCCGGTTGCGAGATTGAACAGACCGAATGCCGAACCTCGAAGTTCGGTCGGCGCTCGTTCGGCCACGAGCTTTGCCATCAGCCCCTGTGTCAAAGCCATGTGCAGGCCCCAGAGTGCAATCCCTGTGAACGCACCGAACAATCCGGACCACAGGGCCATAGAAAGGTCGGCGAGGATCAGGAACGCCAGACCCCACCCGAGCAGCACGTGCGCAGGATATTTGTCGGAGGCGATGCCGGCGGGGGAAGCGCCAAGAGCATAGACGATGTTCATGACAACGAGCACGGCAGGTGCAAAGGTCAGCGGCAAGCCCTCGGCTGACGCCTTGAGGATCAGAAAGGCTTCGCTGAACCGGGCAAGCGTGAAAACCACGCCGATGGCCACCACGATCCAGAAAGAACGGTCGAGCTTCTTCAGATCGGCTAACGCAACAGGTGGCCGTGAGGAATTGGCATGCGCAGGATGGCACTCTTCCTTGACGCCGAAGATCACGCAAAGGACGGCGATGAACGCCGGGACGACTGCAATCCAGAAGACGCTGCGCATGTCGTTGGCAAATGCCGCCATCAGAACCATGGCCAAAAACGGGCCAGCGAACGCCCCGATTGTATCGAGCGACTGGCGCAATCCGAAGGCCCGCCCGCGAATGGCTTCTGGCGTGACATCGGCAACCAGCGCATCACGCGGAGCACCTCTCAACCCCTTGCCGATCCTGTCTGCAAAGCGTGCACCGAGAACGATCGGTGCCGACCCGGCCAGAGCAAAAAGTGGTTTGGAAAGAGCGCCCAGCCCATAGCCCAAAAGGATCAGCGGCTTTCGTCGGCCCATCCGGTCCGAGATATATCCCGAGAACACCTTGCTGATCGAAGCGGTTGCCTCGGAGATGCCATCGATCAATCCGACCATGGCCACGCTCACACCGAGTGTGGTCGTGAGGAACAGCGGCAGCAATGCGTGAATGATCTCGGACGACAGGTCCATGAACAGGCTGACGAGGCCGAGTGCCCAGACTGTGCGGGGAACCTTATTCATGCGAACGCGGCGCCAGGGTTTCGATGATCTTGCAGTCGGCCACCGACCCATGACTGCATGAGCCGATAATGCGGTCCAACTCCGTCCTGAGTATAGATAGGTCTGCGACCTTACGGTCGATCTCGATGAGATGCGCACGCGCGATTACGTCCACGGCTTCGCAGGATCGGCCCTTGTCATCGGAGAGGGTCAGCAGTTCGCGCACTGCCTCAAGCGTGAAGCCGAGGCTGCGCGCGCGGCGGATGAAAGAGAGACGCGCCAGGTGGTCGCTGCCATAGGCCCGGTAGTTGCCGGAAGTGCGCGCAGGCTGCGGAAGAAGGCCGATCTTTTCGTAATAGCGGACTGTTTCGACCTTGGTCGTGGTGGCGGTTGCCAGTTCGCCGATTCTCATCGCTTGACCCTATAGTTCCTACAGGGTGCATATAGGCGACCGAATCGGAAAATACCAAGGAGGAAGCCCGATGGCCGATGATTGTTGCGCCGGCGCCTGCGAAAGCAAGAGCGCGCTCAACGATCCGCGCTGGCGCAAGGTGTTGTGGGTTGCGCTCGGTCTCAATGCGGCGATGTTCGCAATTGAGATCATGGCGGGCATGCTCGCCCATTCGCGCTCGCTCCAGGCTGACGCCCTCGATTTTCTCGGCGATGCCGCCAACTATGCCATCAGTCTCGGCATTGCGGGCCTGGCGCTGCATTGGCGGGCTCGATCGGCCCTGATCAAGGGAATTACCATCCTGCTCTTTGGGCTGGGCGTTCTCGGATCTGCCCTGTGGGGCCTAGTCCACGGCGCAACACCCGATCCCTTTGCAATGGGCGCGGTCGGCTCACTCGCGCTGCTGGTCAATGTTTCAGTCGCGCTGATGCTCTACCGCTACCGCACGGGTGACGCGAATATGCGCTCGGTCTGGATCTGCTCGCGCAACGATGCGATCAACAACATGCTGGTGATCGGCGCCGGGCTTGCCGTCATGTGGTCGGGTAGCGCCCTCCCCGATCTGGTGGTCGCTTTCGTCATGGCGGCGCTAGGGATCGGCGGAGGCTGGCAGATCGTTCGGCATTCGCTGGCGGAATTGGAGGTTCAAAATGCGACCGAGGCGGCGCAGGGATGAGTTTGCGCCGGAAAATCCTCGAGTTCCCAGTCGCATTACTGCACTATTCCGCCCATCTTTGCCGCCCTGGCGTGCATCGTCGGTTGATAGCTATTCTGGTGTTTATGGCCTCATGCGCAATCCCAGCAACTTCGCGCGGCCTCAAGTAAAGCTTCAGTATCGGCTATTCCATGATCCGGATCAAAACCGAACCGGGGGCGAGTCCTCGATCGAGCCCGACGATGCCGTCCAAGCCTCCTATCCTGATTTTTCGAGCCATTTCCCAGGTGCATAGACTGAACCACCTATTTCAAGATGATCGGCAAACCCGCCGCGATGAAAATCGCGGAATCAACTACTCCAGCCATCTCCTGATTGATCCTGCCCGCAGCATCGCGGAATCGCCTGGCAAGGGCGTTGTCGGGTACAATGCCCAGACCCACTTCGTTGGCGACCAGAATGACCGGCCCCTGGGCGGCTGAAAGCGAGCGCACCAGCCCTTCCGTGGCGGCAGCCGTATCTCGTTCCGCCAGCATCAGGTTCGAAGCCCACAGCGTCAGGCAATCGACCAGCACCACCGTCTCGGGCCTGCTGCACGCGGTGATCGCCTCCGCCAGTTCCAGCGGGGCCTCGATGGTTGACCAGCGCGGGCCGCGATCGGCGCGGTGCAGGGCAATCCGCTCGCGCATCTCCTCATCGAAGGCCTGAGCCGTGGCCAGATAGATCAGTTCACCCGGTAGAGCTTCCGCCCTGCCTTGCGCATAGCGGCTCTTGCCCGAACGCGCTCCGCCCAGCACCAGCAAGTGGGACAAAATGCCACTCATGCCCTGCCTCCCACCGCGTCAGGGCTGGATCGCTCCGCCATAGCCAGCGCCACCAGTGCGTCGATATCGAGATGTTCCTCCAGCGCGGACGCAATCTCGTCCAGCGCCACCTCGACAGAGAAGCCATAGTTCACGCCCCCGGCTTCGACATCCATGCGCGACAGCAGCGCGCGGCGCAGCTCCGCATCGGCCAGGAGGCCGTGGACATAGGAACCAAACACCGTCCCTGTCGCATTTATCGCGCCATCGCGGCGGCCATCAGAGAGTACGGCGAAAGGCCGCTCCGTATCCGGTCCGCTGGTTCGCCCCATGTGCATTTCATACCCCTGAAATGGCGCGCCCATCGCCATCCCGCTGACAGGGCGTAGCGCCTTGTGGGCGTGCAGGATCGTTTCGACATCAAGCAGGCCAAGGCCGCTGGTGGCGCTGGCCGGACCTTCAAGCCCATCGGGATCGGCAATGCTGTTGCCGAGCATCTGGTAACCACCACAAAGCCCCAGGATCAGCCCGCCGCGCCGGTGATGCGCCAGAATATCAATATCCCAGCCCTCCGCGCGCAGAGCTGCCAGATCGGCGATGGTCGCCTTCGATCCGGGCAGGATGATCAGCGCGGCCTCTGCCGGGATAGGCTGGCCCGGCGGAACCATGTGCAGTTCGAGCGCCTCTTCGAGTTTCAGCGGATCGAGGTCATCAAAATTGGAGATGCGCGGCAGGATCGGGCAGGCGATCAGCTTGCGCCCGCCTGCCCTCACCCCGCCGCGCTCCAGCACTACGGCGTCTTCGCTTGGCAGCCGTGCGGTCGCGCCCAGCCACGGCACCACGCCGAATCCGCGCCAGCCCGACAGGCTCTCGATCTGGCGATAACCATCGGCGAACAGTGCGGGATCGCCCCGGAACTTGTTGATGATGAAGCCCTCGATCATCGCGGCATCCGCCGGGTCGATGATCGTTTTTGTGCCAACGATGGCGGCAATAACTCCGCCGCGATCAATATCGCCGACCAGCACGACCGGCACGCCTGCCGCGCGCGCAAATCCCATATTGGCGATGTCGCCAGCGCGCAGGTTGATTTCCGCAGGAGAGCCGGCACCCTCGACCACGACGATGTCGCAGGCCTGACGGAGCCGGTCATAGCTGGCCAGAACTTCGGCCAGCAAAGCGCCCCGTGCCTGCCGGAAATTGCCCGCGCCCAACGTGCCTCGCACCCGGCCATGCACGATCAATTGCGACGTGCGGTCGGCCTGCGGTTTCAGCAGCACCGGATTCATGTCGGTATGCGGTTCAACCTTGCACGCTATCGCCTGCAAAGCCTGCGCCCGCCCGATCTCGCCGCCATCGCTGGTGACGGCCGCATTGTTGGACATATTCTGCGGCTTGAACGGCAAGACCCGCAATCCGCGTTTCACCAAGGCGCGGCACAGGCCCGCAACCAGCACGGACTTCCCCACGTCGGAGCCTGTGCCCTGAAGCATTACAGCGCCCATGCCACACCCCCCGCCATGAACCACAGGCACAGGCAGGCCCGGACATAAATGCCCAACCCGCGCCGAATATCCTCTTTCCGGGCCGGGCGATCACCCTCACCGATCCAGGGTTTGTCCGAAAGGATGCCGTCATAGGCGATTGGCCCCGCCAGACGCAGCCGCAGCACTCCGGCCATTGCCGCCTCTGGCCAGCCTGCATTGGGCGAAGCGTGGCTGGACGCATCGCGCCACAATATCCGCCAGCCACCCCCGCCGCACAGGCAGATCAGCAATCCGGCGAGGCGCGCTGGTACGAGATTCATCGCATCATCGGTGCGCGCCGCCGCCCAGCCATAGGCGCGCCACCGCTCCTCGCGATGCCCGATCATGCTGTCGGCGGTGTTGATCGCCTTATAGGCCCAGATGCCGGGCAGACCCAGCACGAGAAGCCAGAACAGCGGTGCGACCACTCCGTCGCAGAAACTTTCCGCCAGACTCTCGATAGCGGCGCGCGCGATGCCCGCCTCATCAAGCGCCGCCGTATCACGGCCAACGATCATGCCGACTGCGGCGCGCGCGGCGGGCAGATCCTGCCGCTCCAGCGCCTCGGCAACGGGGCGGACGTGGTCGTACAGGCTGCGCTGCGCCAGACCCGGCCAGGCCAGCACAGCGATCAGGGGCCAAGCCCAAGGCCCGGCGATTGCCACGAGCAGACTTTGCAGCACCCAGCCCGCACCGCCCGCCACACCCAGCACGATCAGGACGGTGGCCGCCCCGGCCATGCGCCGCTGTCCATCGGAACGCGAGGGGACATTCCAGCGCCGTTCCAGCGCGGCGATAATCCGCGCAAAGATGCCCACAGGATGGCCGATCCGGCGATACAGCGGCTGAGGCCAGCCCACTGCCGCGTCGAGCACCAAGGCCAGGAAAGCAGTCAGATCAATCATCAGCCAGCGCCGCATCAAGGCGATCCAGCGCCTCTCGGTCGACGGGCAGGCCCAGGCGCAGCCAGCGCGGATCGTAATCGAACGGCCGCGTCAGGATGGCATGGCCCGCAAGGCGTTCGAACAGCGCGGTGGCATCGTCCGTTTCGATCAGCCGGAACAGCGGGCAGGCACCTATCGCGCTGAAGCCCCGCCGCGCCAGCACCGTATCCAGCGCGGTGGCCTGTTCGCGCAGGGCCATCCGCATGGCGGCAATCCAATGCGCATCGCGATAGGCCGCTGTGCCGATGGCCAGCGCCGCCGCCGATAGCGGCCAACTGCCCAGCCGCTGACGATATTGCGCGATCACCCCGCGTGGCCCCAGCACAAAGCCGAGCCGCACCCCGGCCAGCCCGAAGAACTTGCCGAACGAGCGGAAGATGATCAGCCGCTGTTGGTCCTGGATGTGGGCGGCAAGGCTGCTGTGCGGGGCGGCATCGGCAAAGGCTTCGTCCACGACCAGCCACGCCGCGCTGTCGCGCCGCGCCGCCAGCCAGCCAAGCAGGGTGGCAGCCGGTATAATCCGCCCATCGGGATTATTGGGATTGGCAAGGATGATGGTCGCCTCCTCCGTTCCGGTCAGCTCGGTCAGGGCCACGGGGCGGCTGCGGGGGATCATTTCGCCATGGGTGCGATAGCTGGGCTGGGCGTGGATAGCGGGGCCGGGCAGGATGTCACCCAGCATGCGCAAGCCGATCTCCGTGCCCGGAACAGCGCAGACATGGGCGGGGTCCGTGCCGAAATGGGCGGCGGCAGCGGCTTCCAGATCGTTCAGCGCGCCTGCATCGGGCAGCGCCTGCCAGTCCACTGCCAGATTTTGAGCGTCGGGCCAGCCATGCGGATTGATGCCGGTCGAAAGGTCGATCCACGGCGCATTGCCGCTACCAAACTGCGCCATGGCATCGGCCAGCCTGCCGCCATGAAAGCTGAAACTGTTCATGCCGTGGGTATCCATAGGCCGGTGAACGTCAGGCTCAGCAACAAACCAGTTTCGATCAGTTCGATGCCCGCGCCATGGCCATCGCCAGAAATCCCGCCAATCGTGCGGTGCACATGCCAGCCCCACCACAGCACCAGCAGCGGCGCGACCAGCAGCGCCGGAATAAGCCCTGATGCGGCAGCCAGCGCGCCGGCCCAGACCGCAAGGTCAACCGGACCGATGGCAGCGCGGAATCTGGCGGCCAGCCCCTGATGCAGCGGCATCAGCCACCAAGTCCACACCAGCGGGCCGATACGCGCAGCAAACGGCACCAGTACCAGCGCGCCAAACGCCCGTGCATCCACCAGCATATCCAGCAGCACCAGCTTGCTCAGCAGTTGCAGCACAATCGCGACAACACCAAAGCTGCCGACATGCGGATCGGCCAGAACAGCCAGCAGCCGCTCGCGATCTTTATGCGCCGCGCCGCTGGCATCGGCGAGGTCGGCCAGACCATCAAGATGCAGCGCCCCAGTGACGCCCACCCAGACGATCAGCGCGGCCAATGCGCCCAGCCGGTGATCGACCAGCGCGCCTGCCCATGCGGCTCCCGCAACCGCTGCACCAATAACCAGGCCTACAGCGGGAAACCAGCGCATCGACCGGGCAAACGCGGCATCATCCACGACGATTGTCCGCAGTGGAGCTGGCATCGGCAGCCGCGTCAGAAATTGCAGGGCGATGATGAAACCCTTCACGGATAAAGTCCCGCGATCTGTGCGGTGGGGGTTGTTCCGGGCCACACGCGTAGCGACAGCAAGCCGTTGTAGGGCAGATCAACCGCCCATGTCTGGCGCATGGCAAACCCGCACAGCACCGCCAGCGCCGCGCGCATCGCGCCAGCGTGGGTGACGATCAGCGTCGGCCGGGCGGCCAGATCGTCAATCGCGGTCGACACACGGTCCACCAGCGCCGACCAGCGCTCCCCTTCCGGCGGTGCGTGAGTATCGGGATCGTCCCAGAACCGCGCCAGCGCCGCGCCATCGACACCACCCGGCGCCATCCCGTCCCAGGTGCCAAAGTCCAGCTCGCGCCAGCGCGGATCGATGGACAGCGGTATGCCGGTCGCAAGAGCGATGGCTTCGCCTGCCAATCGCGCACGAGACAGGTCGGAAGCAATCAGCACTTCTGGCAGCACCTCCGCCGCCAGATCCCGCGCCTGATCGGCGCAGGCCGCGATACCGGCGGCAGTGGGCCGGGCATCGGTGCGACCGATCAACCGCCCCGCACCTTCCGGCTCGCCATGACGCAGGAGATAGAGGGGAAAGCTGCTCACAGGCCGTTTGCCACCCCAGCCTCGGCAAATGTCGCCATGCCGTTGTGCGTGGCCAGCGCTGCCCGGATTACCGACACGGCCAGTGCCGCGCCGCTGCCTTCGCCCAATCGCATGCCAAGCGACAGCAGGGGATCAAGGCCCAGATGCTCCAGCAAGCGGATATGCCCCGGTTCGGCCGAGCAGTGGCCCGCCAGGCAATGGTCCGTGATCGCCGGAACGGCGGCTGCAAGCGGCGCCAGCGCGGCGCAGCTGATGAACCCGTCCAGCACCACCGGAATACGCAGACGGCGCGCCTCCAGCACGGCCCCGGCAATCGCGGCGATTTCGCGCCCGCCCAACCGGCGCAGGATTTCAAACGGGGTGTCCGGCGCATTGGCATGACAGGCCAGTGCCTGTTCCACCACCGCCACTTTGCGCGCGATTCCGCCCGCATCAACCCCGGTGCCCGGCCCGACCCATTGCGCGGGCGTGCCGCCATAACTGCGCGCGCAGAGCGCGGCGGCGGCGGTCGAATTGCCAATGCCCATTTCGCCGACGACCAGCAGGTGCAGCCCCGGCTCCACCACCGCCGCTCCGGCAGAAAGTGCAGCAAGGCACTCCGTCTCGTCCATTGCCGCAGCGACGGTGAAATCCGCCGTGGGCCGGTCGAGATCGAGTGCAACCACCCGCAGATCCAGTCCGGCCGCCCCGGCCAGTGCGTTGATCGCCGCGCCGCCAGCAGTGAAATTGCCGACCATCGCGGCGGTCACGCTGGCGGGAAAGGCGCTGACCCCGTGGACGACGAAACCATGATTCCCGGCAAAGATCGCCGCGCGGCCCTGTTCGATCACCGGCTGCGCCGTGCCCTGCCATCCGGCCATAAACACCGCGATGTCTTCCAGCCGCCCCAGCGATCCGGCCGGTTTGGTCAGGCTGGCCTGCCGCGCACGCGCCGCGGCGATGGCGTCCGCATCGGCCATGGGCAAGCGCCCAAGGGCCGTTTCAAACGCGACCAGCGTGGCAAACCGGCTCATTCCGCGACGAAGCCCTGCGGCGGGGTGCGGGTGATGAAATGGCCCTTCACGCCTTGCGGCCATTGCTTGAACGGCACCCGGCCATGCTCGCTGGCGGCATAGTGGACCGCATAGTCCAGAATGGCCGTGGCGGCGTCCTCGTCCGGCGTGAACCGGCCCAGCACGTAGCCGACCTTGCCCGGCGCGCGCAGGTGGATGGTGCAGAAATCGGTGCAGGCAAACAGGCAGGGCATTTCCTGCACGGCGACCCCGGCATAGCGCGCGTCGCTCTGCTGAACCGAGCGCAGCGCGGCAACAAGTTGCGCGCCGCCGCGCATGCCGGCGTCGTCCTCACGCGCATCGGCACTGTGGCGGCAGGTGTTGCAGGCCACGATAGCGGGGCCGTCCTCCACGGGTATCAGCATGGTTTTCTGGTCCTTTGATTGGAAATCATCGTTCGAACACCCGGTCGGCCCACGGCTCGCGGGGTTGCCAGCCACGCTGTTCCAGTTCAGGGATGTCGGACGTGTCCGCCGGGTAACCGATGCACAGCAGCGCGATCAGCGACCAGGTGGCGGGAACGTCGAGCAGGGCATGGACCGTCGGTGGCTCGACAATCGACACCCAGCCAAGGCCAAGCCCGCGCAGCCGCGCCGCCAGCCACAGATTGTGGATCGCCAGCACGCAGGAATAGCGCAGCATTTCGGGCATGGTGGCAATGCCGAGGCCATGCCCCGCCTCGGGCTGTTCATCACAGAACACCGCGATCAGTTCGGGCGCCTCACGCAGTCCGTGCAGCTTCAGCGACAAGTAGTGATCGTACCGCGCCTGCCCGGCATAGCGCTCTGCCGCATGGGCGCTTTGCCCATCGACATGCGCGGCCAGCGCCTCGCGGATACCCGGCGACCGCAGCCGCACAAAGCGCCACGGCTGGGCATTGCCGACCGACGGCGCCAGCGCGGCGCAGGCCAGCAGCACGCGCATGTCCGCTTCCGCCACGGCGCGGCGGTCGAATTGCCGCACATCGCGCCGCCAGCGCAGCAATTGCGTGAATTGCTCCGCAAATTCCGCGTCGAACAGAGGCGGGGCGTCGCTCAGAACTCAATCCCCGCCTGCGCCTTCACACCCGAACGGAAGGGGTGCTTGACCATGGTCATCTCGGTGACGAGGTCGGCCACCTCGATCAGCGCGTCGGGCGCATTGCGGCCCGTGACGATGACGTGCTTCATCGCGTCGCGCGCGGTCAGCACTGCCACCACTTCATCGACCGGCAGATAGTCATACCGCAGCACGATGTTCAGTTCGTCGGCCAGCACCATGTGATAGGCGGGGTCGGCGATCATGCGCTTCACCTCGTCCCATCCTGCGCGGGCCGCTGCGATGTCCCGCGTGCGGTCCTGCGTATCCCACGTAAAGCCCTCGCCCATCGGCTTGAATTCGACATTGTCGGGAAAGGCGTCGAACACCGCCTTTTCGCCCGTCTTCATCGCCCCTTTAACGAACTGGACCACCCCCACTTTCATGCCGTGGCCAATGGCGCGGACCACCATGCCCAGCGCCGCGCTGGTCTTGCCCTTGCCCTTGCCGGTGTGGACGATCAGCAGGCCCTGTTCGCGGGTCTTGCTGGCCATGATCTTGGCCTGCGCGGTCTGCTTCTTGCGCATCTTTTCGGCGTGGCGGGCATCGTCGCCTGCAACTTCTACTTGGTTTTCAGGTTCCATCGGCCAATTCCCTTCGCATGAGATAGACATCCATGATCCAGCCATGGCGCGCGCGCAGTTCCGCCCGACACAACGCGATCCGGGGACCAGTTTCGGCAAGCGGGCCGTGTTCCAGCGCCTCGTGCGCCATGCCCAGATAGGCGCCCCACCAGATGGTGATGCCCTGCGGCGCCAAGGCCTCGAACGCGCAACCACCGTCGAGCATCACGACAATCGTGTCTGCCCCGGTGGGCCAGCCATGGGCGCGCAGCAGCCGCCCGGTGGTGATCGTCACCGGCCCGGCAAGAGGATTGAGCGGCATGGCATGGGCGGCGGTCAGCGCCTGAATACTGGTGATCCCCGGCACCACTCGCACGGCAATATCAATGCCCGCATCGCGCAACCGTTCGGCAATGCGCAAGGTACTGTCGTAAAGGGAGGGGTCGCCCCAGACGAGCAGCGCCAGCTTGCCGCCTTCGGGTAAATGTTCGGCAATCTGGGCCTGCCACGCACGGGCAATGGCATCGTGCCAGGCGTTGACGTAATCCAGATAGGCGGCCCCATCACCGCGCACCGGCAGATCAAACTCCACGATCCGCGTCGCCGCCGTCAACACCCGCGCGCAGATCTCCCGGCGCAGGTCGATCAGGTCGGACTTGGCCTGACCCTTGCGCGGCAACAGGATCAGGTCGGCATGATTCATCGCCGCCACGGCCTGCGCTGTCAGGTGATCGGGGTTGCCCGTGCCGATGCCGATCAGGTGGAGGTCGATCATTGAGCTTCTCGGCACGAAGCGGGCGCGATCATGTGGAAATAGCTGCCGGTGACATGGCCGCGATGCGATCCGCTTTCGGCCACCGCCGCGCCTTCGGCATCGGTCACAAGCGCCAGCGGCGCGTCGCTTTGTTCAACGATGGTGGAATAGTGGAACTCGTGCCCGCGCAGCCTGGTCCCGGCG
>CAYFJH010000017.1:0-50085 GCA_964343385.1 uncultured Novosphingobium sp. | reverse complement strand
CGCCCTGCGGATAGCGCGTGCCATTAACCGTGTAGGCGGTGTTGTGCGCCCGGCGATAGCTGGTTTCGGCTTCGAGGCGGAACGGACCAAAGTCATAACCGACGATGCCGCCGAAGTCATAACCGGTCTTGGTGTCCAGCGTGTTCGTCGTGTTGCCAACCGGCACCGAGAACTTCGTGTCTTCGACGATCATGGGGCCGCCTTCGACCTGGATGTACCACGCCTTTTCACGGGCGAGCGCCGACGTGGCGAGTGCCGACGAGGCCATCGCCAACCCTAGGACCAGTTTCCGCATGTTCGATTCCCCTTTTGCGATTTAGATCGCCACCGAATGATGGCCGGTCTATCTACTTCAAATAATCGGTGCAAGCGGGCAGAGGCATTGCTGTTGCATAAAAGCCGCACATACGGCGGCTTTCATTACAAGAATGTCTCGAAAATACCCTCATGTGCCGTTGAAACGCAAATGCAGGAGGGAGGTTCCCCATTTTAGAGTGGAAAAACACCCGCTTGCCGTAATGCAGCAACCAGTGCCGCCAGCATTGCGCGGGCCTCAGCATCGATCACCGTCCCTCCGGTCGCCGGGGTTGGCACCGTTGCCATATGCCACGCGCCGCCCGCACGGCGAAATTCCTGGCCTGTGGTCCGATCAAGCAGCTTCATGCCGTCGCGCGGTTCGGCAAACAGCCACTGTCCGGCCTGGCGCAAGGCTATCCACCCGGCCTTTCCCGCCCACGAACCGGTCGGGCTCGTCCCGACGAGCCACGCCAGTCCGTCGGCGGGCGTGGCGGGCGGAGTGGCCGTTTCGCTCTCCACGGCTCCGTGAAGCAGCCCGTCGAGCAGGGACAGGGCCTCGTTGACGAAGACCTCCTTCTGGGCCTGCCCGGCGAACAAAAGTGGGAGGCCCAGACGCGGGCTGGTGCTGGCAAAACTGATGGGATCACTCATCGGATTTCCTTTCGGGATCGCGGATCAGGCGAGATGTTTCAGGAGGAGCGATTCCGACACGGCGTAACTGCCGCGCTGACGCACGGCGACATCCGCGCCTGGATGCGCCGATTGCAGCGTCGCAATTTGCGCGGCAGCGAGTTCGAACGAAGGCGTGGTCACCGTCCACACGGCAACGGTGCTCGCGCCATCGACGACCACCACGTCGTAGAGCTCGGTTTCTTCGTGCAGCGGCGCATCGACACCGTCGAGCCACGCCCACGCGCCCCGGGCCCGCCGTGTCCACGAGAACGCAAGTCCGCCATCCGGCATTGCGCTGACAAGGGGGCGTACCGGGAACAAAGGCCGCTGGGTAAGGCCGCCACACCACACCGGGGACACGACGGGGGAGGTGTCTCCAACACCGATTGCGGCGATGGTCCCCGTTGCGACCTGACCCGACGACAGCCCGGAAAGCGCGGCCGCGTTTCCGTCAAGCAGCGCGAAAGGCTCGCCAGCGGCATGGCCGGCAATGGCCGCTTCGGTGCCGCCGCGGCCACGCAGCAGACCCTCCAGCTGCCATTTGCCGCCACCAAGCGGCAAGGCGCGGGCAAACTGGATCAGCTCGTTGCCGAGCATCGCCCGGTTGGCGCCCATGGCGATCTGGTTCGTAGTCGCATCGGACAGCAGCAGATCCTCTCCCGCCAGCACGATCGTGACGGTGTTGGTCCGGTCGAAGATGTGGGGCGCTGCAGCGGCCAGCACGCCAAGCGCCTGGCCCACCACATTGCGCGTCCGACCGGAACTTCCGAGGGGTTGCAACTGGCCGTCGCCGGCATCGAGAAATAGCGCGGAACCTGGCCATCCCGGTGAAGCTGACGATGCGGCGGCGTACACCAGCGGTGTATCGCCGGCTCCGGTGCCGTCCCACGGTAATTCGAACGCGACGAGTGTCGTCGTGCCGACCGGCGCGTCGAGCGGAGCGAGTGGCCGACCGGCGTCGCTTTGCACGCCGCTCGTCATCGCCAGCTGTGGCGGCGATCGCCACAAGGTAAGCTCGATGCCGCTGGCGCGCCATTCCCACTCGTTCAGCCGCCAGATGCCGGATTGGCCGGGCACCCGGACCGCGGCTCCTGGCCGTATCCGCGGATCTATCTCGGCCGTCCGCCAAGACATCGTCTGGCGCGCCCAATTGGCGCGCCGCGCTGCCTTTTCGATCATCTCGCGGGCGTCGGACGCCTGCATTGCGACCGGCAGCTCGATGCCAGAGGGTTGACCGCTTCCGGGCCGCCCGAGGATGCGCTGCATGCCGGGCTGGAAGTCTCGGTCGAGATCGTAATAGCGGATCATCTCAGGCTGGTTTTCCGATGGCGGAAGGCGCTTGCGGACAAAGCCGTTCTGGGTTCCGAACCCGTCGTCGGCGGCAGTGGCCGTTGCCTCCCGCAGGTCAACTGGTGCCGAAGCTGCGTCGGCGGAAATGCTGAGACTGTCGCCGCTGACGTCGCAATTGAGCGGGAAGACCGGGGTAAGCTGATCGAGAAGTCCAGTCAGCGAACCCTCGCAGGTAAGCCCTGCCACCCCGGGAAGCATGACTTGAGCATCGACATTGTCGACTACGCCGTCGAGCAACCGGGCCACGGCAAGTTCCGTCTCGCCAGTCAGGACCTCGAAGGTCAGCGCCGGGATCCGGTTGCCGAAATCCGACAGGTCCAGGCCCTCGAATACGACATATGCGATGCCTCGGTATGCCGGACTGGCTCCTTCGCCCTCGCTTGCTGCCAGCAGCGGATCGGGCTCCTGGTCGCCAGTGCCGGGATAGAACCGCATCTGGCCCGAAGTCTTGAGATCACCCGAGGCACCGCGCAAAAGGTTGCCGTCGGCCCAGATCCGGCCAATGTCGCTGAGCGGGCGCGAGGCGAGCGCCACTGCGAAGGAAGCGCTATAGCTGAAGGAGGTGACCGACGGCTTTCCCTTGCCGCCGCCCTGGGTGTCGCGGTGTTCGACAAGGTCGGTCGACCAGATGATCGAACCGGCAACCCGCATCCGGCCAAAATGCCGGCTGATCGGACTGCCATAGCTCGAGGTCGTGACCGACAGTTCTTTCAGCCGCGGCCCTTCGCGCGATGGCGATCCGATGATCGCGTGGTCGATCTGTCGGCCGACCAGCGCGCCGATAGCGCCGCCAAGCGGTCCGCCAACGGCCGTGCCGATCGCAGTAAAGATCAAAGTTGCCATGAAATGGGCTCCGCTAGGCTGACGCCGCCAGGCGCCAGTGCTGTATGATCGGCTCGCGCATTGGCCCGGGTCGGACAACGACCCGGCCAATTCCTGCGTGCGCCTCGATGAATTGCCCCGGCGCGACTGCCGCGATGACCAGGTGCAACTGCGCTGGCCCCGGCTTCACGAACAGGACGTCGCCGGGAACTGCAGGGCCTGAAACCGGCTCGAACCCGTGATCGCGCGCCGCACTGGCAAGTCCGGCGAACGTGTCGGTCCGCACCTGGTATCCGGTCGGGAAGTCTGTCCGCCGTCCCAGCGCAACCAGCGCGGCGGCAAGCAGGCCGATGCAATCGAGCCCGGTCAACGGATCGCGGCCGTGCAGCCGGAACGGACTGCCCACCAGCCCCGCGGCGGCCTCGGCCAGATCGTGCCCGCCCATCAGTGGCCCGACGGATAGCGCGCGATCAGGTCATTGCCCGGAAGATAGGGCTCGCCCCTGAAATTAGCTGCATTGCCGAACCGCGCCGCGCAGGTTCCGACCGTCCGGTCGCACCCTTCGCGCAGTTCGACGCGCACCGTTCCGCCTGGCATCGCCGCCAGCGGCGCCGCGAGGATGAGCTCGTCGCCGGCAACTCCGCTGATCGCCGAACGGGTCCCGGAAAGCGCGCCGTCAAGCCAGCGCAGTTCGCCGCCCGCGAGCAATGTCCGGTCGAACGCCGCGTCCACCGTCACCGTGTTCGCGTCGCCATCGATTGCGGTCACCTTGGCAAAATGGCTGAAACGCGCAGCCAACAGGTTGCAACCCGGCCCGCAGAATACCGCGCGGCAGGTCGGGCTTGTGCGCGGCACCGGGTCGCGCTGCAACTCCGCCTTGCGCGAGACCAGCGCCGCCGAAAATTTTTCGCCCTCCTCGCTGACCGATCCGATCGCCCCACGATACAGAACGAATGATTCCAGCGTCTGCCAGTCGACCAGACCGATTACCACGCGTGCGCCGTCAAAGCGCCCGGCGGCAAGGTCTGTCGCCGTGATCGAGCCGTGCGACAGTGCGCCCTCGACCTCGGCGCTGTCCGGTTCGAAGTCGGCGGACCGGCGGATGGCCGAAGGCATCATGCCCGGTGCGGCGCGGTGAACCACGCCGTCGAACGCCAGATCGCCGTCATGGGTCGTCAGCCCCAGAGTGATGCCGTCCCTCCGGTAGACGCGCCAGAACGTGGCGACCGTCTCCAGCTCCTCGGAAAACCACACCCTGCTCATGACGCTTCCCGGATTTCGACCACGGCGACCGTCGGCGCTTCGCCTGCGGCAAAGCTCGTTCCGGCAACCTGCAGCTGGTCCTCGGCGAACCGCACCGGCACGTCGAACAGGAACCCGGCGTGCACGACGGTTCCGGCAGCGGGGGCGGTGGCAAAGGTCACGATCCCCAGCGGATCGAGCGTCCACCCGCTCGTCACCATCGTCCCGCCCACGCTCACCTTGACCGAAGCCGCCTCGGGCCGGGTGATCCGCCGCACCTGCGGCTCGTCGCCGTCGCCATACCGCTTGACCAGGGCAAAGCTCGCCGTGTGCCCGTCCCCCGTGCCCAGCACCTGGTCGATCGCGGTCGGCGTGCCGGTCATTCCGTTCGAACTGAAGTCCGAGGGATCGCGCAGCCGGAACCCGCGCGCCGCCCCGCGCCGCGCGCGAAAGAACGCCAGCAGCGTCCCCAGCTCGGCTTCGGACCGCACCCCCGGCCCCACGTCGAAGCGCAGCCGCGCATCGCTCCACAGGCTGTTGCGCCGCTCGAACCCCGATGCGGTAACCGCCACCGTGGTCGAAAATTCCGGCGTGACCGAGGCATCGCGCCCCAGCGCCAGCGGATAGGCAACATCGTCGAAGGCCTGCATGGCGTCATCCTCGTCGGTTTGGGGCAAGCGGACGAAACCGTCCCGGCAGATCTGGGGCAGTGCCCAGACGAAAATCTCGTGCGCCTGGCGGGCGATGGCCTCGTCGATCCCGCCGTCGATCAGCCGCCACAAGGCGGTGTCGCTGGCGGCAAGGACAAAGCCGGCGAGGTAATCCTGCGCACTGCCCGCATAGCCAAGCCGCGCCGTCACCTCGGCATAGGCCGCGCGGCGCGACGCCGCCGAACCCGCCGTCAGCCAGTCGTAGTCTTCGACCTGCAAGCGGTCATAGGCGGGAGCGGCCCAACCCACCGGCAGGTTCGCGCGCTTCGCCTCGGGCGTCGCCGGGTCCAGCACGGTCGGTAGGAACGTCAGCAACAACACCTCGGCCGCCTGAGGCGAGGCCGCGCCGCGCACCGCATCGCGCAAGGCCGCGGTCGATGCCGCCAGCAAGGCCCCCGCCTGATCGAGCAGCGCCTTCTGCCCCGCGCTCAGCGCCGCACCCAGGTCGCCGATGACCGGCGGGCTCCCACCCAGCGCGGCCTTGGCGGCATCGTCGTAAAGATAGATCCGCCGGCTCGCGTCGGTCCACCACCACGGCTCGCCGATCTGGAACCGCACCGGCACGCCGGCATCCTTCATCAGCCCGGTGAACGCCGCGCCGACCGATTGCAACCAGCCCATCGCCGCGGTGTTCGCCGGCGAAAGCAGGCTCGAAGGCGGCACCCACCCGGTCCGCGCATAGGTCCCGTCGGCGGCCTTCTGTTGCCAGGCATCGGGGCAATGCTGCGCCAGCACCTCATACGAAAGCGACAGGATCGGCGAGAGCCCGCGGGCCTTGGCCTCTGCCAGATACCCGGCGTGCCACGCCCGCGCCGGCAGGCACAGCGGGTCGCCGCCCGTCCCCACCAGAAACGCCCCGCCGCTCGCCGCGAGCCGCATGAAATGGCTCATACCCACATAGTGCAGAACGCTTCCGCGATACCCCAGCCGGTCAAGGTTGTGCAGCACGCGGGTCGGCGTCTGGTTGCAATTGTCATCATATGCCGTCGCGCAGGCGAGGCCGTGCGGCGGCACTACCACGTCGCCGATTTCCAGCATCGCTCGCTCGCCGTCGCAGCGGATCTCGCTCATCTCGGCCCAGCCCTCGACCGGCGCGGCCAGCGCGGCGGTCGATCCGGGCACGAATTCGGGCGGGACCAGTGAAATGAACATCCGGTCGATCGCGGCGGGAAATACGGGGTCGGCCTCCTCCGGCAGCAGGAACCCACCGGCCAGATCGGAAAACGGGATCACGATCTGCGCGTCGTCCGGCGTGCCGCTTACGGCATAATTCCACAGCCGGACGTACCACGTCCGCGCCGCGCCGGCGGCATCCTTGCCCTCGATGGTCAGGGTCGGCCCGTTGACCTCGTTGAGCAGGATCACCCCCCCCGAACGCCAGCGGAAGGACAATGTGGTTCGCGAATAGTCGTGGTCGGTCCGGTAAGCGAGCAGCGGATGGTCGAACCGGTCGACCGAATCCCAGATCAGCCCCGCCAGGTCGCCGCCCCGCATGAAGGTCACGTCGAGCCGCAGCGCATCGGCTGCGGTCACCACCACCGAGGCCATCATCGGGCGCGGGAAATTGACGGTCCAGTAGCGCGGATCAAACCGCATCAACCAGTCGCCGTGCTGCCCTTCGCGGGCAGCGGCCAGCCAGAAACTCATCGCAAATCCCCCTCAGTAATCGCGCAAGGCGCGCCGCACCGCGCTCGCCACCTGCCGGCTGGACCGTTGCAGCGCCTGCGCGCCGCCGGTGCCGGCGGCGGAGTTGACGGTAATCGCCACGCGCACGTCGCGCGTTCCGCCGCCGCCATTGCCGGTCTCGATCCGGCCCGCGCTGGTCGGCACGAACAGCTCCGGCCCGCGTTCGCCCACCAAATATCCGCGCCCCGGTGCTACCGGCCCGCCCGTCGCCCGCCCCGGCAGGCCCAGCGCCGCACCCAGCAGGCTCGTGCCAAGGCCGAGCAGCCCGCCGATGCCGCCGCCGCCGGAGGACGAACCGCCCCCGCCAAGCCCGCGAATCGCCTGGGCTGCGATCGAATCGATCACGCTCAGCGCGGTGCGCTGCAGATCGGCAAAGCCAAGGCTGCCGCGCCGCACCGCGCCCAGCAGCCCGCGCTCCAGCACGTTGCCGGCGCGCGAGAAACCTTCGACCAGCGTGCCGTCGAAAGTGCCGCGCATCGCCGCGACGTCCTGGGCAAAGCCTTGCGTGCTCGCGCGGACGTCGATCATCAGGGTATCGACCGTGTCAGTCATGCTCATGCTCCATCAGGCGGTCCAGCTCGGCGCGGCTGAGCGTCGCGTCCGCGGCCTCGGCCGCAGGGGCGAGGATCGCGGCCAGTTCCGCCGGGGTCGTTTCCCAGAATTCCTGCGGCCGCCAGCCAAGGACCCGGCCGGCCAGTCCCGCCAGCCGGCCCGCCGCCGGGGCGAACCGCTCGCTCATCCCGCGCCCTGCAGGATCTGCGCGAGCAGTACCCGCAGCGGCTTGGCGGCCGCTGCAAGGCCGAGCGTGGCCACGGCCTCGCCAACGGCCTCGCGGTTCACTTCGGTGCGGTCCACCAGGCAGTGCCAGAACAGCCCTACCATCTCGCCCAGCCGCAGCTGCCCGGCCCCGGCCCGCTCGACCAGCGCGAACAGCGCGCCAAGCTCGTCTTCCGCTGCAACAAGTGCCGAAAAAGTCGGGCGCAGCAGGCGCGGAATGCCGCCCACCATCAGCAACGCCTCGCCGCGCTCCGCGTTGCCGGGACTCACGCCAGCGCTCACGAAGGCACCACCGCGCCAGAGCTTTCCAGCGCCAGCGTGTAATTGCGCTCGCCGTTGAAATCGCCCGAATAGTCGAGCCGCTGGATCAGGAACTTGCCGCGCATCTTCGCGCCGTCCTCAAAGCTCAGCTCATAGTCGGCGATGGTCCCGGCCAGGGCATGATCGCGCATCTGGTTTTCGGCCGCAGAGCCCAGGAAAATCCCGGCGGCACTGACCGAAACCTGGCGGATGCCCGCGCCGGTCAGCAATTCGCGCCAGCCGCCCGAATCCTTGCTGGTGATCACCACGGTATCGCCGGTGATCGAAAGCTGGGTCGTGCGGAGGCCGGCAACGGTCTGGTAGGTGGGGGGTGCCCCGCCATCCGAAATCTTGAGGAGGAAGGCGGCACCTTTCTGGGCGGCCATGGCGTTTCTCCGATCATGTCTTTGAGGGAAGGGTCAAAAAATGCACCCGCGCGGCTGGTCAGTCGGCCAGCACGCGAAAGCGGTATTCGGTCAGGATCGAGCGGACGTTGTCCGCCCGCTGTTCGGTCCGCGCCCGCAGGAACAGGGCCGAGACGATCTCGAACCCGTCCTGCGCGCGCGGCAGCGCCGCCACCCGCTGTTCCAGCGCTCGCACCAGCGTTGCCGCCGTTTCGGGCCGGTCGCCCCGGCAATGCAGCTCCAGGGCCACGCGCACTTCGCGCCCAGCCCGGTCCTTGGCGCTCCAGTCGGTGCTGGCGCTGGCGGCAATCGCCAGCCAGGGCAGCGCCGCCTTTGCGGGCGCTTCCTCGCTGACCGAGTTGAGCTGGGCGGAAAGCGCGGCGTCGGAGGAAAGCCACCCGATCAGGGCGGCCCGCAAGGCGATCTCCATCGCTGGTTATCCTTTCGTGAAAAGCGGCCAGAGCAGTGCGGCCTTGCGCCAGACCCGCTCCGGCGCGCGGGCTTTCAGCGCCGTGGTTTCGGCCGCAGCCACGCCCAGCGCCCGTGCCTTCGCTTCGAGAGCCTGCGCCAGCGGTTCGAACGCGGCCTCGGCGTTCAGGCCGATCACAGCAGGCGCGGCCCGCGCCATGGCCGCCACAGGGCCGCGACCGAGGCCGGAGGAACCGGGCTCTTGTCGCCGTTCTCGCGCTGGCGGTACTGATGCGCGGCAAGGCGCACCACGCCCTGGCGCAGCCCGTCGGGCAGCTCGCTCCAGTCGTGGGCCATCCCGGCGGTAAAACGCACCGCGATCCGGCCCGCCAGCCCCGGTTCCAGCACCCGGACCCAGCCCGAGCCGTCGGCTCGAAAGTCGATTTCATAGGCAGTCGTGGCCAGCACCGTGCGGGTGCCCTGCGCGGGCATGCCCTGGGCCGCGGTAATGGCCAGCACCGGGCGGGCTTCCAGCTTCTGCCAGTCGCCGCACACCGGGATGATCTCCTCGCATTCCGCCACGAGCGGCATCGTGCCGGTAAAAGCCTCGCAGGTTTCAAGCGCGGCCCGCAGCAGGGCGGTAAGGGCGGCGTCCTCGCCGGTAGTCGTTATGCCGAGCCAGTCCTTGACTTCGGCCAGCGCTGCCGGCGCGAGGGTCGCAGCAGCGACGATTGCGCGCTTCATGGCGGTCTCCATGTCTGTTTTCAAACGGGGATGAAGGCACCCGCACCGGCGGAAAAAAGGGGGAAACCGGCCGGTGCGGGCGCAAATGGGGGCCGTGCCGAGAGGGGGGCGGCACGGCCCTCATCAGGCAGGGGATCAGGTCGTGATCTTGAGCAGCTTGATCGCTTCGCTGTCGAGCACCTGGCCGCCCACGCGCTTCGTTGCGTAGAAGTTCACGAAGGGCTTGTTGGTATAGGGATCGCGCAGGATCTTCGTCGCGCTGCGTTCGGCGATAAGGTAGCCGTTCTTGAAATTGCCGAACGCGATCGGCAGGTTGCCGGCGGCGATGTCGGGCATGTCCTCGGCTTCGATCACCGGATAGCCGAGCAGGCGGGCAGGCGCGCTGTCGAGCAGGCCCGGGGTCCACAGGAAAGAACCGTCGGCAGCCTTGAACTTGCGCACCTGCGCCAGCGTGGCCGAGTTCATGACGAACACCGCACCCTGACGGTGGGCCGCCTTGAGCGAATGGACCAAGTCGATCAGCCTGAGTTCCGGAGCAATGTCGAACGAGGTCGCGTTGCCGCTGGCGATGAACTGCAGCGTGCCGAACGCGCGGGTCGCGTCGGTGGCATTGCTGGTCGGCGCGGCCAGGAAGCCCTTGGGCTGGTTGGTCCCCGTGCCGCCGACAAAGGCAGCCGCTTCGGCGCGGGCGAACTCGCCGGCGATTTCATTGGCGAGCCATTCCTCGACGTTGAACATCGCATCATCCAGCATTGCCTGGCTGGCCGAGGGGTTAGCATAAAGCTCGCCGAACGGCGGCGCGATTTCGGCGAACTTGGGTGCGGTGGTTTCCGGACGGCCCGCCGTTTCGCTGACCCAGCCCGAGGCCGAGCCCGAGGTCATGATGAGCTTGCGGTAACCGGCGGTGCCGACCTGGACAATCTGCGCGATTCCGCGGATCGGGCTGATCTTCCTGAGCACGCCGGCGATCTTCTCGTCGATCTCGCGCGGCACGGCATAGCCGCCATCGGCAGCCACTGCGCCCGAAAGCGACTTCAGCTCGGTCTCGCGGCCCTGACGCAGGAACCCGTCGACAAAGCTCTTGACCTCGATGCCGGTGGCAGCAGCGCCGATCACCGGACGGCCGCCAAGACGGTTCGCCCGCTCCAGCCGCGACTTCACTTCTTCAACATCGGAACGCAGCGCGCCCAGCGCTTCCTCGGCCGCTTCCTGACGGGCGACGATATCGAACGATGCGTCGAGAGGTTGGGCGGAGATGTCGTTTTCCATGGGGTAATTCACCTTTCAATAGAACTTGAAACAGGGGGAAACTTGAAAACTTCAGGAAACGAGGTGCACCCGCGCCGCGTCCTGCATGGGGTTGGTGACCAGGCTGACCTCGAACAGCTCGACATCGGTCAGCTCGCGCCCGGCCGCGTCGCGGCGAAACCCGCGCGCGGTGTATCCGAACGAAAGCCCGGTCACCGCGCCGCGCTTCAGCGCCGCGGCCGCCCCGCCCTCGGGGTTGTCGATCGCCGCGATGACACGCAAACCGCGCTCGTCCTCGCCGATCGTCTCGACCCAGCCGATCCGCTGGTCGGGCCGGTGCTGCCAATAAAGCGGCAGCGGCTTGGCCCGTTCCGCGAGGGTCCGTGCAAAGGCTCCCTTGCGGATCACGTCGCGCCCGCTGTCGCGCTTGTCGAACAGCGCCGCATACCCTGCAAAGCGCAGGGGGCCGGCTCCTGCGCTCACCGCAGCAGCCCGATCTGTCCGATCCGCACCGCGATCCCGACCAGCAGCAGCGCCATCAATCCGGTCACGATCCAGCCGATCACCGCGCGCCACGCATCGCGCTTGGCATCGCGCCACGCGGCGAGCAGCTGGCGCAGCTCCGAGAGGTCTTCGTGGGCGTCGGCATCGTCGAGCCCCATGCGCCGCAGCACACGGTCCGCGCCCAGCTCGCTGGCTTCCTCGACGATCGCGCGCAGGGTCACCATGTCCCCGCCGGCACCCGCGGCCTGGGCCACCAGCCCGGCCAGCATATCCTGTCTGTTCATACTATGTTCTCCGAACCATTGTGCGAGGGCGCGAGGCCCAGGATCGCGCGCTTTTCATCGGCGCCGAGAAAGTCAGCAGCCGTCACCTGCGCCCACAGCCGCTCGCGGTCTTCGGCCAGCGCCGGAACCCGGTCGAGGTCGATGCCCAGCGGCGCATCGGGGAACCAGGTCACCAGCCCTTCCTTCAGCGCGCTCAAAATCTTCGTCGCCAGCGGCAGCAGGGTCAGCCGCCACAGCGCCCGGTTGGCCTCGCGGTAATTGGCGTGGGTGGAATCCCCTGGCAGGCCGAGCAGCATCGGCGGCACGCCGAACGCCAGCGCGATGTCCCTTGCCGCCGCCGATTTCAGCGCGGCAAAATCCATGTCAGCCGGGGTCATGGACAGCGCCTGCCATTTCAGGCCGCCCTCCAGCACCATCGGCTTCCCGGCATTGCCGTCGCCCGAAAAGGCCTGCGCCAGTTCCGCCTTCAGCCGGTCGAACTGCTCGCCCGTCAGCCCCAGCCCGTCGCCATTGTCGTAAACCAGCGCCCCCGAAGGCCGCGCCGCGTTATCCAGCAGCGACCGGTTCCAGTTGCTCGCCGTATTGTGGAGCGACACCGCCTGGTCGGCCGCCGAAAGGCACCCGGCGCCGTAGTGGTCATCACCCGGATGAAACGCCTTGATGTGGACGATGTTGGGCGAAATATCCTCGTCCACCGCCGGGATCGTCATCTCCTGCTCGCCCACGCGGTAGGCATAGGCCTCGGGCCAGCCGCTCGCGCCCACGATCACGCGGACCCGCTCGGGGCGCAGCGCAAACAGCTCGACCGGACGGCCCGCGCCGTCCTTGATCACATGGACGAACCCGTTGCCATGCAGCAGCAATTGGCTCGCCAGTGTCTCAAGCAGCGACTGCCCGGCGCTCGTCGCCGTCACCAGCCCGGCCAGCGCCGGATCGGTTGCGCCCAGCGGAGCCTGGCCGATCCCTTCGGCCACCAGCCGCACGGCGCGTTGCGCTACCGGGTTTTCAAGATAGGCCCGGCGCACCGCGCCCGAATATTCGAACGGGGCCCGGCCCTGTGAACCGTCGCCAAAGATCCACGGCGATGAATAGGAACGCGCCAGCGGCACGCGCGAGGCCGAGCTTTTGAAGGCATCGGCCAGGCTCTGGAAAAAGGACATCGACAAGGGCCTTTCGTTGATCGTCAACAGGTCTGCCTCAGCCGCGCTGGACCCACACCCGAGGGTCCGCGCGCTGCGACAGGCACAATTCGGTAAGCGCCCAGACAAGGGCGTCGGCCCGGTCCGGCGAACGGCCGGGGCCTTCGTAGCTGCCGCCCGCCATCAGCCCGCACAGCTCGTCTTCGAGCCGTGCAAACATCCCGGCGTGGCGAACCCGGCCCGCTTCATACAATGCGGCCACCGGCTCGGCCCGCGCGCTCTTGCCCACGCGGGCATGGACCAGCCGCAGCGGCAGGTTGATGCTGGCGGCGCGCAAAACGCTCTCCACCATCGCCCCGCCCTGGTTGGCCTCGGCCACCACCCGGTCCGCCGCCCAGGCCTCGGCAGCTTCGGCCGCCGCGCGGGCCCAGCGCTCCGGGCTGGCTTTCTCGACTGATGCATCGGCCACCACCCGGGCGATGCCATCCTCGCCCAGCACGCAGACCACGATGCCGCAGGCATCGCCGTCCGCGGATGCGGGGGGATCGATCCCGATCACCGTCCGCACGCCGGGCGAGGTGGCCGACGGCTGGCGAACCCCCTCCAGCAAGGCGCGCGTCCACAGCGCGCCCGGCCGGTCGAGGATCAGCTCGCCCTCCAGTTCCTGCCGGCCCAACAGGCTCTGCCCGAAGGTGCTGCGCATGGCGCGCACGAAACGGGCCGACAGGTTCAGTTCGTTGTCGAAAGTGCTGCCACGGGTGACAGCAATCCCGTCTTTCTCGTCCAGTAGACGCCGCAGCAAGGGCACGTCGCGCGGCGTGGTGGTCGCCACAACGCGCGGATCGCTGCCCAGCCGCAGCCCCATCAAAAGGTTGTCCCAGGCCGCCACCGCGCGGCCCCCGGCATTCTCCCACTTGGCAATCTCGTCGCACCAGGCATGGGAATGCTGCGGCCCGCGCAGGCTGTCCGGTTCGCCTGCGGAATAAAGCGTCGCCTGCGCTCCGTTCGGCCAGCTCAGCCGCCGCAACGACGATTCAAACTTCGGCCGGCGGTGCGGCGGGGCAAGTGCCCCGAGCCCGCTTTCGCCGTCGACCATGATCGCCCGCGCTTCGGACAGGCTCGCCGCGACCAGCGCGATCCGCGCCGACGGGTCGGTCTCGGCGATCTCGCGGACCCATTCGGCCCCGGCGCGGGTCTTGCCAAACCCGCGTCCGGCCAAAATCAGCCACAGCCGCCAGTCGCCCGATGGTGCCAATTGCGCCGACCTTGCCCAGACCGGCCAATGCCAGCGCCATTCCTGCAATTCCTTCTCGCTCAGCCCCGCCAGCCATTTATCGCGAACCGTCTCACCGGCCTGCTGCAGCACATCCAGGGTCCCGGCATCGGTGTTGCCACCGGAACCAGTGCCATCACCCGGCACGGTGCCCGCCAGCCGCTTCTTCGCCGGCCTCATGAACGCGCCGTTCCTCGGCGCTTTGGGCTTCCTCGTGAACGCGCCGATCCTCGGCGCTTTGGGCCAGGACCTGCTCGCGCAGCAGCGCCAGCTTCCGGTCGAGCGAGGCACGGACCTCCTCGGTGGTGACATTGTCCCGCCGCGCCATCTGGCGGGCACGGGTGTCACGGTGCGCCAGCAACAGCCGGAGCGCCGTGGCGTTGTCGTATTTCACCGCGGGAATGCCCGGCGCATCGCCGTGGCGCAGGCGGCACAGCAGTTCCATTTCAAGGTGGTCATAGCCTTCGCAGAGCGCCTCCAGCCAATGCTCGCCAAAGGCGCGGTCTTCGCGCTTGGTCTTGTAGACCCAGCTCAGGGAAATATCGGCGCATTCGGCCGAAGCGGTCACGTTCGAAGTCTCGGCCAGGCAGGCCAGAAACTGCTCCCGCCAATTCTTGGGGGCGCCAAAACGGCGCCGGCGCGGCGCTGCGCCGTCCGGTTGGTTGCTCATGCTGGGAAAGTCCGATCCTGTCGCGAGGGGCGTCAGAGGAACCGGGCGCGCCCCGCCCTGCAGAGGCTGGGGAGCGACTCGGTTCATCGCGATGTTCCCTTTATGTACCGAAACAGCGTGACAATGTCAAGCGCAAAGAACCTATCTGGTTATTTTCCCAGTCGCTTGCCGGTTAAGCGACCGCTCTTTATGGAGGGCGCGCGACTGCCGAAGGAATTCCGATGCTCCGCCGCCTCTACGACTGGACCCTGGCCAAGGCGGGCCATCGCCACGCGGCCGGTTGGCTCGCGCTGTTCGCCTTCATGGAAGCCAGCTTCTTTCCCATCCCGCCGCACCCCCTGCTCGGGCTGATGTGCCTCGCCCACCCGAACAAGGCCCTGCGCTACGCGGCCGTCGCCACCATCGCCTCGGTCGTCGGCGGAATGCTCGGCTACGCCATCGGCTATGGCCTCTACGACAGCGTCGGCACCCAGCTCCTTGGCGCACTCGGCCTCACCGACAGTTTCCCCAAGGCCGCCTGCTACCTGCGCGAATACGGCCCCGAAATCATCATGATCAAGGGCGCCACCCCCATCCCGTTCAAGCTCCTGACCATCACCGCCGGCTTCATCGCCATGCCGCTGGTCCCCTTTATCGTCGCCAGCGTGGTCAGCCGTTCGATCAGCTTCATGATCGTCGGCGTGCTCTTCCGCCTGTTCGGAGCGCCGATCAAACGCTTCATCGACAAATACCTCGGCCTCGTCACCGCCGCCTTCGTCATCCTCGTCATCGGCGGCTTCATCGCCGTCACGATGCTCTCCGGCAGTCCCGGCAAGACCAACGCCAAATGCGAACAGGCCACGCTCCAGCAGCCTGCTTGAATTCCCCACACCCACCGCACCCTCACTTCGTCATTGCGAGCGTAGCGAAGCAATCCAGAGCGTCCAGACGCGGCCCTACCGCGCCCGTTGCACCCCCTGCGCCCGCGCCAGCGCATCCATCGCCACCGGTGTCATCCGTGCGAACCCGGCGGCATTGGGATGGAGGTTATCCTCGGCATATTCGCTGCGCAGCGATCCGTCGGGCGCGGCCAGCGGTGCCCAGTAGTCGGCCAGCACCAGCCCCTTTTCCCGCGCGAACTGCGCCAGCCAGGCGTTCACCGCCCTGATCTTGGGCACGGTCCGCGCGCGGTCGTCGGCCCCGTCGCCGTTGGCGGGCGGAACCAGGCCCAGGATCACGGTTGCCCCCTGCGCCTGCGCCAGGGTCACCATCGCGCGGATGTTGTTGCGATAATCCTCGGGGCGCAGCGGTCCGCGCTTGCCGGTCACGTCGTTCACCCCCACCAGCAGGTGGACGATTTTCGGACGCAGCGCCAATGCGTCGGGCATGAACCGCACCAGCGCCTGCGCGGAATTCTGCCCGGCCACGCCCCGGTTGAGCGCGGCGGGGCCGAACAGCTGTTTTTCGTTGAACCCCCAGTATTGCGTGATCGAATCGCCGATGAACACCGTCTCCGGCCAGGCACCCATGGCCGCGATCCGGGCGTTCTCCTCCTGATAGACGCACAGGTCCGCCCAGTCGCGCAGCAGCACTGGCCGCCCGGCCAGCGTCAGGAGCGCGACCCTTGCGACATGGCGAATGCGCGATTCCGGCGGGGGGCAGGGCGCGTCGCTTAACCCCTCGTTGGCCGGCTCGATCCGGTTGGCCGCGACCTGTATCGCGCCCAGCAGGAACAGCGCGACGAGCAAGCCCCAGAGCAGCCTGCCGCCGAGCCGCCCGATCATCGCCTCAGAGGATCCCGGCGGTCCGGCCGGCGCGCTCGAACCGGCCGATGATCGTCTGTACCTGCTCCGCCGTATGTTCCGCGCACAGCGAACAGCGCAGCAGCGTCATCCCCGCAGGCGTTGCGGGCGGGCGCGCAAGGTTCACGTAAAGCCCCTCGTGCAGCAGCGCTTCCCACATCGCCGCGCCGCGCTCCAGATCGGGCATGATCACCGCGATGATCGCGCTCTGTGGAACCTCGGTGCCCAGCGTGAAACCAAGGTCCTTGAGCCCCTTGTGCAGGGTCCGGCTGTTCTCCCACAGGTGGGCGCGCTTGGCCTCGCCGTGCATCAGCTTGCGGATCGAGGTCGCCGCGGTCGCCACCACGCTCGGCGGCAGGCTCGCGGTGAACACATAGGGCCGGCACACCAGCCGCATGATCTCGAACTTGGGATGGTTGGAAACGCAGAAGCCGCCAACCGTGCCGACTGACTTCGAAAAGGTCCCGATCACGAAATCGACGTCCTCGAGGCACCCCTGATCCTCGGCCACGCCGCGCCCGTTCGGCCCGATGAAGCCCATCGAATGGGCTTCGTCGACCAGCACCATCGCGCCGTTCGCCTTGGCCACGGCGATCATTTCCTTGAGCGGCGCGATGTCGCCCATCATCGAATAGACGCCTTCGAGCACGACCAGCTTTCCCGCGCCTTCCGGGATGCGCTTCAGGCGCTTTTCCATCGCCTCGATGTCGTTGTGCTTGAAGGGCACCACTTCGGCGTCGCCCATCTTGCACCCGTCCCAGATGGAAGCATGGCTGTCGATATCGAGCACGATGTAATCGCCCTTGCCCGCGATCGTGCTGATGATCCCCAGGTTCGCCTGATACCCGGTGGAGAACACCATAGCATGGTCCATGCCATAGAATTCCTTCAGCGCCTCCTCGCAGGCCCGGTGCCCGGCATAGGTCCCGTTGAGCACGCGGCTTCCGGTGGTGCCGGAACCGAAATCTTCCAGCGCCTGGATGCCCGCCGCGATCACATCGGGGTCGAAAGTCATCCCCATGTAGTTGTAGGTGCCGAGCAGGATCGTTTCGCGCCCGTTGCAGACCGCCACCGTGGGCGAGACGACGCGCTCCATCACCAGGCTGAACGGGTCGGTCACGCCGGTCGAAAGCAGCGCCTCGCGCTGCTGGATCAGGGGGTCGAACTTGCTGAAAAGATCGCTCATTTTCCGCGTCAGCCCTTCGACTTCACGACCAGATCGACCAGCTGGCCATAGGTCTCGATCTCGGCCTGCTGGTTCATGCTGATGATGATATCGAACTCATCCTCGATCGCCGCGACGAAATCCATCACCGTCAGGCTGTCGAATTCGAGGTCCCCGGCAAAAGTTGCGCCATCGGTGATCGCGATGCCCTTCTTGTTGAAAGGCGCGATCAGCGCGGCGATCCGGTCGGCAGTGGCGGCGCGGTCCATGGTTCAGGCTCCGTGTATGCGTGTTTGCGGCCGATGGCCGGCGAATGGGGCGCAAAAGCGGCGGCGGCGCGCAAAAGTCAAGCTGGCGCCTTTTCCAGCAGCGCCCGGACGGCCGCCAGGAACGGCCCGATCGACACCGGCTTGGCAAGGTAACCCTCCGCTCCGGCGTCGCGAATCCGTTCTTCATCGCCTTTCCCGGCATAGGCGGTCACCGCCAGCACGGGGATATGCCGCAACAGGGTATCGGCCTTGGCCCGCTCGATCAGTTCGACGCCGGAAACCTCTGCCAGCTGGATGTCCATGATGATCAGGCTCGGCACGAATTCATGCGCCCGCGCGATGACCACGTGCCCGTCCGCCACGCCCTCGACCGCAAAGCCCTGGCTCTTCAGGACGTCGCAGAACAGCTTCCGGTTGAGATCGTTGTCCTCGACAACAAGGATTCTCTTTGCCACTTGCGTCCTGCACCAAGAATGCGCTTGAGCGTCCCCCGTATGCCTTATGAAGGTTGCTGACAATTCTTCGCGAACCGTCATCCCCCGCTGATCCGCAGGCCCTCGCGCTTGGCGCGCTCGGCTGGCTGCTCGAAAGCGAAAGCCGGGCCGAACGCCTGCTCTCGCTCACCGGTCTCACGCCCGAGGCCCTGCGCGCAGGGCTCGGTGATCCGGCGGTGCTCGGTGCCGTGCTCGATTTCCTCGCCGCCCACGAACCCGATCTGATCGGCGCGGCCGATGCGCTGGGGGTAAAGCCCGGCGCATTGATCGCCGCTGCCGGCGCGCTGGCCCGATGAACCGTCCGCTGGTCATCACCGACTGCGACGAGGTCCTGCTCCACATGGTCACGCCGTGGAGCGGCTGGCTGGCCGAGTGTCACGGAATTGCCTTTTCCATGTCCGGGAATGATTTCACCCGCTCGATGCGTGATGCGCAAAGCGGCGAGCTGGTTCCGCCCGAACGGATGTGGCAATTGCTCGACCAGTTTTTCACCTACGAAATGGCCCGCCAAAGCCCCATCCCCGGCGCGATCGCGGCGATGAACCGGCTGACGCAAGATGCCGACGTGGTGGTCCTCACCAACCTCACCGATGGCCACCAGCAGTCCCGCACCGCCCAGCTGCTGGGCCACGGGCTCGACCTGAGGGTCTATACCAACCAGGGTCCAAAAGGCCCGGCGCTGGGCCGGATCATCGCTGAATACCGCCCGTCGCGCGCCGTGTTCATTGACGATATTGCCGTCCACCACGGCTCGGTCGCGAAACTTGCGCCCGAGGTTCACCGCCTGCATCTTTGCGGCGAACCGCTGCTTGCGCCGCATATAAACTGCGCCCACGCCGCCGGCCACGCCCACGCGCGGATCGACGATTGGGACACCGCCCTGCCGTGGCTGCTGGCCCGGATAAATGGAGAAGACGATGAGTGATTCCGCAATCGAGCAGCGGCTGGCCGAGCTTGGCCTCGAGCTGCCCGCGGCGGCCGCGCCTGTCGCGGCCTATGTCCCGGTGGTGATCGCCGGCGGCCTCGCCCATGTCTCCGGCCAGTTGCCCTTCGTTGGCGGCAAGCTCGTCACCGGCCGGCTGGGCGAGGACGTTTCCCTTGAAGACGGCACCGCCGCGGCCCAGGCCTGCGGTCTGATGATCCTCGCCCAGCTCAAGGCCGCGCTCGGCTCGCTCGACCGCGTCGAACGGGTGGTCAAACTCGGCGCATTCGTCAATTCCGCCGCCACCTTCACCGATCAGCCCAAGGTCGCCAACGGCGCGTCGGAACTGATGGTCGCGGCTTTCGGAGAGGCCGGCAAGCATGCCCGCAGCGCGGTCGGCGTGCCGGTCCTGCCGCTCGGTGCCGCGGTGGAGGTGGATGCCATTGTTGCTGTCAGGACTGCTTGATCGCTGGCTGGCCCCCGCCCCGCCGGCCGAACGGGTCGGCTGGCTGCGCGGCGTGACCTTTGCCCACCGGGGGCTCCACGGCCCCGGCGTGCCGGAAAATTCGCCCTCGGCCATCGCGGGGGCGATGGAACGCGGGCTTGGCATCGAATGCGACGTCCACAAGTCGAGCGACGGGCAGGCCGTGGTCTTCCATGACTGGGAGCTTGACCGGCTGACCGCCGAAACCGGCCCGATCGCCGACCGCAGCACCGCACAGCTTGCCGCAACTGCCCTGTCCGGCAGCACCGATACCATTCCCACCCTGCGCCAGGTGCTCGACCAGGTCGCAGGCCGCGTCCCGCTCATCATCGAGGTCAAGTCGCGCCGCGACGTGCGGATTGGCGCACTGTGCCTCGCGGTGCGCCGCGTTCTGGAAGGCTACCAGGGCCCCCACGCGGTGATGAGCTTCGATCCCCGCGTCAGCCGCTGGTTTGCGTTGAACTCGCCCCACACCGTGCGCGGACTGGTCGTCACCGAGGAGCGCGACAAGGCGCTGCCGGGCCGCCTGCGCCGCCGTCTGGCACTGTGGCACGCCCGCCCGGATTTCCTCGCCTACGACATCCGCGACCTGCCTGGGCGCTTCCCGGCCGCCCAGCGCCGCCGTGGCCTTCCGATCGTCACCTGGACCGTTCGCAACGCCGAACACCTCGCCCGCGCCCACCACTTTGCCGATGCGCCCACGGTCGAAGGCGCAGGAGTTCCGCAGGTCCGGGCATGACCGGAGAACCCGCCACGGTCAGTCTCGGGACCAGCGTTTCGGCCCTGCCTGCCGGCGAGTGGGATGCGCTGACGGATGGCAGCAACCCCTTCATAAGCCACGCTTTCCTCAGCGCGCTCGAGGATTCGGGCAGCGTCGGCGGACGCAGCGGCTGGACCCCGGCACCGCTGGTCATCCGCCGCGCCGACGGCACCCTGGCCGCAGCGCTGCCCGCCTATCTTAAGGCCCACAGCCAGGGCGAATACGTCTTCGATCACAGCTGGGCCGATGCGTGGCAGCGCGCCGGGGGCGATTACTATCCCAAGCTCCAGATCGCCGCGCCGTTCACCCCCGCAACCGGCCCGCGCATTCTCACCCGCGATCCCGCGCTCGCGCTTCCCTTGTTGCGCGCGGCAGAAACGGTCTGCCGCCAGAACGAACTGTCCTCGGCCCATGCGACTTTCATCACCCCGGACCAGCTCGAACAGTTCACCGCCGCCGGCTGGCTGCCGCGCTCGGACCTGCAATTTCACTGGGAAAACCGTGGCTACACCACCTTTGATGAATTTCTCGGCGGGCTGTCGTCATCGCGGCGCAAGAACCTGCGCAAGGAGCGCGCGGCGGCGCAGGCCGGAGTCGACATCCGCCACATCACCGGGGCCGATCTCGACGAAAGCCACTGGGACGCATTCTGGCAATTCTACCAGGACACCGGCAGCCGCAAATGGGGCCGGCCCTACCTGACGCGCGAGGCGTTTACCCTGCTGGGGGAACGCATGGCGGACCGCATCCTGTTGGTCATGGCCTATGCCGGGGGCGAGGCCATCGCCGGGGCGCTCAATTTCATCGGCGGGGACGCGCTCTATGGGCGTTATTGGGGTGCCGTGGTGGACAAGCCGTTCCTGCACTTTGAACTGTGCTATTATCAGGCGATCGACGCCGCGATCGGGCGCGGGCTGGCCCGGGTCGAGGCTGGGGCGCAAGGCGCGCACAAGCTCGCGCGGGGCTATGAGCCGGTGCAGACCTGGTCGGCGCATTTCATCGCCAATCCGGGTTTCCGCAGCGCTGTGGCCGATTTCCTCGGACAGGAGCGCGCCGGCATCGCGGCCGAGCAACTGTCGCTGGGCCAGCACACCCCTTTTCGCAAGGGGTGAAGCCGGCCGGTTCAGGCGGCGCGGCGCATTCCCGAGGCCAGCCATTCGCGCGCCCGGCGCTGGGCTTCGGCGATCTCGCGGGCGGTCATTTCCTCCGACACGTCGCAGCGGCACTGCGCGGCATCCTCGTATCCGCCGACGGCGGCCAGGTTGAACCACTTATGGGCTTCGATCAGGTCGCACGGTGCGCCGTGGCTGCCGGTCGAAAAGGCGACGCCAAGGTCGAAATAGGCGCTGACATCGCCGGCGGCGGCAGCGGCAAGGCAGCTGGCGACCAGAAGGTCGGTGGCGGCTTCGTCGGCCGGCGCGCGTTGGGCCGGATTGATCCAGTTTGCAGTCATGGTCTTTACCCCCTGTGCCCAGCCCCATTTGCCGGCCTGATGAGGTGAAGCTGAAGGATCGTGGTCAACAAATGGTTAACGCGTTGCGCCGATTTCTTGCGATCCGGCTTGAGGTACCGGCTCGGTTCGTCGCGGCCTTGGCTGTTCCCCCCAATCATTGCACTTGTGCCTGCCCTTTTGGGCAACTATAGGCGCGGCAACCCGGCTGTCGGGCGGCTCACGGATTATCCGGGGCGGCAGGACGCACGCGGCTTCTAGTAGTGGAGGCGCAAGTAATTCCCATGGCCACGTCGCTAGCTGACGACATCGACATTCTCGTAAAAGCGAAACGTTCGATCACGGGGGACTACGCTCCCCGCGAGGACGAGCCCTATATGTCCGAGCAGCAGCAGGATTATTTCCGCCGCCTGCTGATGGCATGGAAAAAGGCCATCCACGACGCTTCCGCCGATACCCTCCAGCAGTTGCAGGACGGCCCGATCCGCGAGCCTGACCTCAACGATCGCGCGTCGAGCGAGACCGACTGGGGCATCGAGCTGCGCACGCGGGACCGCCAGCGCAAGCTGATCTCCAAGATCGATTCGGCCCTGCGCCGCATCGAAGAGGGCGAATACGGCTATTGCGAAGTCACCGGCGAACCGATCGGCCTTGGCCGGCTTGTCGCCCGGCCGATCGCCACGATGACCGTCGAAGCGCAGCAGGCGCACGAACGGCGGGAAAAGATTTCGCGCGACGATTGAGCGTTCTTGCAGGTCCGCCGGCGCAAATGTTAACGGGTTGTTTGCTAACCTGCGTTTACCAAGCCGGGGTAGTCTGCCGCGAAATCCGGTTCGGTGGGCGCGGTGCATTGGACGCTTTGGAACCATGGGCGATTACAACAACCGGCATATCCCGCGCGCTAGCCTTTTCATCCTCGCCGAACTCAAGCTTGATGGCCAGGATGCGGAACATCGCGTCAAGGTGCGCAACCTGTCATCCGGCGGGATGATGGGTGAAGGGCAGCTCAAGGTTGCACGCGGTACGGTCGTGTGGATCAACCTGCGCAATGCCGGCTGGGTCGAAGGCTCGGTCGCATGGGTTCAGGATAATCGCTTCGGCGTTGCTTTCCGCGAAGAAATAGACCCGCTGATGGTGCGCGCGCCCTCGGGCCAGGCCCTGCCCGAAGCGATGATCGTCAACCGGCGTTGGGTGACTCCGTCGCCGCCGGCTGCGCCGCGCAAAATTCTCTGATCCTTCCGGCGCGCAGGGCCCTTGCAGCGGGCCGGCGTGCGCCTTACCCCTCTGTCATGCGCTTTTCCTTGCGTCCCTTGCGTCCGGTATTGGCGTTCTGTGCCGTTCTTGGCTTGGTCGCTTGCGGCGGCGAGACCGCGCCGGGGGTCGGCATCGACGTGGTCGGGAGCGAAAACGCCCCGTTTGAAACCGGCGTGCGCCTGTCGGATGCGGGGCAGCTGGTCCGTGCCGCAACCGCCGAAGGGCTGGTCGCGCTGGACCAGCAAGGCCGCGTCATCCCCGCGCTGGCCGACCGTTGGATCGTCACCGACGACGGCCTCAGCTACATCTTCCGCCTGCGCGACGGCACCTGGCCCGGCGGCACCCCGATCACCGGCGACAGCGCCCGCAGCGCGCTGCGCCAGGCGCTGGCCGGCATAGCGCAGACCCCGCTCGGTCGGGATATTTCGCCTATTGGCGAGATCCGGACGATGACCGGACGGGTCATCGAAATCCGCCTTTCGCATGCAGTCCCGGACCTGCTCCAGCTGCTCGCCCAGCCCGAACTCGGCCTGTTTCACAAAGGGAAGGGCGGGGGCCCGATGGTGCTGAAACGCGAAGGCCCGCGGGCGCTGCTGAACCCGATTGCGCCCGAACGGCTGGGCCTGCCGCAGCCGCCTGACTGGGCCAGCCAGGCCCGCAGCCTGCGGCTTCACGCGGTGCCGGCGCATACGGCGGCGCGGCGCTTTGCCGAGCGCGAGGTCGACGTGGTGCTGGGCGGGCATTTCGACACCTGGCCGCTAGCCGATGCGGTGGCGGGCCTGTCGCGCCGGGTGCTGCGCTATGATCCCGTGCCGGGCCTGTTCGGGCTGGTCGTCGTCAGGTCGTCCGGGCCGCTGGAATCCGCGGAAATGCGCGAGGCGCTGGGCATGGCGATCGGCCGCGAGGGCTTGGCGGCCGAGCTTGCGCCGGGCGGCTGGACCCCGACGACGCGGCTCGTCGGGGCCGATCCAGAAGCACCGGCGGGCACTATCGGAGAGCGGTGGACGGGTCTGACGCTGCTGCAGCGGCGGGCCGAGGGGGCGGCGCGGATCGGGCGGTGGAGGGCGCGGCACGGGGCCATTGCGCCCTTGCGGATTGCCCTGCCGGAGGGGCCGGGGGCGGATCGGTTGCTGGCCGCGTTGCAGGCTGATTTCGAGGCCATCGGGGTCGGGCTGGAGCGTGCGGGTGCCAGCGGAACAGACCTGCAAGTGCTTGATCTGACGGCGCGTTATTCCCGGCCGGAGTGGTATCTGGGCCAGCTTGGCTGCGCCGCGCGGCGGGGGCTGTGTAGCGCGGCGGCGGATGCCCGGCTAGCCGAGGCGCGGGCCTCGGATGACCCTGCGGCAAGGGCGGCATTGCTGGCGGAGGCGGAGGCGGAGCTGACTTCGGCCAATGTCTATATTCCGCTCGGGACGCCGGTGCGGTGGTCGCTGGTGCGCGACGGAGTGGCTGGATTTGCCCGGAATTCCGCCGGGTTTCACCCGCTTTCGCCCTTTGTGATGCCGCCGCGTTGAAGGCGATTTGCAACGGCACTGCAACGCACCTGCAATCCATTTACAGGCCATTTGGGTGGGGCCGCAAACCGATCTGGTGCAGGGTGAAATCCTGTATCGAAGGATTTCCGTCCTTTACAGTAAATTAACCTTTCTCTTTCATAGCTCCTATGGTTAATTGACGGGATGGCTGCCGACCAGGGCGGCATGACCGTGCAGGGGCATAAGGGGGACCACCCATGCGAGTGCTGTTGATCGAGGACGAGCCGACCACGGCCCGTGCAATCGAGCTGATGCTCACGACCGAAGGCTTTAATGTCTATTCGACCGACCTTGGCGAAGAAGGCCTCGATCTCGGCAAGCTGTATGATTACGACATCATCCTGCTCGACCTGAACCTGCCCGACATGCACGGGTACGACGTTCTCAAGAAGCTGCGGGTCGCCAAGGTGCAGACCCCGGTGCTGATCCTTTCGGGGATCGCGGAAATGGACTCCAAGGTCCGCTCGTTCGGCTTCGGCGCGGACGATTATGTGACCAAGCCGTTCCACCGCGAAGAACTGATCGCCCGCATCCACGCGGTCGTCCGCCGGTCCAAGGGCCATTCGCAGTCGGTTATCCGCACCGGCAAGCTGGCGGTCAACCTCGATGCCAAGACGGTCGAAGTCGATCAGGCGCGGGTCCACCTGACCGGCAAGGAATACGCGATGCTTGAGCTGCTTTCGCTGCGCAAGGGCACCACGCTGACCAAGGAAATGTTCCTCAACCACCTTTATGGCGGGATGGACGAACCGGAACTCAAGATCATCGACGTGTTCATCTGCAAGCTGCGCAAGAAGCTGGCCCACGCCTGCGGCGGCGAGAACTACATCGAAACCGTCTGGGGCCGCGGCTATGTGCTGCGCGACAGCGGCGATCAGATGGAAGCCGCCTGAATTCAGTGACAATTGCTGCAAGCGGCCCGCTTCCGATGGAGGCGGGCCTTTTGCGTTGGCCTTGCTGACGCAGGCGGTCTGCCCGAGCACGGGACTTGCACCCGTTCGCCCATCGGTGGCATGACCGGGCGATGCAGCTGGACTTCGCCCCCCTTGCCAAAGCCATCGACCGCCTGGGCGAGGGGTTGGCCCGCTATGAGACGGATACGGCCGACGCGCAAATCCGCGATGGGCTGATCCAGCGGTTCGAGTTTACCTATGACCTTGCGCACAAGTTGCTGCGCCGGGCGCTGGAGGAGGCGGCGGCCAACCCGGAGGAGGTGGACCGGATGTCCTTCCCCACGCTGATCCGCACGGCCGGCGAACAAGGGCTGCTGGCGGGGGACTGGACCACGTGGCGGACCTGGCGCGAAATGCGCAATATCACCTCGCACACCTATGACGAGGCGAAAGCGGTGCAGGTGGCCTCGGCCATCCCAGCGTTCCTGATCGAAGCCCGCGCCTTGCTGGCGCGTCTGGAAAGCCGCGCCGGGGCGTGAGCGCGGCCCTTGCACTTGGCGCGGAGGAACTGGCCGAAGTGCGCGCGATCCTCGCCGCGCGCCTGCCGCAAGGCATCCGGGTGAGCGTATTCGGCAGCCGCGCCGGCGGCACGCCCAAGCCGTGGTCCGACCTTGACCTTGTGCTGGAAGGCGATGGGCCGCTGGGGCTTGGGCTGCTGGCGGAACTGGCCGAAGCCTTTGATGAAAGCGCCCTGCCGTGGAAGGTGGACCTGATCGACCGCCGAACGGTGAGCGCGGCGTTCGGAGCGATCATCGATGCGGGGAAAGTGGCGCTTGAGTTGGGGTGAGGGTGTGTCGGTGCGGATTTGGGGGTTCAGTTAAAGTGTCGCCGTAATTCTGGCCCGCAAGCTGACTCCCCAGCGGCGCGCGCCGAAACCGAAAGGTAATTAGTATTGTGTCCCCGGAACTCGGCGTGCTGGTGCCCTTGCTGCTGGCGGCGACCGCCGCGCACGCGGCCGATTACAAGCCGGTGCATTGCGCGCTGCGCCAGCCATATGCCGGCCGGCCGCTCCATGCCGGAGTCGTCGTCGCGCACCCGGAAGCTGTGCCCGAGGCGGCGCTGGATCCGGCAACGGCGGCGCGCCTTGACGCAGCGCTGGCGATGATCCGGGCGAAGACCGACGCGCCCGCGCTGACTGCCGCCGTGGGCGTCGCGAGCACGGGTCTATGGACCGGCGGCGACAGCGCCCCGCTGTTCTGGGCGAGCGCTGGCAAGAGCTTCACCGCCGTCATTGTTCTCCAACTCGCTGAGGAGGGCAAGCTATCGCTCGACGATCCGGTGTCGCGCTGGGTGAACGACGTGCCCAATGGCGATGTCGCGACGGTGCGCGACCTGCTGTCGCATACCGCCGGGCTGTTCAGCGCCAATGAGGACAGGAAGGCCCGCGCCGATCCGCGCTATCGCGGCCCGGCCGAGACGCTGGCGATTGCCCGGCGGCATGGCGCGATGTTCTGCCCCGGAGCGAACTGGCGCTATTCCAATACCGGCTACGACCTGCTGGGCGAAATCGTTCGGATCGTCGACCGCAGGCCGATCGATCAGGCGATCACCGCGCGGATTATCGCGCCACTGGGACTGAAGTCCCTGCGCGCGCTGCCGCCGGGCAGCGGTGCCGCCGGGGTGGCGCCGCTCGTTTCGGCAAGAGAAACGTCGATCGACCCGAGTTGGGCCGGCGCGGCCGGACCCATTGTTGGCAGCGCCGGCGACATGATCCGGTTCTGGGCGGCAGTGCTGGACGGGCGGCTGGTTGGACGGCCGCTGGCGGCGGCGATGACCGCTACGCTATATCCCATGTTCGACCCGGGTACCTTCTACGGGCTCGGCGCAATGGTGTTCGACGTTCCTGACCGCGACGAACGCATGGTGTGGATCGGCCACGCTGGCGGAACCCCGGGCGTGAGTGCGCTTGTTGTCTATTCACCCGCTGACCGAGCCTTCGTCGCAGTCGCCCTGACCGGCGATGGATCGGCGGCCCCCTCGGTCAACGCTCTGTTGCAGGCGTTGCAACCGGGAGTGCGCTGATGAGTTCCGGGGACACAATACTGATTAGGGCCAGACGTGCGAATTAAGTATTGTGTCCCCGGAACTCTCAAAATCTCAACAGAGCGCCGTCCACACCATCACCGCAATTCCAGCGGTTTATGCTGTGTCCGGCGCTCAAACACCAAGCGTTGCTATTGGCCCGTAGCCGCCAGGCGCGGTTGGAATTCCTCGCGTCCGGCGCGGCGCTCGGCGCAGACCACGCGGTTGCGGCCCTGTTGTTTGGCGGCATAGAGCGCGGCGTCGGCCATCGGCATGATGTCGGCCATCGTGGTCGACGTCTCGGGGATCGAGGCGACCCCGAACGAGGCTGAGATTGGCGTCTCATGGGCCTCGGACAAACTCTCGACGCGGGCCCGCAGCGCATCGGCGCGAAGCCGCGCATCCTCGAGCGAACAGTTCGGCAGGATCACCAGCAGTTCCTCGCCGCCATAGCGGCAGACCACATCCGACGGGCGCAGGGCACCGACCAGCTGGCCCGCCACGTCGCGCAGAACCGCATCGCCCTTGGCGTGACCGAGCCGATCGTTGAGCGCCTTGAAATGGTCGAGATCGATCATGATCACGGCCGTCGGTGCGCCGTTCCGTTCGGCAAGGTTGATATAGCGTTCAAGCGCGTCTTCCATGTAGCGGCGATTGTAGAGCCCGGTCAGCGGATCGCGCAGCGACTGGGTGCGCAGCTTTTCGCGCAGGGCGATGTTGGAGAGGGCAAGCGACATGGAATCGGCCAGCGCCCGGCCCAACCGCTGCATACCGCGCAGTTGTTCGAATGCCTTGGCTTTCTCAAGAGCGAGGATGAGCAGCCCGTAGACCGCGCCGCGGGCCATCATGGGGATCTCGATGGTCGACAGGTTGCCGCCGTGATGCACACAGCATAGCGTGCCGCTCTGCGGATCGTTGATATGGAATTTGCCGCGCTTCATCGCCCAGCAATTGGCCGGCGCCAGCGTTTCGGCGGGAACGAACCCGTCCGGCATGTTCCAGCTGCCCGACAGGTCGAGCCGGTCGCGCGAGTTGTTGAAGATATAGAGCGCGGCGCCATATTCCGGCAGCAACCGCAGCGACGTGGCCATCAGCACGGCGGTGGCGTCTTCGTAGCCCTCGGCGCTTTGCAGCATGTCTGTCATCGCGAACAGTTCGTCGGTCTTGGTCCGCGCCTCGTACGCCTCGTCGAACAAGGCGTCGCGGGTGCGAATATGGCGCATGCCGTAGAACGTGAGCGTCAGCACCAGGGTGAGGGCAAACAGGTTCAGGCCGATCACGAGGTCATGGGAGGGATCGGGAACGCCCGGATCCAGCAGCGGGCGAACCAGCAGCACGGCCGACGCCAACAGCGCAAGCATCGCGCTGGCCAGCCATGCGCCGATTATGGCCATCTCCCGATGCGTCTTGTTTTTCATGGGCATCCAGCGATCTCCCGAGAAACCTGTTATTTCTCGCCCAATGATCAGCCTAACCGCGAGGGCCTTACCAAGCCGTTAACCCATCCAATTTGGGAATTATACCAACCTGCGTTGATCCTGACCCTCGGCTGACAGTACTCTCCTGATGATATGTGGCGAGGCAGCCACACATCGTGACCGTTTGCGGTCCGGCACATGTGACCTGTTGCCTTCCCTGGCAAGTTATATAACATAGCATACAGACGGCAATCGCATTTGCCGCGACGGGAGAGGTATATTGACAAACACCCTGGCTAACCGCCTTTTTGCGTCCGCCTTGCTGGCCGGAACCATGCTCGCTGCCGGCCCGGCCTGGGCGCAGGCGGCCGACGCTGCTGCTACTGCTTCGGACATCGTCGTGACGGCCCAGCGCCGCAATGAAAGCGTCCAGAACGTCAACATTGCCGTAACCGCAATGTCGGGCGACACCCTTGCCGAAAAGCGCGTCATGCGCGCGCTCGACCTGCAGACGGCGGCACCGGGCCTGACCATTTCGCGTTCGGGGGTCACCGATTCCTTCAACATTCGCGGCATCGGGCTCGCCTCGGGCTCGCCGCAGGTGACCAACGGGGTTGCGACCTATATCGACGGTGTGTTCCAGCCGCCGATCGTATCCAACGGCCAGTTTTACGACATGGCCGGGGCCGAAGTGCTGCGCGGACCGCAGGGCACCCTCTCGGGCGCAAATTCCACCGGCGGCGCGATCTATCTCACCACCAAGCGACCGGAGCTCGGCAAGGTGGGCGGCTATGCGGCCGCCAACTATGGCAACTTCGACAACATCGGCATTAACGGCGCGCTCAACCTGCCGGTCGGCGAAACGCTCGCGGTCCGTGCGTCGGGCCTGTATAACGAACACGACGCCTGGTTCACCGACATTGGCCCGGCGGCAAACCAGCCCGAGCGCCTCGCCGAGATCGATGGCCGAATCCAGGCGCTGTTCAAGTCCGGCGGGTTCTCCGCCAACCTCAAGCTTGAAGCGATCCAGCGCCGCACCGGCGGCTATGCCTTTCAGCCGATCACGACCACCGTTTCCAACAACCCCTATGTCGCTGGTCGCACCAACCGCGAATGGACGGTGAGCTATGACACGCCCGTGTCAAATTTCGAGCGCGCCTTTGCCGCGGTGCTGGAAATGAAGTACGAATTCGACGGCGGGCTCACCCTGCGCTCGCTCACGGCCTACCAGAACAAGCGCATCGCAGCCGTCAGCGAAACCGACGCGACCTCGCTCAACCGGACCAACTCCGCGCTGAACCAGGTCCAGGCGGCCAACAATGTGCGCGAGAAGGTGTACAGCCAGGAAATCAACATCATCTCGCCCGATAGCGGGGCCTTCAAGTACGTGCTTGGTGCCTATGCCCAGCGTAACAAGATTGATCTGCGCAACTGGAGCGCGACCAACGGCGCCTTCACCACGCTGCCCCAGCCGCAGACCAGCAAGCTGCTGGTGGGCGTGTTCGGGCAGTCGACCTATGAGTTTAACGACCAGTTCTCGATCGATGCGGGCCTGCGTTACTCGCGCTTCGAGGTGAACGGCTTGGGCGCGGTCTACCGCGCAGCCGCCGGGTCGACCCTCAGCCAGGTGCTCACCGTGCCGCCGGTCGGTGCCTCGGTCATCGCGCCCCAAACCGGCACGGAAAAGGACGGACGCATGACCGGCAAGGTCGCGCTCAACTACAAGCCCGATTCCGACAACCTGTTCTACGTGTTCGTTTCGCGCGGATACAAGAACGGGGGCATCAACCCGCCGGGCGGGAGCTTCGCGCCGGAAACGGTGTGGGACTATGAAGCTGGCTGGAAGTCGACCCTGTTTGACCGCCATCTGAGGACGCAGATCGGCGCCTTCTACATGAAGTACAACAACTTCCAGATGGACATCATCAACCCGCTGTCGGGTCAGAACGGCGTGTACAACCTCTCCAACGCTTCGATCAAGGGCTTCGAGGCGAGCTTCCAGGCCAAGGCCGGCGGCCTCTCGCTCGATGGCGGCCTGTCCTATGTCGACAGCTCGATGAGCGCCTTCACGCTCATCAACAAGTGGTCGTTCCCGGCCGGGACCAACACCCCGCAGTGCGTGCCCGCAGGCACCACCGGAACGGCTGGCACCGGCTGCTTCAACTATGGCTACACCACCACCACCGGCGGTCCGAACCTCTACAGCCCGAAGTGGACGTGGAACATCTCGGCTGCCTACCGCCTTGAAGCCGGCGCCGGGTACACGATCACTCCGCGGATCGCCTATGCCTATATCGGTTCGCAGTGGGCCTACGTGACGTACCAGCCGACGACCGACCTGATCGCTGCTCGCGGTTTGGTCCAGGGCAGCATCGCGCTCGAGAAGGACGCCTGGAAGATCGAACTTTACGGCACCAATCTGGCCGACAAGTTCTATGTCGCCGGTCAGAACGGGAAGAACGAGCTTTACGGCGCGCCTCGCGAATACGGCGTGCGGGTCAGCACCAAGTTCTGATCTGACAAAGATTGCAGCCCGGCACGCAAGGTGCCGGGCTGTCTTTTGTGCGTTTGCCGATCAGTGGAAATCGCGTGAATTCGGCAATATTCGTGTGTCGCGCGGATGCCCATGCGTGCGGGAGCGTTGAGGATGGCGAACTTCGTCACCGCGCGATAGCGGCGGGGCCAGGCCGTCCCGATCGGTCAACCGATCCAGCATCGCTGTTCGATCGGCAACGTGCTTCACCATCAGATGCACCACGCCTTCGGCGCTTTTCTGGATTTCGCCTTCGATCAGCATCAGGCGGGCGGCCATGACGGCGCGGCGCTGGCTATCGAGGTCACGCGCCCAGAGCAATGCGTTGGCAATGCCGGTCTCATCCTCGATCGTGATGAACACTGCATTGCCCTTGCCGGGACGCTGGCGGATCAGGACCACGCCGGCGACATTCACCTTCCGGCCATCGGGTGCGGCATTTGCTTCGGCGCAGGTCAGCACGCCTTCCGCTGCAAGGGCACTGCGCAGGAACTGCATGGAATGTGCTTTCAGCGACAGCCGTGTCGTCTGGTAATCGGCGATCACTTCCTCGGCCAGCGGCATGGGCGGCAGGGAGGCGTCGGGCTCCTGCCCGAGTTCAGGGGCATCGGCGAAGGCGAACAGCGGCAATTGGGTGGCGGGGGTCCGGCGGGCTTCCCATCCGGCTTCGCGGCGCGATGCCGCGAGCGTTCCGAAGGCATCGGCATCGGCCAGCTTGCGCAAGGCAAGCGGGGGCAACGCGGCGCGGCGGGCAAGATCCTCGACCGATCCGAAAGGGCCTGTCGTCCGGGCCTGCGTGATCGCACCGGCCCAGTCCGTGCGCAGCCCGCCGATCCGGGCGAAGCCGAGACGCAGGGCCAGCGCGCCATCCGCTCCACGCTCCAGCGTGCAATCCCGGGCGCTGGCGTTCACATCGACAGGACGCACCTCCACGCCGTGTTCCTGCGCGTCGCGGACCAGTTGTGCGGGCGCATAGAAGCCCATCGGCTGGCTGTTGAGCAGGGCGCAGGTGAACACGGCCGGATGGCGGCATTTGAGCCAGGAGGAGACATAGGCCAGCCAGCCGAAAGCCTGGGCGTGGCTTTCCGGAAAGCCGTATTCGCCAAAGCCCTTGATCTGCTCGAAGCAGCGTTCGGCAAAATCACGCTGATAGCCGCGCGCGGTCATGCCCTCGACCAGCAGTTCCTGATATTTGTGAACGATCCCGCGATGGCGGAAAGTCGCCATGCCGCGGCGCAGGCCATCTGCTTGTGCCGGGGTGAAGCCTGCCGCGACGATAGCCAGCTTCATCGCCTGTTCCTGAAACAGCGGCACGCCCAGGGTCTTGCCCAGCACGTCGCGCAGTTCGTCGGGATCGTGCGGCGATGCGGGACGGGGGAATACCACCGCCTCCTGGCCATTGCGGCGGCGCAAGTAAGGATGGACCATGCCGCCCTGAATCGGGCCAGGGCGGACGATCGCGACCTGAATGACCAGATCGTAGAGCTCTTTCGGCTGCATCCGTGGCAGCATGGCAATCTGGGCACGGCTTTCGACCTGGAAGGTGCCGATGCTGTCGCCACGCCGGAGCATGTCGTAAACCTCCGGGTCTTCGGGCGGCACGTTCTGGAGGTCGTGATCGCCAAGCCCCTGCGCGCGCAGCAGATCGAAGCTCTTGCGGATGCAGGTGAGCATCCCCAGTGCCAGGACATCGACCTTCATCAGGCCGAGCGCGTTGATGTCATCCTTGTCCCATTCGATGAAGGTCCGGTCCGGCATCGCGGCATTGTGGATCGGCACCAGTTCATCGAGCCGCCCTTCGGTCAGCACGAAGCCGCCAACGTGCTGCGACAGGTGGCGGGGGAAGGTGAGCACCTGGTCCACCAGTGCCTTCAGCCGGGCGATCTGCGGATTGGCGATATCGAACCCGGTCTCCGCCATGCGGCTTTTGGGCACGTCATCGCCCCGGTTTCCCCAGATGGTGGATCCCAGCCGCGCGGTCACGTCTTCGGTCAGCCCGAGCGCCTTGCCCACTTCGCGCAGTGCGCTGCGCGGCCGATAGTGGATTACTGTCGCAGCGATGCCGGCCCGCTCGCGGCGATAGCGGCCGTAAATGTACTGCATGATCTCTTCGCGGCGTTCATGCTCGAAATCCACGTCGATGTCGGGCGGCTCGTTGCGTTCCTCGGACAGGAAGCGCGAGAACAGCAGCTTTTCCCGCACCGGATCGATGGGGGTGATGCCAAGGAAATAGCAGACCAGGGAGTTGGCGGCGCTGCCCCGTCCCTGGCACAGGATCGGGGGATCGAGGCTGCGGGCATGGCGCACGATGTCGTGCACGGTGAGGAAATAGTAAGCGTAGTTGTGGTGGCGGATCAGGCTGAATTCTTCGGCCAGCGTTTCCTGGTATTTTTCCGGGAGCCCGCCCGGAAAGCGGGTGCGGCCGCCTTCGCGCACGAGGTGTTCCAGCCAGTCCTGCGGCTGCCAGCCCTCTGGCACCGGCTCGTGGGGGTATTCGTATCGCAGATCATCCAGGGTAAAGACGATGCGTGAGAGGAAATCGCCGGTGGCGGCGATGGCATCGGGGCAGGCGCGGAACAGGCGGGCCATTTCGGAAGGTGGCTTCAGGTGTCGTTCGGCATGGGCGAGCAAGGTTCGGCCCGCCGTCTGGATGGTAAGTCCCTCGCGGATGCAGGTGAGGATATCGTGCAAGGGCCGCGCGTCCGGCCGGGCATAAAGCGCATCGTTGGTGGCGATGAGCGGCACGCCCGTTGCTGCCGAAAGGGCCTGCGCCTGCGCAAGCCGCCGCGCATCGGCCCCGGCGCGGTGCATGGTCGCAGCCAGCCAGACCGCGCCGGGCCGGGTTTCGGCCAATCGTTCCAGCACCGCCCGGTCGCGTCCGGTGACGATCAGCAGCAGGTCATCGGCATATTCCAGCAGATCGGGCAGGGCGAGCGTGCAACCGCCCTTTGCCGCGCGGCGATTGCCCAGCGTGAGCAGCCGGGTCAGCCGTCCCCAGCCATGGCGCGTGGCGGGATAGGCAATGATATCGTCCGTGCCATCGGCAAAGACCAGCCGTGCGCCCACCACCAGCCGCAACCCGCTCCGCACACCGCCGATTTCCCGCCACGCCATATGCGCGCGCACTACTCCGGCTACGGTATTGCGATCGGCCATGCCGATCCCCGCCATGCCCAATGCGTGGGCGCGAGCAACCATTTCGGCGGGATGCGAGGCACCGCGCAGGAAGCTGTAATTGGTGGCCGCGACCAGTTCGGCAAAGGGCGGCGCAGTCATGCAAACAGTCCGTGCAAATACCATTTAGGGCCTTGGCGCGGATCGGGCTTTTCCACGTAGAGCCCGTGGCGAAAGATCCAGTAGCGCCGCCCGCGCACGTCCTCGATCCGGTAATAGTCGCGGGTCAGCCCGCCCTTGCCCGGTTCCTCGCCGGCTTTGCGCCGCCACCATTCAGCCGCGATCCGCTCCGGCCCTTCATAAAGCCGCACCTCGTGCAGTCTGCGCCGCCAGCGGAAACGGTGGGGCGGGCCATCAGGCACTTCGGCGATCACCTCCACCGGTTGGGGCGGATCGAACAGGAACAGGGGGCGCATCGGCGGTTCGCCGGGAGGCGGAACAGGCCAGGGCGCTGGTACGGGGCATTGGGCTGCGGGAAGGGCGAGCTGGGCCTGCTCCGGGATATGGCTGTCGTTCGGGACAAGTCGCCGCAGGCTTCCCGGCCCCAGCCGGGCACCGAGCCGGTCGATGAGTTGGGCCAGTTCGGCTTCGCCTTTTTCTCCATCCCCGAGCATGGGCTGTCCGGCTTCCAGCGCTTCGGTACGGGGCATGAACAAGGTGATGCTGTCATAACCGAAGCCGGGGTCCAGTGGATCGTCCAGGGCCCCGATCCGTTCGTCGAACAGGCGCAGGAGCAGAGCGGGATCGCGGGTCGGCAAGCCGGTTTCGATGGCGAGCCGGCGGCGCGCGCCATCGCTCCTGAAGAGGGTGAGCACAAAGCGTCGTCCGCCGATGCCACGCCCTTCCATCGCCAGAGCGGCTTTTCCGAGCAATTCAAGAAAGGCCCCTGCGACAGCTGCCTGATGCGCGACCGGTTCTGCAAAGCGGCGCTCAAAATGAAGCGGGACTGGTTGGGACAGTGCCACGATAGGCGTCTGTTGATCGCCCGTCAGGCGGCGCAGCGCGATTACCGCCTCGACCCCGAAGCGGGCGGCGATGCTGGCGGCGGGCCGGGTCACCACATCCCCGATGGTCTTGAGGCCAGCCCGGCGCAGCGCCAGCGCGGCCTCTTCCGGCAGGCCGAGCGCGGCGACCGGCAGGGCGCGGATGGCAGTATATTCATCCTCGATCGGCAGCCGGGAATATCGGGCAAGCGCCTGTGCCCCCTCGGCAGTGGCGGCTCTGGCCAGCCGGCAGGTCATGCCAATGGCGCAGAAGGCTTCCTCGGCCGCAGCCGCTAGGCCCGCTTCGCCGCCCAGCAGGTGATCGGCTCCGGCAATATCCAGGGTGATCCCGTCAGGCGCAGCAATCGAGACCAGCGGAGACCATGCGAGGCACTGCCGGGCCAGTTGCTTCAGCCAGTGGCGATCGGCCTCCTCGTCCATGTCGGCGACCCTGAGGTCGGGGTGGCGGGCGCGGGCGTCGGCCAGGGTCAGGCCGGGGGTGAGGCCCTGACGCTGGGCATGGGCATCGACCGCGCGCAGCACCAGCGCGCCGCGCAGCTTGCCGACAAGGGCCAAAGGGGAATCAGGCGGCGTCCTGGCGGTTCGGACGTGGCAATCCGCCTCCTGTATCCGCAGTCGGTCTGCGGGCAGAAAGGGGAACCACAGCGCCAGATACCGCCGCCTCACGGAATTTGCGTTGGTCACGGTCCCACTCCACCTGCCAGCTTAATCCGGAAGGGCCGGATCGCTGGCGCAGCAAGGTAATGTCGAAAGTCGGTAGTCCCGGCGCGCGCCCAGGCAGCGCACACGAAGGCGCGGCGGCCACCTGCCAGCGGGTCTGCGCCGCGCTAGGGACAGGGGCGGCATCGACCCGCAGCAGGAACAGCGGCACGCCGGACTTTTCTGCGGCCAAGGCAAGCCGGCGGCTGGCGGTGAGGCCCAGCTCGCGCATGGGGCCCCAACCTTCTGCGATCACGCCGCCAAGGCCCGGGTTGCGCAGCCCATCAGCAGTAGCTTGTAAAAGTGCCATGGTATCGGGCACGATGCCCACGATGGCCTGTCCCGGTGCGCCGCCCAATTCCGCCCAGCCATTGGCCTGGATTACGCCCGCCACGCTGCTGGAGCGCCTTGACCGCAGCCACAGTACCGGCCCCTTCGTGGCTGCCATCCCTGCCGCCATGGCGGCCGCAAAACCTGCGGCGGCCCCGGCATCGTCGGTTTCCGCGGCATAGATTTCATGCACCCGGCCATAGACCATGCCTCCACCCAACCCGGTATCCAGCCCCGCCACGCCGCTTGCCCAACAGGGCGCTGCTGCATGAGAGGGACTATCACAGAGGGCATGAACGACTCTCATTCGTTCTTATTATGTTCCATATCTCCGGGGGTCAAGGGATCTTGCAAGGTCTGCCACTCGGCTGCCTTGGCCGAGCGGCAGTCGCTTGCTGCCTGAAGTCTGCTACTTCCGGCCTGCGTGCGCCCCATTGACCATCAAACCACCAGGGCGGCGACTTCATAATCGGTCACGCCAGGCACGACGAACTTCACTTCCCGGCCGTTCTGAACAAATGGCAGGTCGGTGTTTGCGCGCAGCAGGCGGGCGGCGCGAACTGGAGTGGCGGAAGCGAGCTGAAGGGTAACGGACTGTTCGCCCACGGGTATCGTGCTGCGAAGCGCGCCTCCACGGAAGTTCGGGTTGCTGAAGTTGTTCATGTGGATGGCGTAGCCAACGCCCGTGCGGCGGCCCTGGACTTCGAGCAGTCCGTTGCCCGCAACCTGCACCCGCGATTGTCCGCGCATCAACCAGCGCACGGCTCCAAGGAACAGATCGCCAAGATCGGCGGGGCTTGATCGCCAATAGGACGCCTCGACGTCCCCTGCAAAATGGACCAGCCTGGAATTGCCAATTTCGCGGACGACGAGCGTCGGGTCTTCGGTGCGTTCCAAAGGCGAGAATGTGGCCTCGACAGGATACATGGCGTGCTGCGGGATGTCGGTAAGAATGGATTGCCCGGACGCTCCGACAGGCACGGTCCACGAGGGGCCTTGAATCCATTTCGTATTGCGGAAGCTGTCCAGAATGGGGTGATTGCGCTCGATCCGCTGCATCGATCCCGCGCCGGGAGCGCCCTCTCCTGCCGAGGTCCCGAAGCCGCGCCGGCCGCCGGCCGAGCGCATGCCGAACAGGTCGGACAGGCCAAAATTTGGCCGGGCAGCGGCATTTCCATCGTAAAGGCCGGTTTCGAACGTGGTCAGCAGCGACCCGCCCCGCGCCACATAGTCACGCAGGTTCGCGATCTGGCGATCGTCGAGCAGTGCGATGTTGCTAAGGATAAGCACGGAGTAATTGCTGATCTTCCCGGCCGACAGATCGCTGTCCATAACCAGATCGAACGGGATGCGGCCCTCGTTCAAGAGGCGGTAGGCACCCTGGAACGAGTCCATCACATGCGTGCCTGCCGGCGTCTTGTAGAGGCGGTTGGACCGGGGCGAAACCACGAGGCCGACATCGGCCATGGAGGCGACGTTCATGAAGTGCGCATTGTTGGCGGCTTGCCACGTCAGCACTTCGCGGCCGACTTCCTGCCAACGACGATCCTCGGTAAACCCTTGGCGGAAGCCCAGCCAGTGGAGGTGAATGGCTCCGTCGGATGCCAGCGTCTGGAACATCCGGCTGCGGACTTCGTCAGGATTGCCGGCGACCGTGCGCCACAGGGAGTTGCCCGTATAGGACCAGGCGGCCGTTGAAATCACGGCAGGGCGCGATCCCAGGAATGCCTTGGCCACGCGCGTCTGCTGGCTGGCTTCCCAGGCCGGAGTAAAACTGTCGGCGCGGCCTTGATTGTCGGCGAAGGCCCAGAATGCCTTCGCCATGATCGGGCTGAGGTCAAGCTCGCCGCCGGTGACGAATTCGCCGAGATTGCCGGTGAACATCGCCTCCGGGTGACGACGCGCGACGGTCTTGCTGAAAATATCCCACAGTTCGTAGGCGCGTTCCTGATAGGCGACGCGGTAGCGTTCGCTCTCGGGATCGCCGATCTTCTGGCACGTGGTGCAGTAGCAGGGCCGGACGGTGGAACCCGGCCAGCCATTGGTGAACATCCCGTCCATGCCGGTGCGCTGCATGACTTCGTTGATCATCTTCGGAACGAAATCCGAAAAATACCCGGTGAAGTGGCAGGTCGCCGCATATTCGGGAGACGGAATCAACCGGCCGCTCTGGCCGGGGCGGACAAGTTCGCCGGCCTTTGTCCGGCGAAACCATTGCGGCTGCCGTTCGGCAAGTTCGCGCCTGGCGATGTCCGGGCTCAACCGCCCCAGGGTGCGGATGCCGCGCCGCTTGGCAGCGCGGACGCAGTCACCCAGCACATCGCGCCCATCGAGCCAGCGACTGCGCGGATAATCGGGCAATGCCGTAGGGTAGAACGCGACGCCGCTGCTGACGCTGATGAAGGTGCACTGGGCCTTTACCGACACAAGATAGTCGGCCCATGCCTCGGGGTCGACGGAATCGGCGTCACGCTCGGTAAAGTTGATCTGCATGATCCGCTTGACCTGCTGATACCATGCGTCGCCTGCCGGCTTGCCAGCGGCTTCTTTTGCAAGGGCGGGGGTCGCACCCAAAAGCGCGGCCGCTCCTGTCAGCAGACCGAATTCTCGCCGGCTGGTCTCCATATTCCATCTCCCTTGAAGGTCCGCCTTGGTGGCGCCCTTGCCGTGTTTCGGTGCAGTTTCGCCCAACGGCTTCCATTTGTCTATTTGCCATACAAATTTAATTTGAGGATCGACCTTTGTCAGCGGGGGAAAGCGGAACTGATCTCACGATGCGAGAAGGCGCGCTGCCTTTGGCGTTTCTCACATCATTTTGCAGCGATCGGCACATCGGCCCATCCACCGCCCAATGCCCGGAACAGTGCGATCTGGCGCCGGGACACCAGCGCATCCTGATCGGCCAGTGCCGCTTGCGTTTCGGCCAGGGTGCGTTCGGCGTCGAGGGTCTGGAGCGAATCCGCCACGCCTTCGCGGTTCTGCGCGCGGATGATGCGGGCGGCGCGTCCGGCGGCACCGGCCGCCAGGGTCAGTGCGCGGCGTTGTTCGAGCGAGCGGCCATAGTTCGACAGCGCGGTCTCGGTTTCCTGCAGCGCGTTCAGGACCGTTCCGTCGAAGGCTGCCAGCGATCCGGTCGCATCGGCGCTGGCCGCGTCGATCCGCGCGCGCACCGGTTCGCGGTTGAGGAACGCCCAGTCGATCAGCGGCCCGAGCAGAAGGGTGAGCGGTCCGCCCGAAAACAGGGTGCCAAGGCTTGAGGCGGACGATCCGACCGATGCGCCCAGCGTTACGCGGGGATAGAGGTCGGCGCGGGCCACGCCGATCCGTGCGCTGTTGGCCAGCAGGCGCTGCTGCGCCGCGCGCACATCGGGCCGGCGGGCCAGCAACTGCGCCCCGTCGCCGACCGGCAGCGGCTGGGCGATTTCGAGCGGGAGTGCGCGCTCGCCCGAGATGGGCGGCAATTGCGAGGGGGCGCGGCCCGTCAGCGTGGCGAGCGCGAACAGCGCGGCGCTGCGCTCGGCCTCGATTCCCGGGATGGCGGCGGCACGCTGTTCGCGCAGGGCCTCGATCCGGGCCACGGCCAGGCCGTCCGCCATGCCGGCATCGTGGCGGCGGCTGGTCAGGCGCAGGGTATCGTCCAGCAGTTGCACGATGGACCGGGCCACGGTGAGCCGTGCGGCGGCGCTGGCCGCCTCGGCATAGGCCTGGGTGGTGTCGGCGACGACCATCACCCGCACCGCATCGGCATCGGCGCGGGCCGCCGCCACGTCGCCCCTTGCCGCATCCACGCCGCCCCGGACGCGGCCGAACAGATCGGCCTCGTAGGACAGTTCCGCCCCCAGCGAGAAGGCCGGGCCGGCGCGGTCGGCTCCGGCCGGGACCTGGGCCTCGGGCAGGCGGGCATAGCCGGCCGAGGCATTGAGCCCTGCTTGCGGCAGGCGGCCAGCCTGCGCCCCGCGCAGGGCGGCGCGGGCACGGTCGATCCGGGCGGCGGCCTGGCGGATGTCGGTGTTGGAGGCCAGCGCATCGGCGACCAGTGTGTCGAGCACCGGGTCGCGGTAGAGCCGCCACCAGTGGCCCGGAAGCGGGCTGGGGGTGACGGCGGCGCTGGATGAAACAAAGGGGCCGGCGGTCGCTGCGGGGGGGAGGGAGGCGGCGACACGGTCCGGCCCCGCCGCGCAGGCCGAGAGGGTCAGCGCGGAAACGGCGGACAGGCAAAAGGTGCGAAAAGGCATGGAAATTGTCCTCATTCGGCCGGTTGCAGGACAGGGCTGCGACCCGGGCGGCGGCGCAGGGCGGCAACCCGGTCACCCAGCGCGCGGCTGACGACATAGAAAGTGGGCGTGAAGACGAGGCCGAACCCGGTGACGCCGAGCATCCCGAAGCACACCGCCGTGCCGAGCGCCTGGCGCAGTTCGGCCCCCGCCCCGGTCGCCACCACCAGCGGCACCGAGCCGAGGATGAAGGCGAAGCTGGTCATCAGGATCGGGCGCAGGCGGGTGCGCGCCGCCTCGACCGCGGCGGCCGCCGGCGACAGGCCGTGGAGCTGTTCGCCCTGCCGTGCGAATTCGACGATCAGGATCGCGTTCTTGGCCGACAGCGCGATCAGCACGATGAGCCCGATCTGGGTGAGGACGTTGTTGTCCATCCCCCTGAGGTTCACGCCGACCATCGCGGCGAGCAGGCACATCGGCACGATCAGGATGATCGCCAGCGGCATGATCAGGCTTTCATACTGCGCCGCCAGCACAAGGAAGACGAGCAGCACCGCGAGGCCGAAGACATAGACCGCCGTGTTGCCGGCGGTCGCCTGCTGGTAGGCGATGCCGGTCCACTCGGCCGAATAGCCCTGAGGCAGCGTCTCGGCGGCGACTTTTTCCATGGTCATCAGCGACTGGCCGGTCGATCCGCCGGGCGCGGTATCGCCGTCGATCGCCACGGCCGGGGCCAGGTTGTAGCGCGAGACGCGGTAAGGCCCGGTGGTGTGGGTGAAGGTGGCGACCGAACCCAGCGGCACCATGGCCCCGCCGGCGGACCGGGCATGAAGCCCGGCAATGTCGCTCACGTCGCCGCGATAGCCGGCATCGGCCTGCGCGGTGACGCGGTAGGTGCGGCCCAGCAGGTTGAAGTCGTTGACGAAGGCGCTGCCGAGGTAGACCGACAGCGTGTCGAAGATGTCGCCCGGCGCGACGCCGAGGATCTGCGCCTTCTCGCGGTCGATATCGGTGCGCACGCGCGGCGTTCCGGTGTCGAAGAAGGTGTAGACCCCGGCCAGTGCGGGCTGCCCATTGGCCTTGGCGATGACCGCGTTGGCCGTGTTCTGCATCGCCTTGTAGCCCTTGCCCGAATTGTCCTGGAGCATCATCCGGAAGCCGCCTGCCGAACCGATCCCCTGGATCACCGGCGGCTTGATGATCATCAGGCGTGCCTCGTTGATGTCGGCGGTGGCCTTCTGCGCTTTGGCCACCAGCGTATCGACGCCGAGGTTCCTGGCATGCCGTGTCTTGAAATCATCGAGCACCCAATAGGCCGCCGCCGAACTGGCCGATTGGGTCTGCGTCGTCCCGTCGAAGCCCGAGAGCATGACCGCGCCCTTGATCCCGTCGATCTTGAGCACGCGCTCGGCCACCTTTTTCATCACGGCGTCGGTGCGGGTCGTGGCCGAGCCGGGCGGCAGCTGGATTACGCTGACGAAGTAGCCCTGGTCCTGCTGCGGCACGAACCCGGTCGGCGTGGCGGCCAGCGTCATGCCGGTCAGGACGATCAGGACCGCATAGGCGGCCATCATCCGCCGCGGCATGGCGACCAGCCGCGCGGTCATCCGGGCGTAGCGATCGCTGAACCGCTCGAACATGGCGTTGAAACGGTCGCCCGCATGCTCGATCATCCGGCGCCAGCGCGGCGCGCCGGCGGGGAGGTGTTCATGCGGCCTCAGCAGCATCGCCGAAAGTGCCGGCGACAGGGTGAGCGAAACCACCAGCGAGATGATCGTCGCTGCGGAAATCGTCACGGCGAACTGCTTGTAGAATTCGCCCGACAGGCCGCCCATGAACAGCGTCGGCACGAACACCGCGCACAGCACCAGCACGATGGCGACCAGCGCGCCGCCAACCTCGTCCGTCGAGCGGCGCGCCGCCTCGAGCGGACTGTGCCCGGCGGCGAGGTTGCGCTCGACGTTCTCGACCACGACGATCGCGTCGTCGACCACGATGCCGATCGCCAGCACCAGCCCGAACAGCGACAGGTTGTTGAGCGAATAGCCCGCCGCCGCCAGCACCGCGAAAGTGCCGACCAGCGAGATCGGGATCGCCAGCACCGGAATGATCGAGGCGCGAGCCTTTTGCAGGAAGACGATGATCACCAGCACCACGAGCACCACCGCCTCGAGCAGGGTGTCAAGCACGGCGTCGATGGACTGCGCGATGAATTCGGTGGGGTTGTAGACGATCCGGTATTCGAGCCCCTTGGGAAAGGACTTTGCCAGATCGTCCATGGTCGCCTTCACGCCCTCGGCAGCGGACAGCGCGTTCGAGCCGGGCTTCTGGAAAACCGGCAGGATCACCGAATCCATGCCGCTGAGATAGGCCGAGGTCGCATAGTCGGCGGCACCGATTTCGACCCGAGCAACGTCGCTCACGCGGATCTGGCGGCCTGCTGCGTCGGTGCGGATCACCACCTGCCCGAACTGGCCGGGGTCGGTAAAGCGGCCCTGCGTTTCGACGTTGAGCTGAAACGCGGCACCGGGGCTGGGCTGCTGGCCCAGCGTTCCGGCGGCGACCTGGATGTTCTGTGCCCTGAGCGCGGAAACGATGTCGCTCCCCGTCAGGCCGAGCGCGGCGGTGCGGCCGGGATCAATCCACACCCGCATCGCCAGTTCGCGCTGGCCGAACAGCTGGACGTCGCCCACCCCTTCGAGCCGGGCGAGGCGGTCCTTGATCCGGGTCTGCGCGTAATTGGAGATGTATTCCCGGTCGAGCGAGCCATCGGGCGAGATGAGGTTGACCAATATCAGGAAGTCCGGCGTGGTCTTGCGTGTGATGAGGCCCTGCCGGCGCACTTCCTCGGGCAGGCGCGCCTCGGCGATGGCGACGCGGTTCTGGACCAGCACCTGTGCCGCGTCGAGGTCGGTGCCGGGCTTGAAGGTGACGGTGATGGTCATGCGCCCGTCGCCGGTGGATTCGCTCGACTGGTAGAGCATCCCATCGACGCCGTTGATTTCCTGCTCGATCGGGTTGGCGACCGTGTCGGCCACGGTTTCCGCGGAAGCGCCGGGATAGACCGCGTTCACCGTCACCGTCGGGGGGACGATGTCGGGATACTGGCTGACCGGCAGGACGAAATAGGCGATCGCCCCGACCAGGGTGATCAGCACCGCGATCACGGCGGCGAAGATCGGGCGGTCGATGAAGAAGCGGGACAGGCGCATGGGGCAGACTCCGGGCGCGGTCTGGAAACGCGCCGCTTTGGGGAGAAGGGGACCGGGGCTAGTTGGCAAGCGTGGCCGATGCGGCGCGTGACACCGGCGGGGGGCTGTCCGCCGCAGCCGCGGTATCCATCGGGGAGGGCGCGATCTGGCCCGGCTGGGTGCGGACCTTTTGCCCCGGGACGGCCATCTGCACCCCCTGCACGATCACCCGGTCGGCGGGCTTCAGGCCCTTTTCGATCACGCGCAGGCGGCCGACCAGCGGGCCGAGTTCGACGGTGCGGGGGACGACCGTGCCGTCCGGCCCGACCACGAGCAGCAGCTTGCGGGTCTGGTCGGTGGTGACCGCCGTGTCGGGGACCAGCAGCGCCGCGCGCGTCCCGCCCGCCGCCAGCCGCATCCGCCCGAACAGCCCCGGCGCGAGGAACCCGCCGCCATTGCGCACGACGGCGCGCGCACGGATCGTGCCCGATGCCGGGTCAAGCCCGTTGTCGGTAAAGTCGAGCTGGCCGTGCCACGTGTAGTCGGCTTCGTCCTGCAGCCGGATATCGACCTGGGTCCCGTTGCCCAGCTTTTCGCGCCGCGCCTTGAGGAACAGGGCTTCGGATCCGGCGAAGACGAAATAAACGGGGTCGACCGCGTTGATCGTGGTGAGCAGGGTGGCGGCGGTTCCGCCCCCGCCCGAGACGAGGTTGCCGGCATCGCTCCGGCGGTCGGAAATACGGCCCGAGATCGGCGCGCGCACCGTGGTGAAGCCGACGTCGATCGACCGGGCTGCAACCAGCGCACGGGCGGAGGCGAGCGCGGCGGCGTTGTTGCGCACCTCTGCCCGCAGCCGGTCGATCTCGGTCGCGGCGACGGCGTCTTCGCTGACCAGCCGCCGGGCGCGGGCGAGGTTGTTCTGCGACAGGGCCAGCGCGCTGCTCGCCCGGCTGGCCTCGGCCTGGGCCTGGGCCAGAACTGCGCGATAGGTGCGCGAATCGATCGTGAACAGTGGGTCGCCAGCGCGGACCAGCTGGCCGTCGGTGAAATGCACCGCGGTGATCTGGCCGGAAACCTGCGGGCGCACCTCGACGCTGCGGCTTGCCTCGAACCGGCCGATATATTCGTCCCATTCCGTAACCCGCCTTTGCAGCGGGGTGGCGGCGGTGACCACGGGGATCGGCATGGCCGCCGGGGCCGGAGTGCCGCCGCGCAGCAGCCACCACGCGGCCGCGGCGACAAGGACCAGCGCTGCGACGATCCATAGGCGGCGGCGGGGCCGGGGTTGCGGCAATGCGGCGGCGTGAATTCCGGGCGGCCCGTCCGGTTGGTCAGCATCATCGAACCGCGCGGCGGCTTCGAAATCGTCAAGGCGGTCGAAAGGCGTGTCGAGCATCGGATTTCCCCGGCGTAACAGGCACAGGACATCGGTCGCGAAAGCAGCCTGCTTTCGGTTCAAGTCACGGGCGACATTGGATGGGTGCGTACACACCCGGACAGGCAGCGCCGACACGAGTCGGCGTGCTCACTATCTGTACCGATAAGTATGCAATACAACGTTCAGGTCAAGGGATTTTTATGTACCGAACGGTATTTTTGTGCAGCGCAGCACTTTAAAATCAACGGGATGGCCACGCTGAGAGTGCCGATTGCGCAACCTGGCGCAGCTCTTCGCGGGTCGCCCCGGCCTGCGCCTGGACCGACATCCCCTGCATGATCGCCTGCAAATAGCGGGTGATGGCACCGGCATCGGTCGGCACGTTGAATTCCCCGGCGTCGACGGCGCGCTGCATCCGTTCAACGATCGCCTGTTTGGAGGATTCGGTGCGGCGGTTGACGTCGTCGCGGATCGACGGCTCGATGCTCTGGCAGCCGACCGAGGCAATCACGCCCATGCAGCCCCGGCATTCGCCGCCCGTAGCCGCAGCCACCGCTCCATAGAGGAGGTTCTCCGCGACCGCCCGCGCGGTCGGTGCCTCGATCGCTTCGCCGATGTAGGCAAGCTTGTCGCGTTCGTAGAGATCGAGCGCCTGGCGGAACAGTGCCTCCTTGTTGCCGAACGCGGCGTAAAGACTGGGGCGGGTGATCCCCATCGCTTCGGTCAGGTCGCTCAGCGACGCGCCCTCATACCCTCTGTTCCAGAACACGCGGAGCGCAGCGCCGAGCGCATCTTCGGTATTGAATGTCCGGGGGCGACCCCGGGTGGCGAGCTTTTCCATACTCATAGGTATAAAACTTGGGCCGGCAATTTCAAGGTCAAGATATACGGGGAGGCAAAGCCTGACAAAGCCAGGCCGGCGGCGGACGGCCCGCGCTTTCTGTGCGCGGGACACAGGCTCCGTTGACGTGGCGGGTGAACTCGCGCAGAAATCCGGTCATCAGGTTGTCCGGCATTCTTCGCGGGAGGACCGGCCTGTCAAATCGCATGCCTGTTCTTTCCTTGAAAGAGGCGCCCTTGAAAGGGGTGCCGCGGCGGGCGACACCGGAGCGGACGGATCAAAGGTCCGCCGTGTCATGCGAGTTTCCATGGGAAGGGTACCAATGCTCCGCTTGAAAAACCGGGTTCTGTTCACGGCCATGACGACCGCCGTTGCCGCTGTCGTCCTTGCTCCTGCAGTGGTGGTCGGCCAGACGGCCTGGCGGCCGGTCAGCCCTGAGCGTGTGGCCAATCCCGAGGACGGCGACTGGGTGTCCTACCGCCGGACCAACGATGGCAAGGCCTTCAGCCCGCTGGGGCAGATCGACCGGACCAACGTCGACCGGCTGCGCCCGGTGTGGAGCTATGCCCTGCCCGAGAGCAATCGCTGGTTCCCGACTCCGCTGGTGGTGAACGGGCGGATCTACCTGGTCGAGGGCAGCGGCAAGGTGCGGTGCCTCGATGCCATCACCGGCGACCTTCTCTGGGTGCACGAGCGGACCTATCCGCAGGACATCTCCGTTTCGCAGGGCTTCAACCGGGCGCGCGGCCTCGCGATCTATGACGACGTGCTCTACTGGGGCGCGGCCGACATGACCCTGCTGGCGCTCGACGCGCAGACCGGCAAGGCGCTGTGGGAGGTCAAGACCGGCGACTATCACACCGGGGCCGGCCACAACCATCCGCCGCTGGTGGCGGATGGCAAGGTGTTCATGGGCCACGCCGGCGGCGACCGCACTGCCGCGGGCCGCTTCAAGGCTTTCGATGCCAAGACCGGCAAGCAGCTGTGGGAGATCAGGACCGTCCCCGAAAAGGCCGGCGATCCGGGTTTCGACACCTGGCCCAAGGACAGCAGGTTCCCGATCATGGGCGGCGCGCCGTGGTCGACCATCACCTACGATGCGGAGCTGAAGCTGGTCTATTTCGGCACCGGCCAGCCCGAACCGTGGTCGGCGGTGATCCGGGGCAAGGGCAGGGCGCTCTATACCAACAGCATCATCGCCGTGGACGCCGATACCGGCAAGATGCGCTGGTTCTACCAGCCCTCGCACCAGGATGACTGGGACCGCGACATGGTGTTCGAATCGACACTCGTGGACCTCGTCATCAACGGCAAGCCGCGCAAGGCGCTGATCAACACCAGCAAGCTCGGCTGGGGCGTGGTGCTCGACCGCCAGACCGGCAAGTTCATCAGTGCGTTCAAGACCGCCTATGACAACCTCGTCACCGGCTGGACCCCCAAGGGCCAGGCCATCCTCAATCCCGCCATGGTCCCCAAGGCCGAGGACCTCGCCTCGGGCAAGGCGTTTGAAGTCTGCCCCCACCCCTTTGGCGCGCGCGGCCTGCAATCGCCCGCTTTCAGCCCTGTCACGGGGCTCTATTACCTCGGGATCAACAACGGCTGCTCGGACATGAGGCTGCGGCCGGTCGAATACAAGTTCGGTTCCAGCCAGATCGGCGTCTCCTACACCTTCAAGCTCGCGCCCGGCTATGACCATGTCGGCGAATTTGTCGCCTTCAACCCCGTTACCGGCCAGCCCGCGTGGACATACAAGTCGCCGCGCGGCGAGGCGATGACGGCCTCTGCCCTCGCCACCGACGGCGGCATCGTCTTTGGCGGCACCGCCGACCGCGAATTCTTCGCGCTCGATTCCGCCACCGGCAAGCTGCTGTGGCGCACCCGGCTGAGCGGCGACATTTCCGGCGCGCCGGTAACCTATCGGTTGGGCGGCCGGCAGTATGTGGCCGTGATCGCCGGCGGCAAGTCGGCCCAGGCGACCGCGCTGGGCGGGCTGACGAACACCGGCTTTTCGGATGGCAGCGCGGCCATGTACGTCTTTGCCCTGCCCGATCCGAGCGACCTGCATGGCCCCGGCCCGGCCGGCCTGCGGGGCCGCGCGCCGGTCATGACCTCCGGCAAGGCGAACGACGCAGGTGCGGCGCCGGCGGTTGCATCCGGCTCAGCGACCGGTCTCTACACCCCTGCCCAGGCGGCCCAGGGGCAGGCGATCTTCGCCCGAAGCTGCGCCTCGTGCCACCGCGTCACCGACCAGGCCGGAGGCGGCTTCAAGGTCAAGTGGGGCGGAGCGGGCGGGATCGGTCAACTGTTCCGCCTTGTTTCCACCTCCATGCCGCTCAACGCCGCCGGCAGCCTGCCCAAGGCGGACTACGCCGCGGCCATTGCCTATCTGATGCGCGAAAGCGGCTATCCGTCGGGGAACACGCCCCTGCCCGCCGATTATGAAACGCTCGACAAGCTCGGACCGGTGCAGCCGTGAACGGATGACGCGGCCACCTGGCGGGGTCGCCGCCCGCCGCCGGGGCAGGCGCGCTTCGAGGTGGCCGGTCAGGTGCGCAGGCGCCAGCCGGTCCTGAACACCCAGCTGATGATCGCGATGCACACCGCCATGAACACCACGATCATCATCAGGCTGATCCCGACGGCGATGTCGGACTGGCCGTAGAACGACCAGCGGAAGCCGTTCACGAGGTAGACGATCGGATTGAACATGGTGACGACCTGCCAGCTTGGCGGGAGCATCGACACCGAATAGAACGTGCCCCCGAGGAAGGTCAGCGGGGTGATGATCATCATCGGCACGATCTGGAGTTTTTCGAAGCCGTCGGCCCAGAGCCCGAGGATGAAGCCGAACAGGCTGAAACTGACCGAGATCAGGATCAGGAAGGCGGCGGCCCAGACCGGGTGGACGATGTGGAACGGCACGAACAGCCGCGCCGTGGCGAGGATGATCAGGCCCAGGACGACCGATTTCGTCGCCGCCGCGCCGACGTATCCGAGCAGCGCCTCGGTCGCCGAGACCGGGGCGGAAAGCAGTTCGTAGATCGTGCCGGTGAAACGCGGCAGGTAGATCCCGAAGGACGCGTTGGAGACGCTTTCGGTGAGCAGGGCGAGCATGATCAGCCCCGGCACGATGAAAGCACCGTAGGAGACCCCGTCGATGGTCTGCATCCGGCTGCCGATGGCCGAGCCGAAGACGATGAAATAAAGCGAGGTCGAAATGACCGGCGAGGCGATGGACTGGAACAGGGTTCGCAGCGTGCGGCCGAGTTCGAAGGTGTAGATCGCGCGGATGGCGTGGAGGTTCATGGGCGTTTCCCCACCAGGTCGACGAAGATGTCCTCGAGCGAGGAGCGGGCGGTGTCGATCGAGCGGAAGTCGATCCCGGCCGCGCCGAGTTGCTTGACGAGGCCGGCGGCACCCTCTGCGCCGTCGCCTTCGCCCATGAGGGTGAGGACGAGCGTCTTGCCGTCCTCGCCGAGTGCAAGATGCTCGCTGGCAAGGGCGGGGGGTACTTCGGCCAGCGGCTGGGCGAGGCCGACGGTGACGCGGGTGCGGCCAAGCTTGTTCATCAGGGCGCGCTTCTCGTCGATGAGGATAATCTCGCCCTTGTCGATCACCCCGATGCGGTCGGCCATTTCCTCGGCCTCCTCGATGTAGTGGGTGGTGAGGATGATGGTGACGCCA
>CAYFJH010000016.1:0-50929 GCA_964343385.1 uncultured Novosphingobium sp. | reverse complement strand
GTGCTGGCCGGGCGCGATCCGGCCAAGGCGCGGGCGCTGCTCGACGAACTCGATCCGGGGGTCGAGCATCACGCCATCGACATCGCGCACTTTGCCGAGGCCACCGACTTTGCCTTCGATGATCGCGCGGGGATGTGTGACCTGGTGGTCAATGCCAGCCTGCTGGGCATGGCGGGGCAACCGTCGCTGCTGTTTGACTGGAGCCATGCGCCGCCCGGGTCGATTGCCTATGACGTGGTGACCACGCCGCTCGACACCGCGTTCCTTCAGGGCGCGCGGGCTGCCGGGTTTGAGACTATCGACGGGCTGGCGATGTTGATCGGGCAGGCCGACCACGCCTTTGCCCGGTTCTTCGGCCAGCACCCGCCGCGCGAAAAGGACGCGGAACTGCGCCGGAGGATTGCCGGTGGCTGAGGCGAATCCCTTCGTGCTCGGGCTGACCGGCTCGATCGGGATGGGCAAGTCGGCCGTGGCCGCAATGTTTGCCGGGCTGGGCGTGCCGGTGTTCGACGCCGACGCCGCGGTTCACGCGCTGCAGGGGCCGGGCGGGGCCTTGCTGGATCAGATCGAGGCGGCGTTTCCCGGCACGACCGGGCCGGCGGGCGTTGACCGCGCGAAGCTCGGCGCGGCGGTGTTCGGCGATCCGGCCGAGCTTGGCCGGCTGGAGGCGATCGTCCATCCGGCGGTGGGCGCGATGCGGCGCGCTTTCCTCAAGGACAATGCCGCCGCGCCGCTGGTGGTGTTCGATATTCCCCTGTTGTTCGAAAAGGGTGGGTGGGAGCGGGTCGACGCCGTGCTGGTGGTCTCTGCCGGGCCCGAGGCGCAGGAGACGCGGGTGCTCGCCCGGTCGGGGATGACGTTGGAAAAATTCCGCCAGATCCTCGCGCTTCAGGTGCCCGATGCCGAAAAACGCGCGCGGGCGGACTATGTCATCGACACCGGAACATCGCTCGCCGAAACGCGCCAAGCGGTGCAGGCGCTGGTGCATCGGTTACAGGGCCGAGAAAGGGCGCGCGAATAAGTCCAATCGGCCCTTGCGCAGCGCGCGGGAGGGGCCGATATGATTCCTTGATGCGTGAAATCATCTTCGACACCGAAACGACCGGTCTCGACCCCCAGAAGGGTGATCGGATGGTCGAGATCGGCTGCATCGAGATGGTCAACCGGGTGACGACGGGCGCGGTCTATCATGCCTATTTCAATCCCCAGCGCGACATGCCGGCCGAGGCCGAGGCGGTCCACGGACTGTCCGCCGCGTTCCTCTCGGACAAGCCGCTGTTCGCGGATGGCTGCGCTGAACTGCTGGAGTTCATCGCTGATTCGCCGATGGTCGCACACAATGCCGGGTTCGACTTTGCCTTTCTCAATTTTGAGCTGGCACAATGCGGGCTCGAACCGGTGTGCCACAGCCGGATGGTGGATACGGTCAAGCTTGCACGGGTGCGTCATCCAGGGGCCAAGCTCTCGCTTGATGCGTTGTGTTCACGTTACGGGATCGACCGCAGCCACCGCACGCGGCACGGCGCGCTGCTTGATGCCGAATTGTTGGCCCAGGTCTATGTCGAGCTGACCGGCGGCCGGCAGATCGGGCTGGAGCTGGCGGCCGGCATGGCCGATCCGATCATGGCTTCGGTCACGATCGTCACGCGCGAACGGGTTTTTCGTCCCGCCCGTCCCCATGGGGCGAACGAGGCGGAACTGGCGGCCCACGCCGCATTTCTGGAGACGGTCAAAGCGCCCCTCTGGAACGGTGGGGTCTGAACTGCTGAGGAGAAGAGTAAATGGACATTCGCGTATCGGGTCATCAGGTCGAGACCGGTGAAGCCCTGCAGGTCCACGCGTCGGAGCGTCTGGCCGCGATTGTCGACAAGTATTTCAGCAAGGCCCTGTCGAGCCACGTCACCTTCAACCGTGCACCCGCCAATGCTTTCCGCTGCGATATCGTCACCCATGTGATGCAGGGGTTGATCCTCAAGGGCGCGGGGATTGCCCATGACGCCCATGTCGCGCTCGACCAGGCGGCGGAAAAGATCGACAAGCAGCTGCGCCGCTACAAACGCCGGCTGAAGGACCGGCATGAGCAGAACTCCTTTGCCGTGCGCGAGGAAGATGCCGCCTATGTCGTCTTCGCCGAGCCCGAGCCCGAGGCCGACGAGATCCACGTCGAAGCGCCACTGGTGATCGCCGAAACCCGGGTGGACGTTCCCGAAGCGACGGTGTCCGACGCGGTGATGATGCTTGACCTGCGCAACACCGCAGCGCTGCTTTTCAAAAATGCTGGAACCGGGCGGCATAATATGGTCTACCGCCGCGGCGATGGCTCGATCGGCTGGGTCGAACCGTCCTGACGCGCGATTCTGCGCCGGATTTCAAGCGCTTCAAGGGGAGGGGGCCCGGGCAATCCGGACGCCGACGCGGGGGATTTGGCGCAAGGATTCCGACGGAAGGCACCGGCGTGAGCCTGGCGCGGCCATCCCGGCCCGCCAGCCCGCACACAGGCGATACGTAGGCAATGAGCGTTATATTCACCCTCCTTCCCGAAGCTGTTGGAACGATCCGCGCGGACGACAAGTCGGCGATCCTCGAGATTTTGGCCAAACGGTTTTCCGAGGTTTACAAACTCGATCCGCAGTACGTGCTTGAGCGGATCGAGGAGCGTGAGCGGCTGGGCAGCACCGGGTTCGGTCGGGGCGTGGCAATCCCGCATGCGCGGATTGACGGGCTGGCGCGGCCGGTGGCGGCGTTCCTCCGGCTGGAGGCCCCGGTGGCCTTCGACGCGGCCGATGGCATGCCGGTCGATCTGGTGTTCGGCCTGCTTTCCCCCGAACAGGCGGGCGCTGCCCACCTTCACGCGCTGGCGGCGATCTCGCGGTTGATGCGCGATGAACGGATGCACCGTGCGCTCAGCGACGCGCCCGGGACCGAGGCGCTTTATGGGCTGCTCTGCAATGTCATCGATCGCGACGCTGCCTGACGGCGAGCCCTCGGGAGCGTCGCTGCACTGGCGGGCGCTGGAGCGTCTCTACACTTCGGCGCCGATCAACCAGTTGTTCAGTTCTCACCTGGCGATCACCGGCAGTGGCGCGGCGCGGATCGAGTTCGACGTTGACCAGCGGTTCCACCATGCCGCCGGTGCCACGCATGGGACGATCTATTTCAAGATGCTCGACGATGCGGCGTTCTATGCGGCCAACACGCTGATTACAGACCGTTTCCTGCTGACCACCTCGTTCAATATGCATTTCGTGCGCCCGGTGAAAAAGGGCCGGCTGGTCGCTGAAGGGCGCTGGATCAGCGGGCGGCGGCGGGTGCTGGTCGCCGAAAGCCGGCTGGTTGACGCCGATGGCGAAGAAATCGGGCGCGGCACCGGCACTTTCATGCGCTCGCGCATCCCGCTTTCGGGCCTGCCGGGATACCGGTTTGACTGATCCGGCCGGCAAGGCAGGCCGCCTGCCTGCTCATCTCGAAGTTTCGGGACTGGTCCGGCGGGTCCAGCAGGAAGGCGGTTTCGCGGCAATCCTTGCAAAGGGCGAGCGCGAGGCCGGCACGGTCCTCGTCGTCCTGGCGCACCGCGGCGCGCCCCAGCGCGCGTTCGAGCGGATGCCGCTGGCCAGTGGCGAACGGCGCTGGGCCCTGGCGCGCGAGGAAGATCCGGCCGATCCGCAGACCTTTTCGGCCTGGCTCGACCGGCGGCGCGGGCAGGACCCGGACCTGTGGGTGGTCGAACTGGACGTCCCGCAGGGCGAACGCTTCATCCCATAGCGCCCTATCATCGCTTGACTCTGTTGCGCTGCACAATCAAAGGGCCTGCTCCACTCATGCGCAGGCGGCACTACGGGCAACAAGGCCCGCAAGCTGGCACGCAGACGGGGGGCAGCCGGCGGGTTTTTCCGGTGATCGCGATGGGGGCCTTGGCCATTCCGGACGATCATTGACACCCGTGCGGGCGCGCCAACCGCCGATAAAGCAAATAGGATGAGCCGTAAGCTCGATATCGCCAGTGCCATCGCCGTTGTCGGCACACTGGGTTTTACCCTTCTGAGCGCCGATGGTTCCGGCGCAGTCGCACAAGACCGGGCACCCGTTGCCGTCTCCGCGCCGACCATGAACCCGATTCCGATTCCCCAAGCCGCAGGCCCCGAGGCCGCTGCAACGGGCGCTTCGGACAACCTTCTCTCCCAATCTGCCTTCACGCCGCAGGGTGATGACGCCGACGCTGTTCCGGCGCGCGCCGTGGACCGGAGCCTGACCCTTTCCGGACTGGTCGCCGCGCAGCAGACCGCCATCGACGCCTCGCGCGAGCTAGAATGCCTGGCCGGCGCGGTCTATTTCGAGGCCCAGAGCGAAACGCTCGAAGGCCAGCTTGCCGTGGGCCGCGTCGTGGTCAACCGCGCGCGTTCAGGCCGTTTCCCCGCGTCCTATTGCGGCGTCGTGTTCCAGCCGTCGCAGTTCTCATTCGTGCGCGGCAAGGCCATGCCGGCGATCAACCGCGCTTCGGCCGGATGGAAGCACGCCGTCGCCATCGCCCAGATCGCCGATGAAGGCAGCTGGGACAGCGAAGCCGAAGGTGCGCTGTTCTTTCACGCCGCGCGCATTTCCCCGGGCTGGCGCCTCAAGCGTATCGCCCGGGTCGATAATCACGTGTTCTATCGCTGATTGACGGTTTGGGCCGCTGCGGCCGCAAGATAGCCCGCTGGTGTCTTTCCGGACCGGCGGGCTTTCCTGTTTCTAAGCCCTGATTTCCACCCAGACCGGGGCATGGTCGCTGGCGCGTTCGCGGCCGCGGTGGTCCTTGTCCACCCCGGCGGCGACGAGCCGGTCGGCCAGTTCGGGCGAAAGCAGCGCATGGTCGATGCGAAAGCCGTGGTCGCGCTGCCACGCGCCGGCCTGGTAGTCCCAGAAGGTCCAGACCCCGCCCGCCGGATTGAGCAGGTCAAGCGCGTCGGTCCAGCCATCGCCAAGCAGGCGGGCATAGGCATCGCGGGATTCTGGCTGCATCAGCGCATCGGCGGCCATCGCCGGGGGCGACCAGACGTCCTTGTCCTCGGGGATGACGTTGTAATCGCCCAGCACGGCGGCCGGCACTTCCTCGGCGGCGATTTCGGCCATGCGGGCGCGCAGGCGTTCCATCCAGCGCAATTTGTAGTCGAACTTGGGGCCTGGCACCGGATTGCCGTTGGGCAGGTAGATGCCGGCCACGCGCAGGCCGAACACATCGGCCTCGAGATAGCGGGAATGGACGTCCTCGGGATCACCGGAAAGGCCGCGTCGGACTTCGATCGGCTGTGCTCCATCAGCGAGCATGGCGACGCCGTTGAAGCCCTTTTGCCCGTGCCAGAGCGCGCCGTAGCCGATCTTCTCGAACTCGGCGGCGGGGAAACCTTCGTCCTGGGTCTTGATCTCCTGCAGGCAGGCGACCGATGGGCGGGTTTCTTCCAGCCATTCGAGCAGGCGCGGCAGGCGCGCCTTGATCCCGTTGATGTTGAAGGTGGCCAGCCGCAGCGTGCCCGCCATCAGACGGCGAAGCTCGATCCGCAGCCGCACGAGGCGGCCGCATTGGGATTTTCCACGCGGAACGCCGCGCCGCCCAGCGATTCGACATAGTCGACCACGCAGCCGGCGATCAGTTCGAGGCTGACCGGATCGACCACCAGCCGCACGCCGTCGGTCTCGGTGAACAGGTCATCGCTGGCGGGCGTTTCCTCAAGCCCGAAGCGGTATTGAAAGCCCGAGCAGCCCCCGCCTTCGACGCTAAGGCGCAGCATGGCCGGTTTGCCCTGCTTTTCGGCGATCAGGGCCACCCGGCGCGCGGCGGCGGGGCTGAGGGTGAGGTTGGCGGGGTCCATGCCCACCATGTAGGGCGCGCTGCCGCCCCAGACAAGCGGTGTGCGGCCTGGCAGCCCCCGCGCGTCAGGCCGACTGGATGTAGATCCGCATCGCCTCGGCTTCCTGTTCGATCGAATCGATCCGGAACTTTACAAGGTCACCGATGGAAACGAGGCCGATCAGCAGGCCATCCTGGGTTACCGGCAGGTGGCGGATGCGGCGCTTGGTCATCAGGGCCAGCGCTTCGAGCACCGAGACGTCGGGGGTAGCGGTGATCGGATCGGCGGTCATCACCTCGCGCACCGGACGGTCAAGCGCGGCGGAGCCTTCCTTGGCGGCGCAGTAGATCAGGTCGCGCTCGGAAAAGATTCCGACGAGTCGCTGCCCGTCCATCACCGGCACGGCGCCGATGCGCCTGGCGGAGAGCACGGCGACGCATTCCTGGACCGTGATGTCGGCACTCACCGAGAAAACCTCGGTGCTGGGTTTGCGGGCAATTACGCGGGCAATGGTCATTGGGCACTTCTCCCAGTCTGTTATCGCTTGAAACGATGCCACGTTCCCGGGAACTGCGCCAGTCCGTGGTTTTTCTTGTCCGCCATGGCGGACTTGCGCCTTGCCCGCCCGGGCGAACGCCCCCATCTCGCGGGGATGGCCCCGCCCCCCTCCCCGCTCGATGATCCGCATAATGCCGCCCACGCCTGGGCGCGTTACAAGCGGATCCTGTGCGCGATGGCCTGGGTGACCGCGGCGGTGGTGGCCGCCACGCTGGCTTACCTGTTCTGGCAGAACGGATTTGTTTCCATCAACTTCTTCATCGCCGCCGCGCTCGGCATCGGCGGGATGATGATGCTCACCGCCGCATTGATGGGGCTGGTGTTCCTGTCGAGCGGGACCGGGCACGACGATGCGGTGATCGATCCGCTGGCGGATGACGAAAAGTGATCAGCGCGGCGGGGCAAGCCGGAAATCCTCGACCGGAATCCCGCCGACGAGATGTTCGGCGATGATCCGTTCGAGCACCGGCGCGGTGCAGGAATGATACCAGACCCCGTCGGGCCAGACTACGGCGACCGGACCCTTGGCGCAGATGCGCAGACAGTCGGCCTTGGTCCGGGCGATGCCGCCAGTACCGTCGAGCCCGAGCTGTTTGAGTCGCTTTTTCAGATAGTTCCACGCCTGGACGCCAACCTCAGGCGTGCAGCATTCGCCCTTCAGCGGTTCGGCGCAGAGGAAGATGTGGCGGCGGATCGCTTCGCCCCCGGTCGTCGCCAGGGCGGCGCGGGCGCGTTCCAGTTCGGCGTCTTCGGGCGGGCTGGCGCTCATGGCAGCAGGCCCAGTCCGGCGAGCCGCGCCGGCCATGACTCGGGCAGCGGAATGGGCCGCGTCCCGTCGGTCAGGACCATGACGCTGGTGCCGAGCGCGACCGCCGTGCCCTCCTGCACCGCCAGCTGCAGCAGGGTGATGCTGGTGCGGCCATGGGCAATCACGGCGGAATGGAACATGATCGGCGCGGGATAGTGCGCCTGGCTCAGGTATTCGATGGAGAAGCTGGCGACCATGAACGAGCGCATGGCTCCGTCGTCCGCAAGATCGATCTGGAACCGCACCCGCGCATCCTCGAACATCGCGCCCAGCGCGATATTGTTGACGTGGCGGTTGGTATCGAGATCGGCATAGCGCGTCGCGATGGTGACGGTGCGGCGATACCGTTCGGGGTCGAGCAGGGCGGGGTCGGGCTTGGCCATGGGGGGGGAAGGGCGGATGGCCGGGGCGATCAAGCGCCGGGCGGTCCGCCCATTTCAGAGCTTCTTGCCAACGATCCGGGCGATTTCCGCCGCGACGAGGCGTTCGACCAGCGGCGGGAGGTTCTTGTCGAGCCATTCGGCCAGCATCGGGCGGAGCATTTCGCGCACCATGCCTTCGAGCGAGGTTTCACCCGAACGGACGATCTGGGGCGCGACGCCCGGTGCCGACATGGTGGCAAGGGCAGCCAGCGATTCGCGCATCGAGGACACGGCGTTGTCCGCGATCAGCGGTGCGGGTTCGGCCAGTTCGGCAAGGTCGAGAATCCCGTCATCGTCGTCCTCTACCATGTGGTGCAGCGCCTCGGGTGCGGGTGCCGGGGCAGGTGCTGCCTCGCGCCGTTCGGACGCGGCGGAGCGGTTGTCGCGGGCGATGACTTTCTTGATCGATTCGAGGATCTCCTCGACCGAAGGCTCATTTGACTGGCGCATTGCGGTTCAACCCCCGGTTTTCGGCATTGCAGGCGCGGATGGAGCCCCCGCTGGCGGCGCTATCATCGGCGTGTCCTTGGCTGAAACTGACCCATCCTGCGCCGGTGTGTCAACCGTGCGGGTGGAATGGACGGTCGGCGCGGGATCGTGGGCCCAGTCGAACACGTTGCCGCGGACCCGGCGGTAGTTGACGTCCGGATCGTAGAGAATGCCGCCATCGAGCCCGAGATCGCGCGCTTCGGCGCGGCCCATCGCGGCGAGCAGGCTGAAGCCGGCGACATAGGCGTTGCGGCGGGCGCGGACGAGCACGACCTGGGTGTTGAGCAGTTCCTGCTCGGCATTGAGGATGTCGAGGATCGTGCGGTTGCCGACGCTGTTTTCGGCGCGCACCCCTTCGAGGCCGAGCGCGGCGGCATCGACCGCGGACTGGCTCGACTGGATGATTTCGTTCGCGGCCTTCCACTGCTGGAAGAAGGTCCGAACGGTGGCGATCACCTCGCGCTCGGTGCCGATTTCCTGTTCGAGTGTTGCGCCCTCGCGGGCCTGGGCCTGGCGTTCCTGCGCGGCGGGAAGCCCGCCCTGGAACAGCGGGATCGTGGCGCGGATGCCGGCCTGGGCGGTGGTCTGGCGCTGGGCCACTGTGCCCGAGGCTGCGCCGCCCAGCGTGTTGAAATAGTTGGTATAATCGACGCCGGAAAAGGCGCTGATGCGCGGCAGGCGGCCCGAGCCGGCGACTCGGGTGTCGAATCCGGCCGCCTTGCTGCGCTGGCGCGCGGCGGCAAGGTCGGGGTTGTTGTCGAGCGCGGTCTGCACCGCTTCGTCGGGGCTGGCGGGCAGGCCCGGCAGCGGCGGCGGCGGCTGGAGATCGACCGGCGGCTTGCCGACCAGGCGGATATAGCTTTCGCGGCTGCCGGCGAGCGTCGCTTCGGCGCTGCGCAGGTCGCTGCGGGCCTGGGCGAGGCGGGCCTGCGACTGGGCGACGTCGGTTCGGGTCAGGTCGCCGATCTCGAACCGGTCGCGCGTGGCGGTGAGGTTGACCTCGAGCACCTGGACGTTGTTGCGGTTGAGCCCAACGATCGCCTGGTCACGGATCACGTCGAGATAGCTACCGACAACCTGGGCGAAAATGCCCGATTCGGTCGCGCGCAGGTCATCCTGCCCGGCTTTGACCCGGGTTTCGGCGGCCTGGACCGAATTGCGCACCGCGCCGCCGGAATAGAGCGGCACCGACAGGTTTGCCTGCGCATCGACGGCGCGATCGGGCGCGGTGAAGGAGTTCGCGCTTTTCTTGAGGAATTCGGTGTAGGTGGTCACGCCCGAGAGCGAGGGCAGCCCGCTCGACCGGGCGATGGGCACGCCGGCATCGACCGCGCGCTGGCTGGACCGGGCGGCTTCGAGCGAGGGGTTGGTCTGGTAGGCGGCGGCCAGCGCCCCGCGCAGATCGTCGGCCAGCGCCGGTGCCGTCATGCCGACAAGGCAGGTGGCAGGCAGCAGTCCGGCACGGATCAGGCTTCGGCAACCGCCCCCCAGCATGGTCAGAAGCTCCAGCGCCGGGGTGCAGCGAATTCCGCAAGGACCGGGATGCCCATTTCGGCGAGCGGCAGCAGGCTGATTTCGCCGCCGACCATGGTCCCCGAGGCCAGCCGCGAAACGCCGCGCTGGACCAGTCCGGTGACGATCCGGCCGTTTTCGGCAAGGCGCGCGGTGAGGCCCGCGGGCAGTTCCTCGATCGCGCCGTCGATCAGGATGAGGCTGGCATCCGCGCCCTTTTTCGCGGCGTCGGCCGGGGCAATATGGATGACCTTGCAGCCGAGCGCGGCAACCAGCGCGGGGAGATAGCCGTTGGCACTGATCACCAGCGCGGTTTCCCCTGCAACCGGTGCGGCTTCGCTCAGCATCCGGCCTTGAACCAGCGGGGCGGACAGCATGTGCCCGCCAGCCAGCGGCAGGGCGCGGTCGATATAGGCGTTGGCGCGGAGCGCGGCGGGCACGAAATCTTCGCGCGGGGTTGCGGCGAATGCAGCGAGGATCGCCGGGTCATTGATGCCGCTGACCCTGAGTTGGCTGTCGATCATGGCGCGGCGTGCCGCATTTTCCGGCGCGGTGTTGCCGGCAGTTTCGAGCGCACGCTCTTCGAGAATTGTCATCCCGTCCTGTTCCTGGTGAAGCAGTGCATTACTTGTATAATACACCGGCAGAATCCGTCGTCTTACTATGCGAAGGGCCCTGCATCGCCAAGCGCTTTCACTGCCCTTAGGGGAATGCGCCATATCGCATATCGCCGCTGCGCAGCGGCTGTCCCGGCCGGTTGCGCTTCGGCAAACGCGCGGCTTTACGGGGGCCAGTGGCTTCGACTATGGGGCCGCATCTGCCTTATGGGCTTGCAAGGGAGCGCTGCGGGAATGTCCGAAATGGTCACTATTCGCGAGGAAGACCTCATCGAGAGCGTCGCCGACGCACTGCAGTACATCAGCTACTACCATCCGATGGACTATATCCGCGCGCTCGGTGCCGCCTACGAGGCCGAGGCCGGCCCCGCAGCGAAGGACGCCATTGCCCAGATCCTCACCAACAGCCGGATGTGCGCCGAGGGCCACCGGCCGCTGTGCCAGGACACAGGGATCGTCAACGTCTTTGTCCAGTGGGGACAGGATTGCCGGCTTGAATCCGACAAGTCGTTGCAGGACGTGGTCGATGAAGGGGTGCGCCGGGCTTATCTCAACCCGGACAACATGCTGCGCGCCTCGGTCCTGACCGACCCCGCTTTTACCCGCCGCAACACCCGGGACAACACGCCCTGCGTGCTCCACGTCGAGATGGTAAGGGGCAGCAAGGTCTCGGTCGACGTCGCGGCCAAGGGCGGCGGCAGCGAGAACAAGTCCAAGTTCAAGATGATGAACCCCAGCGATTCGATCGCCGACTGGGTACTGGAAATGCTGCCGCAGATGGGCGCCGGCTGGTGCCCGCCGGGGATGCTGGGCATCGGTATCGGCGGCACGGCGGAACATTGCGTGCTGCTGGCGAAAAAGGCGCTGATGGAGCCGATCGACATGGCGACACTGAAACAGCGCGGCCCGCAAAACGATATCGAGGCGCTCAGGATCGAGATCTTCGACAAGGTCAACGCGCTTGGCATCGGGGCGCAGGGGCTGGGCGGGCTTTCCACCATCCTCGACGTCAAGATCATGGACGCACCGTGCCATGCCGCGGGCAAGCCGGTGGCGATGATCCCCAACTGCGCCGCCACCCGCCACGCGCACTTTACGCTCGACGGGTCGGGGCCGCAGTTCCTCGAAGCGCCCAAGCTGGATGAATGGCCCAAGGTCGAATGGGCCCCCGACAGCGCCGCCAAGCGCGTCAACCTCGACACGCTGACCGCCGACGAGGTCAAGGGCTGGAAGCAGGGTGACCGGCTGCTGCTCAACGGCAAGATGCTGACCGGCCGCGATGCGGCGCACAAGCGGATCAAGGACATGCTCGCAGCCCAAAAAGCAGGGGGGGGCGAGGCGCTGCCGGTCGAGTTCAAGGGCCGGGTGATTTACTATGTCGGCCCGGTCGATCCGGTGCGCGACGAGGTCGTCGGCCCGGCTGGACCGACCACCGCCACGCGTATGGACAGCTTCATGGACATGATGCTCGATCAGGGCCTCCTCGCCTGCGTCGGCAAGGCCGAGCGCGGACCGGCGGCGACCCAGTCGATCGCCAACCACCAGTCAGCCTATCTGATGGCGGTCGGCGGGGCGGCCTATCTCGTGGCGCGGGCGATCAAGGCGGCCAAGGTCGTCGGGTTCGCCGACCTTGGGATGGAGGCGATCTACGAGTTCACGGTCGAGGACATGCCGGTGACGGTCGCGGTCGATTCGGCCGGGCAGAACGTCCACACGCTTGCCCCGCTGGTGTGGCAGAAGAAGATCGCCGAGGAACACCTGCTGGCGAACTGAGCCTGCACCCCGCTTAAGCCATTGGTATGCGGCCGGGCCTGCGCTAGGCTCGGTGCAATGGCTTCGCTGGCACTCGTCATGGTCTTCCTGCTCGGCATGGCCAATTTCGCGCTTCACCGCGCGGTGCTCGAAAGCGGGCACCCGATTCTCGACCAGCTCGGCTGGCTGTTCCGTTCGCTGGGTGGGCGGCTCAGCCTGATCGCGGAATTCATGCTGTTGACCGGCGCGATGCTGCTGGTGGCGAGCGGACAGCATGGCTGGGCCTGGGGTTATGGCATCTATAGCGTGCTCAACGGCGTTTCGGCCTGGCTGATCGTCAACCACAAGGTTTGAAGTGGGAACGCATTTGCCCGTCGGGGACTTCGTCTGGACATGAACGGCACCCTCTGGCTCATCACCAATCCCGACAGTGGCAGCAATTCGGACGAAATGGTGGCTCAGGTGAGCGCCGCCTTTGCCGAGGCTGGCCATGCGCCCCGGCGCAGGCTGTCGATCAAGGACGGCCTGCCTGCAATCGCCGAGCTTGAGCGCGAGGGCGTCGGGATCGTCGCGGTCCTTGCCGGCGACGGCACGGTCAACGCCCTCGCCGCGGCGCTGCAAGGATGGCGTGGGGCGTTGCTCGTCCTGCCTGGCGGCACCGCCAACCTGCTGGCGGGCGAACTCCATGGCAAGCGCGCGGCGGCAGAGATCGCGCGCGGGTTTTCCTCTCTTGGCGCGATCCGCCGCAATTGCATCCGCTCGCGCGTTGGAACTGCGCTGGTCGAGGTGCTGGCCGGTCCCGGCGCATTCTGGAGCGAGGTGCGCGAGGAAATGCGCAGCGGTGCCGCGCTTGGCGTCGCGGGCAAGGCGGTCGAGGCGATCCGCCAGAGCACCAGCGGGCCAATGGTGGCGCTGGTCGATCCGCCGCTCGGCGATCCGGCGGGCTATGCCGGCATCCGCCTGTCCATCGCCGCAGGCGGGATGGCGGTCGACGGATACGGCGCGGACACCGTCGGAGAATTTCTCCAGCAGGGGTTGGCGCTGCTTCGCCGCAACTTCCGCGAAGGTCCGCACGAAACGCTCGGCCTCCACCCCGGCGCGCTGTGCCGCTCGCTCGGCGACGAGCCGATAGCGCTGATGATCGACGGCGAACGGCGCGAAGGCTCGACGCAGGAGCGCTTTTCGCTTGCGCCCTTCGCGCTTGATCTGCTTGCGTCGCCATGATGAGCGATCCTGTCACCCTGTTCCACATCAGCGACCTTCATTTCGGGCTGGAGGACACCCGCGCGCTGGACTGGGTAGCCCGGGCCATCGCCGACGAACACCCTGCCGCCGTCGCGGTCACCGGCGACCTGACGATGCGTGCGCGCCATCCGGAATTCCGCGCCGCCTGCACGTGGATATCGGCGCTGGGCGCGCCGGTCACAGTTGAGCCGGGCAACCATGACATGCCCTATTTCAACCTGGCGGAGCGCTTCATCGCCCCCTACCGCCGGTTCCGCGCGATCGAGACGCTGCTCGAACGCGAGCTGGACCTGGGCGATATCCACGTCGTGCCGCTGCAAACCGTGACGCGGGCGCAGTGGCGCTATCCCTGGGTCGATGGCTGGGTGCGCAAGCCGGCTCTGGCCGCCACGATGGCCGCGATCGACGCGCTGCCGCCGGGCACGCGGGTGATCGTGACCGCGCACCATCCGCTGCCCGAACGTGCCCCGGACGGACGCCGGCTGACCATCGGCGGAACCCGCGCTATGGCCGAACTGGCGCGGCGCGGGGTGCTGGCGGTGTTGACGGGCCACGTCCACGATCCATTCGACCTGACGGCCGAAACCGAGCACGGCCCGCTCAGGATGATCGGCGCGGGGACGCTGTCGCGCCGGGTGCGCTCTACCCCGGCGAGCTTCAACGAGCTGACGATCACCGGCCGCGATATCCGCGTCCGGGTGCGCAACCTCGAACAGGTGCCGAGCGCGGCGATGCAGGTCGATGCCGTGCCCGAAACCGCGCTGCCGCCGCGCACGCCCGGCGAACCCGTCGCGCCGATCGCCGCCGTGCCGGAGGTCGATCCCCCGGTGCATTGACGGCTCAGCACTGCACCTGGCGCGGCAGCCTTGCCGTAAGTGTGCGCAGCATGAGCGGCGAGAGCAGCACGAACAGAGCTGCCTTGGCCGCAAGGTTGAGCAGCCAGCCCGGCTGACCGGCGAACCCGTCGAGCAGCGGCATAGCCCCAGCGAACAGCATCAGCCCCGGCAGGACAAGGCGCATCGTGCGCATTTCGAGCGCGGCGATCAGCGGCAGGGCCATCAGCAGGAAGCTCAGGCGGTAGTCCCAGTTCGGCCCGATCAGCGTCGAGCCAAGGAAGATTGCCGAACCGCACAGGAACAGCGTGGCGACCATCTCGTCGGCGGGCCCGGTCCGGAACAGCCGCGGCGCGCCGAAATGCAGAAGCAGCGCCAACCCCAGGAGGACGGCGCAGACAATCGTGGGAGCCACCGCAAAGCCCAGCTCCGCCAGTGCATCGGCGTAACGCACCGCGCCATAGCTCATCACGTTACCGGTGGCCAAGGCGGGATTGGCCATTGCGATGTCCGCCGCCAGCACGTTTGCGGTGGTCTTGCGGATCAAGGCCAGTTCCGGCGCAAGGATGGCCAGCGCCGCCGCGCAAAGCACCGCTGCCAGCAGGGCAAGGCGCGGGCGATGAACGAATGCGGCAAGCGCTAGCATGGGAAAGATCTTGAGCACCGTCGCGAGCGGCACCAGCGCGGCGAACAGCGGGCGCGCCGCAACGGCTGAAACATAGAGCAGAACGAAAACGACAAGGTCGTTATTGCCCCGTTCCAGTCCGAAGGCGCAGGCCCCGGACAAGGCCAGTGCCGCGATCCACCATGAGCGGGTGCGGCGTATCAGGTCGAAACAGCAGGCGACGAATGCGAGGTCGGCCGCGATGGCAAAAGCCAGATAGTTGCCTTCCCGCTCCCAGTGCAGCACGCGCGCGATGCCCAGCCAGATCGATGGATAGTTCATCGCCCGGCCCCACCGATCGCCGGGATTGACTACCTGCGGGTCAAGCCCGGCGCGCTGTGCGCCCAGCCCGGCCTGGATCGTGCGCAGGTCGGCAAAGACCGGCTCGAGCGTGGGTACGCCGAACAGCCGCCACGCGGTCCACCAGCCGAGCAGGGCGATGGCCAGCACGGTCAGCGTGCAAGCGGCGAGATAGGCCCAGTGCGGCGCGATCGAGATGCGGCGGCGGGTCATGTGCGCAGCATCCGCCGCATCCACAGGAACGGCGCGGCCAGCCGCAGTGGCCAGAACCGCCAGTGCCCGCCCAGCGGCGAAAAGGTCCGGAAATACCAGCGCGTGCCGACCAGATCGGGGCGTTCACGCGCCACCAGCGCGCGGGCCATGCGCCACTGGATCACGCGCTCCTGATGGGCGGTCAGGCCGTTGGCGAAGACCTTGTCGTCGCTTGTGATCGGCCTGCCGTGGCGCACCGTAACCGCATCGACGATCGCCACCTTGTCCATTCCGGTCAGCTTCTGCAGCGCCGGCAGCACGAACTGGTCGAGCCCGTAGGACGAGATCGAGCGCGCGTAGAACGGCCCGCCGGCCATGAACAGCGCGGTGCGGTAGAACGGCATCATCACCTCGACCCACGGCAGCGGGCGCAGGCCCTGCCCTTCGCGCGCCGCCAGCCAGTGGTGGGCACGGAAACTGTCGGGCGTCAGCGCGGGCTGGAAGGAATCGAGCCCGTGTTCGCGGGCGATGGAAAGGAGCTGGTCGAGATCGGACCAGGCCAGTTCGATGTCGTCGTCGATCAGCCCGACATATCCGTAATCCGCCGGCACCGCTGACAGGTAGCGGTGGACCTCGCGGAAAATCTCGCCCTTGCACTCGGTCCGGCAGCTCAGCACCGGCCAGCCGGCCACTTCGCGTTGCCCGGACGCGCCGCTATAGTCGAACAGCAGCACGTCGAACGCGGGCATGACATCTGCGGTCACCCGCGCCAGCGGGGTCTCGCGGCCATCCCACGCATAGACGACGAGCGCCTTCACGCCTGAGTTTCCATCCCCTTGCATTGGCGGGCACCGCTAACAGCCGGGCCGCGCTTGTCAAATTCGGGGTGCTCAGAACCGCAGGCGCAGGCCCGCCTGGACCGAACGCGGCGCGCCGGGGGCGAAGAAGGTCGACGACAGCATGGGCAATTCGCCGTCCACCACCGGCCCGGCAAATGGTCGCGCAGCGAAATTGCCGGCGGTATCGAACGCGACCGGTCCCAACTGCGCGGCGGTGGCATAGGCGCGGTCCAGCACGTTGCGAACTACTGCGAACAGCGTGACCGCGCGGAGGGGGCGAAGCTCCACCCCAAGGTTGAAAACAGCGTAGGGGGAGGTCTTGCCGGGGCCGATGTAATGGACCCCGTCGGGCACATGGCGGTTGTTCTCGTTGCCGCGCGCATGGACGCCAGACGCTGCGACCATGGCGAGGTTGAGCGTTACCTGTCGCATCGGGGTCCAGCCCACGGCGGCCTTGAACAGGTGCCGCGCGAGCAGCGGGATGCGGTCCCCCGGCGTGATCGGAATCGACCCGTCGAACCCCGGCGCGGGCGCATCGCTGGAACTGTTGGCTGATCCGCCGACCACTTCGGGCGAACGGTAAGTCGCATCGAGCAAGGTATAGCTGGCGTTGAGCGACCACGCCCCGAACGCCGCGCTGCCTTCGACCGCGATGCCTTGCCGCCGGGTTTTGCCGAAGTTGCGGAAATAGCCGAAGCCCGAAGGATCGTTGGTGACGAACAGGATGTCGTCGGCGGCATCGGTGCGAAAGGCGCTGGCGGTCAGCGACCACTGCGCGCGCTGCAGCCCAAGCCGCAGTTCGGCGGAGCGGGCGATGACCTGCCGCAGTGGGGGATCGCCGGCGAGCGCATTGGGCAGGCGGCACGGGCTCGCCGGGTCCGAACAGCCCAGTTCGACCACCGAGGGCGCGCGCGAGGATTGGGCGAGCGAGGCCACGGCCGACAGTCCCGCCGCCGGCTCCCAGGTCAGCACGGCCGATGGGTTGAACCGCGCGAACACCGGATCGGCATCGAGCGACCCGGTCCCGCCGCCGGGCGAAATCCGGTCGCGGTTGTGGACGCTGGTGTGGTCATAGCGGCCCGCCAGGTCAAGCCGCAGCCCCGGCAGCAGCAGCGCGGTTTCAAGCACATAGAGCCCAAGGCTGGCGGTGCGGCTGGCAAGATCGACCCGCGCGTCGAAGGCATCCTCCGATTGCTGGGTGCCGTCGGCAAAGGCGCCGGGTCCGGAAACCGGCATCACCGAGCGGTCGGGCAGGAGATAGCCAAACTGGGCTGACTGGGTGAAGTTGGCCGTGCTGTTTACGTAGGACAGGCCCAGCGTCAGCCGCTGCGCGATTCCGCCGATCGGCTGGTCGATCACCAGTTCGGCCCCGCCGCCCCATTCGGTCTGCCGGGTGAGCGAGCGATTGGCGATGCCCGTGCACTTTTCGTTGGGTTCTTCGCCGGTCAGCACGTTCGCGATGCAGCGCCAGCGCGGAAAGGGGGTGTTCGCGGCGGTTTCGCCCGACAAGGGAAAGCCTGAATATCCCGCCTGCGCCAGCGCGTCCTGTTCGTCGGGGCCGGGCTGGTAGAGGTTCTGGCCCAGCGCATCGTCATTGACATCGCCGTTGTAGGTCGCCGAACGCTGGCGCCGCCAGAACAGGTTGCCGCTCAGGCTGATCGCCTCGCTCGCGGCGTGGCTGCCCCGCAGCGTTATCATCCCGGCGCGGGCGCGGGTGTTGTCGGGCGCGGTATAGATACTGGCGCGGTCGATTTCGAGCAGGCGCATTTCCTGGAGGCCGTTGCCGTTGAGGTCGGTGTCGGCGGCCATCCCGGACAGGGCAAGCGCCGTGGCCGCATCGCTCCACCCGAGCCGGGCGAACCCCCGCGTTGCCCGCGACGGCGAAAGCGCGCGCCAGCCGTCCTCGCGGAAATGGTCTGCTTCGGCGAACCAGTCAAACCCGCGCGGATCCTCTCCGCCCGCCTCTACGTTGGCGACAAGCCGCCCGAACGAACCGCCGCTGAGTTCCGCCTTGTATCCCGGATCGGTCGCGCCGCTTTTCGTGCGGATGACCAGCGCCCCGCCCAGAGAATTGCGCCCGAACTGCGGCGCGGCACCCGAAACCAGCTCGATCCGCGAGATAGCACCCGACGGGATCAGGTCCCAGTTGATGACGTCGCCGAACGGCTGGTTGATCCGCACCCCGTCGATGAATGCCGAAAGCCCCTGCGGCGTGCCAAGCAGCGGCGATGCGGTAAAGCCCCGGTAGTTGATGTCCTGCTGGAGCGGATTTCCCTGGATCTCGTTGACCGAAACCCCCGGCGCGGTGCGGGCGAGCAGTTCGCCGATTCCCGCGGCGGCAGTGCTCTCCAGCGCGGCAGCGTCGCCCAGCCGCTGGCCTTCGCCGCCAAACGGGCTTGCTGTCACCACGATGTCGCCCGGCGCGGTCTCATCGGCCCGGGCCGCAGCCGGGATCAGCAGCGTCGCCGCCGTGGTCAAAAGGATTGTGCGCTGGAAGGTCATGGGTCGCCGGATTCTTCCGAGTGTGGTCCAGGCCGTTTAGCAAGCCGTCCGGGCCAAATCCTGACGGCCTCGTCAGGTTCGCCGACCAGCGCCGGGAACGAGCGCGAGGCCCTGTCCGCGGACCGCGCGAATGGTGAGCGCATTGGTCACGGCCGCGAGACGCCGCCGCGCCGTGCTGGTGCAGACGTCGAGGGCGTTGTCCGAGATGTCGGCCTCCGTGCCCCAGATTTCCTCGATCAGCGCGGAACGCGGCACCACTGCCCCCCCGGCGCGGGCCAGGGCGACAAGCAGGGCATGGCTGCGCGGATCGAGGTCGAGCGCGCGGCCCTCCCAGCTGGCGGTCCGCGTGGCCGGATCGAGCCGCAGGCCGGCCTGGCCCACCGGATCCGGCCGGCGCGTGCGGTCGCGGCGCAGCAGGACCATCAGGCGGGCGACCAGTTCGTCGAACGAAAAGGGCTTGGCCAGATAGTCGTCTGCCCCCGCAGCAAACCCCTCGAGCCGGTCGTCGAGCGAGGCGCGCGCGGTGAGCATCAGGATCGGCACGCCGCATTCGGCGGCGCGGATCGCCGCGCACAGTTCGGTCCCGTCGCAATCGGGCAGCCGCCGATCCAGGATCACCGCGTTGAAGCCGCCGCCCGCGACCAGCGCCGGCACCCGGCTCCCGCTGCGCTCCCAACGCACCGCAATGCCCTGAACCGCAAGGCCCTGTGACACGAACCGGCCGATCCCGGCGTCGTCCTCGACCAGCAGCACGTTCATTCCGCTCCCTCCAGCGGCAGCCGCAGGGTGACCGCGCATCCGCCGCCGGGCACGCCTGCCGCCACGATCGTCCCGCCGTGTTGTTCGGTGACCCAGCGCGCCAGCGCCAGCCCCAGCCCGCTGCCGCCGCGCTGGCGGCTTTCCTGTGACTGGTAATAGGCATCGAATATGCGCGGCAGGTCGGCGGGCATGACCCCTGCGCCGCGGTCGGTCACGCAAATCGACGCCGTGCCGCCGTCGACCGCCAGCGCAACGCTCAGGACGCCGCCGAGCGGAGAGAACTTGAGCCCGTTGTCGATCACCGCCAGCAGCGCCTGCCGCAGCCACCGCGCATCGCCTTGAAAATCGACGGGGTGACCCGGCTTTATCGCAGTGATCGTGACTTCGGCGGAGCGTGCCAGCGGCCCGGCTTCGGCCACCGCCGCGTCGATCAGCGCGCAAAGCTCGGCAGGCCTGCGGGCGAGTTTGAGCTGGCCGTCGTCGGCGCTGGCCAGCCCCAGCAGCTCGTCGATGCGGTGGCCAAGGGCCGCGGCGCTGGCGATGACATGGGCCAGCGAAGCACGCAGCGCGGCGGCGGGTGCAGCCGGATCGAGCAGGGCCACCTCGGCTTCGCCGCGCAGGACCGTTACCGGGGTCCGCAATTCGTGGCTGGCTTTGGCAAAGAACAGCCGGCGCGATGCATCGACCGCATCGAGCCGCGCGGTGCGCGCCCGCACTACGGCTTCGAGCGAACGGTTGTGGCGAATCAACATCCATCCCGCGCCTGTCGCGCAGAGCAGCGCCGCCCCGGCAAGGGCAATGGCCAGCATCACGGTCCGGCCGAGCAGGTGGTCCAGCTCGCGGCGCACCTGCTCGATTTCCTCGGACTCCTGCCGGGTGATCCGGGCCACCAGCGTGCGAAAGGCCGCGTTCGGCTGGCCGGCAAGGGCCAGCCGCTCAAGCCGCAGTGCTGCCGCTGCCTCCCCGCGCTGGTGCGCGGCCAGCGCTCCGTCCGCTCCGACCAGCGCAGTTTCCTCGCCAATCAGCGCGCGGTAGTCCGCCAGCGCGGCGCGGAGGGCGTCCGGGGCGGCATTGGGCTGTGAACGCGCCTCGATCCGGGCGACGGCCGCGGCCTGCCGTTCGGCCAGCGCGGCAAGCCGGAACTGCCGGTCGGCGAGATTGAAGCTGATCGCAAAGGCCACCACCAGTCCGGCCAGCGCCGCGGCGAGAAGAGCCAGCAGGACGGCGGCGAGCCGATTCGGACTGCGACTGGGATCAATGCGCGTCATGTCCTCGCGCTATGCCCGAAGCCGCCGATGCGCAATGGTCCGCTGCAAACGAAAAAAGGGGCCGTTTCCGGCCCCTTTTCCCATAGTTCCGGGCGCGAACGCCCGTGAAGCTTAGCGCTTCGAGAACTGGAAGCTACGGCGAGCCTTGGCCCGGCCATACTTCTTGCGCTCGACGACACGCGGATCGCGGGTCAGGAAGCCGGCGGCCTTGACTGCGGCGCGCAGCGTGGGTTCAAACTTGGTCAGCGCCTGGGCGATGCCATGTTTGACCGCGCCGGCCTGGCCGGAAAGCCCGCCGCCCTTGACAGTGCAGACCACGTCATATTGGCCCGAACGGTCAGCCACGTCGAACGGCTGGTTGATCACCAGGCGCAGCGTGGGGCGTGCGAAATAGACTTCCTGGTCGCGGCCGTTGACGGTGATCTTGCCCGAGCCGGGCTTGATCCACACGCGGGCGACGGCGTCCTTGCGGCGGCCGGTGGCATAGGAACGCCCCTGGGCGTCGATTTCCTTTTCGCGCAGCGGGGCTGCGGGACCGGTGCGGACGGGAACGACGACTTCGGGTGCGCCGGCTTCGGCCGGAGCAGCAGCGCCTGCGAGGACGCCGAGATCGGCCAGATCGGTGACGGTGTTATCGGACATCATGCACCCACCTTGTTCTTGCGGTTGCGGCTGGCAACATCCAGCGGTTCAGGCTGCGTGCCGCCATGCGGGTGTTCAGTGGTGGCGTAGAGGTGCAGGGCACGCATCTGCGCCCGGCCGAGCGGACCACGGGGGATCATGCGCTCAACCGCCTTTTCGAGCACGCGCTCGGGGAAACGACCGTCGAGCACCTTGTCGGCGGTAACCGCCTTGATGCCGCCAGCGTAGCCGGTGTGCTTGTAATAGGTCTTCTGCTTGAGCTTGTTGCCCGTCAGCCGCACCTTGCCGGCGTTGATGACGACGACATGGTCACCGCAATCGACGTGGGGGGTGAAGCTCGGCTTGTGCTTGCCGCGCAGGATGTTGGCGATGATCACCGCAAGGCGGCCAACCACCAGACCATCGGCATCAATAAGATGCCACTTCTTTTCCACCTCGGCCGGTTTGATCGACCTGGTGATCGTGCTGATCGCCTTCATGGCTTCGAAAATTCCCTATGCATTTTGCCCTGCGGCCGGTCGCCCCGCCGCTCAGGAAGGCGGCCCAATGCGCGAACACCCCCGCCAAGTCAAGCAAATGCGGCGTTTTGCGTGGAGGTAAAATAATACCTTCTGCGCCACGGCGCCGTTCAGCGTGCCGCAGCGAGGGTCCAGGTCTCAATGCTGAGCCGCGTCGACCCGGCCGCTTCGGTGATGATCCGGCGCTGCAACCGCGCCAGCAGTCCGCGCGCATCGCCGTCGGCCGCGACGGTCACCGTGACCTTCCCCGCACCCACGCTGCCCAGCGGCATCTCACGCACTTCGCTGTGCTGTCCGGTCCGGGGATGGAACAGGTCAGCCGGCCAGTTGCCCCCGACCGCGCGGGCCTGCGACTGAAGCCGGCTTGCCAGTTCGATCGCCGCCGCGCGTTCGGCGGGGGCAAGGTTCGCGCTTTCCAGCACCGTCCGCGCGGCGGCGAGCGCCCGCGCCTCCGCCGCCGGATCGGCCGGGCCCGACTGGACGATGATCCTGCCGGCGCGGTCAAGGTGCATCGGGAAAAGCCCGGTATCGCTGCGGGTGCGTTCGACCTCGGTGAATTGGGGTGCCATTCCGGGCGGGGCGTCAACCTCGCTGGCGAGCAGCGTGCCATCGACCCGCCAGCCCGCACCGTCGGGTACGAAGCGGATTTCATAGCGCCGGCGCGTGACGAATTCGTGCCGCGCCCCGAACCCCTTGCGCAGCTCGCGCGAGAGCACGAGCGGGCCTTCGGGCGGGTTGAAGGCGGTTTCGGCAGCGCTGCCCGGAATCGCGGTGTCTGCCGCCAGCGCAGGCAGCGCCAATGCAGGCGCTATTGCCAGCAGGGCTGCATTGAGCAGCAGATGAACCCCTTGCGTCATCCCCCCAGGTCTCCCAGCCAGGCCGCCGTCCCCGGCGCAGCGGCATCGCAGCGCCAACCCAGCACCGCTGGCTCTTTATAAGGGTGTATAGCAATAAGTCTTGCAACCACCTTTTCGAGCAGGCGCCCGTCGGTCTTGAACAAGGCCCCTGCCTCGGCTCCCTCGCCGCGCGTCCCGCGCCACACGTAAAGCGTTTCCATCGCCGGGAAAATGTTGGCGCAGCCGACCAGCCCTTCGTCGAGCAGGAGCCCGGCCGCCGCGCGGGCCGCCGCAGTATCGGGGAACGGGCACCAGACCAGCGCGGGCACAGCTTGCCCGGTCATATTGCGGCGGGGTCCCCGCGCCGTCCCAGCGCGTGGGCCGCCCAGACCGTCGCCACCAGCAGCAGCGCGCCGACCAGCTGGTGCAGCTCGGCCAGCCACAGGGAGATCCCGCTCATCACCGTGGCGATGCCCAGCAGCACCTGCGTCCCGAACGCGCTGTGCAGCGCGATGGACACCGGCCGTGCGCCGATCCGGCGAAGCCTGCGCGCCATGACCACCATCGCCGCGACCACCGCCCAGGCCCACCAGCGGTGGAGAAAATGGGTGAGGAACGGATCGCCGAGCGCCGCGTGCAATATGCCGCCCGACCAGTCCACGCCGTCCGGGAACAGGCTTCCGCTCATCAACGGCCAATCGCTCGCCACATGGCCCGCGCGCAGCCCCGCGACCAGCGCGCCCAGCCCGAGCTGGACGAACAGCATCGCCAGCACCGCCGCGCCCAGCCCGGTCAGGCGGTGGGGCGTTTCGCCCCGGGCATGGGCGCGCAGGTCGAGCGCGGTCCACACCAGCCCGCCCAGCGTGACCAGCGCGATGAGCAGGTGCGCGGCAAGGCGGAAATGGCTGACCTTGACGTCGTTCGCGATGCCCGACTTGACCATCCACCAGCCGATCGCCCCCTGCAGGCCGCCCAGCGCCAGCAGCGCGACCAGCCGCACATGATAGCTCCGGGGCACCGCCCCACGTAGCCAGAACCAGCCCAGCGGCACGGCAAAGGCGAGCCCGATCGACCGCGCGAGCAGGCGGTGGACCCACTCCCAGAAGAAGATGACCTTGTAGGTCGCCAGCGTCATCCCCGCCGGCCCGTTGACCAGGATATACTGCGGCGTCTGGCGATAGGCGTCGAATTCGGCCTGCCACTGCGCCTCGGTCAGCGGCGGGATGGCACCGCTGACCGGCTTCCATTCGGTAATCGACACGCCCGATTCGGTCAGCCGGGTGATCCCGCCGACCACGACGATGGCGATGACGAGCACGGCGATCGTCAGCAGCCAGCGGGCAAGCGCCAACGGCCGTTCGGGCCGCGCCGCACCGCGAAAAAGTCCGTCCGCACGCGCTTGGGTATTCATGCCCGCCGGATGCGCCCGGCGCGGCAAAAGCGCAAGTCCCCTTCGCCGCACCCGCCCTTGGGGCAAGCCTGCCTTGCAAGATGATACAACATCACATAGATAGGCGCCGCCCATGCGTGACGCTTACCTCTCGATTCGTGACCGGCTGGACGGTTTCGGCGTGTTCCTTTCGGGAATGTGCGCACTCCACTGCCTGCTCGGGCTGGTGCTGGTCACCGTGCTCGGGCTTGGCGGCGGCGTGTTCCTGTCGCCGGGCATCCATGAAGCCGGACTCGTCCTCGCCATCCTCGTCGGCGTGCTCACCCTCGGGATTTCGGCATGGCGGCATGGCCGCCCCGGTCCGGCGCTTGTCGGTGCGGCCGGGCTGGTGCTGATGGGCTCGGCCCTCGCAGTCGGCCACGGCCCGCGCGAGGCGGCGCTGACCATCGCCGGTGTCGCGCTTGTGGCCGCCGCACACATCCGGAACTTGCGCGCCGCCGCCTGAGCGCTATTTGCTCTGGCGATGACCGCGCAGCTCTCCCTCACCGTCAACGGCGAACCTCGCCGCGCCCCCACCGGCAGCACGATTGCCGACGTCGTCACCGCGCTCGGGCTCGATCCGGCCAAGGTCGCGGTCGAACGCAATGGCGCGATCGCCCCGCGCGCCGGCCTCGCCTCGGTCGTGCTTGGCGAGGGCGACGTGCTCGAAATCGTCCACTTCGTCGGTGGCGGCCAGGGGGATGACAGCTGGACCGTCGCGGGCCGCACCTTCACCTCGCGGCTGATCGTCGGCACCGGCAAGTATCGGGATTTCGAACAGAACGCCGCCGCCGTCGCCGCCAGCGGCGCGGAAATCGTCACCGTCGCGGTCCGCCGGGTCAACATCTCGGACCCCAAGGCCCCGATGCTGACCGACTACATCGACCCGAAAAAGATCACCTACCTCCCCAACACCGCCGGCTGCTTCAACGCTGAGGACGCGATCCGCACGCTCCGGCTGGCGCGCGAGGCCGGGGGCTGGGACCTCGTCAAGCTCGAGGTCCTGGGCGAGGCGCGCACGCTCTATCCCAACATGCGCGAAACCCTGCGCGCCACCGAAGTGCTGGCGAACGAGGGCTTCCTGCCGATGGTCTACTGCGCCGACGATCCGATCGCGGCCAAGCAGCTCGAAGATGTCGGGGCGGTTGCGATCATGCCGCTGGGCGCGCCGATCGGATCGGGACTGGGTATCCAGAACCGGGTGATGATCCGCCTGATCGTCGAAGGTGCCAGTGTGCCGGTGCTGGTTGACGCGGGGGTGGGCACTGCGTCGGATGCCGCCGTGGCGATGGAACTGGGCTGCGAGGGCGTGCTGATGAACACCGCCATCGCCGAGGCGAAGGACCCCGTGCTGATGGCCCATGCGATGAAACTGGCGGTTGAGGCGGGGCGCGCAGCCTACCGTGCCGGGCGCATGGCGACGCGCAAATATGCCGATCCGTCCAGTCCGCTCGCCGGGCTTATCTGATCGGAAAACGCACCCGTCCGCAAAAATGCGGATCATGGTTAAGTTCCTGCTAACCGGGGCCATGCCACTATGCCTCGTGTGGGGATATCCCACGGACAGGACAACGACCATGCGTCATACCGGAACCTCGTCGCTCGCCATTGCCGAACTGCGTGAATTTGCCAGCTTCGGCGCGCAGGAGCAGCGCTACATCAAGCGCAGCCTCGATGTCGGGCTGGGCCGGCAGGATGCCTTCAAGCTGTGGGCGCGCGATGCCGAGGAATCGGCCTCGATCCGCAGCCAGTATGTCGCCTACCAGGAACTCAATACCCTGCGCCGCCAGCTGCCGGACGACACCGCCTTCGAAGGGCTTGAACTGTTCATCGGCAAGCTGGTCCGCGTCACCGCCTTCGACCTTGCGCAGGAACGGCTGACCTGCTTCTCGGCCTACCGCTTTCTCTACGAACGCCTGCTCGGCCCCGAAGCACGCCCGTGGCTTCCCGCCGCGTTCTGCGCCGCCGCCGCGCTGCCGCAGATCCGCCCCTCGCTGCGTAAGCAACTGCTCCAGTCCATCAGCGAAGCCGCTGCTACAGCACCGGGCTGGTCCGACGCCGCGCCCAGCTTCTTCCCGGAATGGGTGGAAAAGGAAGCCGCCTGAACACGCCGGGCGGGGGAGTGGGCTGGTGCCGCCCTGTTTCAGTGTTACTGAAACAAAACCTAAAGGCTGTCGTAGATCGCGTCGTAGTAGACCCCGTTCTGCGCGCCCTTGCCCGAGCGGCACTGGTTCATCGCATAGCCGATGGCGACATGGCGTTCGGCGTCGGCGATCGAGAGCGAGCCGCCGGTGCCATACCAGTAGCAGGTGCGCGGTCCTGGACGGAGGAACGGGAGGGGGCCGCGTTCCCTGGTTTCGAGCGGGGCGAGCGCGTAGCCGGTGCCCCAGCGGATCGGCTTGAGGTAGTAGGAATCGATCCCGTGGAACTGCTGCTTGAAGATCTCCGCGATGGTGGCGGGCGACAGCAGCGTCTTGCCCTGCGAAGTGCCGCCGTTGGCGATCACCCCCATCGCCCGGGCGAGGCCGCGGGCGTTGGCGTGGCCGGTGCTGCCGGCAAATTCGGTGCGGCGCCATTGCTCTGAATTGAATAGCGCCAGCGGGTCGCGCTTTTGTCCGGAGAATGAGCCAAGGCGGGTACGCTGGGATAGTTCGCGCTCAACCGAAAGGGCATCCGCCGGGGTGTCGGCAGCCACCCTGGGCGGAGCGGGAGGGGCGAGTTCGTCGGCCGGGTAGACCGTGGCGACGCGCGGGAACAGCGCATCGGGCAGGCCAACATAGACGTCGGCATCAAGCGGCCCGGCAATCTCATCCTGCATGAAGCGGCCGATGGACTTGCCCGAGACGCGAAGGATCAGTTCGCCGACAAGGTGGCCGAACGAGCTTGCGTGGTAGGAGCCGCGCGTGCCCGGTTCCCACCACGGGGCCTGGGCGGCGAGGCGGGCGGTGGCACCGGGGATGTCCATCGCCGCGTCCATCGAGAACGGGGGCTCCCACGCGGGCAGGCCGACCGTATGGCTGATCAACTGGCGGACCGTGGCCTTGTCCTTGCCGTTTGCGGCGAATTCGGGCCAGTAGCGCGAGACGGGCGCATCAAGCTCGACCGCGCCGCGATCGACCAGCATCAGCACGGCGAGGCTGGCGATGGTCTTGGTCGCCGAGAAGACGTTGACGATGGTGTCCTCGTCCCAGCGGCCCGAATGCTCGCGGTCTTTCCAGCCGCCCCACAGGTCGACCACCGGTTCGCCATCGACGCTGACATAGACGCTGGCGCCGACTTCGACGCCGGCTTCGATGTTGTTTTCCAGCGCCTCGCGGACGCGGTCGAACTGGGGGTGGCAAAAGCCGTGCAGGTTGGTCAAGGGTGCCTCGTCTTGGTCTTCAGATGCGGGATCAGGCGCTTTTCTTGCCGATGATGCCCTTTTCGCGCAGCTGCGCGATGCGTTCCTCCGAAACGCCCAGCATGTCGTGGAGGATCTCGTCGGTGTGCTCGCCCACCTTGGGGCCAAGGTTGCGGACCTCACCCGTGAAGCCGGAGAAGCGCCCGGCGGACGAGGCCATGCGGATCGGCTTGCCGGTTTCGGGGTCATCTACCGTGATGATCGAGCCGCGCGCCTGGATATGCGGATCGGCGATGATTTCCTCGGCCGAGAAGATCGGGCCGACTGCGATGCCGACCGCGCCGCATTGTTCAAGCAATTCGGGCATGGTCCGCTCGGCCGCCCATGCGGCAACCTTGCCCTCGACGAAGGCGCGCTCTTCGACCCGCAGGTTCGAGTTGTTGTCGTATTTCTTGAGGCTTTCGTCGTCCATCAGCCGGCGCAGGGTCTGCCACAGCTTTTCGGTCGAGCAGGCGATGACCGCGTAGAGCCCCTCCTTGGTGGTAAACAGCCCGTGGGGCGACCAGCGCGGGCTGGAATTGCCCATCCGCTCCATCCGCGAGCCTGTCTCGTCATAGGTGACGATCATGTCTTCCATCATGCTCAGGATCGGCTCGTAAAGGCCGAGGTCGATGAGCTGCGGCTCCTTGGTCAGGTCGCGCTGGCGCAGCGCGAGCATCAGCGCGAAGGCCCCATAGATCCCGGCGATCCCGTCACCGAGCATGGCGTAGCCCGACTGGACCGGCGGCCCGTCCTTGAAGCCGGTGCGGTTGGTGAGCCCGGCATAGGCTTCGGCCACGCGGGCGAAGCCGGGGCGCTGTTCGTAGGGTCCGGCGCCGAAGGCGGTCAGGTGGTAGTAGATGAGGTCGGGCTTGATCTTGATCAGGTCCTTGAACTCGATCCCCCACTTCTTGAGCGCGTTGGAGCGGAAGTTGACAATCAGGATGTCGCACTGGGCAACCAGCTGCCTGAACAGGTCGCGCCCTTCCTCGGTGTTGAAGTCGAGCGTCACGCTCTTGCGGTTGCGCGCGATGACCTTCCACCAGACCGACACATCGCCGCGCATGGGCGGGATATGGCGCATCCAGTCCCCGCTGGGCTGTTCGACCTTGATTACCTCGGCCCCGTATTCGGACAATTGCGAGGCGGCCAGCGGGGCGGCAAGGAAGGTGGCGGCATCGAGGATGCGGATGCCGGCGAGAGGGCCCTTGGGCGTGGCGGATGCGTCAGTCATGGTTTGTCAGGCACCGGGTTTGGGTTTGGGGGCTTGGGGTTCGGGTGAGGCTTCGGCGTCGACAGCGCCAAAAGAGGACAGCCAGAAGCACAGCGCCGCAACGAGGTTGACGCTGAGCGTGGCGATGAGGGCGAGGCCGACCGAGTTCTCACCGCCGAGCCTGTCGGAGATGAACCCGGTCATCAGCGGGCCGAGGCCGGCACCGATCAGGTTGACGAGCAGCTGTTCGACCGCAGCGACCGAGCCGCGCATGTTTTCGGGCGTGACCGAGACGATTACCGCGCGCGGGGTGGCATAGTGGGTGCCAAGCGTCAGGCCGAGCACCAGTACGAAGAAAATCACCACCCACGAGTTGATCCCGAACACGACGCCTGCGGCCGCCGGGAGCGACAGAACCAGCGCGGTGCTGGGGACGATCCACAGCCGGTCGATCCGGCCCTTGGCGATCTTGTCGGCGACGAAGCCCGAAAAGAAGGTCGACCCGAACTTCACCACGCCGGCCGATAGCCCGACGATGAACCCGGCCTGGGTCAGGCTGAAGCCGTGGCTGCGCACGAGGATCGGGGTGATCCAGGTCCAGACCGCCGCGACGCTGATCGAGGCGAGGGTCAGGCCGACGGCGCTGAACACGATCGGCGGCGACTTGAGTGCGAACATGATCGCATGGCTCATCGGCGCAGGCTTGAGCTTTTCGCCGTCGGCGGTGCGGCTGCGCGGCGGTTCGCGCAGGTAGACCCACATCACGAAGGCAAGCAGCACGCCCGGCAGGCCGGCAACGAGGAAGACATAGCGCCAGCCCCAGGTGTCCGAAATGGTCCCGCCGATCGCGAAGATCGCGCCGGTGCCGATGGCCACGCCGGAAAAGACCACGCCCATCGCGCTGGCGCGCAGGCGGGTAGGGAACAGGCTGGAGACGAGCGACTGGATCGAGGGCGAGGTGGCGGCTTCGGCCGCGCCGACCCCCATCCGCATCGCGAACAGGTGCCAGTAGCCGGTCGCCAGCGCGCCGAGCATGGTGAGCAGGCTCCACACACCGAGTGCGGCCGAAAGCAGGCGGACCCGGTTGGTGCGGTCCAGCAGCCAGCCGATCGGGAGGACGAACAACGAATAGGCCGCGGCATGGGCGAACCCGCCGAGCGCACCGAGCTGGGTATCGCTGAGGCCGAATTCGTGGCGGATCGGCTCGATCACCACCGAGATGACATAGCGGTCCACCGAGTGGAGGGTATAGGCCACGGTGAACAGGATCGTTGCGATCCACGCGGCACGGAGCGAAATTTCTTCGGCCTTGCTCAAGATGGTCTCTCCGCGTGGTATCGGGTTTCATCCCGGTTTGATGGCCCGGATTATTTGGTCCGGCTTTTGGGGACAGTTCCCGCCGTATACCGCCTTGTCAAGCGCGGTTCCGGCGGGGAAACGGGGGGTGCTTCAGGCCGAGACTCCCCGGCTGAGGCGGCGGAAATCGGCGGCGACGTCGGCGGATTGTTCCAGCCCGGCGATCACTTCCTCGAACAGGTCGGCGCGGGCCGGATCGAACCCGCCAAAGACGAGGCAATCCTCAAGCTTGCGGCGCATTTCGGCACCCGACATCGGCGCGGCGAAGTTGCCCTTGGCCTCAAGCACCTGGGCGCTGAACACATGGCCCTCGGCAAATGCCTCGACCCGCGCGGGGGTGACGTTGCGGCCCATCGTGCGCTCCAGCTCGGCATCGACCACCGGAGTGACCTTGGCCGCAACGGCGAGGATTTCAGGCCGGGTCAGCGCCTCGGCGGTGAAGTCGGACAGGCCGACCTTGCCCTGCACCAGCGCGCAGGCGATGTTGTAGCAGATCGAGAACTGCGCCTGGACCACGTTCTGCGGCTTGCGGCGGATGTCGAGCGGGGTGCCGACGGCCTGATTGCCCTGCGCGTTGATGTGGGCGGTGATCGCCGTGACCTTTGACAGGTCAAAGCCCGGCTGTTCGCGAATCTGCAGCGCGGCGTCGATCGCGCAGTGGTTCATCCGGCAATTGGGATAGGGTTTGTAGGACAGGTCCTCGAAATGCCAGCGGCTGCCAAGGCCCTCGCGCAGTATGGCAGGATCCAGCTCGTTCTGGAGGTAGGTGCGCCCCAGCCCGTCAATCCCCTCATAGACGTTCTGCGCGCCCCGGATGCCCTTGCGGGCAAGCGCCACGGCGGTGAGCGCGGCGCGGGCGCCAAAGCCTGGCTGCATCCGCTTGGTCGTCGCGCCATCGCGGGTGACCTGGTGGGTGCCCGAGGTTTGGGTATAGGCGATGCCGACGGCGTTGATGCTGTCTTCCGCGTTCATCCCGAGCACGCGCGCGGCAGCGGCAGCGGCGGAAACGGCGGAAAACAGCGCGGAATAGATGAACCCGGCCTGGATCAGCCCGATCCGGGTGGCGACGCCGAGCCGGCAGATCAGTTCGAGCCCGACCGCGACGGCGGTGTAGAATTCCTTGCCGCTGACCGGGCGTCCGGCCATTTCGGCGGCGGCGATCACCGCCGGGATGATCGAGATCCCGCCGTGGAGAATCGCCTTGTCGTGGGTGTCGTCAAAGTCGCAGGCGTGGGCCATGATCCCGTTGATCCACGCCGCCTGCGGCGCGGGCACGGCCAGCGGGGTCCACAGCACGGTCGATTCTTTCTTGCCGCCCCAGTCGCGCACGACCTCGAGCACTTCCTGGACGCCAGCCGCGCGGTAGCCGGCGATCGCGCAGGCGAGCGTGTCATAGACGTTGAGCCGGGCCGCGGCGATGGCTGCGGCGGGAAGGTCGGCGTAGCTCAGGCCGGCGGCAAAGGCCGAGAACTCGAGGTTGAAATCGGGTTCGTGGACGGGCTGGAATCGGCTTGAGGCTTCCACTGGTACTTCTCCGGATCGAAGGTCTGGCCGGGGCCGGTCGCAGCGGGAGAAGGGGATCGGCAGCCGCCGGACGGCACCGTGGTTCCAGACTCTCTCCCGTGCGCCGAGCACGCGGTGTTGCGGGGCGTTTGCACCCTCGTTGCAGTCTCGGTAGCGCTGTCCGCGCACAACCGCAAGAGGTCGGACCTTTTATTTGACCTTGCCTCGCGTGCAATCTATCGTTTGCCTTGAATGCGATGGCGCAAAATGCGCAGGGACGTGGCCAGCGGGCCGCGCCGCCAACCACGCGGGAGGGACCATGGCCGAGTTACGCACCGCCTGCCTGCGCCCGCCGTGCCGCCCCGCTTGACGCCAAGCACTTGATTTCAACAGGACATCCGATGGCAAATCCCTCCTCCTCCAAGGCCAAGATTCGCGCCGTTGCGCCCAAGTTGTTCGATATGATCGAGGACACGGTCTATGCCGACCTGTGGGAGCGCCCGCAGTTGTCCAAGCGTGACCGCAGCCTGATCACCATCGCCGCGCTGATCGGGATGCGGCAGACCGACCAGATGCGGTCGCACATGGAAAAGGGCCTGACCCACGGGCTGAGCGCCGAGGAGATCGGCGAGGTCATCACCCACCTGTCGATCTATGCCGGCTTCCCGGCGGCGATCTCGGCCGGGCTGGTGGCCAAGCCGCTGCTGATGGAACTGGGCCTGATCGAGGAGCCGGCGGCATGAGCGGGGCGGCGGGAATGAAGGTCGGGTTCATCGGGCTGGGCGTGATGGGCGGGCCGATGGCGTTCAACATCGCGCGCGCCGGGTTTTCGCTTGTGGTCGGCGACGTGCGGCAGGCGGCGGCGGCCGCGCACATCGCGGCGGGTGCAAGCTGGTGCGCCAGTCCGGCCCAAATGGCCGCCGCCTGCGACGTGGTCTTCACCTGCCTGCCCAGCCTTGGTTCGATCGAGGCGGTCGGCCTGGGCGAAAACGGCCTGATCGAAGGTATCCGCGAAGGCGGTGCCTGGTTCGAGATGTCGACCAACTCGCGCGAATTGCTGATGCGCCTGTTCGATGCCTTTGCGGCCAAGGGCGCGGCGGTGCTCGATGCGCCGATCAGCGGCGGGGCGACCGGCGCGGTGCGCGGGCGCGCGGGGATCTGGGTCGGCGGTGACAAGGCGGTCTACGACCGGTTCGAACCGGTGCTGCGGGCCATGGCGGACAGGCCGCTGCACGTCGGCGGGATCGGCGCGGGAATGGTGACCAAGCTCGTTCACAACTGCGCCAGCCAGTCGATGCAGGCGGCGCTGGCCGAAGTATTTGCGCTGGGGGTCAAGGCCGGGGCCGAGCCGCTGGCGCTGTGGGCGGCCATCCGCCAGGGCTCGATCGGGCGGCGGCGGACGTTCGACGGGCTGATCGACCAGTTCCTGCCCGGCGAATACGACACGCCGCAGGCCGCGCTGCGGATCATCGAGAAGGACCTGCAACTGGCGACGCAGCTGGGCCGCGACCTGCGCGCGCCGATGCGCTTTGCCAACCTTGCGCTGGCCGACGTCTATGAAGCGATGAACAGGGGCTGGGCCGAACGCGATGCGCGCAGCGTGATGTTGTTGCCGCAGGAACGCGCCGGGGTAAGCATCAAGGTCGACAAGGAGCGGATCGAGGAAGTGCTGCGCAATGATCCGGCGGCCCCCACCGATACGCGGCGCGGCACCAGCTGACGCGCGAAGCCCGCGTTGGCGCTTTGTCCCAGGGCTTTGTACGCCGCAGGGCCAAACCCACAACTCCGCCGCTTCGCCTCGCCGCCGGGCGATGGAAGCAGCAGCGCATGCATTGGGCGCTCTGGCCGACATGGCCAAGCGGATCGAAGGCGAAATCGAAGCCGCCCACTCGCGGTTGCACCGAGGCAGGGGCGGCACGATCGAGCAAGCCGAGGAAGGGCTGCGATGCCAACGGCAGCCGCGCGAGCAAACCGTGCGGCACGTCCATGTGAATGAGGGCGGGCAGGCCGTCATCGCCGATCAATTTCACAATCACACCGGGGGCCAGCAAAATGGAAAATCAGCCGATCAACCCCATGCAGCCGGAGCGGCTGGCACAAGCGCCGCGCTGCCTAGCCCGGACCCGTTCAGGAACGGAATGCCAGTCACCAGCCGTGAAGGACAACCTGCGATGCAGGATGCATGGCGGCAAGGGAAGCGGCGCGCCTAAGGGCAATAGGAACGCATGGAAGCACGGCGGGCGAGCGGCCAGCACCAAGGAGACGCTGGCGCTAATTCGAAGGCTAGGGCAGTCTCTAGACGAAATTGCGAACAACTACTGAATGGAAGCGCAATCGCAACGCTTGCCGATCAGCTCATCAATGGTAGCATCAAACGGCATTGACGCTGATTTGCCTCAAGGCATTGCCAATTGAGAATGAGGAGACAAAATTGGGCAACTCCCGTCGCATTTGTTATGCCGGCGCGCTCGCGGCCCTTTGTTTTATGGGTTCGCCAGTTTTCGCGCAGACCACCAATTGCAGGTGGCTAGGAAATACCTGGACGTGTGACACCGTGCAGCCGCCCCCGCCGATCCGCGGCATTGATGGCGGCGCGCTCATAGATGCATTCCGGCGCGGGCGGGAAGACCGCGAGCGCGACGAACGACAATATGCTGTTCCACCACCTCCGCCGGCACCAGCAGCCAGCGCCTATGGGAATGACGCCCTGAGGACTGGAAATGGCATGCTCAACACTTGCCAGTCCGCTGATGACGTTCTGCAAATCGCCTGCGGCAGTTTTATCAAGGGACTTGTGGAGGGCTCGACCGGCGCGCTTGGGCGCGGGGGGCATCCGCAGCTTTTCTGCCCACCGGACGGAGCGACTATCGGCCAGGATAGGGATATTATCGTGCGCTGGCTCATCGACAATCCGCAGTGGCGCCACCTCCCCGCAGCGGCGGTCTCAATGAAGGCGCTTTCGCGCGCATTCCCGTGCGCCGATAAATGAGTGGCAGCCAACGCGATCGGTCGCGACACGCCTAAAATAGGCGTGAATAGGGGAATGTCGGAAAACGCCAGGTCAAGCCTGATGGCTAGGCGCATCTCAATTCCTTCGAATTACTCATTCGCGCGAGGTAGTCTTAGATGCCGGCCATGACAGACCCTTGGAAGATGGACACTTGGCAAACGGAGTTGATGATTCATGCCCGCTTTGACTTTCATCCAGCCACTACTTCCGCGCGATCGGCCCGGCTCATTGTTGCCCGCACTGAGCAACATGGCGCTCCCCGTCATTTTTCGGTTTTCTCGCAGACGTTCAATCCGCCTAGGTCCCCGTCAGGCTTACACTGGTAGCCGCACTCATAGTCCCCGATTATCTCTTCACCATTCGGGTGGCGCCGTTCTGCCAGCCGCTCGATCAATACCCGTGCGGACGCCCTGCATTCTTCCAACGATTCAAATCGGCCAATTGGAATATCCTCCGGTAGGAATGACGCGTCGGGATACACCCAGCCCTTCCATTGCGGATTTAGATCATCGCATGCGCTCACAAGCAGGGTGAGACCAATCAGCCTTGCACCTTTCACTTCCCCAAGCTCCCCTTTACGAGGCAACGCTATCCGCGGTGCTGGTCTCAGTCCAGCCGGATTGTTCCATGCGTCGATTGCTAGGCGCGAGCGGTGTGGCGATATAGACCTCGGCGAGGGCCGTGAAAGTGATCCGGGCTTCTGCGCCGCCTGAGCCGTTGCAAGGCCCTTGGTGGCCTCCCTGTGGCGATTACGTGGGTTACTCGCCCGCCTTTACCTGCAGCCCGCTCGCTTTCCCGCGCCGCCGCGTGGCAAAGCTGCTGCGCAACTAAGTGGTCTGATTGCTCGCCTTATATTCATCAAGGCAAAGCCGTTTCGCATCGTCATGGGCGTTGTCGTAGTCATCGCCTAGTTCATTCGCTAGCGAGCAACCCACAGCAGGTGTAATCGTCATCGATGCGCACGAGTTTTCGTCGTACCCATTCTGCATGCATTGGCTACGGCGGGCAATGTCTGCTGCATTTAGCCGTTTGCAGGTTTTCTCCCAGCGCGAGTGATAGTTAGAAAATGCATCTGCGAGGCATGCATCATACTTCACCTTTGCGTCCTCGGCGCGTTTTTCCCTCCGCGATGTCAAGTTCGCGTCCGTCTGCCGCTTCGCCAGTTCAACTGCTTGGGCGCGCTCGGTCTCTGCCCTTGCCTGTCCCGGCAGGAAAGCCGCGTAATAGTACGCGACAGATGCGCCAATCAAAACGGCTGCGAAGGCCAACGCAAGTTTGAAGATGGCATCTGCCTTCTCAAGCATCGCTTTGCCCCCCTTGTCGAATTAATAGCGCAATTTCTATCATGGGCAAGACTTAGCCGCCGCCGCGGTGGGCGCGCCGATGGGCGATTGCGCGAGCGCAGGAGGCCTGCCTGTCAATGCCTAGCGGATAGGGCCGGGTGCCGATCTATCCAAACACCCGGGAAACTGTGGTGCAGCGCCGAAGGCAAGAGGCCCGATTTTACCCCTCGTTTTCCGTACGCATTCCGTACGGTAGGGCGGGATGCATATAACCTATTGAAAATATGGTGCACCCGACAGGATTCGAACCTGTGGCCTCTGCCTTCGGAGGGCAGCGCTCTATCCAGCTGAGCTACGGGTGCGTGGCGGCGCGCCTAGCAGAGAGCGCGGGGGGTGGCCAGCGCGAATTGCAGCGGGCGGGGGGGCGCAGGGACGGTTTAGGCATTTGGCAACGTGCGCCGGCCTAGGGCGGGTCCATGTCGACGCTTCTACCCGATTCGATTTCCCTCCCTCCTGGCGTGGTGCCGTTCGTGCCGGCGGCTGCGCAGATCGCGGCGCGCTGGGCCGCCTTGCACGAGGCGGCGGCGGTGGTTCTGGCACTGGCGGGGCGGATGTCGGTCGAACCCGGCGCGGACGTGCGCGGATTCCCCGGGGTGATCGCTTCTGCCGGGGGGTGGAGGCGCAATCTGGCGGTTCAGGGGATCGCCGACCTTGGCACCATTCTCGAGACCGGGATAACCGCGCTGCTGGCGGTCCATACCCGCGGCGCAGGGGCGGCGGCGCCGGCGCGGGCTTTGTGGGACGAGTTTGTCGCAGCGCGCGATGCGCTGGTGGCGCTGTGCCCACAGGACCGGCCTGTTTCCTGACAAACGCGGGCGGTTGCAAGGTTCGTGCTATGTTCCTATAACGGGGCATGGCTTCGCTTCCGATTCCCGCCAGTCCTGATGATATCGGCCGCACCGCGCGCCATGTGGCGCGGGGGATCGGGCGGTTGTTTGCGCGCAACGATATCTGGTGTCTTGCGGAAATGCCGCTCAGGTCGGGGCGGCGGGCGGATCTGATGGGGGTGGATGCCCGCGGGCATATCGTGATCGTGGAGATCAAGGTGAGCCGGGCGGACCTGCTCGGCGATGCCAAGTGGCCGGATTACCTCGATTATTGCGACCGGTTTTACTGGGGCCTGGCTCCGGAGCTGGACCGGGCCTGTATGGAGGGGGAGGCGTTCCGGCCGGAGGCTTGCGGGTTGATCGTGGCGGACGGGTATGACGCCGAAATCCTGCGTCCTGCCCCGCTTTTGCCGCTGGCGGCGGCGCGGCGGAAGGCGGAGATCGAGCGGCTGGCGCGGGCTTCGCTGCGGCGGCAGGTGGTCAGCGGGGACCCGCATTGTGCGGCCTGGGGCGCGGGTTAAGCGCGCATTTTCAACTGGTTGAGCAGGGCGCGGCGCTGGTCTGCGGTCATGTTCGGCCAGGCGGATATTTCATCGAGCGTGCGCTTGCAGCCGATGCACAGGCCGGTGGCGCGGGCGATCTGGCAGACGTTGGTGCAGGGTGAAGCCGGGCTTTTCACCTGTGCGCTGGAGCCGATTTGCAACGGCATTGCAAGGGCACTGCAACGCCAACGGAACGCCGGGGCTGCGAAATTATCTTGCGTTGCAGCGCAATGCCGCCTAGGGCCCTGTTCGTGTCCGACGTGACAGGCCGTTTTCGGCCTATCGCGCAATCGCCCGCCAGCGTGAGACCGGTGCCGCAAAGATGGCACCCCCGGTCCGCGGCGATGAACGGACCAAGCAACACGAGCTTCCCTGTTCACGCAAGGGGTCGCGAGAAGCGACCCTTGCCGTCCGTGAGCGCATCCTGCGCGCCGGGCCAATGAAAGAATACCCGTTTCATGTCCTATTTTTCCGAACTCGGCCTTGCCGAACCGATCCTGCGCGCGCTTGAAGCCAAGGGTTATGCCGATCCGACCCCGATCCAGCGCCAGGCGATCCCGGCGCTGATGGAAGGGCGCGACCTTTTGGGCATTGCCCAGACCGGCACCGGCAAGACCGCCGCGTTCTCGCTGCCTTCGCTCCACCGCCTCGCCGCCAATCCCAAGGTGCCGCAGCCCGCTTCGTGCCGGATGCTGGTGCTTTCGCCGACCCGCGAGCTGGCGGCGCAGATCGCCGACAACATCAAGGGCTATGCCAAGTTCCTGCGCCTGCAGGTCGATTGCATCTTTGGCGGTGTGCCCGTGGGCAAGCAGGCCCGCCGCCTCGCCTCGGGCACCGACGTGCTGGTGGCGACGCCGGGCCGCCTGCTCGACCTGATCGACCAGCGCGCGCTGACGCTGCGCAATGTCGAAATCTTCGTGCTCGACGAAGCCGACCAGATGATGGACCTTGGCTTTATCCAGCCGCTGACGCGCGTTGCCGCGCTGCTGCCGAAGGACCGCCAGAGCCTGTTCTTCTCCGCCACGATGCCGCAGGCGATCGCCGACCTGGGCAAGCGCTTCATCAACAACCCGGTCAAGGTGCAGGTTGCCCCGCAGTCAACCACGGCCGAACGGGTCGAGCAGCGTGCGATCTTCATCAACCAGGGCGAAAAGCAGGCGCTGCTGACGATTTCGCTGCGCGACGGCCTTGCCGACACCTCGATCGAGCGCGCGCTGGTCTTCACCCGCACCAAGCACGGCGCCGACCGCGTGGTGCGCCATCTGGCCGCAGCCGGTGTCAATGCCGCCGCGATCCACGGCAACAAGAGCCAGGCTCAGCGCACCCGCGCGCTTGAAGGTTTCCGTCAGGGCGGCGTGCCGATCCTGGTGGCGACCGACATCGCCGCGCGCGGGATCGACGTTTCGGGGGTGAGCCATGTGTTCAACTTTGAAATGCCCAACGTAGCCGAACAGTATGTCCACCGCATCGGCCGCACCGCGCGCGCCGGGGCCAACGGCATCGCGCTGTCGTTCGTGGCACCGGACGAGCGCCCCTACCTGCGCGACATCGAGAAGCTGACCAAGGTCAAGCTGGAGGCACAGGCCCTGCCCGAGGATTTCCTCAAGCAGGCCGCCAGCCTTCCCGCCGCCAAGCGCACCGCCGCCGACGAAGAACGGTCCGACCGCTTCCCGCGCCGCGACGGTGGACGCGGCGGACGCCCGCAGGGCGGCCAGCGTCCGCAAGGACAGGGCAATGGCGGCGGCCGCGGTGACGGGCGGCGCAGCGAAGGTGGCCATCGTAGCGAAGGGGGCCGGGGCGATGGTCGCCGGGGCGACGGCAATCGCGCCGCTCCGCGCGGCGAAGGGCGTGAACCGCGCCGCGAGGGTAGCGAGGGTGAGCGTTTTGCCCGTCCGACCGGCCCGAACGCGGTCGGTGCCCATGCCGGCAAGGTGCGCAAGGTTTACTGATCCAGCGCTTCGCCGCTGATTGAAACAGCAAGGCCGGGTGGGCGCGGGCGGGACAATCCGCTCGCTCCCGCCCGGCTTTTGCTTGTGTGCGCTTTTGCTTGTGCGCGGGGGGCGGCCTGCGCCATGAGGGCGCGGTGACGACGGGACTGATCCTTTCTGCGGGGCTTTCTGCGCTGGCGATGACCGCCATCGTCGCGGTGCGTTACCTGCTGGCGAGCGGCGGGTTTGCGCTGGCGACGCGCAGCGTTCGGCCCGGGCTCTACCGGGGGCAGGACAAGCAGATCCGCTCCGAAATCGGCTGGTCGCTGGTCTCCGCCGCGATCTATGGCGCGCCTGCGGGGGTGGTGGCCTGGGGGTGGCAGAACCGGGGCTGGACCCGGATCTATACCGAGTGGGACCGGTTTGCCCTGTGGTATCTGCCGCTGTCGCTGCTGGTCTACCTGTTCCTCCACGATACCTGGTTCTACTGGACCCACCGGGCGATGCACCGGCCAAGGTGGTTCCGCGCGGCCCATGCGGTCCACCATGCCAGCCGCCCGCCAACGGCCTGGGCGGCGATGAGCTTTCATCCCTTGGAGGCATTGAGCGGGGCGGTGGTGATACCGGCGCTGGTGTTTTTCGTGCCGATCCATATCGCCATGCTCGGCTGCGTGCTGACGGTCATGACCGTGATGGGGGTGACCAATCACATGGGCTGGGAGATGTTTCCGAAAGCCCTGGTTCATTCGCGGTTGGGGAACTGGGTGATAACCGCCAGCCACCACCACCGCCATCACGAGCTTTATTCATGCAATTACGGGCTTTATTTCAGGGTGTGGGACCGGCTGTGCGGCACGGACAAGGGGCTGGGCGCGCCGTGAGGGCCGCTGTTGTTGCGGCGTTGGTGGCAGGCGGGCTGCCGCTTTGGGCTGTCCCGGCCAGCGCGGGCACCTCGGGCGCGGAACTGACCGTGACGGTCAGCGGACTGCGCAGCGCGCGCGGGCAGGTGCTGGCCTGTCTGGCATCGGGGGCCGAGGCCTTTCCCAATTGCAAGGCGGGCACTTCGCGCCACGCGCGGGTCGCGGTGACGGCGGGCGGCGAGGTTACGCTGGATTTCGGCGCGGTGCCGCCGGGGACCTATGCGATTTCGCTGTTCCATGACGAGAACGGCAATGGGCGGATCGACAAGATGATGATGATCCCGCGCGAAGGGTTTGGCTTTTCGCGCGATGCCCCGGTGCGAATGGGGCCGCCGAGCTTTGCTTCGGCCGCATTTGCCGCCGGGACGCGGCCTGAGCATTTGCGGGTGAAGCTGCGGTATATGCTTTAGGCGGCGCCTGGGGTCCTTCGAGACAGCGCTTCAGCTTGCAGCTTCAGCGCTTCCTCAGGACGAACGGGGGTTTTGTGGGGTGCGTCCGAAGGGGTGGGCGGCGGTTTGCGGTGTCCGCAGCTTGACCCTTTGGTCCCCGCGCTGCAGCATGGGGCATGGCCGAAGCGGATCCTGCGGCGCCGCCCCCGGGGCAGGCGGGTATCGTTGCACGCCTGACCGCGCCGGGGGCGGCACTGGGGCCGTTTGGCTATCCGGCGTTCCGCGCGATGTGGCTGGCCTACATGTTTTCGCAGATCGGTTCGATGATCCAGGCGGTCGCGGCGGCCTGGCTGATGACCGAGCTTTCCACCTCGCACGCGATGGTGGCGGGGGTTCAGGCGGCGGCCAATTTGCCGATACTGTTCCTGGCGGTGGTGGCGGGCGCGCTGGCGGACAATTACGACCGGCGGATGGTGATGATGGTGTCGCAGTGCGCGATGCTGGTGGTGGCGGGCACGCTGTCCGTGCTGACTTGGGCGGAACGGATCGGGCCGTGGAGCCTGCTGGCCTTTACCCTGGCGGTGGGTTCGGGAACGGCGCTGAACGGGCCGGCGTGGCAGGCATCGGTGCGGGCACAGGTGGGGGCGCGCGACCTGCCGACGGCGGTTTCGCTCAACACCATTGCCAACAACCTGGGCCGCAGCCTTGGCCCGGCGCTGGGGGGCCTGCTGGTTTCGCTGACCAACGTGGCGACGGCCTTCGCGGTCAATTCGCTGAGCTTTTGTGCGCTGATCTGGGCCTTGCTGTGGTGGCGGCCGGATGTGCCGCATCCGGTGCGGCGGCCGATCCTGCCGTCGATCGGCGAGGGGCTGGCGTTCTGTGCGCAGTCCAGCCCGGTGCGGCGGGTGCTGGTGCGCAGTTTCTGCGCGGCGTCGGGCGGCGCGGGGTTTCATGCGCTGCTGCCTTCCATCGTGCGCGATGCGGCGCGGGGCACCGGGTTTGAATACGGGCTGGTGCTGGGGGCCTTCGGGGTGGGCTCGATCGGCGGGGCCTTGCTGGTGACAGGCGTGCGGCGGCGGCTGGGCGCGGAGGCCGTGGTGGGTGCGGCGGCGCTGGCGATCGGGCTGGGCACGGCAATGATCGGGCAGCAGAGCAACGTCTGGGCGATGATGCCGTTTGCGCTGCTGGTGGGCGCGGGGTGGGTTTCGGCGATGACCACCTGCAACATCGCGGTCCAGCTGCGTGCGCCGGAAAACCTGCTCGGGCGGTGCATGTCGGTCTATCAGGCGGTGGCCTTTGGCGGGATCGCGCTGGGATCGTGGGCGCTGGGGCTGCTGTCGGACGCGGCCGGGCTGCCGTTCGCGATGGGCGCGGCGGGGGCGTGGCAGCTGATCACGGTGATCGCCGGGCGGATCTGGGCACCGATGCCGGTCAAGGGCGAGGGCCGGGTGATGGAACCGGCCTGAGGGGCCGCCCGCAAGGCATTGCGCAAAGTTGTGCGACAAGTCCGGCGCAACTTAACCCTTAATCAACCATGTTGCGCCAAACCTGAAGTCCTGACACAGGACAATGAGGATTTGCCGCGAAATGGACAGGTTGCAGGGCACGTTCGGGGACTGGGCGGAAGCGGACGAATACGATCCGGCCGAGGACGAGATTGGCCGCGAAGCACCGCCGGCCGCAATCGGGCAGGACGAGCGGCGGATGCAGGTGCGCGCCTATAACCACTGGGCCAGCCTGCTGGGCAGCCGTCCCTTCCCGCTGATCGCCGACCTTGAAACGGGCTCCATGCCCGATTTCGATCCGTTCGCGGTGCTGCTCGATTTTGCCGGCGGGGTGGATAACCCGACGGTGCGGTACATCGGCTCGGCGCTGGCGCTGGAGTCGGACTGCGATCCGGCCGCGGTGCGGGTGCTGTCGGACGTGCCGGGACGCTCGCTGCTGTCGCGCATCACCGACCATTACATGCATATCATCGCCAACCAGGCACCGATCGGGTTCGAGGCCGAATTCGTCAACCAGCGCGGGCGCACGGTGCTCTATCGCGGGATCCTGCTGCCGTTCTCGGGCAGTCTGGCGAGCAAGGAGATCGACCTCATCTATGGGGTGATCAACTGGAAGGAATTGGCCGACCAGCAGACCACCGATGCGCTGATGCAGGAAATCGACAAGGCCTTGCATCCGCGCGCGCCGCGTGAACGCCAGCCGCTGACCGCCTGGGCCGACGGGCCGGCGGACTTTGCGGGCAGTGTGGAGGGCTTCAGCATGGACCCGCAGGTCGAGGCCGATGTGCCGGGCGACGTGCTCGACCTGGCGCTGATGGACTTTGCCGAGGGCGGCAGCCTGGCCGATATTCTCGCTTCGGCGCGCGAGCTTGCCGAGGCCGCGCACGGGGCCGAGGACCGCACCCGCAGCGCGCTTTACGCCGCGATCGGGCGGGCGCATGACTTCGCGCTGGCGGCGGCGGAACAGCCAGAGGACCTGCGCGAGCTGGTGCAGGACGCCGGGCTGACGATGCAGGACCGCGCGCCGCTGATCCCGGTGGTGAAGCTGATTTTCGGGGCGCGCTATGACAAGACGCGGCTGACCGAATATGCCACCGCGCTGAGCCATGCGCGGCGGCTCGGGCTGCCTGCGGGGGGCCTCGCGGACTATCTGGGTGCGGCACCGGGCGGGCTCAAGGGCGTGGTCCAGCTGGAACGGGCTCTGCGCCGCGAGGACGGCGGCGAGGTGCCGGCGAAGCGGTTGACCCCGCGCGAGGCGGCACTGCGCAAGCTGCGCGAACTGCCGACGCGGGCGCTGAGCGAGATTGTGGCGCAGGGCGAGGAATTCACGCTGGTGGTGGCGCGCAGGCTGGAAGGCGGTGGCATCGTGCTGGTGGGCGAACTGGCCGGAGACGCCGGAATGCTGGAGCGCGCGGCGAAGCAGTTGGCGGGGCGATATTTGCTGGGTGCCGCAAGCGCCTGACGGATGGCGGGGGCGCACTAAACAAAAGACTCACCGCGCCAAGCGGGGTAACCATGCCCGCATGAGCCAGACCGCGCCATTTTCATCCGAGGTTCAGGGCAAGAGGCGGAGGTCTGCGTCGATGCGCAAATCCTTTCGTCATGTCTTTCGCGGCGCGGCCTGTGTGGCGGCGGCCGTTCTTTCGCTGAACGGGGCGGCGGCGCAGTCGATCCTGCGCGATGCCGAGACCGAGGCCTTGCTCCGCGACATGGCGACGCCGCTGGTCAGGGCGGCGGGGCTTGATCCCAAGAACGTCGATGTCGTGCTGGTCGGGGACAGGTCGATCAATGCCTTCGTGATGGCGGGGCAGGCGGTCTATCTCAACGCCGGGCTGATCAATGTCGCCGATACCGCCAACCAGGTGCAGGGCGTGATCGCGCACGAGCTGGGTCATATCACCGGCGGCCATGCGATCGCCGGCGAGCAGGGGGCCAAGGCGGCGGGGACGGTGAGCTTGCTGTCGCTCTTGATCGGGGCAGCGGCGATGGCGGCGGGCGCGGGCGAGGCCGGGATGGCGGCGATGATGGCCGGCCAGTCGGCGGCCATGGGCAAATACCTCGCCTTCAGCCGGGGGCAGGAATCGCAGGCGGATGCCGCCGGGGCCGCATACCTTGCCAGCGCCGGGATCAGCGGACGCGGGTCGATCGAGTTTTTCAAGAAGCTCGAGCAGGAAGGCTACCGGCGGGGCTACAGCCAGGCGGATCAGGACACGTTCCTGTCCACCCACCCGCTGGAGGGGGACCGCATCGCGGTGCTGCAGGAGGACTACAAGAAGGACCCGGCCTGGACCCGGCCGAGCGATCCCGCGCTGGAGGCCCGATACCGGCGGGCCAAGGCCAAGCTCTATGGATACCTGTACGATCCGCAGCAGGTGCTGCAGGCCTATCCGGTGAGCGACAATTCGGTGCCGGCGCGCTATGCCCGGGCCTATGCCTGGCACAAGCAGGCGTTCCACGACAAGGCGATGGGCGAGATCGACGCGCTGCTGGCGGATGCGCCGGCCGATCCTTATTTTCTTGAGCTCAAGGGGCAGATTTTGCTGGAGGCGGGCAAGCCGGTCGAGGCGCTCGATTTCCTGCGGCGGGCGACCGAGATGACCGGGAACCAGCCGCTGATCGCCACCACGTTTGGTCATGCGCTGATCGCCACCGAGGACCCGGTCAACCTGGCCGAGGCGCAGCGCGTGCTCAAGGCGGCGGTGGCCAAGGACCGCGAGAATCCGAACGCCTGGTATCAGCTGGGCGTGGTCTACAATGCCGCCGGCGACACCGCGCGGGCGCGGCTGGCCAGTGCGGAGCAGCAGGTGATGGGCGGGCGCTGGAACGAGGCGCTGGCAAGTGCCGAGGCGGCCGAAGGTGCCCTGCCCAAGGGAACGCCCGACTGGCTGCGCGCACAGGATATCGCGATGCAGGCGCGCGCGGCGATTGAACGCACGAAGAAGCGCAAGTAAGACCCGGCGATGAACGAGACTTCCCTGGCCCCCGCACCGCGTCGCACCCTGTTCAACGTCGCGCTGGCCATCGGCTGCGCGCTGGTGGGCGGCATTGGCGGCTGGTACTGGGAAGCGCACCGCAGCGGTTCGGTCAGCGACGGCGAGCGCGCCGAGATCGAAGGGGTGGTCCACGACTACCTGATGGCCCATCCCGAGGTCCTGCCCAAGGCCATGGCCGAACTGGAGCGCCAGCAGACCAAGCGGCAGCTGGCGGGCGTACAGGGCGAGATCGAGCGCGCGTCGATGCCGACCGTGCTGGGCAATCCGCAGGGCAAGTTCACGCTGGTCGAGTTCACCGACTATGCCTGCACCTATTGCCGCCGCAGCGTCGAGGATGTCGAGCGGCTGATCGCGGCCAACCCGGACCTTCGGGTGGTGGTGCGCGAACTGCCGATCCTTACCCCGCAGAGCGCCGATGCGGCGAAAATGGCGATCGCCGCCGCCGTGCAGGGGCGTTACGCCCAGTTCCACCGCGCCATGTTCGAGAGCGGCCAGCCCGATGCGCAAAGCATCGAGGCGGCGGCGGTGGCGGCCGGGCTCGACATGGCCAAGGCGCGGGCCACGCGGGACGATCCGGCGACCGAGGCGGAACTGGTGCGCAACCTGGACCTTGCCAAGCGGCTGGGGTTCACCGGCACCCCGGCCTGGGTGATTGGCGATACGGCGCTTTCGGGCGCGGTGGGGCTGGAAGCGCTGGCGCAGGCGCTGGCCGACGCCCGCAGCGGCAAGAGCTGAAGCAGGGCGATGGCGGCGCACCTTTCGCATCGCCGGCAAATCAGGCTATGCTAGGACCCTAAATCATGGCCGTGCTTCCGTTCCGTCCCACCCCGTTCTTCGCGAACAAGAACCAGGCGTTCTGGCGCCTGCAGGCGGCCGGATGGGGCGGCGCGCTGCTGCTGCGCGCGATGTCGAGCCTGGCGAACAGCCAGCCGCTGTCGTTCCTTGTCCTTGTCCTGATCGCGACGATCACCGGGTTTTCGATGTCGCTGCTGCTGTCGGTGGTCTACCGCCTGCTGATCGCGCAGCGGCCGCTGGTGACCTGGGGGGTGACTGCGGTGGTCCTGCCCGTCGCGGTGATGCTTTATGCGTTTATCGATGCCTGGGTGATCGGGCTCTACCGCCCGGAAAGCGCGGCGAGTTTCGCGCAGTTGCTGATCGGGGTGTTCTACCTTGACCTGACCCTGCTGGGGGCATGGTCGGCGCTTTATTATGCGATCAACTTCTACCTGCAGGTGGAGGAACAGAACGATCAGCTGATCCGGCTGGAAAACCAGGCGACCAGCGCGCAGCTGGCCATGCTGCGCTATCAGCTCAATCCGCATTTCCTGTTCAATACGCTGAACTCAATCTCGACGCTGGTCCTGCTCAAGCAGACCGAGCCGGCCAATGCGATGCTGACCCGGCTGTCGGCCTTTTTGCGCTACACCCTGATCAACGAGCCGAGCGGGCGGGTGACGGTGGCGCAGGAGGTGGAGACGCTGCAACTCTACCTCGATATCGAGCGGATGCGGTTCGAGGAGCGGCTGCGCACCCAGTTCCGCATCGACGACAATGCCCTGCCCGCGCTGTTGCCGTCGCTGTTGCTCCAGCCGCTGGTTGAGAACGCGATCAAATATGCCGTCTCCACGCAGGAAAGCGGTGCGGAAATCACCATCACCGCGCAACTCGTCGGGGGGATGCTTCGCATCACCGTCTCGGACACCGGGCCGGGATTGCAAAACAGCGCGGCGGACAACAGGGTGTCGGGCGTGACATTCGATGGTGGAGAACCTGTGTCGACCGGCGTCGGTCTTGCGAACATTCGCGACCGGCTGGCGCAGGCCTATGCCGACACGCACCGCTTCGAAATCTTCGACCCGCCCGAGGGCGGATTTTCCGTGCTGATCGAAATTCCGTTCGAACGCCGCGAACTTGCCCAGCCCTTGGCCGGTGCAGGTGCGGGTGCGTTGGGGCGCATCGCTGCCACGGTGAATTGAAACCAAACGCGCTCCCAGCCGTAGCAGGTGTGAGCAATCAAGGTTTAACGCATGACCATTCGCACAATTCTGGTTGATGACGAGAAGCTGGCGATCCAGGGGCTCCAGCTCAGGCTGGAAAAATTCCCCGACGTCGAGATCATCGACACCTGTTCCAACGGCCGCGAGGCGATCCGCAAGATCAAGACGGAAAAGCCCGACCTGGTGTTCCTCGACATCCAGATGCCGGGGTTTGACGGGTTTTCCGTGGTCAAGGGCGTGATGGAGATCGAGCCGCCGCTGTTCGTCTTCGTCACCGCCTATCAGGAACACGCGGTCCGCGCGTTCGAGGCCAATGCGGTCAATTACCTGATGAAGCCGGTCGACGAGGACAAGCTGGCCGACACGCTCGACCGGGTGCGCACGCGTCTTGCCGAAAAGCGCGGGGTGGAAGAGGTCGAGAAGCTGAAGAGCGTGCTCGCCGAAGTGGCCCCCGACGCGATGGACGCCATGCCCGACGAAGGCGAGGACACCGCCGCGATGGGCGCGGGGCGCTATGAAAAGCTCATCAACATCAAGGACCGGGGGCAGATCTTCCGGGTCGATGTCGATTCGATCGAGCATATCGAGGCGGCGGGCGACTACATGTGCATCCGCACCGCCGACAATTCGCTGATCCTGCGCGAGACGATGAAGGACCTTGAACGCCGGCTTGACCCGCGCGTGTTCCAGCGGGTCCACCGCTCGACCATCGTCAATCTCAACCAGGTGCGGCAGGTGAAGCCGCACACCAACGGGGAATGCTTCCTTGTGCTCGATTCCGGGGCGCAGGTGAAGGTTTCGCGATCCTATCGCGACGTGGTGGCGCGGTTCGTTCACTGAGGGATCTTGCGCGGAACTTCAGGCTCGGCGAAACGGGGGCATGACCTTTTCCATTCCCGGTTTCGATCTTGATGCATTTGTTGCGGCGACGCTGGCGGAGGATCTTGGGGTCGGGTGGCCGGGCGGCGGGCATGACGTGACGAGCGAGAGCGTCATTCCGGTCGACGCGCGGTTTGCCGGGGTGATGGACAGCAGGGATGCCATCGTGGTCTGCGGCCTGCCGATTGCGGCGGCGTTTTTCGGGGCGCTTGATCCGGGCGTGGAGATCGAGATCCTGCACGAGGAAGGCGCGCAGGTGGCGGGCGGGACCGACCTGATGCGCATTCGCGGGCTTGCGCGGGCGATGCTGACGGCGGAGCGTTCGGCGCTCAATACGGTGCAGCACCTGTCGGGCATTGCGACGATGACGCGCGAGTATGTCGACGCGATGGGCGGTAATGCGACGCTGCTCGACACGCGCAAGACCATCCCCGGGCTGCGGCATCTGGAGAAGTACGCGACGCGGACCGGCGGGGCGAAGAACCACCGGCTGGGGCTGTGGGACGCGGCGATGATCAAGGACAACCACGTGGCGGTCGCGGGCGGGGTCGGTCCGGCGGTGGCGCGGGCCAGGGCGGCGGGGGTGGTCAGCATCATCTGCGAGGTCGACCGGATCGACCAGATCGGTCCGGCGCTGGAGGCGGGGGCGACGCACCTGCTGCTCGACAACATGGGGCCGGAGACATTGCGCGAGGCGGTGGCGCGGGTGGCCGGACGTGTGCCGTGCGAGGCCTCGGGCGGCGTGCGGCTCGATACGATCGGCGCGATTGCGGCGACGGGCGTGGACTACGTTTCGGTCGGGCGGCTGACGCAGAGCGCGCCGGCGGCGGACGTGGGGCTGGATTTTACGCCGCTGTGAGGGGGCAAGGCATGACACCGAAATCGATCCGCCTTTTTGGGCGCTATTACCTGGCGAGCGGCCTGATTGGCTTGCTGGCGGTGATGTTGAATTACTCGGCATTGCGTGCCTATTCGGTGGCGCGAGGCGGCGCAGCGGCTTCATCGCTCGCTGGCGGGATGTTGGGCCTGCTCGCCGCGTTGCTGTTCTGGTATCTGATTGCCCGACGGCGGCAAAACTGGGCGAAATGGGTTGTTGTGGCGCTAGCGGCGGTAGGCCTGCTTGGCATTATTCCCGCTTTCGTATCGGGGGCATACGGCGGCCTGCCCCCATTCTATCTGATTTGCAGTGGCTTTGGAGAAGTAGTCCACCTGATCGCCATTTCTTATCTGTTCAGATGCGATGCGGTGCAGTGGCTGACCGACAGGGCCAACGGCGAAGAGCCCGATGTTCAAGCATTTGATTGATTTTGGTCATCGCGGAGGCCTTGCTGCCGCGCTCATGCTGCTTACCCCTGCCCCGGCGCTGGCGCAGGCGTGGCAGTGTTCGCTGCCGGGGCGGATTGCGCCCTTGCCGCAGGCGGTGCCCGATGGGCCGCGGCGCCAGGTGCCGATCGGGGGGTTCACCCTCGCGGTGAGCTGGTCGCCGGAATATTGCCGGGGCAACCGGGATCCGGCGTCTATCCAGTGTTCGGGGCGGAATGGCCGGTTCGGTTTCGTGCTCCACGGGTTGTGGCCCGAGGCGGCGTCAGGGCCGCCGCCGCAGTGGTGTTCGGTCTTGCCCCGGCCGCAGGCGGAGACGGTGCGGCGGAATATGTGCGTGACCCCGGTGCCGCGCCTGATCGAGCATGAGTGGGCCAAGCACGGCTCCTGCATGGCGACCACGCCCGAGGCCTATTGGGGCATCGCGCGGCATGTGTGGGAGCGGTTCGAGTGGCCCGACGCGATGCGGCTGTCCTTGCGGCCGGGGCTGACCGTGGGGGCGCTGCGCGAGGCGGTGGTGCTGGCCAATCCGGGGGTGAAGCGCGAGGCGGTGGGCGTGGTGCTGAGCGACCGGGGCTGGCTGCGCGAGCTGCGGATTTGCCACAACCGGCAGTACCGGACGGTGGCCTGCGGGCGCAGGGCGATGGGGCCGGGCGATTCGGCGGGGCTCAGGATCTGGCGGGGGATTTGAGTCTTTGTTGGGTGCGCCTCCTGCATCCGCAGGAGGCTTGCGGCACCAGCCCGCCCCCCCCCGGCCACCCAACAAGTATACTGACTGGGCGGCCGGGTGGGGCCCGCACGCCGCTCTAACGCCGGGTTTTGAAGAAGGCGCGCAGCAGATCGGCCGATTCGGCTTCGCCCATGCCGGAGTAGACTTCGGGGCGGTGGAGGCATTGCGGTTGATCAAAAATCCGCCCGCCGTGTTCGACCGCACCGCCCTTGGGATCGGGCGCGGCATAGTAGACGCGGGCGAGGCGGGCGTGGGCGATGGCGCCGGCGCACATGGCGCAGGGTTCGAGCGTGACCCACAGCTCGCAGCCTTCGAGCCGTTCGCTGCCCAGCGCGGCGGCGGCGGCGCGAATCGCCAGGATTTCGGCGTGGGCGGTGGGATCGTTGAGGGCGCGGGGGGCGTTGTGGGCGCGGGCGAGGACCAGGCCATCCCGGACCACGACCGCGCCGATCGGCACTTCGCCCGCCAGCGCGGCGGCGCGGGCGTCATCAAGGGCAAGGCGCATCGGTTCGGGCAGGGGCCAGCGGGACATGAAGCAAGCCCTAGCCCGCGAAAAAGCTGCGCACAACTTGACCTTGGGGGGGCTTGTCGGTAAGGGCGCGCTTCGTCCGGCAACGGTCACCAGATTTTCAAGCGAGTAAACCCATGTCCCGTATCTGCGAACTGACTGGCAAGGGCCGCCAGGTCGGCCACAATGTCAGCCACGCCAACAACAAGACCAAGCGCGTGTTCCTGCCCAACCTGCAGAACGTCACGCTGATGTCCGAAGGGCTGGACCGTAGCTTCAAGTTCCGCGTTTCGACCCACGGGCTGCGCTCGGTCGAGCACGTTGGCGGGCTGGACAACTGGCTGCTGAAGTCGGCTGACACCAAGCTCAGCCCGCGCGCGCTGAAGGTGAAGCGCGAGCTTTCCAAGAAGGCTGTCGCTGCCTGAAGGCACGCGATACCCTGATCTGATTGCGAAGGGCGCGCCGGGAAACCGGGGCGCCCTTTTCGATTCGGGATTGTTTCTTTTCCACGTAAGTGGAACAGACTCTAGGGCCTGTTGAGCTTCAGGATTCACAGCGAGGATAGATTGTGATTCAA
>CAYFJH010000015.1:0-56601 GCA_964343385.1 uncultured Novosphingobium sp. | reverse complement strand
TTCCCCCGGCCGATACGGACCAAAAACCGTAAAGGGCGTCCTGGCAGAGCCGGGGCGCCCTTTTGCTTATCAAGACATCTCGCGCCGCAATGGCGCACAGGAGTTATCACATGGGTTACCGCGTAGTTGTCGTGGGCGCGACGGGCAATGTCGGCCGCGAAATGCTGAACATCCTGGCCGAGCGCAGCTTCCCGATCGATGAGATCGCCGCCGTCGCCTCGTCGCGTTCGACCGGCACGGAGATCGAGTTCGGTGACAGCGGGCAGATGCTCAAGGTCAAGAACATCGAGCATTTCGATTTTACCGGGTGGGACATGGCGCTGTTTGCCGCCGGTTCCGGCCCGACCGCGACCTATGCCCCCAAGGCGGCGGCGCAGGGCTGCGTGGTGATCGACAACTCGTCGCTGTACCGCATGGACCCCGATGTGCCGCTGATCGTGCCCGAGGTGAACCCCGAGGCGATCGACGGGTACAAGGCGAAGAACATCATCGCCAACCCCAACTGCTCGACCGCGCAGATGGTGGTCGTGCTCAAGCCGCTGCATGACCGCGCGAAGATCAAGCGCGTGGTCGTTGCCACCTACCAGTCGGTTTCCGGCGCGGGCAAGGAAGGCATGGACGAGCTGTTCGAGCAGAGCCGCAACATCTTTGTCGGCGATCCGGCGACGCCGAAGAAGTTCACCAAGCAGATCGCCTTCAACGTGATCCCGCACATCGATGTCTTCCTGGATGATGGCTACACCAAGGAAGAATGGAAGATGGTCGCGGAGACCAAGAAGATCCTCGATCCCAAGATAAAGCTGACCGCGACCTGCGTGCGCGTGCCAGTGTTCATCGGCCATTCCGAAGCGCTCAACATCGAGTTCGAGGACGAGCTCAGCGCCAAGGAAGCGCAGGACATCCTGCGCGAGGCACCGGGCGTCATGCTCGTCGACAAGCGCGAGGACGGCGGATACGTCACCCCGGTCGAATGCGTGGGCGACTATGCGACCTATGTTTCGCGCGTCCGCGAGGACAGCACGGTCGACAGCGGCCTGGCGCTGTGGTGCGTTTCGGACAACCTGCGCAAGGGCGCGGCGCTGAACGCGGTGCAGATTGCCGAACTGCTGGGCCGCCGGCACCTCAAGAAGGGCTGACGGGCCTTTCACATTGGTGATTGGAAAGCGCCCCGGTCTGCTCAACGCAGGCCGGGGCGTTTTCATGTACTGCCGATGCATCCAATCCCAAGCAATCCGATAGAGATTCTATCTTGCGGGCGCGCGCCGCGCCGCTGATAAGGCCTTTCGGAAGGTGGGACGCGACAGCGCGACCGCAGGGGGATCAATGTTGGCACAATTCGATGCCCTGCACGGGTTTGCAGGGCTGCTGGTCGGCTTCATGGTCGGCCTTACCGGGGTGGGCGGGGGCTCGCTGATGACCCCGATCCTTGTCCTCCTGTTTGGCGTCAGCCCGGCGACCGCCGTGGGGACCGACCTGTTGTTTGCGGCGAGCACCAAGATCGCCGGGTCGGCGGTCCACGGCTGGAAGGCCACGGTGGACTGGCGGATCGTGCGGCGGCTCGCCGCGGGCAGCGTTCCTGCGGCGCTGGTGACGCTGGGCGGCATCTCGTGGTTCGGCAAGGTGGGCAAGGAAACCAGCGACGTGATCCTGCTGGTGCTGGGGACGATGCTGGTCATCACTGCGGCGGCGACCCTGTTCCAGAAGCAGCTGGCCGTGTTCGCCAAGACCCACGAACGGCTGGACGAGGCCGAATCGCTGGTGCCCACGCTGGTGCTGGGCGCGGTGCTGGGCATGGCGGTGACGATTTCCTCGGTGGGGGCCGGGGCCATCGGGGTTACGGCCTTGTTGATGCTCTATCCGGCGCTGCGGGTGTCGCGCATCGTCGGCAGCGACATTGCCCATGCCGTGCCGCTGACGCTGGTGGCCGGGATGGGGCACTGGTGGATCGGCGGGGTGGACCTGACGCTGCTGCTCAACCTTCTGATGGGCTCGATCCCCGGAGTTATTGCAGGCGCGCTGTTGTCCTCGCGCTCACCCGACCATATCCTGCGGCCGGCGCTGGCGGCGGTTCTGCTGGTGTCGGGGATAAAGCTGTTGAGTTGAGGGCGGGTGGACGTTCAGACGACATTTGTTACCGGGTTCGATGGTGCGCCGCTGGCGGTGCACCGGATGGGCCCCCGATCGGACGGCGCGCGTCCGGTCATCCTGCTCCACGGGCTGTTTTCGAGCGCCGAGATCAACTGGATCAAATACGGCACGGCGGCGCGGGTGGCGGCGGCGGGGTTCGACGTGATCATGCCGGACCTGCGTGCCCACGGGCAGAGCGCGAAGCCGCAGGCGGCGGCGGCCTATCCGCCGGAAGTGCTGGTGCGCGACCTGCTGGCCGTGGTGGATCACCTTGGGCTTGAGACGTTCGACCTGTGCGGGTTTTCGCTGGGGGCGCGGACGGCGCTGCGCGCGGTGATCGTGGGCGGGCTGGAGCCGGAGCGGCTGATCCTGTGCGGGATGGGGTTGGCAGGGCTGCGCGACTGGGCCGGGCGGATCGGGTTCTTTCTTGACGTCATCGAACGCTATGGGACCATCCCGCGCGACGATCCGGCCTATTTCGCGCAGACCTTCATGCGTTCGACCAAGGTTGACCTGATCGCGGCGGAACTGCTGCTGCGCTCGTTCCTGGGCAGCCGGGCGGAGGACCTGTCGCTGGTGACGATGCCAACGCTGCTGGTTTGCGGGACCGAGGATGATGACAACGGTTCTGCGGAGGAACTGGCCGCGGAGTTGCCGGACGCGCGGTTTGCGGCGATCCCCGGGACGCATATGAGCTCGGTCACGATGCGCCAGCTGGGCGAGGAAATCGTAGGGTTTCTCTCCCCCTAGCGGAACGGGGGTTCGTTGAAGGCGCGCAGTTTGCGCGAATGGAGGCGGGGGCCTTCCGCCTTGAGCAGGGCGCAGGCGGTGGTGCCGATGGCGAGGTGGGCGGCGATGGCTTCTTCGTAGAAGCGGTTGGCCTGCCCGGGGAGCTTGATCTCGCCGTGGAGCGGCTTGTCCGAGACGCACAGCAGGGTGCCGTAGGGGACGCGGAAGCGGTAGCCCTGGGCGGCGATGGTGGCCGATTCCATGTCGATGCCGACTGCGCGGGAGAGTGAAAGGCGGCGGGCGGACTGGGTGTAGCGCAGTTCCCAGTTGCGATCATCCGTGGTGACGACGGTGCCGGTGCGCATCCGCTTTTTCAGGTTGGCGCCGCCTTCGCCGCTGACCATTTCAGCGGCGCGGGCCAGCGCCACCTGGACTTCGGCGATGGCGGGCACGGGGATTTCGGGCGGGAGGACATCGTCGAGCACGTGGTCGTCGCGGAGGTAAGCGTGGGCGAGGACATAGTCGCCGATGCGCTGGGTATCGCGCAGGCCGCCGCAGTGGCCGATCATCAGCCACGCCTCGGGGCGGAGGACGGCGAGGTGATCGCAAATCGTCTTGGCGTTGGAGGGGCCGACGCCGATGTTGACGAGGGTTATGCCAAGGCCGTCCTCTGCAATGAGGTGGTAGGCCGGCATCTGGTGGCGGCGCCATGCGGTGTCGGACAGGCGGGCGCGGGCGTTTTCGGTTGGCACGTCGAGGTAGAGGCCGCCGGCACCCGACAGGGCCTGGAATCCGTTTGCGCCGAGTTGTGCGCCTGCCCAGTCAACAAATTCATCGACATAGCGATGGTAGTTCGTGAACAAGATGAAGCGCTGGAAGTGTTCGACGCCGGTTCCGGTGTAGTGGGCGAGGCGGGCGAGGCTGAAGTCGGTGCGCAGGCCGTCGAACAGGGCGAGCGGCATGGCCTCGTCGGGCGTGCCGAGGTCGTAGCCGTCGGCCAGTTCGTCGCCGATCATGGCCAGTTCGGTGGTGGGGAAGTGGCGCGCGAGTTCGAGCGGGGTGATGCTGCCGAGCCCGCTGGAAGCGTCGAGGACGTAGGGGAAGGGGATTTCCTGGGCCGAGCGGGCGACTTCGATCTCGACGCGGTAGTCGGCCAGCAGCAGGCCAAGTTGCTCCTTGAGGTAGCTGGCGAAGACCGGTGGACGGGTGATCGTGCAGGCGTAGGTGCCCGGCGCGTTGAGGCGGCCGAAGGCGCGGGCCAGGTCAGGGCGGGTTTCCTGTCCGCCGTAGGTGATGCGCAGTTCCGGGTAGCACCAGGCCCGCAAGGCGCGGCGGTCGGGCGGGGGCGGGGTGGCGTTCTCGACGAAGGCCAGGATGTCGGTGCGCAGGGCCAGGACGGCTTCGTCGTAGATGCGGGAGAGTTCGGCGATGACCGCTTGGGGTGTTTGCATTCCTGCGGTTTAGCGCGGGCGGGTTGCAATGCAAAGGTATCTGCCGGCGCGGCTCTTGTGGATCGAGCCGGTCAGGCAGGCAGGAACAAAAAAGGGGCGCCCCGCGAAGGACGCCCCCATTTTTCAGACCGGTGGGAAGAGCCTCAGGCGGCTGCTTCCTCGCCTTCGCCCTCAAGCAGGTCGGCCGGGATTTCGCCCGGTTCTGCGTTGGGGTCATAGGCTTCGGTGAAGCCGGCGGTGTCGGTGTCGAACATGGCCGACATGACGTCCACGCCCTGCGACTGGAGTTCGGCTTCGTCGGGCGAACGGGCTACGTTCACCTTGACGCCAACCGAGACTTCCGGGTGCAGCGAGACGCGCACGTCGAAGACGCCGATGGTCTTGATCGGGCGTTCGAGCACGACCATCGCCTTCGACACCTTGGCGCCATCGGCGTTGAGGGCGTCGACGATGTCACGCACCGAAACCGAACCATAGAGCTGGCCCGAGTTCGACGAAGCGCGGATCAGGATGACCTGACGGCCTTCGACGTCGGCCGAGGCAGCCTGGGCCGCGGTGCGGCGGTCGGCGTTGTCGGACTCGATCCTGGCGCGGTTGGCTTCGAAGACCTTGCGGTTGGTTTCGTTGGCGCGGAGCGCCTTCTTGTTCGGCAGCAGGAAGTTACGGGCGTAACCGTCCTTCACGGTGACGACGTCGCCGATCGAACCGAGCTTCTCGATACGTTCGAGGAGGATGATTTCCATGGTGGTTTCCTCCTTACTTCACGAGGTAGGGCAGGAGCCCCACGTGACGGGCGCGCTTGATGGCCTGCGACAGCTCACGCTGTTTTTTGGCCGAAACGGCGGTGATGCGGCTGGGAACGATCTTGCCACGCTCGGACATGAAGCCCTGCAGCAGGCGCACGTCCTTGTAGTCGATCTTCGGAGCATTCTTGCCCGAGAACGGGCAGGACTTGCGGCGGCGGAAAAACGGACGAGCCATGGATCAACCCTCCTCGCGTTCGCGGCGACGGGTGCGCTCGCGGTCATTCTTGCGCATCTGAACCGACGGGCCGCCTTCGTGTTCGTCCACGCGGACGGACATGTAGCGGATCACGTCTTCGTTGATCTGGGTCTGGCGTTCCAGTTCGGCGATGACGCCGGCCGGAGCCTCGATGTTCAGAAGAACGAAGTGCGCCTTGCGGTTGCGCTTGATCTTGTAGGCGAGGCCCTTGAGGCCCCAGGTTTCGGTCTTGGTGACCTTGCCACCATTGGTTTCGACGATTTCCGTCGCGGTGGCAGCCAGCACATCGACCTGTGCCTGGCTGAGATCCTGGCGGGCCAGGAACACGTGCTCATATAGAGCCACGGCAGCTTCCTTTATCTCAATAACCGATCGCTGGCTGATCCGCGGGATTGCGGGGCCCCTCCGGCTTTCTTGGCTTTCCCCGGCGCACGGAAGGCCGCGCGGATACGGGGAAGTGGCGGCCCTTAGCGAAAACGCGGCGCATTGCAAGGCCAAAGCATGGTTGGCAAAACGCCTGGCCATCCCCAGGACAATCCCCTGGGGACCGCTTAGTGCCGTGTTGCGGCGTGAAGGGGCATCAGTGCAGGATGGATTCGCCCCACGTCATCACGACTGCCCCCACGATCGGTCGCCGCCGGCAAGCGCGGCTGCGGGTCCGGCTGGAAGCGCGACTGATCTCACTGGACGGAATCGCGCGCGGGGTGATGGCCGACCTGTCCCGTTCGGGCGCGCGGATTGCCGGGTCGGGCCTGTCCTTGCGGCCGGGCAACGAGGCCGTGCTCCAATGGTGCGGGCGCGAGGCATTCGGCATGGTCGTCTGGGCGGCGCGGGGCGAGTTCGGCCTGGCGTTCCACGAACCGCTCGCAGACCTCGATCTGGCCGAAATCCGCCGCCTCAACGACGCGCAAGGGGATGTTTCGAGCCAGGCCGATGCACGCAGCGCGGCCCGCGCCTTCGTTCAGGGCAATATCCGCCTCTAGATGGGAGCTTTCAGTTCATCCGGTCCTGAAAGCTCGCGTCCAGGCCGCGCGCCGGATTTATAGGGCAGCGAGCAGGTCAGCTGCGAAAATTGACAGCGTGTCATCGCGCGCCCCCATCACGACCACGCGGTCACCGGGCTGGGCGAGGGCGGCGATGCGGGACGCGGCATCGCTCCGCGCGGGCACGTGCTCGGCCTGCCCGCCGGCAGCGTTCACCAGTTCCACTATCCGTTCGCTGCCCACCGAGCGGTCCACCGTCCCGCCGAAATAGACCGGATCGCACAGGATCACGCGGTCGTCCGGGCCGAGCAAGCGGGCGAAAACCGCCGCCAGTTCTGCGCCCATCTGGCGCAGCGGGCCATAGCCGTGGGGCTGGAAAAAGGCGATGACCCGGCCCGGATGCGCCTTGAGCGCGGCAAGCGTGGCCGAGACTTTGTCCGGGTTGTGGCCGAAATCATCGATCACGGTGACGCCCGAGGGACTAGTGCCGACAATGTCAAACCGCCGCGCGAGGCCGGCAAAGCTGCCGAGTGCGGCGACCGCTTCGGCCACGGGCACCCCGGCGGCGGAGGCACCGGCGATGGCGGCGAGCGCATTGGCAAGGTTGTGGCGGCCCGGCACCAGGAGCGCGAGAACATGGGCGGTGCCGTCGCGGCGGTCGACCACCGTGGCGGAAAGGGTGGTGGGCGCTTCGATGATCGAGCCGGGGGCGATGCCGATCATGGCGTCATCGCCGCCAATGCCGAAACTGACGGAGTTCTTTGCCCTGGCGGCCAGAAAGCCGGTTTCGGGATCGTCGAGGTTTACCGCGCAAATTGTTGCAGATTCAAGGAAATTGCCGAACAGTTCGCGCAGTTCTTCAAGACTCTTGTGGTCAAGACTGACATTGCCGAGCACGGCCACGGCGGGCCGATAGAGCGCGATCGAGCCGTCGCTTTCATCGACCTCGGAGACGAACACCCCGCCCTGGCCGACCCGAGCGGAGGCAAACGGCGCGTCGGGCGAGACAAAGTTCTTCATCACCGCGCCGTTCATGATCGTGGGATCGCGGCCGGTTTCGGTGAGGATCCAGCCGATCATGCCGGTGACAGTGGACTTGCCGCTGGTGCCGCCGACCGCGATCCCCATGGGCGCGGCGTTGAACAGCGTGGCCAGCAATTGCGCCCGGCTGAGGCGGGGGCAGGCGAGCCGGGCGGCGCGGACGACCTCGGGTACCGTATCCTCGACCGCAGCAGAGGCGACGAGGGTCTGCGCGGCGCTGGTTATGCCGCTGCCGTCCTGCGGGAACAGCGTGAAGCCGAGCGATTCGAGCCAGGCGAACTTTTCTGGGGTGCGGCCCTGGTCATGGCTGCGGTCCGATCCGGCGACTTCGGCACCTTGTCCGTGAAGGATCAGCGCGAGCGGGAGCATGCCCGAGCCGCCGATGCCGCAGAAGAACCAGGGGTGTGAGGTGAGGGCGGCCGGCGTTGTCATGGCGTGTCGCTATGCCGCCTTTTCGTTTCCCGCAACCTTGGCGTGCCCGCTTCGCCGGGGGAAAAGCACGCCCGGTGCTTTCATGGCGCACGCGGCGGGGCTAGGTCTGGCGAATGATCCGCGTCGCCGTCTGCGCCCCGTCCACACCTTTTGACCGCGAGGATGCCGCGCGGGTGGCCGCGCTGGCCGGGGAATATGCCGAGCTGGAACTGCATTTCCACGAGCAGTGCTTTGCCGAGGATGGGCATTTTGCCGGCCCGGACGCGGTGCGGCTGGCGGCCTTTCTGGACTGTGCCAACGATCCGGCGTTCGATGCGGTGTGGTTCGCCCGCGGCGGTTACGGGGCAAACCGGATTGCGCAGGATGCTGTGGCGCGGCTGGACCCTGCGGCCAGGGACAAGGCGTTCCTTGGCTATTCGGACGGCGGATACTTGCTGGCGGCGCTCTACCGGGCGCGGATCGGCCGGCCGGTCCATGCGCCGATGCCGACCGACGTCCGCCGCGAAGGGGGCGAGGCGGCGGTGCGGCGAACGCTGGGCTGGCTGTGCGGGGACCGTTCGGGCGAGGAGGCTTCGCTGGGCGGCGGGCATCCCGTGGCGGCCTTTAACCTGACCACGCTGGCAATGCTGGGGGGCACGCCGATCATGCCGGGGCTGGCGGGGCACGTGGTGATGGTCGAGGAGGTTTCGGAATACCTCTATGCAGTGGACCGGCTGTTCTTTCACGCGACCGCGCACCTTGGCGGGGTGGCTGGCTTGCGGCTGGGGCGGGTGTCGGACGTGCCGGAAAATGATCGCGCGTTCGGTGCCAGCGTCGAGGAGATCGCCCGGTTCTGGTGCGCGCGGCACGGAATTGCGTTCCTGGGTGCGGCGGACATCGGGCATGATGCTGCCAACAGGATCGTGCCGTTCGGCCTTGCGCCGGATGCGGCCGGGCAATAGGGCCGCGCCGAGTTTATGAGGGAGAGGCTTGGGTATGCGCGCTTTCGTATTTCCGGGGCAGGGTAGCCAGAAGGTCGGGATGGGGCTGGAACTGGCCCAGGCCAGCGCGGCCGCGCGCGCGGTGTTCGAGGAAGTGGACGACGCGCTCGGCCAGAAGCTCTTCCAGATCATGAAGGATGGGCCGGAAGATGTTCTGACCCTTACGGAAAATGCCCAGCCGGCGATCATGGCCCATGCTATCGCGGTGTTGCGGGTGCTGGAGCAGGAAGGCGGCGTCGTGCTGGCGGAAAAGGCCGATTTCGTCGCGGGGCATAGCCTGGGCGAATATACCGCGCTGTGTGCGGCGGGGGCGTTCAGCCTGGCCGATACGGCGCGGCTGCTGAAACTGCGTGGGCAGTCGATGCAGGCGGCGGTGCCGGTGGGCGTGGGCGCGATGGCGGCGCTGCTGGGGGCGGATATCGAGAAAGCGACCGCGCTGGCCGAGGCTGCGGCCGAGGGGCAGGTTTGCACCGTGGCGAACGACAACGATCCGGGTCAGGTGGTCATCTCCGGCCACCGCGAGGCGATCGAGCGCGCGATCGCGCTGGTGAAAGAGCACGGGATCAAGCGCGGCGTCCTGTTGCCGGTCTCCGCGCCGTTCCACTGCCCGCTGATGCAGCCTGCCGCCGACGCGATGGCCGGAGCGCTGGGTCGCACTCCGCCGGGGTCGCTGCGGCTGCCGGTCTTCGCCAATGTCACGGCCTCGGCGGTCAGCGACCCGGCGGAAGTCCAGCGGCTGCTGGTCGAGCAGGTGACCGGCCGCGTGCGCTGGCGCGAGAGCGCGATTGCCATGCGCGATGCGGGCGTGGAACGGTTCGTGGAACTGGGCGGCAAGGTGCTCGGCCCGATGATCACCCGCAGCGCCGGCCCTGAAGTGGCCGTGACCAGCGTGGCGAGCATGGCCGATATCGAGGAACTGGCGAAGAGCCTCTGAGGAGTTTCAAGGATATGTTCGATCTTCATGGGATGACCGCGCTGGTGACCGGCGCTTCGGGCGGGATCGGTTCGGCCATTGCGCGGGCGCTGGCGGCGCAGGGCGCGCGGCTGGCGATTTCGGGGTCCAACGCGGGCAAGCTGCGCGCGTTTCGCGACGAGCTGGACGAGCATTCGCCCCAGCATCTGCAGGAAGTCGACCACGTCGCGATCACCTGCGACCTGTCGAGCGCCGAGGACGTCGAGAAGCTGGTTCCGGCCGCGCTCGATTCGCTGGGCAAGATCGACATCCTGGTGAACAACGCCGGGATCACGCGCGACAACCTTGCGATGCGGATGAAGGACGAGGAATGGGACGCGGTGATCCGCGTCAACCTCGAGGCCGCGTTCCGGCTGATGCGGGCGGTGTCCAAGCCGATGATGAAGGCGCGGTTCGGCCGTATCGTGACCGTGACCTCCGTGGTGGGCGCGACGGGCAATCCGGGCCAGGTCAACTATGCCGCGGCCAAGGGCGGGCTGGTCGCCATGTCGAAAAGCCTTGCGCAGGAACTGGCGACGCGCGGGATCACCGTGAACTGCGTCGCCCCAGGCTTCATCCGCACGGCCATGACCGACGGCTTGCCCGAGGCCCAGAAGGAAGCGCTCAACGGGCGAATCCCGATGGGCCGGATGGGGGAGGGCGCGGACATCGCCGCCGCAGTCGCCTATCTGGCCAGCCGCGAGGCGGGCTATGTCACCGGGCAGACGCTGCACGTGAACGGCGGGATGGCGATGTTTGGCTGATGGCGCAGGCACGGGAGCGGTTTCCCGCGCCACTTTATCCCCAGATTGCGGGTTTTCCTGATGCATGGCGCTTGCCGCAGGGCGGCTCGGCGTTAAGACAGGTGGTCCGAATTCTTGACGGCTCGGGTGCGATTCCATGCGCGCCCGCCCCAGGGGGACAAGAGACCACATGAAGGCCACTATCGAACGCGCGACGCTCCTCAAGTGCTTGTCGCACGTCCAGTCCGTCGTTGAACGCCGCAACACTATTCCGATCCTGTCGAACGTGCTGATCGAAGCTGCGGCAGCCGGCACGGTGCGGATCATGGCGACCGACCTTGACCTGCAGGTCATCGAAACGATGAACTCCGTTTCGGTCGAAGGCGCGGGCGCGATCACCGTTTCGGCGCACCTGCTGTTCGACATCGCGCGCAAGCTGCCCGATGGCTCGCAGGTGAGCCTGGAGACCGCGGACAACCGGATGGCGGTCAAGGCCGGGCGCAGTCGCTTTTCGCTGCCGACCCTGCCCCGCGACGATTTTCCGGTGATCGTCGAGGGCGATCTGCCGACCAGCTTCGAGATTCCGGCCCGCGTGCTGGCCGAACTGATCGACCGCACGCGGTTTGCCATATCGACCGAGGAAACGCGCTACTATCTCAACGGCATCTTCCTCCACGTCTCGGAGGACGAGCTGAAGGCAGCGGCGACCGACGGCCACCGGCTGGCGCGTTATACCATTGCCCGTCCGGACGGCGCCGAGGGGATGCCCGACGTGATCGTACCGCGCAAATGCGTGGCCGAACTGCGCAAGCTGCTCGAGGAATCGCTCGATACCAATGTCCTGATCGACCTTTCTGCCTCGAAGGTCCGCTTTACCCTTGGCGGCGAGAACGGCGTTGTCCTGACCAGCAAGCTGATCGACGGCACTTTCCCCGACTATAACCGGGTGATCCCGACCGGGAATGACAAGCTGCTCCGGCTTGACCCGCGCTCTTTCTATGAAGGCGTGGACCGCGTGGCGACGATCGCCACGGAAAAGACCCGGGCGGTCAAGATCGCGCTGGAGAATGACCGCGTGACCCTGTCCGTCACTTCGCCGGACAACGGCACCGCGGCCGAGGAACTGCCGGCGGACTACAAGTCGGCCGGGTTCGAGATCGGCTTTAACGCCAACTACCTCAAGGACATCCTCAGCCAGATCGACGGCGACAACGTGGAACTCCACCTTGCCGACGCCGGCGCGCCGACCCTGATCCGTCAGGATGACAAGAGCCCGGCGCTCTATGTGCTGATGCCGATGCGGGTCTGACCCGCGCGTTTTCCTGAACCCGTGCTGCAAGTGCCGTTCATCTGATTGACAGGAACGATGAACAGGCCTCCCGGCACGGTAGCCGGTGGTGCCTTTGCGTGCGTGAAGCGTTTCTGTGTGACTGTTTCACAAGGAAAGCTTCTCCCATGCGCAAGATCATCCTGACTGCAATCGCCGCTGGCACGGCACTTGTCGCGTTCCCGGTCCTTGCCGCGCCCGGCGGCGGTCTGGGCGTAGGCGGCGGCCTTGGCGGCGGCGCGGGTGTCGGCGGCGTGACCGGAGCGGGGGGCATTCGCGGCACGGCTGGCAGCGATGTCGGCGGCACCCTGCGCGGCGCGGGGCAGCGCGGGATGCGCGGCGTCGACCAGGCTGCGGAAAACGCGGCGGATGCGACCGAGCGGACTACCCGCCAGGCGCGCCGGACTGTCCGCGAAACCCCGCAGACCGCTACGCAGGGCGCTTCGGCTGAAACGCCGGCGGCCCAGTCCGGGCTCGGTGCAAATGCCGATGCCGCAGGCTCGGCGCAGGGCGGCGCTTCGGCCAACACGCCCTCGGCACAATCGGGCCTTGGCGCGAATGCGAGCGGCACCGCAGGCGCTTCGGCCAATACACCGGCGGCAAACGCCGGGCTGGGCGCTTCGGCTAGCGGCGCGGCGAGCGGGGCGACGCTCGGAACCCAGGCACCCTAAAAATCGGATCGGGGCCGTCAGCTTTTGCCGGCGGCCTCGATCATCCGCTGGACGTGGACGAACTTCTCGCGCGGGGCGCCGTCGCGGGCTGCCTGCATCTCGGCTTCCTCGATCTTCTTCCAGTCGCGGAACCGGACCACCTTGAGCCCGCGTTCGCCGGCCAGGAGGTCGAACCCGTCACCGCCCGATTTCATCCGTTCGGCAGGCTGGTCTTCGAGGATTTTCTCGATGATTGCGTATCCGTCCGGGCGGTTGGTGCCGATCGTCCCGGAAGGCCCGCGCCGTGCCCAGCCGACGCAGTAGAGGCCCGGAAGGATGCGGCCCTCGTCGTTCGCAAAACGTCCCGCGGCCACGTCGAACGGAACGCCCGGAATTTTCGAGGTCTCATAGCCGATGCAGGCGACGACCAGCCCGGCGGGAATGACATAGGTCTCGCCCGTGCCCACCGCGCGCCCGGCCACGACGCGGGTGCGTTCGGCCTCGACCCCGGTGACCGCCGTCTCGCCAAGGATGGCGTGCGGCGAGGCGAAGAAGTCGAACTCGATCTCGACCGTCTTGTCCTCGCGGAAGCTTTCCGGGATCGCGGCAAAACTGCGCAGTAGCGCGACGGATTTGCGCAGGCCCGGTTCGAGCATGATGTCGTCATCCTCGGGCGGCAGGTCCGCCGGATCGACGCGCGGCGAGGCGCGGTGAAGATGCGCCAGCTCGCCCAGTTCCTTGGGGGTCATCGCGATCTGGTGCGGCCCGCGCCGCCCGAGGATGACGATCCGCTGCAGCCGCGAGGTATCGAGCAGGTCGAGGGCGTGGCCGACGATATCGCTGCCGGCAAATTCGTCCCGGCGTTTGGCGAGGATGCGCGCCACGTCGAGCGCGACGTTGCCGTTGCCGATCACGACCGCGGTAGTCACGGAAAGGTCGGGATCGAGCGCGGCGAACTGCGGATGGCCGTTGTACCAGCCGACGAAGGCGGCGCTGCCATGGACGTTGGCCAGGCTGTCGCCCTTGAGTTTCAGCGGCCGGTCCTGCGGGGCACCGGTGGCGAGCACGACCGCGTCGTAAAGGTTCTGCAGTTCCGCGACGGTGATATCCTCGCCGATGGTGACATTGCCGATGAACCGGACGTTCTCCGACAGGGCCACGGCCTCGTAGCGGCGCGATACGCTCTTGATCGACTGGTGGTCGGGCGCGACGCCGGTGCGGATCAGCCCGTAGGGCACGGGCAGGCGGTCGAACACGTCGATCCGCACACCGTCGCCCCACTGCTTCTGCGCCGCTTCGGCAGTGTAATAGCCTGCCGGACCTGAACCGATTATCGCGATATGGCGCACGCTTGTGAACTCCCGCTCGGTGATTTTCTTTTGCGCGCCCAAGCAACCCGCAATTGTGCATGGGTGCAAGTCTATTTCTGCATTTGACGGGGTTCGTGGCGGCCGGGCTTAACGCTTTCGCAAGCAGCGTGATCGCAGATGGGCCGATGCGGCGAAAAACCACCGAAACCGTGCCGTCGGACCAAGATCCGGCAGAGCAGGCGGACCGGCCATCCGTGGGCGCAAGTCCCGGCGCTGCACGCGCGCGTTCATCCACCGCGCGGCGGCGTGGGCGGCGTTTTGTTGCGCGCCATGCCTTGCCTGGGGAATGGTGGTTGATGGGGCCAGCCATGCTGGCGGCCGTCCTGATCCACGGCTGGGGTTCATGGTCGTTGCCGCCGGTGCCGAGCGGCATTGCCGCGATGGCGGCAGCGCTGCTGGCGCTGATCACGCCGTTTGCCGCGCGGACCGAACGCAGCGGGACCACCACGCCGGCGCGGCGATGGGCGATGGTTACAAGCGTGGTGATCCTGCCGATGCTTTTGTTCGGCGGCGCGCTGTCCCTGTGGGCCGCCGAAGTGCCCGCGCGCCGATGGGATACCGCTCCGGCCGCCCTGGTGGTGATCGGCACGCTGGCCTGCATCATTTGTTCGGGCCGCCTGCCGACGATGGTCGCCGCGCTGTTGTCGCTGTGGTTTGCCCATGCCCTGGTGACGCAGGATCCCGCGACCATGCTGGCCCTGGTGATCGGCGCGGGCGCGGGGGTCTACATCTCGTTCCGCCAGGTCGAGATCAACCGCGTTGCCCAGGCCAACCAGGAACAGGTCGAGCGCGCGCAGCAGCGGGCCGAGTTGATCCTGTCGGACTATGAACTGACCCGGCAGGGGTGGTTCTGGGAAACCGACCGACGCGGGTTGATTTCCTATGTCTCGCCGACCATTGCCGAGATCGTTGGCCGTCCGGTGGGCGAACTGCATGGCCGCCCGTTTGTCGAACTGTTCGTCCACGACGGGCAATCGGGCGAAAGCGAGCGCACGCTGCTGTTCCACCTCAATGCGCGGTCATCGTTCCAGGATCTCCGGGTCCGGGCCGCCTGCATCGGATCGGACGAGCGCTGGTGGTCGATCAACGGCTTGCCGGTCTATGACGACTTCGACAATTTCCAGGGCTTTCGTGGTTCGGGTTCCGACCTGACCGAGCGCAAGCGTTCCGAAGAGCACGCGACGCGGCTTGCCCATTACGATTCGCTCACCAGCCTCGCCAACCGGCTGCAGATGTCGAAGTCGCTGGAAAAGATCCTCAATGCCCGGACCGCCGAACATCGCGCCTGCGCGGTGTTCCTGCTCGATCTCGACCGCTTCAAGCAGGTCAACGATACCTTGGGCCACCCTGCCGGCGATGCACTGCTCAAGCAGGTGGCGCACCGGCTGGAACGGGTCGTCGGCTCTCCCGGGCGGGTCGGGCGGCTGGGCGGCGACGAGTTCCAGGTGATCATTCCGGGCCACGCCCCGCGCGAAATACTGGGCGACCTTGCGCTCAAGATCATCCAGGAACTGTCGGAGCCTTATGCCATCGACGGCAACCGCGTGGTCATCGGGGTATCGGTGGGCATTGCCGTGGCACCGGATGACGGGGTCACTTCCGAGGCGATCATCCGCAATGCCGACCTCGCGCTCTATGCAGCGAAGGATGCCGGGCGCGGGCGGCATCACTTCTATGCGCCAGACCTCCATTCCGATGCCGAGGAACGCCGCCAGCTTGAACAGGACCTGCGCGATGCGATTGCCTCGGGCGGGTTGCAGCTGGCCTACCAGCCGGTGGTCCACACCGCGTCCGAAACCATCGCCGGGTTCGAGGCGCTGCTGCGCTGGCAGCACCCGACGCGCGGCTGGCTTTCACCATCCAAGTTCGTCGCCATCGCCGAGGATGCCGGGTTCATCGCCCAGATCGGCGAATGGGCGCTGCGCACGGCCTGCCATGACCTTGCCCAGTGGCCGGGCTCGGTGCGGGTCGCGGTCAATGTCTCGCCGCTGCAGTTCGCCAACCCCGCCTTGCCCTCGATCATCACCAATGCGCTCGCCTCGGCCGGGGTCAGCCCGGAACGGCTCGAACTGGAGATCACCGAAAGCGTGTTCCTCAACGACGACGAGGACAATGACGCGATGTTCGCCGCGCTCAAGCGGTTGGGCGTGCGGCTTGCTCTCGACGATTTCGGGACCGGCTATTCCTCGCTTGGCTATTTGAAGAAGGCACCGTTCGACAAGATCAAGATCGACCAGTCGTTCGTGCGCGGTGCCACTGAAAAGGGCAGCTGCAACGGTGCGATCATCTCCTCTATCGTGCGGCTGGCCGAGGCATTGGGCATGGAAACCACCGCCGAGGGCGTGGAAACGCTCGACGAACTCGACCTGATCCGCTCGCTCGGGTGCAGCCACGTCCAGGGCTATATCTACGACAAGCCGCTCACCGCAGCCGAAGCCTGCGAGCGGCTTGCCGATGGCATCACCATCGGCGCGGAAGGGCCGCGCGCGTCGCGGCCGATGCGACGAACCATGCTGCGCCGCGTGCTGCTGGAACACGACGGCCACCATTATGACGCCACGGTGCGCAATATGTCCTCCACCGGGGCGCTGGTCGAAGGGCTGTGGAACGTGCCGGCGGGAACCTCGTTCGTCGTCCAGTTCTCCGATCGTCTCAAGGTCGGCGCCAGCGCCCGCTGGTGTGAGGATGGCCGCATCGGCATCGAGTTCGCGACCCAGGTGCGGTTTGACGGAGCGGGCCGGGCAACCGGGCTGGTATCCAGCGGGGAAGGGCACCGCACCCACGCCATCCGGGCGGACGGCCTGCGCAAGGCGAGCTGATCTTCGGGCGCGTCAGTGCAATGCCTTTTTATCATTCCTTCATACCCCCAGTTCTATCGTCCATTCCGGAACGTTCCGGGGAACTGTTGTCCGGAATGACCATCCAGCCAGGCACAGGGGCATTGGGTGAAGCGGATCGGCAACCTGTTGAAGGGATCGACAACGGCAGCGTCGGCCCGGTTCGAATTGCTCGGCGAGGAACAGCAGGCGCTGCTCCTGCTGCGTGATTACGAGCAGTCCGGGCAGGGCTGGTTCTGGTCGACCGACGCGCAGGGCTGCGTCACCTATATTTCCGACGGTGTGGCACAGCAGATGGGCTGCGAGCGTTCCTCCCTGCTGGGCAAGCCGTTCTATTCGCTGTTCGCGGTCGAACGCGAAGAGGGTGATGAAAACCAGCGCACCCTGCCGCTGATCCTCAGTGCAACCAAAAGCTTTTCGGAGCTGGCGGTGCGCCCTGCGTTGGATGCGGCGGAAATCTGGTGGACGATCACCGGTCGTCCGCAGTTCGACGCCAATCAGAACTTCGTCGGCTATCGCGGCAACGGGGTCGATGCGACCCAGCGGCTGCGGACCCAGCGCGATGCCAGCCGGCTGGCGATGTACGATTCGCTCACCGGTCTTTCCAACCGCCACCGCATGGGCCAGCGCCTGGCTGGCACGCTCAAGACCGTAGCCATGGCGCAGCGGACCTGCGCGGTGATGATGATCGACCTCGACCGCTTCAAGCAGGTCAACGACACGCTCGGCCATCCGGCGGGCGACGAACTGCTCAAGCAGGTCGCGCAGCGCCTCCAGCGGGTGTGCGACAAGGGCGTGGACCTCGGCCGTCTCGGCGGGGATGAATTCCAGGTGATACTGCCCGACGTCGAGGATCGCGGGCGGCTGGGCGAACTGGCCAAGCGGATCATCTCGATCGTGTCGCAGCCCTACACAATCGAAGGCAGCCGCTGCGTCATCGGCGCATCGGTCGGCATCGCCGTCGCCCCGTTTGACGGCACCAGCAGCGAAGACCTGATCCGCGGCACCGACCTTGCGCTCTATGCGGCCAAGGGCGGCGGACGCGGGCAGTTCCGGTTCTACTCCAGTGAACTCCACGAAAGCGCCGAAAAGCGGCGGCGGCTCGAGGAAGACCTGCGCGATGCCCTTGGCCAGGACCAGATCCACCTCCACTACCAGCCGCTGGTTTCGGCCGCGACCGATACCGTGATCGGCGTCGAGGCCCTGATGCGCTGGAAGCACCCCGAATTCGGCGACGTCTCGCCCGAGATCTTCATCCCCATCGCCGAAGAGTCGAACCTGATCATCAGCCTGAGCGAATGGGCGCTGCGCACGGCCTGCGCCGAAGTGATGAGCTGGCCCGGCGAAATCCGCGTCGCGGTGAACGTCTCTCCGGCGCAGTTTGCGCACCCCAGTTTCGTCACCAACGTCGCCCACGTGCTGGCCCAGTCGGGCATCGCGCCCGAACGGCTGGAAATCGAGCTGACCGAGAGCATCTTCGTCAACGACGACGAGGTGACTGACCGCACGTTCGCCGCGCTCAAGCGGCTCGGCGTGCGGCTCGCGCTGGATGACTTCGGGGCCGGCTATTCCTCGCTCGGCTACCTGAAGAAGGCTCCGTTCGACAAGATCAAGATCGACAAGGGCTTCATCCGCGATGTCACTATCCCGGGAAGCCGCAATCCGGCGATCATCACAGCCATCGTCAGCCTCGCCAAGGCGCTCGACATGGTCACCACCGCCGAGGGCATCGAGGCCCGCGACGAACTGGCGCTGATGCGCGACCTTGGGGTCGACCAGATCCAGGGCTACATCTATTCCGCCGCGCGTTCGTCCGAGGACGTCGCAGAGGCGTTGGTCACCGGGGCATGGGTCATCGAACCGATGGGGCCGGCCAAGCAGCGGTCCGAGCGCAGGACCGTGCTGCGCAAGATCGGCATCATCCACGACGATCACCGCTACGCAGTGACCATGCGCAACATGAGCCGCACCGGCGCGGGGATCGAAGGGCTGATCGACGTGCCGCTGGGAACCCAGTTCGTCTGTGATTTCGGCGAAGGCCAGTTGGTCGTGGCGCGGGTGCGCCGCTCGGACGGGATTTCCCAGGGGCTCGAATTCGAGACCCCGCTGGTCGATGACGGAGCCGGCGGGCTGTGCACACGGCACCGCGTTGCGCCCTATGTCCTCGCGGCGATGGGGATGCCGAGCTGTTCGGCGGGCGGGGAGATCGTGGCGCTCAACAACATCAGCCACATGTCGATGCCGCGGTTCGGAACGGTGGATGCGGGCAGGTCGATTCGCGCTGCCTGAGCGCGGATGGATGACAGCGCGCAAAGTCACTGCTAACGGCGGCGCATGACTGAACAGGCGCGGATCCGCAATTTTTCGATTATAGCCCATATCGACCATGGCAAGTCGACCCTGGCGGACCGGTTGATCCAGTTCACCGGCGGATTGTCCGAGCGCGAGATGAGCGCGCAAGTCCTTGATAACATGGACATCGAGAAAGAGCGCGGGATCACGATCAAGGCCCAGACGGTGCGGCTCAACTACCGCGCTAAGGACGGGCTCGACTATGAGCTCAACCTGATGGACACGCCCGGCCACGTCGACTTCGCCTATGAGGTGTCGCGCAGCCTTGCCGCCTGCGAGGGCGCGCTTCTGGTGGTCGACGCTGCGCAAGGCGTCGAGGCGCAGACCTTGGCGAACGTCTATCAGTCGATCGAGCATGACCACGAGATCGTGCCGGTAATCAACAAGATCGACCTTCCTGCCGCCGAGCCGGAGAAGGTGAAGGCCGAGATCGAGGAGATTATCGGCCTTGATGCGAGCCAGGCCGTGCTGACCAGCGCGAAAAGCGGCATCGGCATCGCCGAGGTGCTCGAAGCCGTGGTCACCCGCATCCCCCCGCCCAAGGGCGACGCCTCCGCGCCGCTGAAGGCAATGCTGGTCGATAGCTGGTATGACCCCTACCTGGGCGTGGTGATCCTTGTCCGCGTGATCGACGGGGTGATCAGGAAGGGCCTCTCGGTCAAATTCATGGCCGGGGGAACCGAGCACCTGATCGACCGGGTCGGCTGCTTTCTGCCCAAGATCGAGCAGCTGTCCGAACTGGGGCCGGGCGAGATCGGGTTCATCACCGCGCAGATCAAGGAAGTGGCGCAGGCCAAGGTCGGCGACACCATCACCACGGTCAAAAACGGCGCGGTGCAGGCGCTGCCGGGCTTCAAGGAAGTCCAGCCGGTGGTGTTCTGCGGACTGTTCCCGGTCGACGCGGCGGATTTTGAGAAGCTGCGCGAATCCATCGCACGGCTGCGGCTCAACGATGCCAGCTTCAGCTTCGAGATGGAGAGCAGCGCGGCGCTGGGCTTTGGTTTCCGCTGCGGGTTCCTGGGGCTGCTGCATCTGGAAATCATCCAGGAGCGCCTGACCCGCGAATACGACCTCGACCTGATCACCACCGCGCCTTCGGTGGTCTACCGCATCCAGCTGCGCAAATCGAAGACCGACGACGCCCGCGAGATCATGCTCCACAACCCGGCCGACTATCCCGACCCCAGCCGGATCGAGCAGATTGATGAGCCGTGGATCAAGGCGACGATCTACACCCCCGACGAATACCTCGGGTCCATCCTGAAACTGTGCCAGGACCGGCGCGGGGTGCAGACCGACCTGACCTATGTCGGCGGCCGCGCGCAGGTCAGCTACGAACTGCCGCTGAACGAGGTCGTGTTCGACTTCTACGACCGCCTCAAGTCGATCAGCCGCGGCTATGCCTCCTTCGACTACGAGCAGATCGGCCTGCGCGAAGGCGACCTCGTCAAGATGTCGATCCTCGTCAACAACGAGCCGGTCGACGCACTGTCGATGATCGTCCACCGCGGCGTGGCCGAGGATCGCGGGCGGCACATGTGCGAGCGTCTGAAAGACCTGATCCCGCGCCACCTGTTCAAGATTCCGGTGCAGGCGGCGATCGGCGGCAAGGTCATCGCCCGCGAAACCATCGCCGCGATGCGCAAGGACGTGACCGCCAAATGCTATGGCGGCGACATTACCCGCAAGAAAAAGCTGCTGGAAAAGCAGAAGAAGGGCAAGGCCCGGATGCGCGAATACGGCAACGTGTCGATCCCGCAGGAGGCGTTCATCGCGGCGCTCAGGATGGGCGAAGAATAACGCCGCCGGCCCCACAGGAACCTTCGTTTCGCCCCATACGTTTCCCGGCCGACGCGGCGGGGCCCGACCCGGCGCGCTGGAGAAGGAACCGGTTGCCATGCGCACACTTCAGATGCTCGCCGTCACGGCTTCGCTTGCCGTCCTTGCCGCTGCCCCCGCCCCCGCATCGGCCCAGCCGGCCCGGGCGACGGGCGTCCAGTTGATGGCTTCGTTGTCCGGAGCACCGGAGGTTCCGGGGCCGGGCGACCCGGACGGGACAGGGATGTTCAGCGCACGGCTCAACGTCGGGCAGGGGCAGCTGTGCTACACCCTGACCAGCAGCAACATCGGCACGCCGACCATGGCGCACATCCACACCGGCGCGACCGGCGTGGCCGGGCCGCCGGTGGTGACGCTGGCGGCCAATGCGCCGACCGAAACCTGCATGGCGGTGGACAAGGACGTGGCGCAGAAGATCGTGGCGGCAGCGGACGGGTTCTATGTCAACGTCCACACCGCCGACTTCAGGGCCGGCGCGGTGCGGGGGCAGTTGATGAAGCATTGAAGAACCGGGACCGCGCACGAAGACCGGCTTCGACCCTCCAGGGTGCTGGAGGGCAGAAGCCGGTCAGCGTTTGTGGGCGGCAGGAAAGGGAAGGGCCGCCAATGGAGGCCCTTCCGCCTTCCTGCCGATGTGCGGGCTTTAGAACTTGAAGCCCACGGTCGCGTACCATTCGCGCGGGCGGTTATAGGATGCGGTCGTGAACGGAAGTGCGCCCGCTTCGAAACCGGAGACGATAATCCGCTTGTCGGTCAGGTTCTCGACCCCGACCCGGAGACTCCAGCCATCGGGATTTTGATAGAGAGCCGAGGTGTTCATGAGAACGTAGGGAGCCTGAGACAGCACGGGTGTGTTGAACACGTCGTTTTCCGACCGACTGCTGTAGGATCCGTTCACGTTGAACGACAGGGCCTTTGACAGCTTCGCGTTGGCGGCAAGGCTGGCAGTCCATTTCGGGGAGTTCTGCAGCTTGGTCGCCTTGGTGATCCGCTGGCCGAAGCGGTTGACCAGCAGCGGGGCCGTCGCCGGATCGAACGACGAGTAGCGGGCATCGAGGTAGCCCAGCGTGGCGTTGAGCGAGAGCCACTTTGTGGGCAAGGCTTCGAATTCGACTTCGAGGCCATTGAGCTGGGCCGAGGCGACGTTTTCATTTGACGGGCTGACCCCGCGTTGCACCACGATCTGGATGTTCTTGTACTTGTTAAAGAACCCCGCGACGTTGAACCGGACGCGATTGTCCAGGAATTTGGACTTGAAGCCGACTTCGATGTTGTTCGAGGTTTCTTCGCCGAATTCAAGGCTGCGCAGGACGTTGGGATCGGTCGGGCTGGCCGCCGCGATCAGTGCCGGACTGAAGAACGTGGTCAGACGGGTGGTGAAGCCGCCCGACTTGAAGCCCTGCGAATAGGTTGCATAGGCAAAGACATCGTCGTTGAACTTGTAGTTCAGGCCTGTCCGGATCGAGCGGTTGTTGAAGTTCTTGCTGCGGCGCTGCCCGGTATCGAGATAGCGTGGATCGGTCGGCCTCGGCAAGTCGGCCAGGTTGAGCCCGAAAGTTGAGAAGTCCGTGTTCAGGTTCTGCTGGTTGAGGAACAGCGTTTTCTGGTCCTGGTTGAACCGGACACCGAAGAGCGCGGTTAGCCGGGGCGTGATATGCAGGTTGCCTTCGCCGAAGAAGGCATAGGACCGAGTGTCATGGTCGAAGCCGCCGGCTGCCTGGATCAGGCCGCCAGCGATCGGGACGTTGTCTGACTGGAAGCCGTCTTCGAAGAAGTAATAGGCACCGGCCGTGAGGTCCAGCAGCGAACCGAACTTGCCGTTGACCTGCAGTTCTTCGCTGTACTGCTTGGTCTTCATGACGAACGAGGTCTGGTCGAACACCAGGGGAGCGCCGTCGATATCAATGCCGAAGCGCCCATTCAACTGACGATAGGCGGAAATGGATTTCACACTGAAATCATCGCTGATCTTGTAGTCCAGCGTTGCCGAGACGCCGCCGGAATCGATATTCGAGAAGTTCGCCCCGGTCGCATAGGTCGTGTCGATGTCGCCGGTAATGAACTGGCCGGTGTATTGAAGGTCAGGGCGCGTTCCCGTTGCGTTGGCACCGGATTGGAGGAACGGCGACGTTGCGCAGAGCGGGATCGGAACCCCTGCGATGCAGGCGTTATAGAGGCCGCCAAGACCCGAGTTCGGGTCTACTTCGAGCAGGGTGGTGGGGTTGGCTGCGTCGCGCCGTGACGAATAGTCAGCCGCAAGGGTCACGGAGAGACGGTCGGTCGGCGTCCAGAAGAGCTTGCCGCGAACCGTCCCGCCAGACTTGGCCCCCAACTTGCCGCCCGCGTTCTTGTCCGAGACAAGCAGTTGATCGAGCGGGGTACTGGTGGGAACGGCTGTGCTCGTGCCGCCAAGGCTCGCGGTGCCGCGGAACGGGATGCGTTCCTGGTATCCATCACGCTTGCCAACATCGAAAGCGAAGCTGGCCGCGAGATTGGACGATAGCGGAAGATTGATGGCACCGCGCGCTTCCATCCGGTTGCGCTGGCCAATGGTGGCTTCGCCTTTGAAGCTGAAGGTCTGGTTCGGGGTCCGCGTGATCACGTTGACCGCACCGCCGATCGAGTTGCGCCCGAACAAGGTGCCCTGCGGGCCCTTGAGGACTTCGACCCGTTCAACATCGAGCAGATCGAGCACTGCGCCGGGCGCGCGTGCGATGTAGACACCATCGACATAGAGGCCCACGCCGGGATCAGTGTTCAGGGCAAAGTCGCTTTGCCCGACACCGCGTACAAAGGCCTGGAACGTATCGGCACCGGCAAAGCTCGAAGAGGTGTCGAAAACCACGTTGGGCGTGAAGTTGCCGATATCCGCGTTGCTGGTGATGCCGCGATTGGTCAGGGCCGTTTCGGTGAATGCGGAGACCGTCACCGGGGTCGATTGCAGATCCTCTTTCTGCTTGCGTGCGGTGACCACGATTTCTTCGAGGCCGCCGCTTTCCTGTGCGGTCGTCGCAGCTTCCTGGGCATTGGCGCAGGTCGCTCCGAGCGGGAACGCGACGACGACGAGCGCCGCGGCCAGCGCGGCTCGGCTTGTGATTACTTGCATGTTTACCTCTCCCTTATTGCCCGTGGGCTGTTCGGGGTTGCGATTTGCCGAGAGTGCGTTGGATAGGCCGAATAACGGGGCAAGTTTGCTTGCCCTGGCCCCTTTGCTGCACCCCTTGTCACAATCCTCGAGTCGTCAATGTAGTTATCACGATAACTTCGTGCAAATGTTATTATCATGATAAACTGATGATGATCGCGGTAGGGGTCGGTCAATGGCGGTTACGGGTTTCGAGGTCGGAGAACCCGCCAGGCTGCCGGAATGTCGGCGGTTGGTGGGCTCATCCTTTTTGGGGCAATTCAGCCATTTCCGGGGAGGCCGTTCAGGCCGCCCTGGGACTGGGAACCGGGGCGAGCCTGACCGGGGCGCGGGCGATGCGGTTGCGGCCTTCCTTCTTGGCGACGTAGAGCGCCTCGTCGGCGGCCTTGAGCGCGGCGGCTACGGGCACGGGCGGGGCGTGATCAGCAGACCGAGCGCTGGACCCTGCCCTGGCTTTGATCGGTATCGGAAAGGAAGGTCGAGTGTTCGCGGCGGAGGTATTCGACGCGGGCGGCGGGGAGGTAGTGCTCGAACAGGATGCCGGCTCGTCCGGCGTTGCACCAGCGGACCTCGCCGGTCAGCGCCTCGCCAGATTCGAGACGGATCAGCACCGCGGTGCCGGGCCTCAGCTCTATCCCGGCGGTGGCCATGCAGCAGCCTTCGGGGGTGATGTTGACAAGGGTAACGCTCCCGCCTGCGCCATCTTCGCCTTCGGGGAAGGAGCAGCGGGCATGGAGAGTGACGCGGAGGCGTTCGGTTCTGCGTAAATCCCTGGCGGCTTCCGGCACGTCTCTCTCCATTGCGACCGGACTAGGCATATGCCCTGATCGTAAATCCCGCGCTAACGACGAGGGATCTTTTTGCAGCAGGGCGGCATATCAACCGGAGCAGGCCGATCAGCAGGAATAGACGGTTGCGGCGGGACTGGGATTGTAGATCTGGGTGAGATCGCGGTCATCGCGGACATACATCGCGGCGGCACGGTAGATCGTGGGTGCCGTGTTGCCGCCGACGTTGAAGAAGATCGGGCGATATTGGTAATAGACCTCGACGAACATGATCGCCGAATTGGCATCCGCGGTAACGACGTTGCCCGCCGGCCCCATTCCGGCAAAGGCGGTGCCGGTGAGGCCGGTTCCCTCCGTGCCGTATTTTGAAACGCCGACGGTGTAGGAGCCCCGGCAGCGCTGCCAGTGAATCCACTGGCCGGTGCTGGCGTTCTGTTCGAGGCTGGAGATGATGATCCGGCCACGGTTGAAGAATTCAAGGCCGGGGTAGACGAGGTTCACCTGGTTGTAGGCCTCGCCGACGTCGTATTCGCGCATCATCGCGCCGCTGGAGCCGGTGGCCTGTTTGGCGCGCGAGGCGTTGTCGGCAATCTGGATCGCGACCTGGCTGACGCGGGTATAGGTGATCGCCATGTTGGCCAGCTCGATCGCGCCGAGGCCCATGGTGGTCATCAGCGGGGCCAGCAGCGCGAACTCGATCGCCGAGGCGGCGGTGCGCGAACGCCGCAGCCGGCGCAGGAAACGGCGGGTGCGGATCATGGGCAGACCTGCACGGTGTTCCAGCTCGGCTGGGTGGCAAAGGGCTGGTTGCGCAGCATGGTGGTGGCGCTGATCGTGGTGGTCGGCGAAATGCGGAACAGGGTCGAGGCACCGGGAATGACGCTGTTGTAGGAGACCTTAGCGGTATATTCGACCACGTCGTTCGCCCCGCCAAGCCCGGTGCGGCCCGCATCGGCATCCCAGTTGCCGTTGCCGTTCATGTCCTGGAAGCACTCGGTGGTATCGTGGGAGCCGTTGGCGTTGGTGTCGGTGAAATCCTCGGGCCGCCCGACGTTGGAAAAGGTGGAATAGTTCTGGCGGGTGAAGTCCACCGTGGCGCTGGGCAGGATCGCCTGGACCCGGCTGCGCACGAAGGTGTCGATCGCGGTCTGGCCGGACTGTGCGGTCTGGAGGCTGGAGTTGCGGCCGGATTGCTGCATCGCCCCCTCCAGCACGGCACGCAAATAGACGTTGAGCCCGAATTCTATTGAGCCAAGGATCAGCATCAGCATCACCGGCATGACGATGGCGAATTCGACCACGGTCGAGCCGGCGCGATTCGCGAGGAGGGCGGGCGGCAGCCGACGCAGGGGCAGGGTCATGTCTTGAGCCTCAGGTCGGCGATGCGGCTGGCGATATCCTGGAATTGGCTTTGCAGATCGGCGGGGTTGTCCGCGAACAGGGCATCGCCACCTCCGTTGGCGACGCAGGATTCCATTTCCGTGGTGAGGCTTTGCCCGAACGCAATGAACCAGATGGTGTAGCCCATGTTCTTGGCGGTCTGGCAGGCGGTCAGGAAGCGTGCGTTGTGGAAAGTGATCAGGTCGGTGTCCGAGGTTCCGGCGGGCGCGACGCGGGCATCCATCGATTCCATGCCGTAGGCGTTGTAGACGTCGTTGTTGGGTCTCATGTCGCCGTCGGTGAGCATGATGATGTGGCGGCTGACGCTCGACAGGTTGCCGGCGTTGACGTTGGTCGACATGATCCCGCCCGGATTGGCGAGGCGCGCGCCCCAGACCATGCCGATGTCATGATAGGTGTTGCCCCGCGCGACCAACGTGCCGAGGTAGGTCTCGAGCCACGACGGCACGGTGTTGGGCGCGGTGGTGTCGACCGTGGTGAACCTCATCGCCGCAGGGGTGCAGTATTCGCCGGTCGAGGTGATCACGCCGCTGGTGGTGCGGGGGGCCACTTGCCCGCGATTGAAGACCATGCGGCCGAAATAGGGGTGCCAGCGGGTAGCGTCGCTGGTCGGTGCGTAGGTGAGATTGTGGTCATTGGCCCCGGCCGGCGCGGTGTAGTTGGTGAATTGCGTGTTGACCGTGGAGCGTTCCTCGATGCAGCCGGCCCAGGTCTGGTCGCTGACGGTCAGCCCGGTCGAGCCGGAAAGTGCGGCCAGCTGGAACATGTCGTAGGACCCGGACGTCTGTACTGTCGCGTTCGAGGCGATAGCGGTGACCATTGGCACCGCGGCCAGCGTGCGCAGCGTGGTCGTGTCCACCGCCGATTGCTTGTAGGTGTAGTCGCGCAGCGAATAGGAACCGATGGTGTAGGTGGTGGTATAGGTCCGTTCGGCGCGGGTGCACTGGTTGGTTCTGCTGTTGTAGCTGACCTTGGCGTAGTCCGTGGTCACGGTCTCGGCCGGTTTGGGTCCGCCCGTCACGAGGTCGTTGGCATTGGCCCAGTTGTTACAGCGGTTGTTGGAGGTCTGGGTCGAGGTGACGTTGACCGTGGTTTCCGGGCCAATGGTGCCGATGTAGTTCGGCTCGGTGAAATTGGCGATCTTGGTCTGGTAATTGGTGCTGGCGGTGAAATAGCTGCTGGGGATGTCGCCTGCCGCAACCAGCGTGCGCATGTTGACCGTGCCGGAATAGGGCACGAAGCCGAACCGTACGCGGGTGGTGCCACCAGCCGGAACCGCCGTCGCGATGGTGGTGTAGAACGAGCGGATCGCGGTCCTGAGGCCCTCGATCTTCGAATCGGGGCCGGAGGAGCAATTTGACCCATCCGGCTCGCAGGCCATCGAGCCGGTGGTGTCCAGCACCAGCATCACATCGATGTTGGAAATCTGGAACTCGGCGCTGCAGTTCGCGGTCAGGGTAAAGCTGTTGGTGCCGAACATCTTCATCACCGTGGTCGGCATGGTGGTGGTGGCCGTGCCGCTGATTACGCCGCTGCCGGTATCGGTGGGGGTGAAGACAGTGCTCGACGCGGCGGCGCTCGACGCGGTGCCCTGAAAGTTGAAACCGAACATCCGCTGGGCTTTGGTCTGTTCGGTGGTGCTCCAGCTGCCCGATTTCGCCTGGGCGCGGCGGCCCGCCAGCACGCCCGCGTCGCAGGCGTTCTGGAGCGCGGCCTGGGTCATGTAGGCGCGACTCATGTCGATCCCGCCGCCGACCAGCACCAGGATCGGCGGGATGACCGCGGCGGTGATCGCCAGCACGTTGCCAGCGCGGTTGCGCGCCAGCCGGCTAAGGAACGACCGGACGCGCGAGGCGATGGAAGTGGATCTGTGGTTAACCATACCGGGGTGGCCGCCAATGAAAACTGGCGGCCTGCTTAGGCCCGGGGCGGTTAATACTTTCTATGTGGCGGGACGGATCCTAGCGAACCCGGGGACCGCCGAAGGGCAGCGGCGGAGGCGCGCGGCGGGCACCGCGTGGCAGCTGGGCCTGATAGGCGCGACCGCAATGCTCGACGCAATAGGGGAAGCCCGGGTTGACCTTGACCCCGCAGAAATGGAAGTCCGGTTCGCCCGGGTGGCCCATCGGCCAGCGGCAGATCCGGTCGTTCAGGTCGAGCAGGCCGGTCTTGTCGGCAATCTCGGCGCTGGGCTTGGCGGGCACGAGGCGGCGCGGCGGGGCCGGCGGGATCGGGGCCTGCTGGTCGCCGGGGCCCTGGCGGAGGAAGCCGCCGGGGCCGACCGAGATGATGCGCGGCTGCGGGGTTGCGGGCGCGGTGGGAGCCTCGCCGCCAGCGGCAGGTGCCGCAGCAGCGGGCGCGGCGGTTGGAGCCGGGCGCTGCGGCGCGGGGCGCGGCGCGACCGGAGCAGCGGCGGGGGATGCCGGCGCGGGTGCGCGGGGCGCGGCCTCGGCCTTTACCGGCCTGGCGGCGGGTGCCGCAGCCTCGGTCTTGTCGTTGGCCTTGACCGGAGAGGGGCGGGCCTTGAGCCCGAGGCGGTGGGCCTTGCCGATGACGGCGTTGCGGCTGACGCCGCCAAGCTCGTCCGCGATCTGGCTGGCGGTGGAGCCGCCTTCCCACATCTTGGTCAGCTTCTCGATGCGTTCGTCAGTCCAGCTCATGCCTTGTCGCACTTTCGTCACGGATGCCGCGCAGGGATATGCGCGGACTTTGTTTCGGCGCCCATCTGCGCGGTCTTGTCAGGTCAAGCAAGTGCCGATAGTCGCCCATGAATGGTCGATCAACCCCAGCTTGCTCCAACTTCCGAATTAACGCCGGCAGCCACCGACGGGCGGAAGCTGGCAGGGCGGTTTCCGGCGCAGGGCGTGCCGCTGATCGCGCGGATCAACACGCTTGGCCTGTGTACCCTTTATATCAAGGAAGTCCGCCGCTTTTTCAAGGTGCAGACCCAGACTATCTGGGCTCCGGCTGTGACGACGCTGCTTTACCTGATGATCTTCACCATCGCGCTGGGCGGGGGCAACCGGATGGTCCTGGGCGTGACCTTTGCCACATTCATGTCGCCCGGGCTGATCGCGATGGGGATGATGAACAATGCCTTCGCCAATTCGAGCTTCTCTTTCCTTGCCGGCAAGATCCAGGGGACGATCATTGACTATCTGATGCCTCCGCTGTCCGAGCTGGAGCTGATGGTAGCGCTGGTGGGCGCGGCGGTGACGCGGGCGGTGCTGGTGGGTTTTGCCCTGACCGGCGCGATCCTGCTGTGGCCGGGGGTGGACCTGGGGGTGCCGCATCCGTGGGCGATCGTCTGGTTCGGGCTGATGGGATCAATTCTGCTGGCGCTGATCGGGCTGCTGACTTCGCTGTGGGCCGAGAAATTCGAGCATAATGCGGCGGTGACGAACTTTGTCATTACCCCGCTGACGATGCTTTCGGGCACGTTCTATGTGATCGACAACCTGGCCCCGGTGTTCCAGGCGATCAGCCGGATGAACCCGTTCTTCTATGTGATTTCGGGGTTCCGGTTCGGGTTCCTAGGGCAAAGCGACATCGGCGCGACGAACATGGCGGTGCTGAACGGGGCCGTTGGGCTGGGCGTGCTCAACGTGGTGCTGTGGCTGGGGATCTATGCGCTGATGCGCGCCGGGTGGCGGCTGCGTTCCTGATCCAGTACGCTGAGTTCTTGCCGCCAGCCCTTCGCGCAGGCGAAGGGCGCACCGATAATCAGTGCGTGAGTCCGCGGCGGAGGCGGTAACGGCCGGACTTGAACCGGTCGAACAGTTCGTCAACCGAGGGGTGGTCAACCGGGCCGCCTTCGCCGTCGCCGAGCAGGTTCTGCTGGCTGACGTAGGCGACATAGGCATTTTCGCCGTTTTCCGCGAGCAGGTGATAGTAGGGCTGTTCCCGTTCGGGGCGCAGGTCCTTGGGAATCGCCTCGTACCACTCTTCTGAATTGGCGAAGACCGGGTCGATGTCGAAAACCACGCCGCGAAAGTCGAGGACCCGGTGGCGGACGATGTCACCGATGCCGAAACGCGCGTGGGAGTGGCGCGGCGCATCGATCAGGCGACCGGCCTGGGGGGAGAAGAAAGAGGCGCGGGCGGTGCGTTCCATGGGCTCAATATAGGGGCGGGCGAGGGGCAGGCAACCCGCGTGCGGGCACCATCACCGGTTTTTGCAGCGATGCATGGCGCGGGGGCTTGGCAAGGGGCCCCGCATCGGCTAACCGCGCCGTTCTTCGACCGGACGGCCCTTCGTGGCCGCTCAGAGACGCTTCGCGGAGAGGTGGCAGAGAGGTCGAATGCGCCGCACTCGAAATGCGGTGTACGGGCAACCGTACCGTGGGTTCGAATCCCACCCTCTCCGCCACGGCGCTTGCGTGCCCGCTCCTGCAGACTCGATGATCGCCGTGAAACCTGCGGAAACGCCGGGGATCGGGCTGCGTGCGGTTAGGGGAGAGTTCTGATCCGGCCGCGCATAGGGATTCCGTGGCATTTCGCGCGAACTGCGCTGCGCGGGAATTGTGATGGCCAGTCAATGTCGTGGTCCATACGGGTTTCGATTGGCGCTGTCGCGTGTTTGACGTTTCCTGTTCAGATGACTGTCGTGAAACGTTCCCCGATCTGACGCTGCATCGCAACATGAATGTCACGGCCGGGTTCTAGAGGCTGCCCCAGCACAAGGGGTCCGCATGAAACGTCGTCTTGCCATTCATTCGTCCACCGCGCGCGCCGTATTGGGGCTGGCGCTGTGCCTGACGGGCCAGACATCGGCCTGGGCGGCAGAGATTGCCGCCGGCGAAGCCGCCGCTGCCGAGGAAAGCGGCGAAGGGCTGGACGATCCGGGCGCGCGCCAGCCGCAACCGCTCAAGATGGCCGATGGCAAGCCCTACCTCGACTTTGCCTTCGCCGAAATGAAGGAGAAGTGGGGCGGGGTGAACGGTTATCTCGCGCGCGAAATCGGCCTGTCGCCGCGCGACATCGTGCTGCTGCGCGCCCGCTACACCGATTGACCACCACCCCTCGCAAAGGCAGCCCGAACATGGCCAGCGCCGCACCCACCCCCGACCGCATCACCGCAGCTGTCGTACGCCGCACCGCGCCCGCAGCGGAGCGCCTGCTTGACAAGGCCTTTGCCTTTGCCTTTCGCGGCCTGGTCTATGCCCAGATATGGGAAGATCCGGTTATCGATATGGCGGCGCTGGAAATCGGCCCGGAACACCGGATTGTCACCATCGCCAGCGGCGGGTGCAACGCGCTGTCCTATCTGACGGCGGACCCGGCGCAGATCACCGCGGTCGATCTCAACACCGCCCATGTCGCGCTGAACAAGCTCAAGATCGCGGCAGTGCGGCACCTTCCCGATCACCAGCACCTGCGGCGGTTCTTCATCGAGGCGGACTGCAAGTCCAACCTTGCCGATTACCGCGAGCACCTGCGCCCCCATCTCGACGAGGCGACCTGCCGCTACTGGGAGGGGCGTGATCTGGTGCTGCGGCGGCGGATCGACGGATTTCGCACTGGCATCTACAAGCGCGGGCTGCTGGGCGGGTTCATCGGTGCGGCGCACGGGATCGCGTGGCTCTATGGCGTCGACCCGCGCGAAATCCTTGCCGCGCAGACCCGCGAGGAGCAGCGCCGGATCTTCGAGGAACGCTTTGCCCCGGTGTTCGACCGCCGGTTCATCCGCTGGCTGACGGGCCTGCCGGTCTCGCTGTTCGGGCTCGGCATTCCGCCCGCGCAATACGAGGCGCTGGCCGGTGATGCGCGGATGGCGGCGGTGCTGCGCCAGCGACTCGAAAAGCTGGCCTGCGATTTCGCCGTGAACGACAACTACTTTGCCTGGCAGGCGTTTTCGCGCGGGTATGGCCGGGCATCCGATGCGCCGGTTCCGCCCTATCTCGAAGCCCGCCACCACGCCGCGCTCAAGGCCCGGATCGACCGGCTGGAAGTGCTTCACGCCAACATGACCGATCACCTTGCGGGGCAGCCTGACGGCTCGCTCGACCGCTACGTCCTGCTCGACGCGCAGGACTGGATGGACGACCGGCAGCTTACTGCACTGTGGCGCGAGATCACCCGCACCGCCCGGCCCGGCGCGCGCGTGCTGTTTCGCACCGCCGCCGAGGAAACGCTGCTGCCGGGCCGTTTGCCGGATGAAATCCTGCGCCGTTGGGACTATTCCGGGGAGGAAGCCCGCGCCCTGATCCGGCAGGACCGCTCCTCGATCTATGGCGGCCTGCATCTCTACCGGCTGAGGCCATGACCGTTCCGGTCGCGCAGACCCATGCGGAACTGATGGACGACGTCTATCGCTGGCAGCGCCATTTCTATGACGTCACCCGCAAGTATTACCTGCTGGGCCGCGACCGGACAATCCGGGGCATGGAACTGCCTGAACACGGCAGCATGCTGGAGATCGGCTGCGGCACCGGGCGCAATCTTGCGCTGGCGCAGCGGATGTGGCCGGACGCGGCCCTGTTCGGGCTGGATATTTCGCCTGAAATGCTGAAAACGGCGACCGCGCGGCTGGACGGCCGGGCCGTGCTGGCCGCTGGCGATGCGGCGCGGTTCGATGCGGCGAGCCTGTTCGGGCGCGATACCTTCGACCGGGTCATGCTGTCCTATTGCACCTCGATGATCCCGCAGTGGGAACGGGCCGTCACCCAGGCCTGCGGCCTGGTCGGTCCGGGCGGTTCGCTGCACATCATCGACTTCGGGACGATGGCGCAGATGCCCGGCTGGCTGCGGCGCGGTCTCGGGGCGTGGCTGGCGCGGTTCCATGTCACGCCGCGCGGTTCGCTTTGCGCCAGTGCCTTTGCCACCGGAGCCAAACATGGACTTGCCGGCGAGGTCCGCGAGGGCCCCGGCGGATATTATCAGGTCATCGTCCTGCGGCGGTCTGGCTGAACCCGATCAGGCGGTGGACGCAAGCGCCATGACCGGGCATCATGATCCGTCACAAGCGCCGCAGGAGGGCACGATGAAGGTGATCGCGTGCTACAGCGTGAAAGGTGGCGTGGGCAAAAGCACGCTTGCGGCCAATCTTGCCTGGGCGTCGGCGACCGTTTCTGCGCGCCGCACCCTGCTGTGGGACCTTGACCCGCAGGGCGGCGGGGCGTTCCTGCTCGGCGTGGACCGGGGGCGCGGATCGCATGCCACGGACCTGTTCGAAAAGGGCGCATTGCCCGAACAGCATATCGTCGCGACGCAGTTCCCGCTGCTTGACGTCCTGCCGGCCGACCGCAGCCTCCACCATGTCGACCGGCTGTTCGCGCGGCTCGGCAAGAAGCGGCGGCTGGCCAAGATCGCGGCCTCTCTGGCCGAGCGTTATGATCGGATCATTCTCGACTGTCCGCCGGTCATAAATGACCTGAGCCACCAGATCATCCGCGCCGCGGACGTGATCGTCGTTCCGCTCACCGCCTCGCCGCTTGCCCGGCGCGGGCTGGATGACGTGCTCGACGACCTCAGGCGTAATCATGGTGCCCATGCGCCGGTGCTCCCCGTGTTCGCGATGTTCGATGCGCGCCGCAAGCTGCACGCTGAAGCCCATGCCGAACAGCCCGATTGGCCGCTGGTGCCGATGGCCAGCGTAATCGAGCGCATGGCGGTCCACAATCAGCCGGTTGGTGCCTTTGCCCCCCGGTCGCCCGCCGCGCAGGCGATCCGGACACTGTGGAGCGGGATCGAACGGAAGCTACAGTCAGGGCTGAACTGACGAAACGGCTTTGGGCCATCGCACCGCATGTCACAGAACCGCCATCACAATAGTGACGCCCTGTAACAATACTTACCTAGCACCCGCAGCATTACGGATCTGTAATGTGGGGATTACTCATGCTTCTACTTGCCTCTCGCGTCCGCACGCGCTCGCTTCGGACGGTGCTGTTGTGCACTGCCGCCATCTGCGCTGCTCCCGCTGCCTATGCGGCCGAAGCGGAGGAGGGGCCCGAGATCATCGTCACCGGCACCCGCCCGATCGCCGAGTCCGAAGCGGCGGCGCTGGAAGTCCAGAAGAACTCGGATTCGCTGGTCACAGTCGCCGCGTCGGACAGCGTGGGCCGCCTGCCTGACCAGAACATCGCCCAGGCCGCCGGACGCCTGCCGGGTGTCGCGGTCGAGCGTGATCAGGGCCAGGCACGCTATATCTCGCTGCGCGGCGCGCCCAAGACATGGACGACGCTGAGCTTTGACGGGATCAACATCATTAGCCCCGAAGGCCGCGACGCGCGCTTTGATTCCGTGCCCTCCGCGATCGCCAAACAGATCGTCGTGTCCAAGGCGGTAACGCCGGACATGCCGGGCGAGACGGTCGCGGGCAATGTCGATGTCGTGACCCGGTCGGCGTTCGACTACAGCGGGTTCCACATCGCCGCCAAGGCCGGTCTTGGCCAGGCCGAGTACGGCAAGCGACCCGAATACGAAGGCTCGCTCGTCCTCGCGAACCGCTTCGCGCTTGGCGGCGGCGAACTCGGCGTGCTGGTCTCGGGCAGCTACTACGAACGCAACATGATCACTGACAATTTCGAGAATGACCGGGAAAAGGTCGGCACCGACGTTCGCCCCGGCAGCGTCGCGCGCTACTGGGTGCAGGAAACCGAGAACAAGCTCTACCGGCTGACGCGCCGCAACTGGTCGGTCTCCGGGCGGGTGGACTACAAGCCCGACGCGAACAACACGATCTCGCTGCGCTCGGTCTATACGATCTTCACCGACGACGAAGCGCGCAACAACTACCGCTTCGACCTTGACGACAAGCAGGGAAGCCTGGTCGCCAACACCGCGCCCTGCGATACCTCGACGATCAACCCCACGCCGACCACGTCGGGCTATGCCGACGTCTGCATCGGCAACACCCCCGTCAAAGGCACGATCTACGGGATCGACATCCGCCAGCGCTCGACGCTGCGGGCGTTCAAACAGTCCATCTTTACCAACACACTGCGGGGGACGCACGCCTTCGGCGATGGCTGGAAGATTGACTGGCTGGGCAACTATACCGAGTCCAAGGATGATCGCTCGGTCGTCGGCGAAGCCTCGTGGGAAAGCCCGGGCGGCGTCACCACCAGGCCCACGGTCGCATATGACTTCACCGACCCGGGGCTTTCGCTGCTGACGCTCTACACCACGCAGCAGCTTTCCGGCCCGACCCGGTTGCAGGCCGGAACGCCGGTGACCGCGATCGACACCTTCAGCAAGCCGCTGACGGCGATCACATTCCTTGATGCCGTCGATACCACCACGGCCTATACCGGCCGCCTGATCGTCTCGCGCAACATGCCGCTGCTGGGCGGCGATGCCACGATCAAGGCCGGCTTCCAATTCGACCAGCGCAACAAGGTGGTGGACGAGACCGGCCTGTCGATCGGCGCAGGCGAGACGGCCCGGCTCGCGGCGATCGGCATGCCGACGGATTTCAACCAGTTCTCCACCGGACTGCCGTTCCAGGGCAAGATCCGCATGGGTTACACGTTCAATTACTTCGACGTGGCGAAGATGCAGGCAGCAGGTGCGGTTGCCCGGGCGAACTATGCGTTCGGCCGGGCCACCAACAACATCTACGACGTTCGCGAGCGGGTTTACGCCGGTTTCCTCATGGGCACACTGCGTTATGACTGGGGCTCGCTGGTGGGCGGCGTCCGCGTGGAACGGGTAGATAACCGGGGCATTGCCACCGGCGTCTTCACCAACACGGGCGGCGTCACCACATCGGGCGTGACGATCAACGCCTCGTCGGGGCGGACAATGGCGTTCCCGAGCCTGCACCTCAACTACAATCTCGACGACACCAAGAAGCTGCGGCTGTCCTTCAACACCGGCGCGGCCCGGGCGGATTATGACAAGATCCGGCCCAACATCACCTACAGCGACCTTGGCCAGTCGATCTCCGGCGGCAACCCGGCGGTCAAGCCCGAGCGCGCCAAGGGCATCGACGCCTATTTCGAATGGTACATCCGCCCGCAGGGCTACATTTCGGTCGGGGCCTATTACAAGAAGGTGTCGGACGTCCTTTATACCTCGACCCGCACCTTTGGATCGGACGCCCTCAACTCGGACGGGGTGGACCGTTCGAACTACACCTATTCCGGCATCGTCAACGGCGGCGAGGGCCGGCTGTTCGGCATGGAAGTGGCGGCCCAGCTCCAGCTTGATCCGTGGACCGCAAGCCTGGGTCTGCCGGAATGGATGGGCGGCTTCGGCATCAGCGCCAACCTTACGCTGAACGACAGTGAAATCACCAAGCCGGCCGTCGGCGCGGTCGCCGCCCGCAAGGTGCGCCTGCCGAACACGTCCGACACGGTGTACAACCTCGGGGTCTATTACGAGAAGTATGGCTTCTCGGCGCGCCTGCAATACCAGCGCCGCAGCCTCTGGCTCGACGCCATCGCTGACAACGACACCGATGGCGGGGACACCTACTGGGATGCCGACGACGAGCTGGATTTCTCCGCGCGCTATGCGGTCAACCGCAATTTCGAGATCTATTTCGACGCTTCGAACCTGCTCAACCAGCCCGGCCGCCGCTTTTCCGATCCCTCGGGCATTCTCACCGCCAAGGGCACGCCGACCGCGATGATCCGGAACCAGACGATCGAATGGGAGCGCTTTGGCCGGCGCTATACTGCGGGCGTCCGGGTCAACTTCTGATGAGCGCGGTCGTTGCACTTGCTCTCGTCGTCCAGGCCGCCGCGCAACCCGGCCCGGTGGTGCCGCTGCCCGCAGCCCCGGTTGTCGCCCGCGCGGAAACGAGCCCCGTCGCCACGGCCCGGGGCGATGCCGCCGACGATCCGGCGATCTGGCACAACGGTGCCAACCCAGCCGCCAGCCTGATCGTGGCGACGGACAAGAAGGCCGGGCTCTATGTCTACGGGATGGATGGCGCGGTCCGCAGCTTCGTTCCTGCGGGGCGGGTGAACAATGTCGACCTCGTCGATCTGGGCGCGCGGGGCGTCATCGTTGTCGCCAGCGACCGCAACGACGAGGCGCAGGCGAAGCTGCTTGTCTATCGGCTCGACACTGACGCTGCCGGTCTGGTTGCGCTGGGTGAAGTGAGCGGCGGCGCGGGCGAGGCCTATGGGGTCTGCCTGGTCGCCCGGACGGACGGGATCGATGCGTTTTCGGTCCTCAAGCACGGCGCGATCCATCAGGTGCGGATCGCCGTGGACGGGGCTGCCGCGACGGGACGCATCGTCCGTTCGCTGCAACTGCCGTCGCAAACGGAAGGCTGCGTCACCGATCCGCGCACCGGCACGTTGTATGTGGGGGAGGAAGACCGGGGGATATGGGCCTTTCCGACCAGCGAAAATGCGCGCGCGGGGACACTGGTGGCCGAGGCCGATGGCCGGCATCTCGTCGCCGACGTAGAGGGGCTTGCCGTGCTGCCTGCGGGGCGGCGCGGCGGTTGGCTCATCGCGTCGAGTCAGGGCGACAACACCTATGCGCTGTTCAGGCTCCCCGGAATGGCTCCGGCCGGTCGTTTCCGCATCGCGGCAGGCCGGTTTGGCGGTGCCGAGGAGACGGACGGGATTGCCGTGGGGGCGGGCAGCTTTGGTCCCGGTTTCCCGCAAGGACTGTTCGTTGCGCAGGACGGCCATAATGAGCCGGGCGCGCAGAACTTCAAGCTCGTCTCGTGGCGCGATATCCGTGCCGCCCTCGTGAAGCGGACCGAAGTCAGATGGCGCGGGGGCCGTCTTCGATCGGCGGGATTTCCGGATCGTTCGGCCATGCGCCAAGGACCACGCCGATCTGTTCGTCCGCCGCCGTTGCTTCGGCGATGAGGAGGCGCAGCGCTTTTGCGGTGTCTTGCAGGAGGCCTTTTCCAAGCGGACGTTCGCCATTGATGAAACGGCGGATGGCCCGTTCGTCTATGCCGAGACGCCGCGAGGCCGTGGTGGTACCGCCCAGCACCTGGATGCAATAGGCAAAGTGATCACGCGGATCCTGCGATGTGAACGACGAGGTCATTGTTTTCCCTTTTGTTGCCGTAGGGGATGATGGTGTGTCGCGCCTGTCACGACCCGGTCGTTGCCGTCAATGCCCGGAATGTCGCTTCGTGGAACCCGGGGCCGTAAACTCATAAATCACACCGCCGAGGCGTTCGGTCGGCAAGGCTGCGCGCGATGCTGCGCGGCGAGTGCGCCTGATTGTACGCTGGAATGCGCGGTTCACGTCTGTCCGAAAAGCTCCATTGGGCGACGTTCGAGCCCGGACCGGCGAGCCCAACCGCTGACGGCGGCTCGCCGCTCTGTCGGCTTGGCCTGTGTTGTGATAGGGCGGGGCTATAATACGGGGTGCTGGTCATGCAGTTGCAACACGTGCGGTATTTCGTGGTTCTTGCCCGCGAACGGCATTTTGCCCGGGCGGCGGCGGCCTGCGGCGTTTCGCAGCCGACGCTTTCGGCTGGCATCGTGACGCTGGAGCAGAGCCTTGGCCGGCGGTTGGTCGCGCGGGACCGCCGGTTCATTGGCCTGACCGATCACGGTGCGGCGATCCTGCCGTGGGCGGAGCAGGTGCTGGGATCGGTGCGCGGGCTCGAACATGCCTCGGAGGCGCTTTCAGTGGCGCTTCAGGGCGAGTTCCGGCTGGCGGTTATCCCTGCCGCGCTGCCGCTGGTCGGGGCTTTCGGGCAGGAGCTCATCGCCCGCAATCCGGGGTTGAGCCTGTCGATTCAGTCGCACACCTCGCGCGAGATCGAGCGGGGGCTGGCGGCCAATGAATTCGATTCGGGAATTACCTATCTGGACCACGAGCCGGCGGCGAACGTGCTGGTCGTGCCGCTTCACGACGAGCAATACGTGTTCGCGGCGAGGCGCGGCGACGGGTTCGACGGTCGGGCCGCGGTTGGCTGGGACGATGTGGTTTCGTTGCCGTTGTGTCTGCTTCATCAGGGTATGCAGTTCCGGCGCATCCTCGACCGGCAGCTCGCCGAACGGGGGCTTTCCGCAGCGCCGCCGGTGATTGCGGACAGCTACGTGTCGCTGCTGGCGCTAGTGCATTCGGGCAACTTCGTGACGATTCTCCCGGCGGCCTATGCGCGGTTGCTGGCGGGGGTGGGTTGGTGCCTGTTCCTGCCGTTCGATGAGGAGGCGCCGTTGCGGCGGGTCGGGCTGGTGGCGGTGAACCGCGATCCGCTTGGGCCGATGGTCCGCGCAGGGCTGCAGGCGGCGCAGGCAATACGGGAGAGAGGTGACGGCCGATGATAGGTGTGGCCTATCAGTCTTCGAGAGAATCGATTTGATCTGGCTGCGCCGATAGGCTCAACAATGGGTATGGTTCCAGACTCTCTCGATACGATCCTGGCTGCTCACGCCGGCCGCGAAGGGGCGCTTCTGCCGATCCTGCACGACGTGCAGGCGGCGCTTGGCTGCGTCGATGCGGCGGCAGAGGCTGCGATTGCCACGGTGCTCAACCTCAGCCGGGCAGAAGTCCGCGGGGTGGTCAGTTTCTATCATGATTTCACCGCCGAAGCGGACCCGCGCCCGGTGGTCCAGCTGTGCCGGGCCGAAGCCTGCCAGGCACGCGGGGTCGAGGCGCTGGTCGCGGCGGCGGAGGCCGCGGCCGGCACGCGGGTGCGGGTGAAGCCGGTCTATTGCCTTGGCTTGTGCAGCGCCGGGCCGAACGCGCGCGTGGGGGGCCGGGTATTCGCCCGGCTGGACGAGGCTGCGCTGGTCGCACTGGTGCAAAACGCATGACCAAGGTGCGGATCAGCGATGACGCACTCGCGCTTGCCTGCGGGGCCGATGCGGTGGCGGAGGCCTTTGCCGCTTCGGGCTGCACAGTGGAGCGCGTTTCGAGCTGGGGGATGCACTGGCTTGAACCATTGGTCGAGATTACCGGGCAGGGCTTTGGCCCAGCCACTCCTGCTGACGTTCCGGCCATTCTTGGCGGCACCAGTTCAACATCCATCGGCACCATCGCCGACGGCCCGTTTATCGCCGGCCAGCAGCGATTGACCTTTGCCCGCGCCGGGCGGACGCGGCCGCTCAGCCTGGAGGACTATGCTGCGAGCGGTGGGTGGGACGGCCTTGAGCGTGCCCGCGGCCTCGCGCCCGAGGACGTCTGCGCAGAAGTGCTCGAATCCGGCCTGCGCGGCCGTGGAGGCGCTGGTTTTCCCGCCGGCATCAAGTGGAACACGGTCCGCGTCGCACCGGGTCCGCGCAAGTTCATCGTCTGCAATGCCGACGAGGGCGACAGCGGGACTTTTGCCGACCGGATGCTGATCGAGGGCGATCCGTTCCAGCTGATCGAGGGCATGGCGATTGCCGGGCACGCGGTCGGCGCGGGGCAGGGCTATGTCTATGTGCGCAGCGAATATCCGCACGCCATCGCCAAGCTGAATGCCGCGATTGCGCTGGCCGCGCCGTTCATTGCGCCGTTCGCGCTGGAAGTGCGGGTGGGCGCGGGTGCCTATGTCTGCGGCGAGGAAACTTCGTTGCTTAATTCGATCGAGGGCCGACGCGGTGAGGTCCGGGCCAAGCCGCCGCTGCCGGCGCATGTCGGGTTGTTCGGGTGCCCGACGGTGGTCAACAATGTTCTGACGCTGGCGGCGACCTCGCATATTCTGCGCGAAGGCGGGGCAGAGCAATACGCGGCGCTGGGCCTGGGGCGTTCCACCGGAACCTGCCCGGTGCAGTTGGCGGGGAATATCCGGTTTGGCGGTCTGTTCGAGGCACCGTTCGGCATTACGCTGCGCGAACTGGTGCATGACATTGGCGGCGGCACGGCATCGGGCCGCCCGGTCAAGGCGGTGCAGGTTGGCGGGCCGCTGGGGGCCTATATCCACCCGGACCAGTTCGACCTGCCGTTCGATTACGAAGCCTTTGCCGCGGCTGACGCGCTCATCGGCCACGGCGGGATTGTAGTGTTCGACGACACCGTGGACATGGCCGGCATGGCTAAGTTCGCGTTCGATTTCTGCGCGGCGGAAAGCTGCGGCAAATGCACCCCGTGCCGAATTGGCGCGGTGCGCGGGGCGGAACTGGTCGAGCGGATTTGCGCGCCGGTGCGCGTGGCCGATCCGGTGGGCGCGCTGGCGCAGATGCGCAATGCGCCCAAGACAGCGGTGCGGACAGCGGCGCAGGACGTGACGCTGCTTGAAGACCTGTGCGAAACGATGAAGTTCGGATCCCTTTGCGCGCTGGGCGGGTTTACCCCTTACCCGGTGCTTTCCGCGCTGAAGAACTGGCCTGAAGACTTCCGAAGCGAGGATTTTGATCGTGGGCTATGAACCGCAGGCCGATTTCGGGACGCCGCAGGTTTGTAGCGACGTTCCGGTCACGCTGACCATCGACGGGCGCAGCGTGACCGTGCCCGAGGGCACCAGCGTGATGCGCGCGGCGGCGGAATGCGGCGGGTCGATCCCCAAGCTGTGCGCGAGCGACAATGTGGCGGCCTTCGGATCGTGCCGGATGTGCCTCGTTGAAGTGGACGGGATGCGCGGCACGCCGGCAAGCTGTACCACGCCGGTGGCGGCAGGCATGGTGGTGTACACCCAGACGCCGCGCCTGGAAAAGCTGCGGCGCGGGGTGATGGAGCTTTACATCTCCGACCATCCGCTTGACTGCCTGACCTGTAGCGCCAACAACGACTGCGAGTTGCAGGATGCCGCGGCGCAGGTCGGCCTGCGCGACGTGCGGTATGGCTATCAGGGTGCCAACCACCTTGGCGCAGCGGCGGACGTGTCCAATCCCTACTTCGATTTCGACCCGGCCAAGTGCATCGTCTGCTCGCGCTGCGTCAGGGCCTGCGATGAAGTGCAGGGGACCTTTGCCCTGACCATCGATGGGCGCGGCTTTGCCTCGGCCGTGAGCGCGGGGCAGGCGGGGGACGATTTCCTTTCGTCCGAATGCGTTTCTTGCGGGGCCTGCGTCCAGGCCTGCCCGACCGCGACGCTGCAGGAGAAAGCCGTCACCGCCATCGGCAAGCCCGAGCGCGCGGTGGTCACGACCTGCGCCTATTGCGGGGTCGGCTGCACGTTCCGCGCGGAGATGCGGGGCGAGCAGCTGGTGCGGATGGTGCCGTGGAAGGACGGCAAGGCCAACCACGGCCATAGCTGCGTCAAGGGCCGCTTCGCCTGGGGCTATGCCAACCACCAGGACCGGATCACGCAGCCGATGATCCGCGGGGCGATTACCGAGCCGTGGCGCGAGGTTTCGTGGGGCGAGGCGCTCGAATTTGCCGCCGAGCGGTTGAACGCAATCAAGGCCCGATACGGCGCGCGGGCGCTGGGGGGGATCACGTCAAGCCGCTGCACCAACGAGGAGACTTTCCTTGTCCAGAAGCTGGTGCGTGCCGGGTTCGGCAGCAACAACGTCGATACCTGCGCGCGGGTCTGCCATTCGCCGACCGGCTATGGACTGAAGACAACCTTCGGGACCAGCGCCGGGACGCAGGACTTCGACAGTGTGATGGATGCCGACGTCATCCTGGTGATTGGTGCCAACCCGACCGATGCGCACCCGGTGTTCGCGAGCCAGATGAAACGGCGGCTTCGGCAGGGCGCGAAGCTGATCGTGATCGACCCGCGCCGCATCGACCTCGTCCGCAGCCCGCACGTCATGGCTGCGCACCACCTCGCGCTCCAGCCGGGCACCAACGTTGCAGTGCTGACCGCGATGGCCCACGTCATCGTCACCGAAGGCCTCGCTGATGAAGCTTTCATCCAGGAGCGCTGCGAATGGGATGAATATAAGGACTGGGCGCGGTTCGTCGGCGACGAGCGCCATTCGCCCGAAGTGCTCGAAGGCGTCACCCGCGTCCCCGCCGCCAGCCTGCGCGCAGCGGCAAGGCTTTACGCGACCGGCGGCAACGGCGCGATCTATTACGGGCTTGGCGTCACCGAGCATTCGCAAGGCTCTTCGACCGTCATGGCCATCGCCAACCTTTCGATGGTGACAGGCAATATCGGTCGGCGCGGCGTGGGGGTTAATCCCCTGCGCGGGCAGAACAATGTGCAGGGTGCCTGCGACATGGGCAGTTTTCCGCACGAGCTTTCGGGTTATCGCCACATCTCGGACGGGGCGACCCGTGCGCTGTTCGAGGGCGATTGGGGCGTTGCGCTCGACCCGGAGCCGGGCCTGCGCATTCCCAACATGCTCGACGCCGCGCTTGATGGCAGCTTCCGGGCGCTTTATGTGCAGGGGGAGGACATCCTGCAGTCCGATCCCAATACGCACCACGTCGCGGCTGGGCTGGCGGCAATGGACTTGGTGATCGTCCACGACCTGTTCCTCAACGAAACCGCGAACTACGCCCATGTCTTCCTGCCGGGTTCGACGTTCCTCGAAAAGAACGGGACCTTCACCAATGCCGAACGGCGCATCCAGCTGGTGCGCAAGGTTATGGAGCCGGCCAACGGTCTTGAGGACTGGGAGGTCACGCAGGCGCTTGCCAATGCGCTGGGGCTGGGGTGGAGCTATGCCCATCCGGCCGAGATCATGGGCGAGATAGCGCGGCTGACGCCGTCGTTCGCGGGGGTCTCGCATGCGCGGCTGGAGACCGAGGGGTCGTTGCAGTGGCCGGTGAACGAGGCTCATCCGGACGGCAGCCCAATCATGCATGAGGACGGTTTCGTGCGGGGTAAGGGGCGGTTCGTGGTGACCGATTATGTGCCGACCGACGAGCGGACCGGCCCGCGTTATCCGCTGCTGCTGACAACGGGGCGGATCCTTTCGCAATACAATGTCGGTGCCCAGACGCGGCGGACCGACAATGTGGTCTGGCACGGGGAGGACCTGCTCGAGATCCATCCGCTCGATGCGGAAAATCGCGGACTGAAGTCTGGCGACTGGGTGCGACTGGCAAGCCGGACCGGGGAGACGACGCTGCGGCTGGAGGTGACCGAACGGGTCGCGCCGGGGGTGGTCTATACCACGTTTCACCATCCTGCGACGCAGGCCAACGTGGTGACGACCGAGTTTTCCGACTGGGCGACCAACTGCCCGGAATACAAGGTGACGGCGGTGCAGGTGCTGCCGTCGAACGGGCCGAGCGAGTGGCAGGAAAGTTATACCTCGTGGTCGGAAAAGAGCCGCCGGATCGCGGCCGAGCCGGCCCAGTAGCGATGGATGTGACGCGCCTGGCCTATATGGCGAACCAGATCGCCCGCAACCTTGCCGCCCTTGGCGAGGATGCGGCGGTGGCGGCGATCGCCCAGCATATTGCAGACTTCTGGGACCCGCGGATGAAAACGGCCATTCGGGAAGCCGGCGACGACATGCTCGATCCGCTGGTGCGCAGGGCGCTTGGCAGGACGGCATAGGAGCACGCGGGAACAGTCCAGCCCGCTCGATGTCAGGTTGTGCCGGGTGCTTTCGAACTGGTCGAACGGCGGGCCTGCGAAGGCTATGGGGCGGTCAACGCGCTGATCCGGCTGGCGGCGCAGGCGCGGCACAAGCCGGAAATCATCGACTGAGCTGGGCTGAGTCTTTACCGAGTGCTGCTGAAGCATTGAGGCAGGCGAGGATTTTTGCAGACATGACCATGAGCGACGCCGACACCGGCGGGCTATCGCTGAGCGTGGCGAAGGGGGTTGCGACGATCCTGTTTGATCGATGGGCCGCGCGCAATGCGATGCTGCTCAGCACGTGGGGCGCGCTGGCGGACGCGGTGGCTGCGGCGGACGGCGATCCGGCGGTAGGGGTGATCGTCCTGCGCGGCGCAGGCGGGCATTTCGGTTCGGGCAACGATATTGCCGAATTCGCGGCGCATCGCGGTGACCGGGCCGGTGCCGAGGCGTACGGCTGGGCGATGGCACGGGCGATGGCGGGGATCGAGCAGGCGGCCAAGCCGGTGATCGCGGCGATTGAGGGATCTTGCTTTGGTGCTTCGGTGGCGGTTGCGCTGGCGGCGGACCTGCGGCTGGCGAGCCGGGACGCGGTGCTGGCGATCACCCCTGCCAAGCTCGGCGCGCTCTATCTGCGCAGCGATCACCACCGGTTGGTCGCGGCGGTGGGCCAGGGACAGGCACGGCGGATGATCTATACCGCCTGCGCGCTGACGGCAGAGCAGGCGGCGGCGATCGGACTGGTAGAACAGTGCGCGAGCGCGGGTCGGTTCGAGGATGAGCTGGGGGTGCTGACGGCGGCGATCCTGGCGGGCTCGGTCCACACCTTGCGACATAGCAAGCGATTGCTGTGCGCGGTGGGCGCAGGAATTGCCCCGGCTGAGACGGCGGAAAGCATTGGCTTGTTCGCCGATGCCATGCAGGGTCCCGACTTTGCCGAGGGGGTGGCGGCGTTCCTGTCGAAGCGTGCGCCGCGGTTCCCGGCCATGGCGGATTTCCGCTAGTCTTGCCGCGCCTTGCGGAATTCTTGCCATTGAAATGGCGGGAAAGTTCTCGCGGGGTGACTGCCCGTTGCGGAACGTCTCCGGCCAGATTGGCTACCCGCTGGCGGTTGGAGCATCGCCCTGGAACTGCGCAAGCCGTCCAGGGCTCGGGACATACTTCGTCACAGACCGGCAAGTGAGCCGACATTCCACGCTGCTTTAGCGGGGGCATCGGTATTTCTGCTGGAGAAACGAAGATGCTTACCCTGTTGCTGGCCATCGGTGCCGCTGCCACCACCCTCGCAAGCGCCGACGGCCCCGCAGTCACCACTTGCGTGCCGAGCAAGTATACGCTGTGCGTCCGCCCGGCGAAGGCTGAGGGGAAGTGGGTGCTGCCGCTGGGCAAGCGCTGCAATCCCGATCCGACCAAGGCTGTCGGGTGCCGCGAGCGGCAGCGCGACTGAGCCGCACGATCGGGGCTCGAGCAAAAAATGGAGCCGCGCTTGCGGCTCCATTTTCGTATGGGCGCTGGCGGAGGCGTTCCCGCCCCCGCCAGGCAGGTCAGAAGGCCGCGGTGATCGAAACCAGCGCAGTGCTGCCCGCGATCGAGGAGCCGTCCTTGGTCGAGGAGAAATTCGGCTGAAGGTAAGCCGATTCCGCGACGCTGATGTCCGTGTCGATATAGGCGACGCCGACCGTGACGGGGCCCACCGCGACATCCGCGCCGAGCATCCAGTCCCAATACTTGCCGGTCGGCGCGACGCTGGTGCCGTTCGGGCCAAGGCCGGGGTTGCCGTCCGAATAGCCGACATGGGCCTTGGCTGTGACGGGGGTGCCGGGAATGGCCGTGCTGCCGTCGAGCCACAGGTAGAGGTTGTCCTCCTTCTGGCCGAAGCTGAACGGGGTGTTGGAGAAGTTGCCGAGCGATTCCTGCTTGGGCGCATAGGCGACGCCGGCGAGCAGGTTGACCGGGCCATAGGCCCCGCTGACTTTAACGTAGGGTTCGGCAAAGTCGGTCTTGTCCGCGCCGCCCGGATACATATACCAGGTCAGCCCGGCGTCGAGCGTGATGCCGCCAGTGGCGAGAGCGTAGCCGCCGTAGAGGTCCAACTCGGTGTTGGATCCGCCGAAGGTGCCCCAGCCGGCGAGGTTGGAGGCCCAGCCGCCGACGTAGAACCCGCTTTCGTGCTTGATGGTCAGATTGGCCTGAACGGCCATGCCCTTGTTGCTCTGCGAGACGCCGCGGAAGCGGTAATCGCTGGCGACGGTAGCTGAACCGCTGATCTCGATCGGCTTGGGGGCGTCGGTGTCCTGGGCAAGGGCGGTGCCGGAAACGGCGCAGGTCAGGCCGCAAAGGGCCAGGGTGGTAAGAGTCTTCATGTGAACAATCCCTCATGTTTTCGGTGATTGTTCCTCCTGCGCCCCGGACCGGTGTCATGCCTCCTTCCGCTTTGGTGAGGGCCAAAAGCGGAAGTGGGACGCCGTATCCCGGGACTCCTCTGGCCTAGCCGGCGGTGCCGTCTCTCCGGTTTCCGCTGCGTTACGATTTGTTGCCGGCATGAACGGAAGGCCCGGTCACGCGGAACCGGGCCTTCATTGGGGGGCGTTGGGCGTCAGGCCGACAGTGGCTTCAAAATGGTATCCGGCCCTTCGAGAACGACCTCCCCGCCGCGGCTGCGATGCCGGGCCAGCCAGTCACGGATGGTCTGGGCCGAGGTGTGGTCGATCCCGCCGACCGATCGGAAGTCCATCCGGACGGCGTGATGGTCGGGAATTTCGTCGAGCGCGGAATTGAGCCGGGCGAGGCCGATGAAGGTTGCCGCACCGCGCAGGGTCAGGCTGGTGCTTTCATCCTCGTGCTCGCGATGGATCCGGAACTTGAGAGTCTTGCGGAAGGGGATCAGTTCCAGCAGCGAGAGCAGAAGCCCGGCGATGACCCCGGTGAGGAGATCGGTCGCCACGACGAGGCCGAAGGTGACCGCCCAGATTGCGGCAGGGAGCCGGCCATACTGGTGCAGCAGGTGCTTTGCGTGTTCGAGGCTGACCAGCCGCCAGCCGGTGATGACGAGCACGCCGCCTAGCGCGGCCATCGGAATCTCGCGCAGCAGGCCGGGAAGCAGGGCGACGAAACCGAGGATCCATACCCCGTGGAGGATGGCCGAAAGCCGGGTGCGCGCGCCGGCCTGGACGTTGGCCGAGGAGCGAACGATCACGCCGGTCATGGGCAGACCGCCGGCCGCACCGCACAGCAGGTTGCCGACGCCCTGGGCGCGCAGTTCCTTGTTGTAGTCGGTGCGCTCGCCCTCGTGCATCCGGTCGACCGCCGCGGCGGAAAGCAGGGTTTCGGCGCTGGCGATGAACGCCATGGCGATGGCCGAGACCAGCAGGCCGCCGATGATGCCCGGATCGGATGGCAGCGCGAAGTTCACGCCTGGCAGGGTGATCGCCGCGAAGATCGAGTCCGGCACTGTAACGCGCGTGACGTCGAGGCCGAAGGCAAGGGCGGTGACCGATGCCGCGCCGACGCCGAGCAGCGCTCCGGGGACGAGGCTGAGCGAGGCTGGGCGCAGCTTTTCCCACGCCAGAATCGTGCCGATGGTGAGCACGCCGAGCAACAGTGCCAGTTCCGCGCTGCGCGGATTTTCGAGCGAGATGCCGGTGATGCGGGCAGGCATGGCGGCAAGGTTGTCGAGGCCGCTCGACAGGGGTTTGGCGTCAAACAGAATGTGGAACTGGCCCAGCACGATCAGCGCGCCGATGCCCGCCAGCATCCCGTGGACGACTGCGGGCGAAATCACCCGGAACAGGCCGCCAAGCTTGAGCGAGCCCGCGGCGAACTGGATGATCCCGACCAGCACCAGCACCGGGGCGAGCGCGGCGAGGCCGTATTTGCCGACGAATTCGAAGACGATGACGGCAAGGCCCGCCGCCGGGCCGCTGACCTGGAGCGGGGAGCCGGCAAGGGTGCCGACGACAATCCCGCCGATGATGCCAGTGATCAGGCCCATCTCGGCCGGGACGCCCGAGGCGATGGCAATCCCCATGCACAGCGGCATGGCGACGAGGAACACCACGATCGACGCGGTGAAATCGCGCGCGACGTGGGCGAAGGGCCCGGTCCGCGCGGCGGGGGCCGTGAAAGTGGTCGTGTTCATTCCGCGGCCTCCGCGAAGGACCAGACGCGGCGGTTCGCGGCCAGCGCCACCGGCAGCGGCGCGTCCTCGCGCATGACGATGAACTGGCCGGTCTCGCCGTCGAGCCCGAGGACCTGGCCGGCGGCGATGTCGACGAACCAGCCATGCAGCGACATTTCGCCCTGGGCGATGGCGCTGGCGACCGAGGGGTGGGTGCGCAGGTGGTTGAGCTGGGCGATCACGTTTTCAAGGGCGAGCGCGCGGATGCGTTCCTCGCCCTCGATGTGGGGATGGCAGGTGTCGACGACGTGCGAAGCGGCAAGCCCGTGGCGCAGCCACGCCGCGACATTGGGCATGGAGCCGAGCTGGGAGAGGTCGCTGAGGCCCTTCATCGCGCCGCAGTCCGAATGACCGCAGACGATGATGTCGCGCACGCCGAGCGCCATGACGGCATATTCGACGGTCGAGGAAACGCCGCCGTTCATCGTCGCGAAGGGTGGGACGATGTTGCCGGCGTTGCGGCAGACGAACAGTTCGCCGGGCGCGGCCTGGAGGATCTGTTCGGGAACGATGCGCGAATCGGCGCAGGAGACCATCAGTGCCTTGGGGGCCTGGCCCTGGCTGGAAAGCTTGGCGAAAAGCTCGCCGCTGTTGGGGAATACGGTCTTTTCGAAGCTGAAGACGCGTCCTATCAGTTCATTCACAGTGGAACCTCTTGGCTTGCGGGGGTGATCCGGGCGGCATCCGGATCGGCATCCAGCGAGCTAGAGGGTTGGTTTGTCGCGGTTCTTGCGTCTCTGTTATGAATTGTGTCGAGCAGGCATTGCGTCGTCGGCCTGCTTCGCGGGGAGCCGGATGATCGCGGACAGGCCGCCCTCCGGCCGGTTGGCGAGGACCAGTTGCCCGCCGTGCGAGCGGACGACGCGTTCAACGATGGCGAGGCCGAGCCCCATGCCGCCGGTGTTGCGGGCGCGGGCCTCGTCCAGCCGGATGAAGGGCTGGATCACGTCGGCGATGCGGTCCGGCGGGATGCCGGGGCCGTTGTCGGCTACTTCGAGTTCGGCGCCTTCGGGCGTTCGTCGCAGTTGCACCTCGGCACTGCCGGCATAGCGCAGGGCATTTTGCAGCAGGTTGCCGATTGCCCGGCGCAGGCTGGGGGGGTGGGCGAGGAGTTCGAGCCGGGCCGGACCGTCATACCGGACTTCAAGGCCGCGATCCGCCGCGTCATCGACCTGGGACTGGCACATTGCGGCAAGGTCGACCGGCTCGACCGGCCCGATGTCGCGCCCATCGACCACGAAGGCCTGGAGCGACGCGAGCAGCTCGGCCATCTCGGCAATGTCTGCGGACAATTCGGCACGTTGTTCTTCGCCGATCGTCAGCCCCTCAAGCCGCAGCTGCAGCCGCGCAAGCGGCGTGCGCAGGTCATGGCCGATGGCGAGCAGGGTCTGCGTGCGGCTGGTGAGCAACTGATGGATGCGTTCATGCATTGTGTTGAAGGCGCGGATCAGCTGGCGGACCTCGCGCTGACCGGTCTCGGGCAGCAGGATCATGTCGTCGGTGCCGACCTGCGCGGTGGCCCGGACGAGGCCGTTGAGCGGCTTGAAGCTGCCACGTACCAGCATCCACGCCAGCGCGAGCAGCAGCAGCGAAGGGAGGGAAAATCGCAGCAACAAACCGGCATTGAACGCCCAGGACACCGGGCTGAACGAACGGAACGCCAGCGCCGACCCGTCAGGCAGCCGGGTCGATCCGGCGATGCCGCCGCCGTGGGTGACGGGCCGGATGTGCAGGCGCAGATCGGCGCCGGACAGCTTTGGTTCGGACGCGATGACCGATTGACGCAAGGCGTTCAGCCGCGCGTCGCTGCGCTCGGTCGGTGGCGTCGGCTGCCAGTTGATCCGGAAGCGGGCGGTGCTGAGCTGGCGGGTGCGATGTGGGCGCTGGGCCGGCGGGGTTTCGGCCACGATGCGGCGGGCGACCACGAGGTGCTCGGCCATGCGCGAGGCTTCCTCGGAATTGACGGTGAAGGTGTTCGCCCGTTCGAACATTACCGAGTTGCCGATGAAGTCGACGACGAGCAAGGCCAGCACGATGGCAAGCAGGGTGCCCGCCAGGCTTATCCCGCCGCGCACTTCAGCGATGGTGGGCCGGGATTTCAATGCGGGTTCATGCTCAATGCCGGTCAACCGTGGCCGTGAACATGTAGCCGACGCCCCGGACGGTCCGGATCGGTGGCTGTTCGCCGGCGCTCTTCAGCTTGCGCCGCAAGCGGCTCACCAGCACGTCGACGCTGCGGTCCGAGGCATCGCCGAGCCGCGCGCGGGACAGTTCGATCAGCCGTTCACGGCCGATCACCCGTTGCGGTTGGCTGACAAAGGCGTTCAACAGGTCGAACTCCGCGCTGGTGAGGTCGACCAGCACGCCGCTCGGCGAACGCAGTTCCCGCCGGGAGCGGGACAACTTCCAGCCGTCGAACAGGATGTTGCGTGCTTCTGCGCCTGCGGGGGTCGACACGTCACCCGACCAGCGGCGCAGCACGGCACCGATGCGGGCCACCAGTTCACGGGTGTTGAACGGTTTGGCCAGGAAATCATCGGCACCAAGTTCGAGGCCAACAATCCGGTCTTCCTCGCCGCCGCGGGCGCTAACGAAGATGATAGGCGTGTCGTCGGTCTTGCGCAGGCGGCGCAGGATGTCGAAGCCGTTGACGCCGGGAAGCATGATGTCGAGCACAAACAGGTCGAAGCTCTCCCGCTCCAGCACGACCCACATTTCCGCACCGGTGGCCACTGCAACAACATCGAAGCCATGTTCGCGCAGGTTTCGGCTGGTCAGCGTCCGTAGCGGTCCATCGTCCTCCACAAGCAGGATTCGCGAGGCCGCGTTCTGGTTTTGATATTCTAAGGTCTCTTTGTTCAACGCGTTCGTGTCCTTGCGCAGATCCCGACCTTCATTGCCGCGATGCAATATGCAAGACGTCCTATTACCGCAATCCGTTTCGCGATCTGCGCGGGTTCGTGACGAAATGTTTCAGGACGATGTTGCTGCGGCGTGCCGCAGGAGCCGTGCGGCCGGTATCGGGATTTGCCACGGCTGGGCGGCGAACGTAGGCCGACCCACAGCTTCATTGATGGACTGCTCGCACGGGCATGGCGGATGCTCAGCCCTCGCTCTCGGTTACGACCTTGTCGCGGAGCAGGGCTTCGTAGTGGTCCGGGGAAATGCCGCAGAATTCGGCCAGGACATCGCGGTTGTGTTCGCCCAGACCGGGCGGGGGGGGTGAGCGGGCGCAGGTCCGAGCTGTGGTAGCGCACCGCGCTGTTGGGCAGGGCGACCCGGCCGGTCTCGGTCAGGGTATAGGTCAGGAAGCCGCGTTCGTGGAGGTGCGGATCGTCGAGGATTTCCTGCACCTCGCGGACCGGGCCGACCGGGACCGAGTGGGCCTGGAGGATCTGCATCAGTTCGGCGCGGCTTTTCTGCGAGGCCCAGCCGTTGATCGCGGCGGTCAGTTCCTCGATGCGGCGGACGCGGCCAAGCAGGGTTTGCAGTTCCGCATCGGCCTCAAGGTCGGGGCGCTGCATGGCGTGGGTCAACTTGAGCCAGTGGTCATCGGTGGCGCAGACTATGGCGATCCAGCCGTCGCTGGCCTCGAAGGTGTCGAAGGGGACGTAGGAATCGGCAACGTGGCGGTTGCCGGTGCGGCGCGGCGGGTGTTTCGATTTATAGACGTGACCGCCGGCGGGGAGGAGCGAGGCGAACATCGATTCCATCATCGAGCTTTCGACGATGCGGCCAAGGCCGGTGCGCTCGCGCTCGACCAGCGCGGTGACGATGCCAGCGTAGAGGTGAGTGCCGGAAATGATGTCGATGATCGGCGCGCCGGCCTTGAGCGGGCGGCCGTCCATCTCGCCGGTCGTGCTCATCATCCCGCCGACGGCCTGGACCGTAAGGTCGAGCGCGACGATATCGCGGTAGGGCCCGGTGCGGCCATAGCCCGAGCCCGAGGCATAGACGAGGCGCGGGTTGGCCTCGAGGAAGGCTTCGGGCGGGAGGCCGACGCCTGGCAGGAAGGCGGGGGCGTAGTTTTCGAGGACGACGTCCACCTGCGTGGCCATTTCCAGCAGCAGCTCGCGGCCGCGGGCGGTTTTCAGATTGAGGGAAATGCCCTTTTTCCAGCCGTTTACCGCACGAAACGGATAGTCTCCATCGCGTGCCCGCTTGCGCATCTGATCGCCCTGCGGAGGTTCGACCTTGATCACTTCGGCACCCGCCATGGCGAGCATGAAGCCGGCGTAGGGGCCGTTGAACAGGCGGCCGAGATTGAGCACGCGGAAGCCTTTGAGCGGGAGGTCGCGCGTGGCGGCCGGCATCATGCCAAGCGCCTCGGGTGCAGGCGTTGTCTCGCCGTATTCGTCAATCGCGGCCATCAGTTGCTTTCCCAAGGTTGAGGAAGGGGCTGGGCAAGGAGGGGGTGCGCGAAAAGCGGGGTCGGGTCAGGCACCCTGGAATAGCGGCCCCTGCGTGACGGCGAGCGAATCCTCGATCGGGAGGGCTTCAGCGGCCTTGCGGTCGGCGGCGCGCACGTCGTTCACCAGTCGGCACTGCGCATCGACCACCATCGCGGGGCGGGTGGCGAAGTCATAGGGCAGCCATTCGGGCATGTGCGGGTTGTTGGGATTGCCGGTGTGGGCAAAGGCCGCGAAAGCCGCCATTTCGGCGCGCGAGGCAAGAAGCACGCCGGGGCCGCCGGGGGCAGTCAGGCGGTTCTTGTCGGTGTTGCCGAAGGCGCAGGGGATGTCGATCGAGTGCGGCGAACCCCACATGCCGTTGTCGACCGGGGTCCGCCACGCGAATTCCTCGGCAAAGACGGGCGCGCGGCCCGCCCTGGCGCGCAGTTCGAGGCCGCGCCGCATGGACATGGTGACGAGGGCTTCGCTGGCGATTTCGGAAAGCACTTCCCATGGGGTGCGGGTGGGGACTTCCTGGCGGAAACTGTCCATGATCGCGGCCGCGCGCGCCGGATCGACCTTGTAGTGTTTGGCGATGCGGGCCTGGACCTGTTCGGTCGAAATGTCGGCAAGACTGCGCTGGTTGCCGAGGAATACGGTGGCCTCGGTGGCGGTGTTGCTGAGGATCGAGGGGAGCGCGGCCTGCATCGCCACACCTTGCGGGGTGAGCGGGCCGTGGAAGATGTGGCGGCCATCGACGACGGGGCGGGCATCGCCGCCCTTGACCGTGACGACGGCGCGGTCGTGGGCGGCGAGCAGGGTCTCGGCAGGGACATCCTGCAGCTTGTGCACGTCGGCCCGCGCGATGCCGAGGTTCCTGAGCATTTCGAGCGTGGCGGGTTCGCGTTCGGCTGCGGCGGTGATGCCGAAGCCGGAACTGCCGCTCATGTTGATCGAGCGGCGGAACAGGCCCGCGGCGCTGGGTGCGATCTGGAGGCTGATACATTTGGAGCCGCCGCCCGACTGGCCGAATATGGTAATGTTGCCTGCATCGCCGCCGAACTGGGCGATGTTGGTCGTTACCCATTTGAGCGCGGCGATGAGGTCAAGCTGGCCGGCGTTGGGGGCATCGGCAAAGCCGGCGTCGAGGAAGGCAAGGTTGGCGTAGCCGAAGATGTTGAGGCGGTGGTTGAGCGTGACGACCACCACGCCGCCAGTGACGGCGAGGTTCACGCCGTCAAGGTCGGGCGCATCGCCGCTGCCGGCACGAAAGCCGCCGCCGTGGAAATAGACCATGACCGGGCAGCGGGCGCGGCTGTCGAGCGAGGGGGTGTAGACGTTGAGGACGCAGCAGTTTTCGCTGTAGGCCGGGCCGTTCGCGGCAGGGGCACCGGGGCGGCGGGCCTGGACACAGCGGTCTCCGAAGGTGAGCGCGTCGCGCACGCCGGTCCAGCTGGCGGGGGGGCGGGGAGCCATGAAGCGGTTCTTGCCACCGGTATCAGCCGCATAGGGAATGCCCTTGAAGCTGACGGCATTGCGGTCGCGAAGCCCGCGCAAGGTGCCGTTGGCGGTGCGCACGGTGGCAAATTCGGCGGCGGCGACGCGGCGGGGGAGGAACAGCGTCGGCGCGGCGACGGCGGCGGCCGAGAACAGGGCGCGGCGGCTGATGGGAAGCAACAGGGTCATGCATCTCTCCTCCGCCGTCGCGCGGTCGCGGGGCGTTCCGTCCTGGGGATGAACCTTTACCGGGCGACGTAGGACTGGGGCTGGAAGCTGTCGTTGACCTGCTCGGCTAGGTCGAGGCGGGCCTTGCTGAAGTTGCTGTCGACCTTGGGGCCGTCGTTGGTGAATACCATGACGTTTTCGGCCGTGGGGGTTCTGAACCGGGGCCAGGTGACACCGGCGGCAGTACCGGGGTCTGAATTTTTGGCGAAGTTGGTCCAGTAGGTCAGTTCGGCGTCGGAGATCTTGTAGTCCATCTCGGTCGGTTCGAACCCGCTGCTTGCGGGGTTGCGGATCGTGCCGAAGATGTAGGGCATGTCGTCGCCGTGCGAGGGCCCGCTCTTTTCGCCGCGCTTGCTTTCGGGGGTGTAGTTGAAAACGTAGTTCCAGGTCGGCGCGGTGCGCGAATGGAAGCGGGCGAGGTAGCGCGCGGGTTCGACATGGTCGAGGTCGCTGGCGAATTCGACGGCCGTTTTTGCGTCCTCTCCGCCGTAGAGCGCGGTGACAAGGGGGCGCAGCTTGCCGGCGCGGACGAAGGTGGCTTCGGTGTTCTTGATGATTGAATCGACGCCGCAACGCTCACAGATGGTGCGGCCGATGATTTGAGGGACGCGCGCCTCGCGCCCGGTGCGGTAGCTGGCGGGGACGGGTTCGGGCAGGAGCACGCCGTCGATCATCGAACCGGGGAGCGAGGAGGAGGCGAGCTTGAGCTGTTCGGGCGGGACGGCGCGCAGGGCCTTGAGCGCGGCGAGGCCGGTGCCTTCTATGCCCAGACCCTTGGCAAGGGCGAGGCCGGCCTTTTCACCAGTCAGCGCGGCCGGGCCGCGGACCGGGAGGATGCGGTTGGCACCCTGGTGGCCGTAGTTGCGGCCGAGGCCCGACTGCGTGATCGCCTTGGCGAACAGGCCCCTGGCCGAGGGGGTGACCATCAGCGTGTTGACCAGCTGCGCGCCGGCGGAAAAGCCGAAGATCGTCACGTTCTGCGGATCGCCGCCGAAGCGCGCGATATTGGCGCGGGCCCATTTGAGCGCGGCGACGCTGTCCATCAGGGTGTAATTGCCGGTGAGCGCCTTGGGATTTTCGGCGGTCAGCGCGGGGTGGGCGAAAACGCCCAGCTGCCCGAGGCGGTAGTTCATTGAGACGAGGATAACGCCCTTTTGCGCCATGTACCGCCCGTCGGTCTGACTGCCGGAGCCGAAGACCATGCCGCCGCCGTGATACCACAGCATGACCGGGAGCTTTGCCCTGGGTTTGGTGCCCGCGGGGCGCCAGACGTTGACGAACAAGCAGTCCTCGGACGGGGCGGGTTCGCTCGATCCGGGACGGACCACCTGCGGGCAGATTGCGCCGGGCCTGGTCGCATCGCGCGGGGCGGTCCACGGCGCGGGAAGCTGGGGCGCGCGCCAACGGAGGTTGCCGACAGGGGGCTTGGCATAGGGGATGCCCATGAAGATATCGGTGCCCTCGACGCTCTTGCCGGTGACGGGGCCTTGCGCGGTGAGGGCGACTGGAGCGTCATGGGCACGGGCCGGCGCGGTGACGGCCAGGGCGCAGGTGAGAGCCATTTCGGCAAAGCGGCGGTTGGCGGTGGTGGCGGCGCGCATGTTCACTCCCCGGGGCTCGATACCGCTTCGGTGGCGAGCGGTCTGGCCGCACACTATCACCGGAATGGCGGCGGTAAAGTCGGACCTTAAGATCGGGTGCGTTGGCAATGGCGGTGATGCGGCGCTGGCCGCCGCTGTGTTCGAGCTGGACGACGAGGTCGATCAGCCCAGTCACTCACCCGATTCGGTCGGGGCGGAGGCTGGACTTTGTTTCAGTTACACTGAAACAGGGCGGCACCAGCCCACTCCCCCGCCCGGCCACCCAACAAGTAT
>CAYFJH010000014.1:47398-58092 GCA_964343385.1 uncultured Novosphingobium sp. | reverse complement strand
TGGAATTCGAGGACGCCAAGGACAAGGTCATGATGGGCGCGGAACGTCGCTCCATGGTGATGACCGAGGACGAAAAGAAGATGACCGCCTATCACGAGGCCGGCCACGCCATCGTCTCGGAATTCGAACCCGCCTCCGATCCGATCCACAAGGCCACGATCATCCCGCGCGGCCGCGCGCTGGGCATGGTCATGCGCCTGCCGGAGCGCGACAGCTACTCCTACCCCCGTGACAAGATGCACGCGAACCTGTCGGTCTCGATGGGTGGGCGCGTGGCCGAGGAAATCATCTTCGGTCACGACAAGGTCAGCTCGGGTGCCTCGTCCGACATCCAGTATGCCACCGGGCTTGCCCGCAACATGGTGACCAAGTGGGGCATGTCCGACAAGCTCGGCCCGCTCCAGTATGAAGAACAGCAGGAAGGCTACCTCGGCATGGGCGGCACCGCGCGCCTGTTCGCGTCCGATGAAACAAACAAGCTGATCGACAGCGAAATCCGCGATCTTGTCGACAACGCCCACGCCCGCGCCAAGCAGATCCTTGGCGAGAACGAGGACAAGCTTCACCTCCTTGCCCAGGCCCTCCTTGAATTCGAAACGCTCAATGGCGAGGAAATCAAGCAGCTGCTCAAGGACGGCAAGATCGACCGGCCCGAACGGCCCGTGGGCGGCAATGCGCCCACCCCGGTACACGGGTCGGCCATTCCCAAGGCCGGCCGCCGCTTCGCCGGCGACACCGCGCCCCAGGGGGCCTGACAACGGGCGCCTCTTTCTCCCCTCCCGCAGGCGGGAGGGGCCAGGGGTGGTCATCGCAACCCATCGGTTAAGCCAGGCATAAGCCCCAAACGAAAAAGGCCCCGGTTTCCCGGGGCCTTTCCATATCTGGTCTGAAAGCGGAAATCAGCCTTCGTAGTCACCACCCAGCGAGGTGTTGCGCACCGGCGCCGCCGCCGTGATGCGCAGGGCTTCGGCCTGCTGGCTGAGCGAGCCGATTTCATCGACCTCGTCATCGTCTTCCGGCTGGACGCGCTGGAGCGAGGAAATCACGCTCTCCTTGAGGATCTTCGGATAGACCGTTTCCTCGGCGATTTCGCGCAGGGCAACCACCGGGTTCTTGTCCCGGTCACGGTCGATCGTCAGCTCGGCCCCGCCCGAAATCTCCCGCGCGCGCTGGGCGGCGAGCAGGACGAGGTCAAAGCGGTTGGGAATCTTGTCGACGCAATCTTCAACGGTAACGCGCGCCATCGGGCACTCCGGGCAAAAGCAGAATCTGCTGGAAAGACCGCGACCTAGGGAAGGGGGCGGGGAAAGTCAAGGAAAACGGTCCCGACGCGGCGCCTCCCCTTGGCCCTATGCCGCTGCTCCCGCTGCCTTGAATAGCCAGCGCCGCATCGCCACCGCGGCCCGGTCGGACGCGAACGAGATTTCGAACATGTCTTCGTCCGGCGTCGCCTCGACCAGCTTTTCAAGCGCGGTAAGGCCGGCGACGTCCTCGGAAAAGGCCGCGACGAGGTTCCGGTGCATGAACTTTTCCACGGCATCATCGCCCAGGGCGAAATTGCGCGCGTGGTGGATGAAGTAATGGGTGCTCGTCGCGGTTTCCGGCGTTGGCAGGTGCGCGGTCTGGATCCGCGTATCCGGTGGATTCGCGGCCTCTTCCATGCTGTAGAAGTGCCCGGTAACCAGATGGAGCGACGGCGCGACAAATTCCGATGTGGTCTGCCGGACCGCATCCACTCCGGCAAGGTTCAGCGGCTTCGCCCAGACCGGCGGCAGATGGGTAGGCTTCACGGTTCGGACCAGTTTGAAATGCCCAAGTTCTTCATCAAGTTCAAGATCGTAGGGCGCCGGCGCAAAGTCGGGCGTGCCAAGCGTTCCGGCGTGGAGGAACGAAAGATGGGTCAGGTCGAGAAGATTTTCGTGAAGCGCGACATAGCTCGCCGGAAGGTGGAAATACTGTTGGCTGCCCGGCCACTGCGCCGTGCCCACCCAGTCTCCCACCGGCAGGGCGGCGGCCGGCTCGCCGTCACCCATCCAGATCCACACGAGCGGCCCTTGTTCGCGCACCGGATAGGAGCGGACACCGATTCCGGCGGGGCACGGACCCTGTTGGGCCGGCACTTCGATGCACTGTCCGCTCTGGTCGAACCGAAGTCCGTGATACCCGCAGACGATCGTATCGCCCTGAAGCGTGCTCTTGCTGAGCGGGAAGGACCGGTGGACGCAGCGGTCCGAAAGGGCGACGGGAGCGCCTTCTTCGGTCCTGAAGAAAACCAGCGGACGGCCAAGGATGGTCCGCGCGAAAAGGTCGCGACTGAATTCGTGCGAAAAACCCGCGACATACCAGCAATCGAAGATGAACGGTGTATCCCGTCCCGCAAGGCGCTGTCCTGCGCGCCGAGCCACTTCAACCAATCGCAATTCCGTCGCCATCTTCACCCTCGCCCAATCCGGAATCCGCCGTCATCCCTTTCAGGGCTGCGGCGAGATTTCCGTCCAGCCGGTTCCGACGCCACACGAACGGGCGCTCCGACTCCCGGCTTGGGGGATAATTAGTTATCACGATTGGTATGTCAAACATTTGGCGAGAATTCGCTAAATGGCCGCTCATATTTTAACGATGATCGATGGTTTTCGATCATCACGCATGGGCTCAATCATCCCCGCCATAGGCATTCGCCAGCGCATCGTCGGCCAGGTCGCTAAACCGGGTGATCCGCGATTCGAACCGCATCCGCACCTTGCCGGTCGAACCGTGGCGCTGTTTGGCCACGATCAGTTCGGCGAGGCCATAGACCCGCTCCATCTCGGCCTGCCACGCGGCATGGGCGTCGTGGATCTTGCCGTCGTCGCCGTCCACCGGCTGTTTCGGCTCGCGCGAGGCGACGTAATAGTCCTCGCGGTAGACGAACCAGACCATGTCCGCGTCCTGCTCGATCGAGCCTGATTCGCGCAGGTCCGACAGCATCGGCCGCTTGTCCTCGCGCTGTTCCACCGCGCGGCTCAGCTGCGACAGCGCGATCACCGGCACCGCCAGTTCCTTCGCCAGCGTCTTGAGCCCGCGCGAAATTTCCGAAATCTCGTTCACGCGGTTGTCGTTGGCGCGGCCCGTGCCCTGCAGCAGCTGGAGATAGTCGACCACGACCAGTCCCAGCCCGTGCCGCCGCTTCAGCCGCCGCGCGCGGGCGCGCAGGCCGGCGATGGTGAGGGCCGGGGTGTCGTCGATATAAAGGGGCAGCTCGGCCAGCCGCTGGCTCGCATAAGATAACTGCTGGAAGTCGTCGCGGCTGATCTTGCCCATGCGCAGCGCTTCCGAACTGATCCCCGACTGCTCGGCCAGGATACGGGTCGCCAGCTGGTCCGCGCTCATTTCGAGGCTGAAGAACGCGGTCGCAGCCCCGATCGATTTCTCGTCCGGAATTCCGTCCGCCCGGTCGCGGCGCAGGCGTTCGGCGGCGTTGAAGGCGATATTGGTGGCGAGCGAGGTCTTCCCCATGCCTGGACGTCCGGCAAGGATGATAAGGTCCGAATCGTGCAGCCCGCCGACCTTCTCGTTGATCGAGTTGAGCCCGGTGGTCTTGCCCGAAACGTGCCCGCCCGACAGCAGCGCCAGCTCGATCATCCCCAGCGCGGTTTTGGTCGCGGTGGAGAAATCCTTGGCCTCGCTGTTGGTCGCCGCGCCGTCGGCCACGGCATAAAGCGCCGCCTCGGCCTGCTCGATCTGTTGCAGCGGCTCGACCGATTGCGACGTATCGAGCGCCGATTCGACCAGGTTGCGCCCGACCGTGATCAGCTCGCGCAGCATGGCGAGGTCATAAATCTGCTCGGCCAGCTCGCGCGGTGCGAGCAGGCCCTGTCCGTCCGCGGTCAGCCGGGCAAGGTAGGTCACCCCGCCCAGTTCGCGCAGCGCCTCGTCCGCCTCGAAATAGGGCTTGAGCGTGACCGGCGTGACCACCGCCTTGCGGTCGAGCAACTGGACGATCCGCTCATAGATCCGGGCATGGACGGGTTCAAAGAAATGCCCCGGTTTCAAGGGGGTATTCAGCTCCTCAATCACCCGGTTGTCGATCAGGACGGCACCCAGGAACGCCGCCTCCGCCTCGATGTTGGAGGGGAGCTGGCGCCCGGCGGGGGCGTGCGGCGCATCGAGCGCGGTGATGATGTAATCTTCGGCCATGAAGCGCCGTTCAATGCTCTTGCGGGACGCGGCTGGCAAGGCAGCGTGCGACACTCCGATGCGGGCAAGGCTGTGAATAACGGGGACGAAGCGACCAGCGCCCCACAAGCCTCTTGCCCCCGGCTCCCCCATTTGCGAAAGCTGCCCCCCTTCATGGCAGACCCGCGCATCTCGCATATCGAGCTCGACGAGGCGACGATACTCTGGCGCAACGCCGATATCGAGCAGGAACGCCGGATTGCGATCTTCGACCTGATCGAGGAAAACGCCTTCAAACCCGTTCGTTCGTTCGCCGCTGGCCACGAAGGGCCCTATCGCCTGCGCCTCACCGTGCAGGACGGCCGGCTCCTGCTCGACATCGCCGATCCCGAAGACACCCTGCTCGAAACCCAGATACTTGGCCTCGGACGCTTCCGCCGCCACATCCGCGATTACTTCGCGATCTGCGATTCCTATTACCAGGCCATCCGCAAGGCCACCGCCGCTGAGATCGAGACCATCGACATGGCCCGGCGCGGGGTCCACAACGAAGCTGCAGAACTTCTGCTCGAACGTCTCGACGGCAAGGTCGAAACCGACTTCGCAACGGCCAGAAGGCTCTTTACCCTGATCTGCGTGCTGCATATCAGGGGCTGATCGGGCTCGCAGCACCGCTAGAGCAGGGACGGGATATCCATGGCACGCAGGAATGGTTCGCGCTGGCGGCTGCGCCTCGCCGCGCTCGTGCTGCTGTCGGCGCTGGTCGGCAGCGCGGCGGCGTGGTGGCACCTGCGCCGCTGGACACCGGCGCGCGCCGATTTCCCGATGCAGGGGGTCGAGGCCGGCACGCTCGAAGGCCCGGTCGACTGGACCGCGCTCAAGGCCATCGGCGCGGACTTCGCCTATCTCGACGCCTCGGCCAGCGCCTTCGCCCGCGATCCGTCCTTCGTCATGAACCTCGGGGACGCGCGCGCCGCCGGCCTCCAGATCGGCGCGGTCCACCTTTACGATCCGTGCCAGCCCGCCGAAAAGCAGGCCGCCAACTTCGTCACCGTCATCCCGCGCGACGCCAAACTGCTCCCCCCCGCGGTCGAGCTTGACCGCCTCGCCGATGACTGTCCGCTCAAGGTCTCCGACGCGGCGGTCCAGTCCGAACTGACCACGTTCCTCAACCAGATCGAGACCCACACCGGCAAGGCGGTGATCCTCAAGCTCACCCGCCGCTTCGAAAGCCGCTACCACCTCGCCGCCACGATCGACCGCAACCTGTGGCTCACGGGCGAACGTTTCCAGCCCGACTACGCCGGCCGCCCGTGGACGATGTGGACCGCCAACACCCACCTCGCCACCGATGCCGGCGAGGAACCGCTGCGCTGGGTCGTCGTCCAGCGCTGACCTGTGCTATGGATCCCGGCATGACCCGCGCCGCCCTCATCGCCGCCGCCCGCACCGCCTCGGCGCAGGCCTATGCCCCCTATTCCGGCTTCCGAGTGGGTGCCGCGCTCGCCTTTGCCGATGGTTCGATCGTCACCGGCGCGAACGTCGAAAACGCAAGCTACGGCCTTTCGCTCTGCGCCGAAACCATCGCCGCTGCCGCCGCGATGAACGCCGGCCAGCGCGGCGGGCTCCTCGCCGTTGCGATCATCGGCGGCCCCCCCGGCCCGGACGGCGAGGCGTCGCCCAGCCCGGACCCGGTCACCCCCTGCGGCCGCTGCCGCCAGGTCCTCAGCGAACTGGCGCAGCTTGGCGGCACCGACCCGGCGGTGTGGTGCGTCTCCTCCGAAGAAGTGCTTGAAACGCACCTCTCGGCCCTGCTTCCCCACGCCTTCGGGCCGGCCAGCCTGACCTGAAGAACTCGGTTAACATCTTGCTTCTACAAGCCGGCCCATGATCCGCACCAAGACCGCCTTCATCCTCGGCCCCGCCGCCGCCGCCGAACTGCACATGCCGGGGCCGACCGAGACGCTCGAACGGATCGCCCAGGCGCTCGACTTCAGCCGCGCCTCGGCCAACCAGCTGACGCGCGATGCCACCGCGATCCTGCGCCACATTGGCAAGCTGGCCGAACGGACCGGTCGCACCGAGGAACAACTTCACAAGGCCGGCCAGCGCATCCACCAGGCCGCCAACGTCGCCCGTACCATCGAAGGCGTGATCGAACAGAACAACGACGATCCACTGGTCGAGGCTTTCGGCAAGCTGGCGCTGACCATCTTCACGCTCCAGTCCGAACAGCGCTCGTCGGTCCGCGCCGTCCCGCAGGCCCGTTCGCCGCTGCCGCTCCAGACCGGCGAATACTGGCTGCTCGAACTGGGCAAGCTGATCACCAGCGGTCTCCCCCGCAGCCGGCTCGAACAGGCGCTTCAGGACGTGGTGATTGTCTCTTTCGGCTACGACCGCGCGGTCGAACACTTCCTGCCCTATGTGCTGGCCACCGCCTACGGGATGACCCTCCAGGAAGCCCAGCGCATCATCGCCACCCGGCTCAAGGTCTACCACCCGCTTGGCTCCGCCGGCCGCCTGCCGTGGCAGGGGGGCGAGGCTCCCGACGCCAGCTGGGGCGACGAGGGCGCGTGGAACATGACCGCGCTGTCCGCCGGCATCTTCACCTTCGACCAGGCCATCGCCAACCGCGCCGCGCTCAACGAAATGCGCTCCGCCATCGCCCGCTCGCAGCGGCTGGTGTTCCTCGGCTGCGACTACTCGCCCCAGTCGCTCGAACTGCTGGTCGACGCCAGCCTGTCGCACAATCCCGAACTGGTCGTGACGATGGGCGGCATATCCGCCCCCAACCGCGCCGCCGCGCTGCGCCTGCTCAAGCGCAAGACCGGCAACGAACGCGAAGACCGCCTGCTGATCGCCGAAGGCCGCAGCCTTGACACGCTCAAGGACTTCGCGCTCCTGCTGGAGAGCTGAAGAGTTTTTGGTTGGGTGCGCCCTTGGCATCCGCCAAGGGCTTGCGGCACCGGCCCGACTCCCGACCTACCCGGAATCTCTTTCCAGCCACTCCCCCAGCGCCCCAAGGCAATCCCGCGCCAGCAGTTTGCTCCGCTCCGGGCTCCACCCTTGCGCCTCGCAGGGCAGGTCGTCGTTGTCCTTGAACGGCATCTCCAGCGTCATCGCCACGCAACCGAACCGCTCGGCCAGCTGGTTCGTGCTCATCGACAGGTTGGCCCGCCCGGGCCGCGCCGCCGGATAGCCCAGCCGCGTCTGGAAGTCCGGCGTGCGCCGCTCCAAAATCGCGCGGTACCGCCGGTAACCCTCGCCCTGCGCCTCGGTCCATGCCGGAATCCCCTCGAACCCGGCCAGGAACACCGCCGGGATCGCCTCGTCCCCGTGGACGTCGATGGCAAAGTCCACCCCGCTCGCGTCCATCGCATTGCGGATTGCCAGCACCTCGGGCGAACGCTCCGGCGTCGGCTCGTGCCACTCGCGGTTGAGGTTCACCCCTGCCGCGTTGGTCCGCAAATGCCCCCGTGCCGACCCGTCGGGATTGGCATTGGGCACCACATGGAACCGGCATTTCTCGCGCAGCGTCCGCGCCCACGGATCGGCCGGATCGGTCAGCAGGTCCAACGCCCCCTCGATCCACCATTCCGCCATCGTCTCGCCCGGATGCTGCCGCGCATAGAGCCAGACCTGCACCTCGCCGTCGCCCAGCTCCAGACAGTCGATCGGCCGCCCATCCAGGCTGTTTCCCAGACAGCGGTGGCTGACCCCGTCGGCCTGCGCGGCGGCGGCCACCAGGTCATGATGCCGCTCCATCGAATAGGGCGCGAAATAGGCGAACCACGCCGCATCGCCCTCGGGCGAATGACGGATGGTCAGCGTCCCGCCGTCCACTTCGCGCTCCCACGTCGTCGCGGCGCGGCCCCAGTATTCGCGGTCCTCGGAAAAGGCCGCGCGATACCCGGTCCAGCCATCGGGATAGGCGCTGCCCGCCAGCCCCGTGATCCGCAGCACCAGCTCGCGCCCCGCCGCGCCCGAAACGCGAAAGTGGAACCACTGGAAAAAGTCTGAATGCGCATCGCGCCGGATCGCCAGCCGCGCCTCGGCACCGCGTACCTCCCGCACCTCGATATTGCCGGCATCGAAACAGGAATGAACGCAAATGTCGCTCATGGCGCGGGCTTCACCAGCACCGTCTCGCCCGACCTGCCGGGAAAGTCCCTGAACAGCGCGGCGGCCATCTGCGCCGCGCCCAACTGGGTCGTTGCCAGCGCGGAATCGGCGCGCACGGCAAAGCTTGCCCGGCCTTCCCACACCGCGCTGCGGCTCGCCCGGTCACGGATTACCACGCCCAGCCGCGTCTCGGTCATCGCCGGCGGCGGCCCCGACAGGTCGATGCCCAGCCCCAGTCCGACGCCCGAACCATAGGAACCGGTCGAACCGCCAAGCCCTACGCTCACCGGTGAACCGCCCCGCACCGGCTGATAAGTGCGCCGTTCCAGCCGCACTTCGGCCACCTGCGTCCCGCCGCCTGCGCTCACTTCCTGATACCCCACGCGCTGCAACTCGCGCGCCACCGCCGCCTGGAACGAACGCTGTTCTAGCGAACCCGCATCCATCCCCGGCGCCGCCTCGACCGCTACCGTCCCGCGCAGCATCGCCGTGTCGGGCAGATGGAACCGCGTCACTTCGACCGGTCCGGTCGGCGCGACACAGGCCCCCAACATCAGCAACGGCAGGAGCAAACCCAGGGATCTCGCGCGCATCGCCATTGTCCGCCTTTCAGGCATCAAGTGTTCCGAGCGGCGAACTTGTTCCCGGGACCAACGATTTGCAAGCCGCCCACGCCCAGCCAGGCGCCACCGCCCACACCCTTCGTCATTGCGAGGAGCGAAGCGACGCGGCAATCCAGAGCGGCAACCGCAACCTGCCGCCCGGTCACGAGCCCCCGGGGAACCCGTTAAACAGCGCCGAAGCCAGCCGGTCGGCGATCGCCCCTTGCGTCCACTTTTCGCTGCCCTCGCGGGTCACCGTGTCGGCCCGGCCTTCCCACAGTACCACGCCCGTCACCCGGTCGCGGATCCGCGCCTCCAGCCGGGTCGCCACCAGCGCGCCCTTTGGCTTCGACAGGTCGACCGCCAGCGCCAGCCCGACCATCGAACCCCGGTTGGAAACCCCTACCATGGCCTCGCCGCTGACCGGTTTCCTGATTTCCTGCGGGGCCACTTCGTCATGGCCGATATGCAGCTCGATCAGTTGCGCCGCGCTGCCCGCGGGTATGTCCGTCCTGTATCCGATCTGCGCCAGCCGGTCGATCACCGCTGCCTCGAATGTCGCCAGTTCGCGGCTGTCCGTGCCCGATCCGCCGGGGGCCGCAATCGCGCTGATCGCGCCCTTGCCCAGCGCCGCTGCGCCGCCATCCTCGGCCACGAACCGCGCCACCGTGACCTTGCCCTCGACCGGACCATCGTTCCGCCAGCGGTCGGCCGGCCCCGAACTGCGCCACGGCTCCGCGCCCCACCCCGGCCCCATCCACCCGCCGCCATAGGGACGGGCGAGGGCCAGTGAGGCAAGGGGAGGGGATGCAACCAACGCGGCACTCAGGGCTATCCGGGACAGGTGCATCACAATCATCCTTCTGTCGCCCCTGAAAAACGGCTCGTCCTGACGGCTATGCCTGCCCGGCTTGCGGCAGGGTGAACGGAAGGCACATTTACGGACCAACTTTAATCCGCGCTGCACTGCAACCATGCTAGCCCCTGCCGCGTAACAGCAAGGACTGATTCGACCGATGCAGCCACAGGTTCCCATCCCCGTCCTGGTTACCGGCGGTGCCGGCTATATCGGCAGCCACGCGGTGCTGGCGCTCAAGGATGCCGGCTGGCCGGTCGCGGTGATCGACAATCTGACCACCGGCTTCCGCTTCGCCATCCCCGAAGGCGTGCCGTTCTACGAAGGCGACATCGAGGATGCGGCGCTGCTGGCGCGTATCTTTGCCGAACAGGGAACGCGCGCGATCATGCACTTCGCCGGGTCGATCGTGGTCCCCGAATCGGTGTCGGACCCGCTCAAGTATTATCACAACAACACTGCCAAAAGCCGCGCCCTGATCGCCGCTGCGGTCGAAGCCGGCGTGCCGCATTTCATCTTCAGCTCGACCGCGGCCACCTACGGCGAACCCGAAGTGTCCCCTGTGACCGAGGACAGCCCCCGCCGCCCGATCAATCCCTACGGCATGTCCAAGCTGATGACAGAGCATATGCTCGCCGACACCGCCTTCGCCCATCCGCTCAACTACTGTGCCTTGCGCTACTTCAACGTCGCCGGGGCCGATCCCATGGCGCGTTCGGGCCAGTCGACTGCCGGGGCCACCCACCTGATCAAGGTCGCGGTCGAAGCGGCGTTGGGCAAACGCAGCCATGTCGGCGTTTTCGGCACCGATTTCGACACCCCGGACGGCACTGGCGTGCGCGACTATATCCACGTCTCCGACCTCGCCGCTGCCCATGTCCTCGCGCTCCAGGCCCTGATCGCCGATCCGGCCCGCTCGCTCACCATGAACTGCGGCTACGGACGCGGCTTTTCCGTGC
>CAYFJH010000014.1:39287-47388 GCA_964343385.1 uncultured Novosphingobium sp. | reverse complement strand
CCAGCTCCAGCCGCGCCGGGCCGGGGACGCCGGGAGCCTCGTTTCCGACAACCGCCGCATCCTCGCCACCCTGCCGTGGCAGCCACGCTTCGCCGATCTCGACACCATCGTCGCCCACGCCCTTGCATGGGAACGCCGTCTGTCCGAAATTCGCGTTTAGAGTCTTTGTGAGTGCGCTATCCGCGGATGCCAAGGGCGTACCCGACAAAGAACTCTCCCCCGCGCTTGACTTTGCCCACCGCCAACCGTAACGGCCCACTTCCAGTTTTCAGCGGCCCTCCGCCGCATGAGGTTTGACATGAAGATTCGCAACAGCCTGAAGTCGCTCAAGGACCGCCACCGGGACAACCGCGTGATCCGTCGTCGCGGGCGCACCTACGTCATCAACAAGACCAACCGCCGCTTCAAGGCGCGCCAGGGCTGATCAGCCCGGCGGCGGCAGGACTCATGGTCCCGCCCGCAAGACTTCGGCCCGCCTCCTTGCAGGAGAGCGGGCCGAAGTCATTTTAACCGCAGGAAACTCCGCCCATGAACGGCTCAACAATCGAAGCAGTCGTGTTCGACGTCGGCCGCGTCCTGTTCGAATGGGATCTGCGCCACCTCTACGCCCCGCTCATTCCCGATCCGGCAGAACTCGACTGGTTCCTCGCCAATGTCGTCACTGAAAAGTGGCACTTCCAGCACGACGAAGGCCGCGCCGTCGCCGACATGCTGGCCGAGCGGCAGGCCGAATTCCCCGATCACGCCCATTTGATCCGGGCATGGGCCACCAATTTCAACGGCTCGATCCCCGGCCCGGTCCCCGGCTCCTTCGCCATCGTCGAGGAACTCCACCAGCGCGGCGTGCCGCTCTACGCGATCACCAACTTCGGCGCGGAGTTCTGGGCCGGCTTCCGCCCCCACCACCCTATCTTCACCCGCTTTCGCGACGTGGTCGTCTCCGGCGTCGAAAAGATCGCCAAGCCCGACCCGCGCATCTACGAACTGGCCCGCGCCCGCTTCGGCCACGCCCCTTCCGCCATGCTGTTCGTCGATGACAACCCGGCCAACATCGCCGCCGTCCGCGCCGCTGGCTGGCACGGGCACCTCTTCACCACCGCCGATCTGCTCGCCGATGACCTGCGCCAGCGCGGACTTATTGCCTGAATCGTTCGGCAGGGGCCATGTAAGGGCGATGCAACGCCGATTCGCCCTTCTTGCAGTGCCGCTCCTGCTGGTGGCCCTGACCGCCGCCACCCCGCCCAAACGCCGCGCTCCGCCGCCACCGCCGGCCCCGCTGGGCGATACCGTCCGCGTCGCCATCACCACCGAACTCGGCACGATCGAGCTTGATCTCGACCACGCCCGCGCGCCAAAAACGGTCGAGAATTTCGTGCGTTACGTCGATCTGAAACGCTTCGACGGGATGAACTTCTACCGCGCCATGCACCTCGCCTGGGGCGAACAGCCCAACGGCCTGATCCAGGCCGGCCTCGCCGGAGACCCGCGCAAGGTCCTCCCCCCCGTCATCCACGAACCTACCAGCCAGACCGGCATCCATCACAAGGCCGGCGCCATTTCCATGGCGCGCTTCGCCCCCGGCACCGCTACGGCAGACTTCTCGATCCTGCTGGCAGACCTCCCCCAACTCGACGCCGACCCTGCCGCGACCGACCCTGATCTCCAGGCCGGATTCTCGGCTTTCGGCCATGTTGTCAGCGGCATGGACGCCGTCCGCCGTATCTGGGATGCGCCTCTCTCCCCCACCAAGGGCGAAGGCCCGCTCAAGGGGCAGCTGCTCGAACCGCCGGTCAAAATCCTGTCGGTCCGCCGCGTTCCGGTCCCGCCAGCCGCTCCGCCGACCGCGCGGCCCCTTCGCCCGGCAGGGCATGATCTGGACTGAGGATGACTTTCCCGTCATCGCGCCGCGCGGGCACAGGGGGCCGGTCTACTTGTGCGATTCCTCCGGCCAGTTCCGCGCGCGTTCCCACCGGTCACGCGCCAGCCTGTGCAGCCGGGTGCCGCAATGCAGGCAGTAACCATAGTAATCTTCTTCGATTCCCAGTTTCTTCACCCGCCGCCGATCAGGCTGGTGCGGCAATAAAAGACAGCGCAAAAATCTCCAAAGCATCGCTTGTTCCTCGCGATTGACGCGGGGAGTATCCTGCGCTGGCAAGAATTGAAACGCAACGCCAGCGCCCTCAGGCGCGCGCCGCCTGCCGGCGATAGCTCAGTGCCTCGGCCACATGGATCCGGCCCACGGTTTCCGCGCCGGCAAGGTCGGCAATGGTCCGCGCCACGCGCAACATTCGGGTATAGCCCCGCGCCGACAGCCGCATCGCCTCCGCCGCCTGCAACAGCAGCTTGCGCCCGGCCTCGTCCGGGGTCGCGAACTGCTCCAGCGCCTCGCCGTCCAGCTCGGCATTGGTCCGCGCGCCACTGCCCGCCAGTCGCGCGGTTTGCACCCCCCGCGCCGCCGCCACCCGCGATGCCACGTCGGCCGAACCCTCGGTCGGCGGGGGCAGGGCAAGGTCCACCGCCCGCACCGGATCGACATCGACGTGGAGGTCGATCCGGTCGAGCAGCGGCCCCGACACCCGCGACTGGTAATCGGCCGCGCACTTCGGCGCCCGCGAACAGCCCAGCGCCGGATCGCCCAGATGCCCGCAGCGGCACGGGTTCATCGCCGCCACCAGCTGCACCCGCGCCGGAAAGGTCACATGGGCATTGGCCCGCGCCACGCTGACCGATCCGGTTTCCAGCGGCTGGCGCAGCGAATCGAGCACGGCGCGCTGGAACTCGGGCAGCTCGTCGAGGAACAGCACCCCCAGATGCGCCAGGCTCACCTCGCCCGGACGCACTTTCATCCCCCCGCCCGTCAGCGCCGCCATCGAGGCGCTGTGGTGCGGGCTGCGGAACGGCCGCGCCCGGCTGATCCGCCCGTCCTCCAGCGCGCCCGCCACCGAGGCAACCATCGAAACCTCAAGCGCCTCGGCTGCCGTCAGCTCGGGCAGGATCCCCGGCAGGCACGCCGCCAGCAAGGACTTGCCCGCCCCCGGAGGCCCGCACATCAACAGGTTATGCCCGCCTGCTGCGGCGATTTCGAGCGCGCGCTTGGCCGTCTCCTGCCCCTTGACCTGTTTCAGGTCCGGGCCTTTCGCCGCATCCGCCACCCGCCCCGGCTCGGGCACGGCCAACACGGTGTTGCCTTTCAGGTGGTTGAGCAGCGAAACCAGGTCAGGCGCGGCCAGCACCGGAATCCCGCTCGCCCAGCGCGCCTCGGCCCCTTGTGCCGCCGGGCAGATCAGCCCTTTTTCCTGCCCGCTGGCATGGATCGCCGCCAGCAGCACGCCCGGCGTGGCAACCACCCGCCCGTCCAGCGCCAGTTCGCCCACGGCGACATAGTCCGCCAGCTGTTCGGCATCGGTCACGCCCATCGCCGCCAGCAGCGCCAGCGCGATCGGCAGGTCATAGTGCGAGCCTTCCTTGGGCAGGTCGGCGGGTGAAAGGTTCACCGTGATCCGCTTGGGCGGCAATGACAGGCCGAGCGAGGCCAGCGTCGCCTGCACCCGCTGGCGGCTTTCGTTCACCGCCTTGTCCGGCAGGCCGACAAGGTGAAACCCCGGCAACCCCGGCGCAACCTGGCACTGCACTTCGACGCTGCGGGCCTCAAGCCCCAGATAGGCAACAGTCTGCACCAGCGCGACCACGCGCTATCCCCCCGGTTGTGACCCCTGAGCCGGTCTTGGCCGACCGCGCCCCCGCTGTCGAGGGCAGCGCGCGCGTTAATCATCCGGAAGGGAATCTTAACCGTTCCCTTCAGCAACCCGGCAAGGGGAGGGGGCGCATCCTCATCGGGCAATGCGCCGTCCTGTCGCCCTTGTCCTTGGCTTCATCGCCCCGCTCGCCGCCATTGGCGCGCTGCCTGCGGCCGCCCGCGCGCAGCAGGTCACCGTGATCGAACAGGTGATCGAGGAAGAATGGGTCGAGGAAGACCCGGGCGCGGACCGCTTCGTTTCCGCCCACGCCCCGGTTCACGTCCCGCAAGGCAGTGCCGCCTACGGCCCGTTCCGCGTGATCGACAACGCCCGGGCCGCGCTGGTAGGCGTCACCGACGAACGCAGCCCCGCCGCCTTTTCCGCCATGCTTGCCGCCCATCCCGGCATATCCGTGCTCGAACTGGTCGAATGTCCCGGCACCGACGATGACCGCGCCAATCTCGCGCTCGGCCGGATGATTCGCGCGCACGGCCTTTCCACCCATGTGCCAGACGGCGGCTCGGTTCGTTCTGGCGCGGTCGAGCTGTTCCTGGCCGGCGTCAACCACAAGGCCGAACCCGGAGCGGAATTCGCGGTCCATTCCTGGGCCGACGAGTACGGGCGCGAGGCAAGGGACTATGCCCCCAATGCGCCCGCCAACCGCGCCTACCTTGATTACTACCGCGAGATGGGGATGACCACGATCGAGGCCCGCGCCTTCTATGACATGACCAACTCCGTGCCCAATGCCTCGGCCCGCTGGCTCAATGCCGCGCAGATGGGGCAATGGGTGCGCTACAACTGAACAAATTCATTGCCGGACAGGCCACGTTTCCGCCGCTCCCGCCTTGACTCGGGCAGCGCGCTCGCTTAACGGCCCGCTTCCAATTCCTGCGTGCCGAACCCGGCACCAGCACCGTTACGTACCAGAGGTTTCACGATGAAGCGCACTTTTCAGCCCAGCCGGCTCGTCCGCAAGCGTCGCCACGGCTTCCGCGCCCGCGGCGCGACCGTTGGTGGCCGCAAGGTTCTTGCCGCCCGCCGCGCGCGTGGCCGCAAGAAGCTCTCGGCCTGATCGAACGATCCGCCCCTGACTGCGGTCAGGGGTCTGGCGGCTCCGGCCCGCTTCCCCGTTCCAACTGCCCCGGCCATGCTGCGGGTGATGGGGCGGAGGAGCGGGCCGGAGCCGTTTTCAGTTTACCGCGAATCGGTCTAGAGACGCTTCCCATGCCGCAGCTTACGGTCATCTCCCGCCGCGCCGATTTCCTCGCCGCCAACCGCGGCACGCGGGTCGCCCGGCCGGGCTTTGTCCTGCTGACCCGCCCGAACGAAACTGGCACGCTGCGTTTCGGCATCACCGTCACGAAAAAGATCGGCAATGCCGTCGTCCGCAACCGGATGAAGCGCCGCTTCCGCGCGCTGCTTCGCGAACTTCTCCCGGTTCAGGGCCTCCCCGGCGCGGACCACGTGCTGATCGGGCGCGAGGGCGGGATCGAACGCGATTTCGCCGCCCTGCGCGAGGAATTGAGCGCCGCGCTCGCCCGTGCTGCGGCGGGGAAGGGCGATCCGCCGCGTCGTCCGCGCGCAGGAAACAAGGCCCCGCGCAAGTGAGCGGCGCTTCGTGAAACGCCTGCTGATCCTCATTGCCCGCGGCTGGCAACTCGGCCCCTCGCGCGTCCTCCCGCCCACCTGCCGTTATGCTCCCAGTTGCTCGGAATATGCGATTCAGGCGCTCGAAAAGCATGGTGCGATTAAGGGTGGCTGGCTGGCGCTCAAGCGTCTATTGCGCTGCCACCCTTGGGGCGGGCACGGCTACGATCCAGTGCCATGAAGGCTCCAGCAGTTTAGAAGAAAGATTTCGGGGACCCTCGTGGACAACCAGCGCAATTTGATCCTGGCAGTATTGCTGACCATCCTGCTCATCTTCGGCTGGGACAGGGGGATGGAATACCTCTACCCGAACGCCAACAAGGCCGCGCCCGCAGCGGTGCAGCTTGCCGCGCCCGATCCGGCAGCGGCGGGCAAGCCCACCCGCGAAGGCGGCCTTGCCAGCCCGGCCGACCTGGCCCTCGAAGCGCGCGACCTCAAAACCGCGCTCAACCCAGCCGCGCGCGTGCCCATCGCCGCGCCCGGCCTGTCGGGTTCGATCAACCTTGCCGGCGCGCTCATCGACGATCTGGTCACCAACCGCCACACCGCCGCGTCCGACCCGAAGAGCGGCCCGGCACGCATCTTCTCGCCCGCCGGCACCCCGGCGCAGCACTTCGCCCAGCTCGGCTGGTCCGGTCAGAATGTCGCGCTCCCCAACGCGCAGACCGTCTGGACCGCCCCTGCCGGCGCACGGCTGACCCCCACCACGCCCGTCACCCTGACGTGGAACAACGGCGCGGGCCAGACTTTCGCGATCACCTACGCGATCGACGCAGACTACCTGATCACCGCGAAGCAGGCCGTGGCCAACGCCGGACCCGCGCCGATCAGCCTGACCCCGGTCGCCCAGATCAACCGCACCGACAAGACCGCAAGCGTCTCGACCTGGACGCTCCACTCCGGCCCGTTCGGCGCCTATGACGGCGCGGTCAGCTTCCAGACCGACTATTCCGACGTGCTCGAAGCCCAGTCGCTGGCCAGCGAGGGCAAGCCCGACTGGGTCGGCTTCACCGACATCTACTGGATGAGCGTGCTGGTCCCCGGTCCGGGCGTCCAGAAGTCCGACTTCATGGCGCGCGGCAATGGCATCTACCTCGCCAACGTCTATTACCAGCCCGTCACCGTGGCCCCCGGCACGCAGGTTTCCACCGAAACCCGCCTCTTCGCCGGCGCCAAGGAAGACGACGTGCTTGACCGCTACGAAGCGGCGGGCATCTCCAACTTCGGCCACGCGATCGACTGGGGCTGGTTCTTCTGGTTCGAAAAGCCGATCTTCTGGCTCTTGAAGGCCCTGTTCAAGACCGTCGGCAACTTCGGCGTGGCGATCATCCTGCTCACCCTCATCGTGCGCGGCGTGATGTTCCCCGTCGCCCAGCGCCAGTTCGCCTCGATGGCCTCGATGCGGGCGATCCAGCCCAAGCTCAAGGCGCTCCAGGAACGCCACAAGGAAGACAAGCAGAAGCTTCAGGAAGAAACCATGAAGCTCTACAAGGAGGAAGGCGTCAATCCGCTCGCGGGCTGCCTGCCGATCTTCCTGCAGATCCCGGTGTTCTTCGCCCTCTACAAGGTGCTGACCCTCGCGGTCGAGATGCGCCACCAGCCCTTCGCGCTGTGGATCCACGATCTCTCCGCGCCCGATCCGCTGCACATCCTCAACCTGTTCGGCCTGCTGCCCTTCACCCCGCCCAGCTTCCTTGGCATCGGCATTCTTGCCCTGCTGCTCGGCCTCACCATGTGGCTTCAGTTCAAGCTGAACCCGGCCGCGCCCGATCCGGTGCAGCAGCAGGTCTTTGCGATCATGCCGTGGATGATGATGTTCGTGATGGCCCCCTTCGCGGCTGGGCTGCTGATCTACTGGATCACCTCGAACGTGCTCACCATCGCCCAGCAGAAGTATCTCTACGCCCGGCATCCGCAGCTCAAGGCCATGGTCGACAAGGAACGCGCCGACGTGTTCAGCGCCGCCAAGAACGCGAAATAATACGTGGAAGACCAGCAATCCCCTGAACACCGCGCAGAGCTCGCCGAGCGCGCCCGGAAGCTGTTTTCCGGGCGGGTCGAGTTCCTGCTTTCGGCCCCCGCGCTCAAGTTCCTGCCCGAGCCGCAGGTGCCCGAGATCGCCTTCGCCGGCCGTTCCAACGTCGGCAAGTCGTCGCTGCTCAACGCGCTGACCGGCCGCAAGTCGATCGCCCGCACCTCGGTCACCCCGGGCCGCACGCAGGAACTGAACTTCTTCGAGGTCGGCGAACCCGAAGAAGGCCGCCCGTCGCTGTTCCGCCTGGTCGACATGCCGGGCTACGGCTTTGCCAAGGCGCCGCCCGCCGTGGTCGAAAAGTGGCGCCGCCTGGTCCGCGATTTCCTCCGCGGCCGCGTCGTCCTGAAACGCACGCTGGTGCTGGTCGATGCCCGCCACGGGATCAAGCCGGTCGACCACGAGATGATGAAGATGCTGGATGAGGCCGCCGTCGGCTACCGCGTCGTCCTCACCAAGGCGGACAAGATCAAGGCCAGCGAACTCGCCGAAGTCGTCGCCCGCACCCAGGCCGAAGCCCGCAAGCACATCGCCGCCCACCCCGAGGTGCTGGTTACCTCGTCCGAGGTCAAAATGGGCATCGACGAACTGCGCGCCGCCGTCATGGAAGACGCTCTTGTTTGAAAGTGCGGGAAAGCCCTTGCGGCTTTCCCTTTGCGGCACCAGCCCGCTCCCCCACCCG
>CAYFJH010000014.1:19032-39277 GCA_964343385.1 uncultured Novosphingobium sp. | reverse complement strand
TCTTGTTGGGCGGCCGGGTGGGGGAGCGGGCTGGTGCCGCAAGCCCTTGGCGGATGCCAAGGGCGCACCCAACCAAGACTCCCCCATTCATCCTCGACACCGCCCCGCTGAACGCATAGCCTCCCGCCCATGAAGCTCATCATCGGCAACAAGAACTATTCCTCGTGGTCCCTGCGCGGCTGGCTTGCCGCCAAGCAGTCCGGCCTCCATTTCGACGAAATCACCATCCCGATGTATGGGGAGGCTTGGGACGCGGCCAAGCAGGACGTCGGCGAAATCGCCCCCTCGCACGGCCGCGTGCCAGTGCTGTGGGACGGCGACGCCGTGGTCTGGGACAGCCTCGCCGTTCTCGAATACCTCGCCGACAAGGTCGGGCGCGACCGCTTCTGGCCCAAGCCCGACGATGCCCGCGCCATGGCCCGCTCGATGGTCGCGGAAATGCACTCCAGCTTCACCGCGGTGCGTGGCCAGTGCGGAATGAATGTCCGTCGCCGTTTCGAGAATTTCCAGCTCGAACCCGACACCCGCGCCGACGTGGTCCGCATCCTCACCCTCTGGGCCGAAGCCCGCGCCCGCTTCGGCAAGGGCGGGCCGTTCCTGTTCGGCACCTTCTGCGCGGCCGATATCTTCTACGCCCCAATGGTCAGCCGCTTCATCACCTACGGCATACCCGTCCCCGGCTTCGCCGTGTCCTACATGGAAGCGGTGTGGGAACACGAATGGCTGCAATCCTGGGTCGCCGCCGCCGAGGGCGAGGAATGGGTCATCGCCCACTACGAAACCCCGCAGGCCTGACCTTGCCCAACCCGCCGCCACCCCATAAGCGCTAACGCCATGACCAAGACCGCAACTGACCTCGCCGAGGCGCTTATCGCCTGCCCCAGCGTCACCCCGGCGACAGGCCTCGTGTTCGATTGCCTCGAAGCCATGCTCGCCCCGCTCGGCTTCACGGTCCACCGCATGGTCAATGGCAGCGCCCCCGACGGCCCGGTCGAAAATGTCTACGCCGTCCGCCGCGGCCCCCCCGGTTCGCGCCACTTCGCCTATGCCGGCCACCTTGACGTTGTCCCGCCGGGCGAAGGCTGGACCAGCGCCCCCTTCCTCCCCGAACGGCGCGGAGACCTGCTCTACGGGCGCGGCGCGGTCGATATGAAGGGCTCCATCGCCGCCATGGTCGCCGCCGCCGCACAGATCCCTGAAGAAGCCGGCACTCTCAGCTTCATCATCACCGGCGACGAGGAAGGCGCGGCCACCTTTGGCACTGTCGCCCTGATTGACTGGATGCACGCCCATGGCGAGCAGCCCGACCTCTGCCTCGTCGGTGAACCGACCTCCGCCAATCGCCTTGGCGACATGGTCAAGATCGGCCGTCGCGGCTCGGTCAACATCTGGCTCGAAGTCGCGGGCCGCGAAGGCCACGTCGCCTACCCGCACCTCGCGGATAACCCGGTCCCGCGCCTCGTCGCCATGCTCGCGGAACTCGATGGGCTGCACCTCGACGATGGGACTGACTGGTTTCAGCCCTCGAACCTCGAAATCACCGAGATCACCGTCGGCAACCCCGCCACCAACGTCATCCCGCTAAAGGCCTCGGCGCGCATCTCGATCCGCTTCAACGACCTCCACACCGGCGAAAGCCTGTCCCGGCAGATCGCCGAAATCGCCCACCGTCACGGCGGCGCCGCGCGCGCCGTCATATCGGGCGAAGCCTTCCTGACCCAGCCCGGCGCCTTCTCCACCATCGTCGCCGAAGCCATCCGCGCCGAAACCGGCCTTGAACCAGACCTCTCCACCACCGGCGGCACCTCGGACGCGCGCTTCCTCAAAACAGTCTGCCCGGTCATCGAATTCGGCCTCTGCAACGCCACCATGCACAAACGCGACGAAGCCGTGGCCGTGGAGGACCTCGAAACGCTCGCCCGCATCTTCACCCGGATCGCGCGCAATGCGCTGAATGGCTGATCCGCCGCTGATTGTCGGCCAGTAACCACACTGTTAGAGCGGGTTGCGTCGTAACTTAGTTGTTCGTCATTGCTTCGCTACGCTCGCAATGACGATGATGTTGCTAATATTCCCGCGCGAAAGGATCGTAGATATGAACCAGAGCGTGCCGGCGGCGAAGACAGACCCTGGCCATAGCCGGCTGCAGTGGCAGATTCTTGCCGGCTTTGCGGTCGGGCTGGGGGCCGGGCTGGTGGTCTATGCGACCATGCGCGATGCCGTGTGGGTCGCCCGGTTCATCGAATATGTCACGATCCCGATCGGACAGCTCTTCCTCCGGCTGCTCTTCATGCTGGTCCTTCCCCTGCTCGTTTCGGCGCTGGTCGTGGGCATTGCCGATATGGAAGAGGTGCGGGCGCTCAAGCGGGTGGGTCTGAAAACGCTTGTCTATACCGTCACGGTATCGGCCGTCGCGGTCGGGATCAGTCTTACGGCGGTAAACCTGCTCCAGCCGGGACGGGGCGTGGACCCCGAGGCTGCACGGGCGATGATCGGTCAGGCCGGCGACAGCGCCGCCAGTATCGTGAAACGATCGGCCGAAGCAAAGACCGGCGTCGACGCGCTGATCGACATCGTCCCCTCCAACGTCGTCGCCGCGATGGGCCAGAACGATATCCTGGCGGTGATGTTCTTCTCGCTGGTTTTCGGCATCGGGATGCTGCTCGTCCAGTCGCGGGGAACGCGGGTCCTGCGCGACGGGTTCGAAGGCGTGTTCGAGGTGTCGATGCGGCTCATCGGAATTGTCATCCGCCTCGCGCCGCTGGCCATCTTCTGCTTCATGTTCAACCTTGCCGCCCAGTTCGGATGGGACCTTATCATCCGGCTCGCCGCCTATGTCGGCGTGGTCCTGCTGGCGCTTGGCTTGCAGATGTTCGGCGTGTTTCCGGCGCTTCTGGCGGTATTCGCGCGCAAGAACCCGCTGGTCTTCTTCCGCGAGATCCAGGAGGCCACGATCATGGCCTTCGCCACCGCCTCGTCGAACGCCACGCTGCCGACATCGCTGCGCGTTGCCGAACAGCGCCTCCATCTTCCGCCACGGATCGCGCGGTTCGTGCTGACCATTGGCGCCACGGCGAACCAGAACGGCACCGCCATGTTCGAAGGCGTCACGGTGCTGTTCCTGGCGCAGTTCTTCGGCGTGGACCTCGACCTGTCGCAGCAGGTGTTCGTCATGTTCGTGTGCATCCTGGCGGGGATCGGCACCGCCGGTGTGCCCGCAGGGTCTCTCCCGGTCATCGCGCTGATTCTCGGCAGCGTCGGCGTGCCGCCGGAAGGGATCGGGCTCATCCTCGGGGTAGACCGTTTTCTCGACATGTGCCGAACGGCATTGAACGTCGTTGGCGACCTCGTGGCGGCCACGGTCATTTCGGCTGGATCATCCGGCGAGGAAGCGCAGGCCGCCTGAACCGCATTATTCCGCCCGACGCCCGGTCGCTCAGCGCAATTCTATCGGGGTGAATTGGCCCAGCCCGCAGGACACGCCCCCGCGCGGGCTGGGGCCAAAGGTTTCGAGCACGCGGATGCTGTCGCTGCTGCACAGCTGGCTCAGCGACGTGGCATAAGTGATCGCCCGCTCGGCGGCGAGGGTCGGGCAGTCCAGCGGCAGGACGTTGCGCCAACCCCGGCGGCTGTTGCTCAGGAAATCAATGGTCTGCCCGTCGCGCACCCGCGTCTCGCTGAATGCAAACAGCGGGATGCACGAAACCGCAGGTCCGGTGATCCGCGCCGGTGGCACCTGGTCGCGCGATCCGCGTCGGTCCTGCCCGGCAGCGCCGCAGCCGGCCATCAGCGCCGCGCCCAGGGCGGCAGCCAACATCAAACGCATTGCTCTGGGGGTAGGATGGCTGGCCATCGGTGCTCTCCTTGGCTCGGGGCGCGCCGTCAGGCCTGCGGCGGGGCGCGTCCGTTCTTTACCTTCGAAACGGTTGCAGCGCGCCCGCGTTCCAGCACCTTCGCCTTGAACCCGCACAGGTCCACCACCGGACAGCGCCAGCATTCCGGCGTCCTCGCCTTGCAGACATAGCGCCCGTGCAGGATCAGCCAGTGGTGCGCGCCCACCCGGAAGGGCTGCGGCACGTTCTTCTCCAGCTGCTTTTCCACGGCCAGCGGGGTCTTGCCTTTCGCCAGCCCGGTGCGGTTCCCCACCCGGAAGATATGCGTGTCGACCGCAAATGTCTCTGCGCCAAAGGCACAGTTCATCACCACGTTGGCGGTCTTGCGCCCCACGCCCGGCAGCGCGGTCAGCGCATCCCGGTCCGCCGGAACCTCGCCCCCATGCAGGTCGACCAGCATCTGCGACAGCGTAATGACGTTTTTCGCCTTGGCATTGAACAGCCCGATGGTCTTGATATGGGCCTTCAGCCCCTCTACGCCGAGGTCGACCATCTGCTGCGGCGTCCTAACCTCGCGGAACAGCGCCCGCGTCGCCTTGTTGACCCCCACGTCGGTCGACTGGGCCGAAAGCACCACCGCGACGAGGAGCTGGTAATGATTGCCGAATTCCAGCTCGGTCTCGGGCGAGGGGTTAAGCTCGGCCAGTCGGCGAAAGAACTCGAAAACCTCGTCCCGCTTCAAAGGCCCAGCACTTCCGGCATCGTATAGCGTCCCGGTCCCTTGCCGATCAGCCATTCCGCCGCACGCACCGCGCCGCGTGCAAAGATCATCCGGTTCTCCGCAAGGTGTGACAGCGCGATCCGCTCATGCTCGCCCAAAAGGTATACCGTGTGGTCCCCTGCGACCGTCCCGCCGCGCAGACTGGCAAAACCGATCGCCCCGGCCTCGCGCGCGCCGGTAATCCCGTCGCGCCCGCGCTCTGATGCCGTTGCAAGGTCGATGCAGCGCCCTTGCGCCGCCGCTTCACCCAAAAGCAGCGCCGTGCCTGAAGGAGCGTCCACCTTCATCCGGTGATGGGTCTCGACGATCTCGATGTCCCAGTCCTCGCCCAGCCGGGACGCCGCCTCACGCACCAGATAGGCCAGCATATTGACCCCGAGCGAGGTGTTGCCCGTCTGCAAAACCGCCGTCTTTTCAGCAGCATGGTCGCACAGCCAGTGGTGCCGCTCCTCAAGCCCCGTGGTCCCGACAACAATCGGAATCCCCGCCGCCACCGCCGCATCCAGGTTCGCCTCCAGCGCATGCGGGCTCGAAAAATCGACCAGCACGTCGCTCACCCCCGCCAAGGCCGCCACATCGCCGCCCTTGTCAATCCCGCCGGAATAATCCTGTCCCGCCAAGGCAATAGCCTCGCCCAGCGCCTTGCCCATGCGCCCCGCACTGCCGATAATCCCGATTCTGGCCATTGCTCACCTCACTAACGCCGTGCTTCATGGCTCCAATGCCAAAGGTCCGCAACATCGTCATCCTCACCGGCGCCGGAATCTCTGCCGAATCCGGCATTGACACCTTCCGCTCCGAAGGCGGGCTCTGGGAAAACCACCGGGTCGAGGACGTCGCCACCCCCGACGCCTTTGCCCGCGATTCGGAATTGGTCCTGCGCTTCTACGACATGCGCCGCGCCGCGATTCAGGCCAAGGTGCCCAACGCCGCCCATTACGTGCTGGCGCGGCTGGAGCAGGAATGGCCGGGCAAGGTCCTGATAATCACCCAGAATGTTGACGACCTGCACGAGCGGGCGGGGGCCCATGCCGTTCTCCACATGCACGGCGAACACCTCAGCGCCTGGTGCACTGCCTGCAATGCCCGCAGCCACTGGTCCGGCCCGTTGCTCCACCGCCCGCCATGCCCGGCCTGCGGAGCCCCGGCATTGCGGCCCGACATCGTCTGGTTCGGCGAAATTCCCTATCGCATGGGCGAAATCCACGATGCCATGCGCGACGCCGACCTGTTCGTCTCGGTCGGCACCTCGGGCGCGGTCCATCCGGCCGCCGGGTTCGTGCGCATGGCGCGCGACCTCGGCGCGCAGACGCTCGAACTCAATCTCGAGCCCAGCCAAGGCTCGCACTGGTTCGACGAAAGCCGCTTCGGAACGGCCACCCAAATCGTGCCGGCATGGGTGGACGAACTAACCCGCTCAACCTAGCAAGGAGAGGCATCGCCGAAATAGCGGCCAGCCAGAGGACCTGAGAATGATCAACAGGCGCGATTTCCTTGCCGGCGCAGGCACCACGGCCGCTCTTTACGGGGCAAATCCAGCCCTTGCCCGTGCCAGACCCCGCCAATTCGGGCTCCAGCTGTGGTCGGTCGCCAGGATGCTCGCCGACGATTTCGAAGGCACGATCCGCTGGATCGCCAAACTCGGCTACCGCGAGGTCGAAACCTACGGTCCCTACGCGTTCAGCGACCCGCGCAACCTTGCCAGCTGGAAGGCCGTGACCCCCAGTCTGGGCTTTTCCGGCAGTGGATTTTTCGGGCGGACCCCGGCGCAGGCGGGCAAGCTGTTCCGCAGCCTCGGCCTCTCGGTCCCCTCGCTCCACACCGACATCTTCTCGTTGCAAACCCGCATGGGCGAACTCGCCAAGGCCGCCCACGCGCTCGGCGCGCGCTATGTCACCCTGCCTTCGGTCCCCGCCGACCTGCGCAAGACCCTGGACGATTACAAGCGCACCGCCGACCTGTTCAACGCGATCGGCCGCGATGCGGCTCGCCACGGGGTTCGTTTCGCCTATCATAACCACGGCTATGGCCTGAAGCCGGTGGACGGGGTCATCCCGCTTCACACCCTTCTGGGCGCAACCGATCCCGCGACGGTCTTTCTCGAACTCGATACCTTCTGGACGGTAGCCGGGGGTGCCGATCCGCTGGACCTCCTGTCGCGCTACAAGGGGCGCTACAAGATGACCCATCTCAAGGATATGAAGGGTCATCACCGCTTTGCCGGCGACGGCAGCGGCCCGTCGGACTGGATTTCGTTGTTCCCGCACCTGACCTATCTCGGCGACGGCTCGCTCGACCTTCCGCGGATTATCGAGGCTGCCGCCAGATCGGGCGTCGAGCATTTCTTCGTCGAACAGGACCGCGCAGAGGACATCAAGACCGCGATCGAGGGCAGCGCCGCCTATCTCAGGAAGATCGGCTTCCGCTGATCAGGACGCACCGCAGCCCCGGCATTCAGGGTCCTTCGGCACGCGAATAGAGCGCAGGCTCGGGGCCAGCCCATCGATCAGGTGAAGCTGCCCCCACTGCGGATCGCCCAGCGCCGCGTGGCCTTGCAGCAACACGCGAATTGTCTGCATCGCCCCGAAGGCGCCGACCATGCCCACCATGGCCCCCAGCACGCCGTCGGCGGCGCAGGTGTCGCAATCCTCGGCATCGAAGGCATCGCCCACCCAACAGCGATAACACGGCTGTCCGGGCAGGTGCCCGGCAAAGTTGCCGATCTGCCCCTGAAACCGCCCCAGCGCCGTGCTCGTCAGCGGAATTCCCGCCGCCACGCAGGCGTCCGACACCGCCAGCCGCGTCGCGAAATTATCGCATCCGTCGAGCACCACATCGGCCCCGGCAATCAGCGCCCCGGCATTGTCCGCGGTCAGACGTTGGGCCCGCGCGTGGACCGCCAGCGCCAGGTCGAAATGCCGCACCCAGTCCGCCGCCGCGTCGGCCTTGCGCAGACCGATGTCGCCCGCGCCGAAAATCGTCTGCCGCTGGAGGTTGCTCGCCTCGACCACGTCGTCATCGATCAGGGTCAGCCGCCCGATCCCGGCCGCCGCCAGATATTGCAGCGCCGGACTGCCGATCCCGCCGCAGCCTACCAGCACGACATGGGCGCGCGTCAGGGCAACCTGTCCGGCACCGCCGACTTCGGGCAGGACGATGTGACGGGCGAAACGGTCGAGGCGGTCGGGGGCGAGGCGATCAAGGGCGGGGTTCATGCGCCGAGCTTTAGGTCAGGTAAGGGCCCATGGAAAGGGCGGGTCAGGCGCGCCGGACGGCGGGCAGGCCTTGTGCACATCCTTGTGGATACCCGGCGGACAACCACGGGCATAACTCGGGCAAAACCTGAGGAAGGGCAGGGGAGGGAGGCGGTAAAACGCCTCCCGGCCTGTCAGCTCTCCAGCTGGCGCAGCAGGCTGCGCACGTCGCCGTCCATGTCGGCATCGCGGGTGCGCAGGTCTTCGATCAGGCGCACCGCGTGGATCACGGTCGAATGATCGCGCCCGCCGAACTTGCGGCCGATCTCCGGGTAGGAGCGTGGGGTCAGCACCTTGGCGAGATACATCGCGACCTGCCGGGGGCGAACCACGGCGCGGGCGCGGCGCTTGCTTGCCATTTCGGTCCGGTCGACCCGGTAGAACTGGCAGACGGTGCGCTGGATCTCGTCGATCGTGATCCGGCGGCGGTTGGCCGAAAGGATGTCGGTCAGCTGTTCCTCGGCCAGCTGGAGCGAGACCTTCTGGCCGGTCAACTGGGCATAGGCGATCAGTTTGTTGAGCCCGCCCACCAGTTCGCGGACGTTGCGGTTGATCGTCCGGGCGAGGAATTCGACCACGTCGGCCGGGACGTCGGTGGGGGCGAAGCGGGCCAGCCGGTTGTCGAGGATCGAGCGGCGCAGTTCGATGTCGGCGGGCTGGATATCGGCGACAAGGCCCATCGACAGCCGCGACAGCAGCCGCTGTTCCACGCCGTCCAGCGCCTGCGGGGCGCGGTCGGCGGCGAAGACCAGCCGCTTGCCTTCGTTGAGCAGGGCGTCGATCGTGTAGAGCAGTTCTTCCTGCGCGCTGGCTTTGCCGATAATGAACTGGATATCGTCAACCATCAGCAGGTCGAACCCGCGCAGCCGCGACTTGAACTCGATCATCTGGTTCTGGCGCAGGGCCTGGACGAATTCGACCATGAACCGCTCGGCCGAGCAGTAGAAGATGCGGCCGCGCGGATGGTTGAGCAGGAAGGCGTGGCCGATCGCGTGGAGCAGGTGGGTCTTGCCCTGGCCGGTCGCCGCCTTGAGATAGAGCGGCGAGAACTGCGGCTTTTCGATCGCCGCCATCCGCTGTGCCGCGTTGCAGGCGAGCACATTGGCCGTGCCGGTGACGAAGGTCGCGAAAGTCAGCGAGGGGTCGAGCCCGATCGGGGGCTGGCCCAGCGTCCCGAACTCGCCGCTCATGGAAAGCGGCGCGGGCTGCGGCATCGCGGAGTTCGGAGCGCCGTCATTGGCCGGACGGCGGCCATTGGCGGCCTGGGTGCCGGCAAGGCGCAGGTCGGGCATCTGGCGCCGAGCCGGGTGGACCGAGATGCGCACATGGCGCACTTCGCTGCGGGCGATCTTCCAGGCAAGGCTCAGCCGGTCGGCGAAACGGTCCGCCACCCAGTTGGCTGAAAATTCGGTCGGCAGGAACAGGTCGAGCGTGCCGGTTTCCTTGCAGAAGCTGCCGAGCTGGATCGGGCGAATCCACTGGCTGTGAAGCTGCTGCCCCAGGTCCTTGCGCAGGCCCTGGCTGATGTCCGCCCAATCCGCGGCAAGGTCGAGAGCTTCCTGGTCTTCCATCATCCGCGCTTCACTAGGCTTACCTTTTTGCACCCCACCCTTGGCTTTGGGCGCGGCGTCTTCGGACAAGCCCAATGCGTGCTCCCCCCCTGATGCTGTATGTGTCACGTGCGTGAATGCCCCCCCAGCCAAGCCACCGGATTTCTGTCTAACCCGCGCGCCCCCGCTTGCGGAGGACAGAAACATCCCATCGCCGGGAGCGAGGCTCCCGAACGTCTGCGCTGTTTCTGTACCGTGATACCCTGGGCGGAACCGCTCGGGGCAGGGCCGATTTATGGACGGGATTTGGATCAGGGCAAGCGCCCGACTGCAAAAAAAGTGAAATAAACCGCCTTGACTCCAGTAGACCGCCGGAATTCCGCCTTTGTCTTCAAAACGCCCTGAATTCGGGGATTTTTTTATAAGGTGGTGATGCGAATCGCACGAATTCTGCGGTTTGCTGCAATGCGCACTGTCACGGTGTTGAAGCAAAACAAAACGGCCGGAGGAATGCCTCCGACCGTGTTCTGTATCCGTGCCTCTCCCCAGACTGTCGTCAGGGGCGAATCGGGCGAATCAAAGACCCGAAACGGCCTTCGACAGGCGCGACAACTTGCGCGAGGCAGTGTTCTTGTGAAGCACGCCGCGAGCGACGCCGCGATCCAGTTCAGGCTGTGCTTCGCGCAGGGCCGCCGCCGCCGCGGTCTTGTCGCCGCCGGCGATGGCCGATTCGACCTTCTTCACGAAAGTGCGGATGCGACCGATGCGCGCGCCGTTGATCTCGGCGCGCTTCTCGTTGCGACGGATGCGCTTGCGGGCTTGCGGCGTATTGGCCATGTCTGTCCTTACGTTCGGCCGCAGGCGCGGCGCTGTCTTGTGAATTCGTGTGCAAAATCGCGGGTAACAGCCGAAGCCGCCCGCAAGAAGCGCGGCCCTTAGCCAAGCAGGCGTGCGGCGTCAATGAGAGTTTGATTGCAGAGGGCGGAATGGGCGTCCCGGCCCTTTCCCCTGGCGGCGGGACGTTGTCGGTGTGCTTTCGGCATCGGTCGGAGCAGCGCTCCGCCGTCCGGCCTGGCAGACTCCCCCTTTCCAGCCCGCCCTTCAACCAGTGAAGGCTGGCCTGCCGGGCGCCATGTGCGGTGGCCTGTGACAAATGAGGGTTGATTTACCAACTGTGATAAGCGATAAAAGGTGATCAAATCGGATCATATTCGATCATAGTGGGGGTTTTAAGGATGTCTCGGAAAGCTATTTTGCTTGCCTGCCTCGCAACGGCGGCGCACATTTCACCAGCGCGGGCGCAGGACGCGGCTGCGAACAACTCTGTCGAGAACGGCGATGCTCCGGTCATCGTTGTCACCGGCTCGCGCGTCATTCGCAACGGAGACGATTCGCCCACGCCGTTGACGGTCGTGTCGACCGAGCAGCTCAACATGGCGTCGCCCGCCAACCTTCCCGAGGCGCTGAACAAGCTGCCCATCTTCAGCGGGGTGAACGGTCAGCGCCTGTCGTTCGCGCCGGCCAGCGCGAATATCGCGGGCAATTATCTGAATTTGCGTGAATTCGGCGCCGCTCGCACGTTGATCCTGCAGGGCGGGAAGCGTGTTGCGCCGACGTCGGCGGACGGCCTTGTCGACGTGAACCTTCTCCCGCAGATGCTGGTGAGCCGCGTCGAAGTCGTCACTGGCGGCGCATCGGCGGTCTATGGTTCGGACGCCGTTACCGGCGTGGTCAACTTCGTTCTGGACGACAAGTTCGAAGGTTTGAAGGTCCAGGCCTCGAACGGCATTTCGGCCGAGGGCGACTATCGCCAGACGCGGCTCGGTGCCGCATTCGGGACCAAGCTGTTCGGCGACCGGGCGCACCTCGTCGGCAGCGTCGAATATTTCGACAATCCGGGCCTGATTGACACCGACGCGCGTGACGTGACCCGTCGGTCCTATTTCACGACCGGGCAGGGCACCGCCGCCAATCCCTACGTCATTTCGCCGGATGTGCGCTGGACCATCGCCACGCCCGGCGGCAGCGTCCTTGCGGTCTTCGGGCCTGATCCGACCGGCCTGACCGGCCAGGTCTTCGTGCCGGGGGGCAACGTGCGCCCGTTCGTGCATGGTGCCGCCACCAGTTCGCCCGGATATGAATCGGGCGGTGACGGCTTCTATTTCCGCCGCTCGTCCGTGGCCGCATCGCTGACGACCAAGCAGGGCTTCCTCAAGCTTGGCTTCGACGTCAGCCCGGAAGTGCAATTCTACACCCAGGGAACCTACAGCGAATCGCGCAATCAGGGCACGGCATTCCCGTTCACCTACCTCGCCCAGTTCGTCCCTTCGACCAACGCGTACCTGGCACCCTCGGTTGCAACGGGGCTGTCTGCGGCACCGGGATTCCTCCTGTTCAAGTCGTCGGCGGACTTCGTCGGCACCCAGAACCTTGCAAAGTCGCGCAACTGGTCGGCGATGGCCGGGTTCAAGGGCAAGCTCGGTGGCCGGTTCGACTTCGACATCAGCTATAGCCATGCGGATTCGCTGCAGAACGTCACATTCGTCGACAATATCAACGCGGCGAAGCTGGCGGCCTCGCTGGATTCGGTTGTTTCCGGTGGCCAGGTCGTTTGCCGCGCTTCGCTCGCGACCCCGAACCTGTTCCCCGGCTGCGTGCCGATCAATCCCTTCGGCGCGGGATCGGAAACGGTCGCAGCGCACGACTACGTTACCGACGATACCAATTATCACCTGACCAACACCCTCGATGACATCGCGGGATCGATCGTCGGTTCGCCGTTCGATACCTGGGCCGGACCGGTCAACCTGGCGGTCAGCGGTGAATATCGCCGCGCGACGATCCGCAACGTCAGCAACGCGAAGGCGTCGGACTACATTTTCAACGTTACCGAGAACGTGCCGAAGCGCGCGCAGACCGTCTACGAGGGCGCGGTGGAATTTGACGTTCCGCTGCTCAAGGACACGGCATTCGCGCAGGCGTTCAACCTCAATGGCGCCTATCGCTTCGCTCACTATGACACCGTCGGTGACGCCCACACCTGGAAGGTCGGCTTCACCTGGCAGCCGGTCGAAAGCCTGACCATTCGCGGCACCCGCTCGCGCGACTTCCGTGCCCCGACGCTGACGGACCTTTTTGCGCCGTCCCAGACCTTCATTTCGGGCTTCAACGATATCCTGACCGGCACCACGCCCAATATTCCGGCGACAACGGGTGCCAACCCCAACCTGCAGCCGGAAATCTCGAACGCACTGACGCTCGGAGCAGTATTCAAGCCCAGTTCGCGCTTCTCGGTGGCCGTTGATTTCTATTCGTTCAAGATTTCGAATGCGATCACGCAGGTCACCCCGGTCGACCCGACCGTCCAGCGCCTTTGCATCGACAGCGGCGGCAGTTCCCCGTTCTGCAGCCTGATCGTTCGCCCGTTCCCGATCACCAATACCACACCGGCCAATGCTCCGACGGCCTACTTCACGCGCCCGCTGAACGCCGCGAAGCTGAGCACCAAGGGCGTGGACGTGGAGGTCAACTACGGCGCCACCATCGGATCCGGCCAACTTTCGCTGCGCGGACTCTTCGCCTACCAGCCCGAATACAGGATGCAGTCGCTTCCCGGCACGCCGGTGCTCGAGGTGTCTGGCGCAATCAACGGGCTGTTTAACGGCGCGGTTCAGCTTCCGCGTTACCGCTTCACCGGGTTCGTGAACTACACGGTCGGTCAGGTCTCGATCGATCTGGTCGAGCGGTGGCGCTCGTCGATCGCCCGGAGCGCGGACCGCTCGCTGGTCTTCGCCGACGGCAAGGTGCCGTCGGTTGCCTACACCGACCTGACACTGACGGTGCGGCCGGAGTTCGCCAAGAAGACGGAAATGTTCCTGTCGGTGCAGAACCTGTTCAACAAGGCTGCGCCGCTCTACAGCGCGCCGAACCAGTCACTGCCAGGTTGGGGCGGCTTTCCGAGCCTGTATCGCGATGACGCGATCGGGCGCTACTTCACGGTGGGCGTGAGGGCGCAGTTCTGATCGGACCAGATCTGTATTGAATGACTGGAACGACATATCCGCCGGCAGCTTGCTGCCGGCGGATATGGTCGTGATGGTTTAGCAGGCAACATCGAGCATAAGGGCGACCCGGCTATCGGCGACGACCAGGCCGCGCTCCTGACCCACCCTATTTCTGGCAGCTTGGGCAGAACCACGTGCTGCGGCCGCCCTGGGCATTTCGTTTGACCGGACCGCCGCATGATCGGCAAGGCTGGCCTTCGCGGTCATAGACATCGAACTGCTTGGAGAAGTAGCCAAGCTCGCCATCCGGCCGCACAAAATCGCGCAGGGTGCTGCCGCCGGCCTTGATTGCCTCGGCAAGGACCCCCTTTATCGCCGGGACGAGCCGGCGCAGCGCGGGCAGGGTTACCTTGCCCGCCACACGCTCCGGATGGATGCGCGCACGGTAGAGCGCCTCGCAGACATAGATGTTGCCGAGCCCGGCCACGATCCGCTGGTTGAGCAGCATTAGTTTGATCGCGGCGGTGCGCCCCTTGAGCCCTGCGGCAAGGTGTGCGGGGGTCAGGGCGTCGGACAAAGGCTCCGGCCCGAGCGCGGCAAAGGGCGGCCAATGGTCCAGCCCTGCGGTCTCGACAAGATCAACCGAACCGAACCGCCGCGGATCGCATAGCGCAAGGCGATGTCCGGAGCCGGTTTCCAGCACCAGATGGTCGTGCTTGCCGATTTTCTCCGGCTCGATCCGCCAGCGCCCGCTCATGCCAAGGTGGAACACCATGGTCTGCCCCCGGTCGACATGGACCAGTCCGTATTTAGCCCGCCGCGACAGCCCGGTGACCGTTGCGCCGGTCAGCACCTGCGCCAGTTCGGGGGGGAAGGGGCGGCGCAGGCCCTCGCGGTGGGTGGTCACGCGGGTCAGCCGCTCCCCGTCAAGGACGCGCGCCAGTCCGCGCACGGTGGTTTCGACTTCGGGCAGTTCCGGCATGAACGGCCAGTATCAGCCTTTGCGCCTCGCCGAAACAGGCTCTAAGGCGCTTCACCATGAGCGATCATGTTTCCTTCGGCTACGAAGAAGTCTCCCCCGAGGAGAAGACCCGGCGGGTCGGTGCGGTGTTTTCGAGCGTCGCGAAAAACTATGACGTGATGAACGACGCGATGAGCGTCGGGCTTCACCGCCTGTGGAAGGATCGCTTTGTGCGGCGGGTCAAGCCGCGCGCGGACGAGGAGATCCTCGACATGGCCGGCGGCACCGGCGACATCGCGTTCCGGATGGCGCGCGAAGGGGCCCGGGTCACCGTCTCGGACATCAACCAGGATATGCTCGACGTGGGCATCGAACGCGCCATGGAACGCGGTATCGACGGCCTCGTCTGGAGCCGCCAGAACGCCGAGGAACTGACTTTCGGAGACAAGTTCTTCGATGCCTACACCATCGCTTTCGGCATCCGCAATGTCACCCGGATCGACCTCGCCCTGGCCGAGGCCTACCGCGTGTTGCGGCGCGGCGGGCGGTTCTACTGCCTCGAATTTTCCACCACCCAGTGGCCCGGCTTCAAGGAAGCCTACGACGCCTATTCGCACAAGCTGGTGCCGCTGCTGGGCAAGGCCATCGCCGGCGACGCCGAATCCTACCGCTACCTGATCGAATCGATCCGCCGCTTTCCGCCGATGCCGGAGTTCGAGGGGATGATCCGTGATGCCGGGTTCGTCCGCACCAAGGTAGAGCCGATCCTTGGCGGGCTGGTCGCGATCCATTCGGGGTGGAAGATCTGAGGTGACCGCCCCTTCGACGCATATCTTCCGGCTGCTGCGCTGGGGCCGTATCCTCGCCCGCCACGGTGCGCTTCGGATCATCGAGCACGGGACGAACACTCCGGGCCCGGTCAAGCGCCTGTGCCGGATCGCCCGGCTCGGCACGGTCCAGCCGCGTGTGCCCGACTATGCCGGTGCGTTCCAGGCGGTCGGCCCGGCCGCGATCAAGCTGGGGCAGACCCTTGCTACCCGGCCCGACCTCGTGGGCGAGGAGGCCGCCCACAACCTGCTCCTGCTGCAGGACAGCCTGCCGCCCGTCAGCTTTGCCGCCGTGCGTGCCGAGATCGAGGCGAGCTTTGGCGTTCCGCTGGAAAGGCTGTTCTCCTCGATCGAGGAAGAGCCCGTCGGTGCCGCCTCGATTGCGCAGGTCCACAAGGCCGTCACGATCGAGGGCCGCACCGTTGCGGTCAAGGTGCTGCGCCCCGGCATCCGGGAAAAGTTCGCCTCCGACATCGGCACATATGAATGGGCCGCCGCCCACCTCGAAGGGCTGGGCGGCGAGGCCAAGCGCCTGCGTCCGCGCCTGATCGTCGCCAACCTCAAGCGTTGGACCGCGCGCGAGCTTGACCTGCGCCGCGAAGCCGCCTCCGCTTCCGAACTGGCGGAGGCGATGGAAGCCTATCCCGGCTACCACGTCCCCGCGATCGACTGGGACCGCACCAACGGCCGGGTCATGACCATCGAATGGGTTGACGGGGTCAAGATGAGCGACCTCGCCGCGCTGGGCGAGGCGGGGCACGACCTTCCGGCGATGGCACGCACGCTGGTCCTCGCCTTCCTCACCCAGGCGATCAGCGCCGGATTTTTCCACGCCGACATGCACCAGGGCAACCTGTTCGTCCGCCCCGACGGCACTATCGTCGCGATCGACTTCGGGATCATGGGCCGGATCGACCGGCGGGCGCGGCAGTGGCTGGCGGAAATCCTCTATGGCCTCACCACCGGCAATTACCGCCGCGTCGCGGAAATCCATTTCGAGGCGCAATACGTGCCGAGCTACCATTCGGTCGATGAATTTGCGACCGCGCTGCGCGCCGTGGGCGAACCGATGCGCGGCAAGCCGGTCAGCGAGCTTTCGGTCGGGCAGATGCTCGACGGGCTGTTTGCTATCACCCGCGATTTCGACATGCAGACCCAGCCCCACCTGCTGCTGCTGCAAAAGACCATGGTCATGGTCGAAGGCCTCGCCACCGCGCTCGATCCCGCGATCAACATGTGGGACGTGTCCGCACCGTTCGTGGGCAACTGGATCCGCGACGAACTGGGGCCTGAGGCGGCCATCGCCGCGCGGCTCAAGACCGATTTCGATACCCTTTCGCGGATCCCCGAACTGGTCCGCCGGATCGAGGACCGCTTCCCCGCGCGCGGCGGAGCCCCCGAAGAACCGCCTTTGCCCGACGTCGAGCTGATTTGGGAGCGGCGTCAACCCCGTGGTAACCATGTCGGGCGTAGCTGGTTCGGCTACCTCCTGGCGGGGGTATTGGGGGGACTGTTGACGTGGACCACGCTGAGCCTGCGGCTGCTGCACTGAACGGGAGGGGGCCTGCGCCCTTCTTTGACCGCTATGCCCACTGGCAGCGCCTGCCCGCGCGCTTGGTGCTGGCGGTGCTGGGCCTGCTGCTGGTGCTCGCCGCCTGGGCGCCCGGCTATTCGCCGCCGCCGCCCGCGCCGCCCAAGGTCACCGTCACCGACTCCCAGGGCAAGACCACCGTGGCCAAGGAGGACGACAACGACCTGAGGCTCTACCGGATCATCGCCGCCCGCGTGAAGCGGGGTGACAATTACTATGTCGCCGCGACCGAGGAACAGCGGGCCAATTCCTATCCCGTCGCGCCCGGCCTGACCGTGCGCCTGCCCACGCTTGCCTTCGTTTCGGCGGCGCTCGGCACCAATGGGCTGATCATCCTCCAGATCGCGCTGTTCGCCGCGATGATGATCGCCATGCTGCGGCGGATGCAGGTGGAAACGGGGGCAGAGGAATTCCGCCCGCTGGCCCTCGCGCTCCTGATGTGCGGGATCGCGAGCGGGCTCAACTATCACTACAATGTCCTTCACGAAATCTGGTCAGCCCAGCTCATCGCGCTGTCGCTGGCGCTGCACCGGCCGGGGCAGGGCAAGTGGCTCGGCGCGCTTGTTGCCGCCGCATTGGCGCTCGCCGTGCGCGAACTGGCCTTGCCCTTCGTTCTGCTCATGGCCGTCTGGGCCCTGTGGCACCGCCGCTGGGCCGAGGGCGCTGCGTGGTGCGGACTGGTCGCGGTGTTCATCGCTGCCATGCTGGTCCACCTTCAGCTTGCCGACGCGCAGGTCCGCCCCGATGATCCGCTGTCGCCCTCGTGGCTGGTGCTCGGTGGGCTTAACTCGCTGGTCTACAAGGTCTCAAACTCAACCTTCCTCTCGCTCGTCCCGGTGTGGATCTCGGGTCCGGCGGTCGTGCTGAGCCTGTTCGGCTGGACCGCGTGGCGCAGCCCGATGGGCTCTTTCGCGGCCCTGCTCACGCTCGGCTATTCCGCCGCCTTCATGATCGCGGGGCGTGACAACAACTTCTATTGGGGGGTCATCATCACCCCGGTGCTGTTCATGGGCGCGGCCTTCGTCCGGCTGGGCCTGCCTTCGCTGTGGCGCGCGGCGGGCTTTGCCCTGCCGGCCCCCCGGTTGGCGGGGCAGCCCGCCTGAGATGACCGCGCCGGCCCATGATCGTTTCGCCGCCTGGCGCAAAGGCCCCGCGCGGGCCTTGCTGGCGCTGGTGCTTGCGCTGCTCGTCCTTGCGGCGCTGACCCCGCTGACCTCGGGCGAGGGCATTGCCGCCCCGCCCAGCCTCACCGGACCAAGCGCCTCGGCCCCCCCGCGCGAACGCGACATCGACCTCAAGCTCTACGATGCGGTGATCGAACGCCTGCGCGGCGGTGAACACTACTACGCCGTCATCGCGCAGGAGCACCGCCGCTTCCGCTATCCGCTTCACCCCGGTTTCGCGGTGCGCCTGCCCACGCTGGCACTGATTGAAGCAAGCCTGCCGCCTTTCGCACTGATCCCGCTTTCGGTCGCGCTGATGGGCGCGGTCCTCCTCGCGTGGTGGCGCCGCCTTGCCGGAGAGCCGGGCGGCAAGGACCTGCGCCTGATCGCCATGGCGGCGCTGGCCTTTGGCGTTTCCATCGGCACCACGCGCTATTTCTTTGTCCTTCACGAACTGTGGTCGGGGCAATTGCTCGCGCTCGCCTTCGGCCTTCACCGCCCGGCGCAGGCCCCGGCCCGCTGGATCGGCGCATGGCTTGCCGCCGCCGCCGCGCTGGCGATCCGCGAACATGCGCTGCCGTTCGTGCTGCTGATGGCCGCCTATGCCCTGTGGCACCGCCGCTGGAGAGAAGGCGCGGCGTGGACCGCCCTCGCGCTCGCCTTCGTCGCCGCGATGGCGCTCCACCTCCACACGGTCGCCGCGCTGGTCCAGCCCGGCGATCCGCCCTCCGCCTCGTGGCTCACCCTGCGCGGGCTCAACGGCTGGCTCTCGCTGGTCGTGCTCTCCAGCAACCTGCGCTGGCTGCCGACCGCCCTGTCGGCCCCGCTGGTGCTGGTCGCGCTACTGGGCTGGGCCGGCTGGCGCAGCGCGGCGGGAAGGTTCGGAACCCTGCTCTACGCCGGCTACGGCGCCGCCTTCATGATCGCGGGCCGGCCCGATAACTACTACTGGGGCATGATGGTCGCCCCGGCGATGTGGATCGGCCTTGCCTTCGCGCCGATGGCCGCGCGCGGTCTTGTGCGGGCAGCGTTCCCGGTGCAGAGGCATTAGCGTTATGGCGGGACCCAGAATCCTCCTCATCGTCGGCGGCGGCATCGCGGCCTACAAGTCGTGCGAGCTGGTGCGGATGATCCGCAAGGGCGGCGGCTCGGTCACCTGCGTCCTCACCGATGGCGGGGCAAAGTTCGTGACGCCGATGGCGCTCGCCGCGCTTTCGGAAAACCCCGTTCACACCACGCTGTGGGACCTCAGGAACGAGGTCGAGATGGGCCATATCCAGCTCTCGCGTCAGGCTGATCTTATCGTTGTGTGCCCCGCCACGGCCAACCTCATGGCCAAGATGGCGGCGGGCATTGCCGACGATCTTGCCACCACGCTGCTCCTCGCCACCGACAAGCCGGTGCTCGCCGTGCCTGCGATGAACGTGCGCATGTGGGACCACCCCGCCACCGCGCGCAATATCGCCACCCTGCGCGATCTCGGCGTCAGCGTGATGGAGCCCGACGAAGGCCCGATGGCCTGCGGCGAGTTTGGTCCCGGCCGGCTTCCCGAACCCGATGCCATCTGGCGCCAGATCGCCGAATGGTTCACCGGCCCCGACGCCCTGCCGATGCAGGACGATGGCGAATGGACCCCGGTCTTTGCCGAAGCCCGCACCCATTCGCACTTCCCCGATTTCGACGATGGCGGCGAAAGCGCACCTTCCGGCTCCGGCCTCGGCGGCCTGTCCGCCTCGCTGATCCAGCGATCCAGAGGCCCCATTGCCTTTGAGGACGAAGCCCCCGTCGAAGCCGAAGCTGCGCTCCCAGTGGAGCCCAATCCCGGCCTCGTCGCCACCAAGGGCAAGGCCCGGGCTGCCCCGCCGACCGATCCCGAGGCGCTCAACCACCTCTCCGGCGCAAACGCCCCGCCCGAACCGATCGCTGGTGATTTCCACCCGGTCGCCGTCGGCGGGCAGGTTCCGCCTTTCGTCAAGCCGAGCGACGGCCCGCTGTCCGGCCGCCACGTCCTCGTCACCGCCGGGCCGACCCACGAACCGATCGACCCGGTGCGCTACATCGCCAATCGCTCGTCCGGGCAGCAGGGCTATGCCATTGCCGCTGCCGCCGCCCGCCTTGGCGCGCGGGTTACGCTGGTCAGCGGTCCGGTGACGCTGGCAACCCCGCCGGGGGTTGACCGGATCGACGTCGAGACCGCGCGCCAAATGAACGATGCGGTCAAGCGCGCGCTCCCCGCCGATTGCGCGGTCATGGTCGCAGCCGTCGCCGACTGGCGAACCAA